>CBDBZN010000017.1:0-21452 GCA_965213575.1 Chitinophagales bacterium | reverse complement strand
GAGTAGCCATATAGGTAGCATCTACACTATAAATAGGAATTTCATCCCTTACTATATTATATTCTATAAGTTCAGCTTCATTTCTACGCATAATGCTGATATTTACTTCAGAACCTTTTTTGCCTCGTAATTCCCTTACAACATCTTCATTTGTAAATCCTACACCTGCTACCACAGAATCTTTTATTTTAATGATTTTATCGCCGGCCATAATTCCTAATTTTTCTGAAGGGCCACCAGAAATAGGAGAGATGACAATAATGGTATCATCTAAAATATTAAATTGTACGCCTATGCCATCAAAATTACCTTCTAAAGGCTCATTCATGCTTTTAACATTTTTAGCCGGAATGTATACAGAGTGCGGGTCTAATTCTTCTAGCATTGCTCTGATAGCTGTTTCTACTAAGGCAGTATCATTTTCTTCATCAACATAATATTGATCTATAATATCTATAACCGTTGAAATTTTATTTTTAGATGAAGACCCATAAAAATCTTGAGCTTGTAAGTAAAACATGCTCATGTAAGCGGTAGCAGCTAATAATATTTTTTTATACATATTTGATTTTAATTTGTATTTATCTAATTAACGCATTTTATTGTAAATAATTTCTTAAAATAAGTTAAAATAATTTTTAGGCAAGCCTAAAAATAGTACTTTTGCCATTATGCCTACTTTAACCGAAGAGAATTATCTAAAAGCAATATACAGATTAGATATAAATACCGGTAATAAAAACATCAACACAAATGCCATAGCCGAAGAGTTGCATACAAAAGCTGCATCTGTAACGGATATGTTGAAAAAGTTATCAGATAAAGAGTTAATTAATTATATAAAATATCGCGGGGTATCTTTAACTGATAAAGGTAAAAAACTTGCGGTGCAAGTAATTAGAAGGCATCGTTTGTGGGAGTATTTTTTAGTAGAAAAATTAAATTTTTCCTGGGACGAGGTACATGAAGTAGCTGAAGAATTGGAACATATTAATTCAGTTTTATTAACAGATAAATTAGATGATTATTTAGGCAATCCTACATATGATCCGCATGGTGATCCCATACCTGATAAAAAAGGAAATATTACACAACGCTTAGGTAAGGCTTTAATAGATTTAGAGCAAAATGAAATTGGGAGAATAGTAGGAGTAAAAGATAGTTCTACCGAATTTTTATCATATTTAAATGACATACAAGCAGAATTAGGTGCTTCTATAAAAGTCTTAAAGAAAATACCTTTTGATAATTCACTATTGATTGAGTTAAACAAAAACTCTTTAAATATTTCATATCAAGTTGCTAAAAATATTTATATCACAAATTAATATCATGGAAACAATTGTTAATTATCTTTCTTCTATCAATCCAATTGTTGCAGCCTTGATCGCAACATGTTTTACTTGGGGTGTAACTGCTTTAGGGGCCGGAACGGTTTTTTTTATGAAAACTTTAGAAAGAAAATTTTTAGATGGCATGCTCGGCTTTACCGGAGGTGTTATGCTTGCTGCCAGTTTTTGGTCGCTTCTGGCTCCCGCTATTGACCTTTCTGAAGAAATGGGTACTCCCGGGTGGATTCCCGCTTCTGTGGGATTTTTTACAGGAGCATTGTTTATTTACGGATTAGATAAGATCTTGCCTCATTTACACATTAACTTTAGCATGAATGAAAGTGAAGGAATAGAAACAAACTGGCAACGAACTACGCTATTAATTTTAGCGATTACTTTGCATAACATTCCTGAAGGATTGGCAGTAGGTGTATTATTTGGGGCTGTAGCCTATGATTTGCCGGGAGCAAATATTTATGGCGCTGTCACATTGGCGATAGGTATAGGTATTCAAAATTTTCCTGAAGGTATTGCAGTTTCAATGCCTCTTAGGCGCCAAGGAATGAGTAGGTTAAAAAGCTTTTGGTATGGCCAATTATCTGCTATTGTAGAGCCTATAGCAGGTGTACTAGGTGCTATAGCAGTTTTATCTATCCAACCTATATTACCTTATGCATTAGCTTTTGCTGCAGGGGCGATGATCTATGTAGTTATAGAAGAAGTAGTTCCTGAAGCGCAACGGGATAAGTATACAGATTTTTCAACCATCGGTTTGGTATTAGGATTTATAGTGATGATGGTATTAGATGTAGCGTTAGGATAATTAATTCTTAATTTAAACAGCTATGTTTGCTTATCTGCATATTATAAAGTAAATTTACCCTTAATGTGCTAAAAATAAACAGTATCTTATGAAAAAAAATCTATATGTATTACTGACTATAGGCCTTTTTATTGTATCTATAAAATCAAATGCACAGGTTGCATACACATTTACGGCAGGCCCTAAAGTTGGAATTAATCTTAGCACTATAAGCAATGTAAAAGAACCTGGATGGGGCACCGGATTAACGGCAGGAGGATTCTTTCAATATTCTTTGACTAATCATTTTGGTTTTAATGTTGATTTATTATACGTAGAGAGAGGAACTAGATATAAAATTACTGAAGATTTTACCGGTACACTTCAATTAACTTATTTCGAAATGCCTATTTTATTTAACTATTATTATGGAGATAGGAACGACAATCTGCATCCGAAAATAAATGTAGGGCCTGTTGTAGGATTTTTATTAGAAGGTACTCAAACTGGAAAAGGGTATGTTACAAACGATTATAATAATTTTTGTATATGCCTTAAGAGCAGGTAGTGGTATAAATTTTCACACTTCTGCTCATTCTTGGATAAATTTAGATTTAAGTTATACTTTAGGTTTATCTAATTTAGCTGATGTACCCACAATCCCTACAGTAGGCGGTAATATGAAAAGTCGGGGTTTTGAATTTGTTGTCAGTTTCGGTATTGATTTGAATCAATAAATCGTTCAACTTTAATAATGTTTTTTTAAATTTTTCATCCCTGAAAAATTTGCTCATTTTGGAGTCATCCTTCAATATTCAAATCTTTTAATTTTCAATCTCAAACCTCAAAATCTCAAACCTCAAAAGTAACTCCCTCTTCCGCCAACATCGTGTTTTTAAATACACTTTGTGCTTCTTTAAGCAAAGGAGTCAAATCTTTATATTTGGCAGAAAAATGTCCTACGATCAATTTGTCGACATTTGCTTTATGAGCAATAGTAGCGGCTTCGATAGCGGTAGAATGATTTTTTTCTGCTGCTTTCTCTTTATCTGTTTCACCAAAAGTTGCCTCATGATAAAGTAGGTCAGCTTTTCGTATTGACGAAATTATTTTTTCATTATATTTAGTATCTGAGCAAAATGCATATGTCTTTGGCGCGGGCTGGGTCAGCAGTTAAAGAACCGTTAGAGATGGTTTGGCCTGCCCATACATAATCTTCTCCTTGTTGTAATTTTTTATAGAAAGCTACTGGAATATTATGTTTTTTAATTTCGTCAATTAAAAGTTTTCGTTGTTTTGTTTTTTCTTTAAATATAAATCCATAACATTCTATTTTATGATCCATCTCAATGATCTGTACTGTTAATTGATCATTTTCGTATATAGGTTGTCCTATTTTGTTAGCATCCAAAATATGAAAGACTAATTTATATTTTAAATCGATTTTGCCCGAATGATTTAGTTGAATATTAATTAATTTTGATAACGGTTCAGGAGCAAATATATGAAGGTCTTTTTTTCGGCCTGAGAGGTGAAAAGTATTGATCAGGCCAATTAACCCGAAAATGTGGTCACCATGCAAATGGCTTATAAATATATTGATTGATCCTACTAAATTTAAGATCGTACTTTTTCAGTTGGAACTGAGTACCCTCTCCACAATCTATTAAATAATAGCTGCTGTCATGTTGAAGAAACTGAGATGTAGGATGCCTGCCATATGCAGGTATTGCTGAGTTATTACCTAGTATAGTAACCCGAAATGCCATTACTCATTATTTACCTCCCTTTCGATTTCTTCCATTAAGATGAAATCGATAGCTTCTTGATTAGTTGGTACAATATTTAAAATGTTTTCTAATTGAGAGATCTTAATTAGTTTTTGAACATTTTCTTGCAAATTTGCCAATACTTAAGGTGCCATTAGAATTTTTACATAATCTGTTTGCTGTCAAAATGGCACTGAGTCCTGATGAATCTACAAACGATACGTTACTAAGATCTAAAATAAAATTTCTCACTCCTTCTGTGTTTAATAACACAAAATCTGACTTTAAGTCTGGTGCGTTTAATGTATTTAGCTTGTTATCCTCTATAGCTAATAATGTGTATTTGTCTTGCTTATCTGTTGATAGATTCATTACTCTCGGGTTTATTTATGATATCAAATTTATTAAATAAGAACCAGTAATAATATTTTTTATTAACTTTTATAAAATGTATAAAATTGACTCAGTATTATATTGTTGTAAATCAATAAGTAATAATATACAAATTAGCGATGTAAAATTATAAAAGATTTTAATAAACTCAGCTGTTTTGATGATATAAGGCAAACTATCTGTGCTTACTTTTCGTTAATATAATAAATAAGATTTAAAAATAGTGGCAAGTACTTTTCAACACCACCATTGTTAGTTAAATGCTTTTTTATGTAGAAATACTTTGTTAATTTACACCGAAATCTAGCAGTTAAAGGCATAGTTTTTGATATTCAAATAATATTATGGAAGCAAAATTTTCACCAAAAGTTAAAGAAGTAATCTCTTTTAGTAGAGAAGAGGCATTAAGACTAGGCCATGATTATATTGGTACAGAACATCTTTTATTAGGATTGATCAGAGAAGGAGAGGGCTTAGCAATAAAATCATTGATTTCTTTAGATGTCGACATTGTATTGCTAAGAAAAGCAATAGAAGATGCAGTGAGAGAAAAGGCAACTACTGCACCTCATAATATTTCAAATGTTACCTTGACTAAACAAGCCGAAAAAGTATTAAAAATAGCTTTATTAGAGGCGAAACTTACTAAAAGTGAAATTATTGGTACAGAACATCTTATGCTGTCTATTTTAAAAAATAAAGATAACATAGCTACCCAAATATTAAGTCAATTTAATATAGACTATGATGTGTTTAACGCTGAATTAGATTATATGCAATACGATATAAAAAACGAACTATCTGACGATGACAATTTCGATGAGGATGATGATAAAGGGGTCCCGGAACGTCCTGCTAGGGGTGGAGCAAAATCAAAAACACCTGTTTTAGACAGTTTTGGCAGAGATGTGACAAAGTTGGCAGAAGAAGACCGATTAGACCCTATAGTTGGAAGAGAAGTAGAAATTGAAAGAGTTTCTCAAATATTAAGTAGAAGGAAAAAAAATAACCCAATCTTAATAGGAGAGCCCGGTGTTGGTAAAACAGCTATTGTAGAAGGTTTGGCTTTGAGAATTATTCAAAGAAAAGTTTCTCGTGTGTTGTTTAATAAGCGGATTGTAATGTTAGACCTTGCAGCATTGGTTGCCGGTACAAAATATCGAGGTCAGTTTGAAGAGCGTATTAAAGCTATTATGAATGAGCTTGAAGTAAATCGAGATATTATTCTATTTATTGATGAGATACATACTATTGTAGGTGCAGGTGGTGCCACAGGTTCTTTAGATGCTTCTAATATTTTCAAACCGGCGTTAGCAAGGGGAGAACTACAATGTATCGGTGCATCTACTTTAAGACGAATACAGGCAACATATTGAAAAGGACGGTGCATTAGACAGAAGATTCCAAAAAGTACTTGTAGAGCCACCTAGTGCAGAAGAAACAATGATCATCTTGAATAATATAAAAGATACTTATGAACAATATCATAATGTAGATTATTCAGAAGATGCTTTAAGTTCCTGTGTCAGCTTAAGTACTCGGTATATTACTGACCGATTTTTACCGGATAAAGCTATTGATGTATTAGATGAGGTAGGTGCCAGAGTACATTTAAAAAATATCCATGTATCTAAAGCTATTTTAGATTTAGAAAAAAAGATAGAGGATATTAAACTAGAAAAAAACAAGGTAGTTAAAAGCCAACGATATGAGGAAGCAGCTAAGTTACGAGATAATGAAAAAAAGCTTCTAGAAGAACTAGAAGGTGCTAAAGAAGATTGGGAAGAGAGAGATTAAAACTAAAAAATACCCTGTAGGGGAAGAAGATGTGGCAGAAGTAGTTGCTATGATGACCGGAGTGCCCGTAAGTAGGATTGCTCAGAAAGAAAGCGATAAGCTTTTAACTATGGCAGATGATATGAAAGGCAAAGTAGTTGGCCAAGATGAAGCTTTAAACAAAATTGTAAAAGCCATCCAACGAAACAGGGTGGGATTGAAAGATCCAAATAAACCAATCGGATCCTTTGTATTCTTAGGGCCTACAGGTGTAGGTAAAACTGAATTAGCTAAAGTATTAGCTCAATACTTATTTGACTCTGAAGATTCTTTAATTAGAATGGATATGAGTGAATATATGGAGAAGTTTTCTGTGAGCCGATTGATTGGCGCCCCTCCTGGATATGTAGGTTATGAAGAAGGCGGACAACTTACTGAAAAAGTAAGAAGAAAACCGTATTCAGTAATTCTATTAGATGAAATTGAAAAAGCACATCCGGATGTTTACAATATTTTATTGCAAGTATTAGATGATGGACAATTAACAGATGGACTAGGTAGAAAGGTTGATTTTAAGAATACTTTGATCATTATGACTTCTAATATAGGTGTGAGGCAACTAAAAGATTTCGGAACGGGTGTTGGATTTTCAACAACTGCTAAAAAGCAAAGTGAAGAAGATACAGCCAAAAGTGTTATTCAGAAGGCACTTAAGCGAACTTTTTCTCCGGAATTTTTAAATAGAATAGATGATGTAGTGATCTTTAATTCTCTTACAAAAGAAGATATTCATAAAATCATTGATATTACTCTTAAAGATGTATTCAAAAGAATTGAAATATTAGGTTATAAATTAACTTTAACTGATGCAGCTAAAGATTTCTTAGCTGAGAAAGGGTTTGATCCACAGTACGGTGCAAGGCCATTGCATAGAGCTATTCAAAAGTATATGGAAGATCCATTGGCAGAAGAAATTTTAAAATCTAATGTTAAAGAAGGAGATACTTTAAAGATAGATATAGATACAAAAACTAATAAGCTTAAAATATCTGTAAAAAAGGCTTCGCCTAAAAAATCGGAAGAAAAAACAGATGCTTCTTAATATCGCCTGTTTAAGAATTTTATAGTTTTTGTTTGGCCAGAGAGTAATAGATGAAGCTGCTGAAATATATAATTATTTTATTATTTCCATTTATTATTAAAAGCCAATCTGAGACTCAAAGATATTACAACATAACGGAAGTATATTCTCTTGAGTTTCCAAAGGAATGGAGATTGAACCCCAGGGGAGGTGAATTAGTTGCGGCAGAATCTGAGTTCGATACTTTTACCGATAAATACCACGAACATATTGATATCGTAGTAGAAGAATTACCTGAAAGCCGTAATAATCTCAAAAAGTTCTCTTCATTTATTATAGAGGAGATGCATACCTATATAGATGGTATAAAAATTCTTAAAAAAGGTAAAACTACTATCAATGATCTGCCTGCCAGATGGTTAAAATACTCTTTTAAGAGTGATATTAGTGAAGTAAAGGTTACTGATAAAGCTTTTCTTTTAGTAAATGATAAGAAAGGTTACATTATAACTTGTTCTGCAGAAACGGATAGATTTGAGAGTTATTGGGAGAAATTCGAAAAAGCAGTTTATTCGTTTAAATTAGATACGGTAGGATATAATTCAGTCAAGAATGTAGAAGTAAACCATACAGATAAAATTTATACTGAAAAACAAGTAGCTATTTATAAAATTTCTAATAAACAAGCGCAAATCTTAGTACGTGTTTTGCCAAAGGTTAAGGAAAAGTCAGACCAACTAATGGCTTTACAACATAAGGATATTTATTTGAAAACTTTAGTAATCAAAAGCCCAAGTGAAGAAAGTCCACATTATCATGTGGAAGTAGGGGAAACTAATCCCTTTAATTATAGGCCTATTTGGACTTTTAAAGTAGACGCTGATACAGGAGATATCCTTTATTTTAACTCAAATACGGCTTCTTTCGTCTCCCTTCAAGAATGGAAATAAAATATATCCGTTAAGATAGTTTTATCGTATTTGTTACTCATTTCCTTATCTTTATCTTTCCATGAAAATATATACTAAAAAGGGTGACCAGGGTAAAACCTCTTTAATAGGAGGAACCAGAGTACTAAAACATCATAATAGAATCGATGCCTACGGCACTGTTGATGAACTCAATTCTTTCATAGGGCTTATTGCAGATCAACAGATAGATAGTCGAAGCAAAGACATATTGATACAAATACAAAATAAATTGTTTACAGTAGGTTCAAAGTTAGCATCTGATCCTGAGAAGTCAAAAATGAAACTCCCGGATTTGTTGGAACAAGATATTGTATTATTAGAAGAACAGATGGACTTGATGAACCAGCAGCTTCCGGACTTAAAGAATTTTATTTTGCCCGGAGGCCATCCGCTTGCTTCTTATTGCCATATCGCCAGATGTGTTTGCCGCAGGGCAGAAAGATTAGTAGTAAAAATTGCCAGTCAAGAACCTGTAGAGGAAATCATCGTAAAATATTTGAATAGATTATCAGATTACTTATTTGTGTTAGCTCGTAAACTCTGTCAGGATAATGATGGTAAAGAAGTTTACTGGAAAGTAGAACATTAAATATTCTATGAAGTATAGCCTTAAAGATAAAGTAGTAATTATTACAGGTGCTTCTTCCGGGATAGGTTTAGAATGTGCTAAAGTTTTTGCTAAAGAAGGTGCAAAAGTGGTACTGGGGGCCAGAAGCACAGGGAAATTAGAGTCTGTGGTAGACGAACTAAGGCAAGAAGGAAAGGAGGCTGTATGGGTAAAGGCTGATGTGAGCAATGAAAATGATTGTAGGAATTTAATATCTGCTGCAATCAACAACTTCGGAACAGTGGATGTATTGATTAATAATGCAGGAATTTCTATGCGGGCTACGTTAGAAAAAGCAGAATTATCAGTGATTAAGCAAGTGATGGACATTAATTTTTGGGGAACTGTTTGTTGTACAAAATTTGCTTTGCCCTATATTCTTAAAAATAAAGGCGTGATAGTTGGCGTATCATCTGTCGCAGGTTATAGAGGTTTACCGGGCAGGACAGGTTACTCAGCTTCAAAGTTTGCCATGCAAGGGTTTTTAGAAGCCTTAAGAACGGAAGTGTTTAAGCGAGGTGTTCATATAATGCTGATAGCTCCGGGATACACAGCATCTAATATTCGTAATAAGGCCTTGAATAATGAAGGAAAAGTGCAAGCGGAGTCTCCTTTAAATGAAAATAAACTCATGAGTCCTCATGAAGTTGCTAAGCATATGTTAAAAGGTATAGAACAACGAAAAAGGACTATTATCTTGACTTTATTAGGTAAAGCATCTGTATTTGTCAATAAATGGTTTCCTGCTTTTATGGATAATATGGTGTATAAAAAAATGAGTAAAGAGAAAAATGCACCTTTTTAAATCATCAATCAAAAAAAGACCAACTAAGCCCAATCCTCATTTTTCGATCCGGCATAGGATAATTCGGAGCTCCATAATATCCGAAATAAAAAATATCCTTATTTAAATGCTCTATTAAGAAAAATGCTTTAAGCCTTTTTACTCGTACATTTAAAAAATAATCCAGTACGGGATAATAAGTAAATTGTCCTGTATTTTGAACTAAAAAAGTTCCGGTTATAGGCGAATAGGCATTTGCATGATAGTTATTATGATAATAAATGTTTATGCCTGTTCGGTAATCCATATTTCCTTTAAAAACTTTCCCGGTTTTATAAAAACTATGCCTGGAAACATACGAAGGTAGATTTATGATTTGTTGCTGAGACAGATCTTGAAAAACGATATAATTATTTAAGCCCCAACTGCCTAATCGGAATTCTTTCTGAACGATCACATTATTTACAGATATTGGAAAACTTGCTTGAACAGGTTGATTTGTTATATCCCAATAAATATAATTTTTATAATTGTATCGATTGAAGCTAACTGACAATTTTAGCTCCGGATTACGATAAATCGCAGAAAATTGGTTTGAATTAATAGCATCAAAACTATTTTCTATTTGTAAGAAATTAGAAATAAATCTATTAGCAATAAAATCAGGAGATTGTCGATTAAAAGTTATTTTACTCCCCAGCTGCCCTAACTTATTTTTAAAATTATAGAATACTTCTCCGTTTAATAAATAATTGCCTTGGTTATAGTCTATTAAGTGATACTCGGCAGATGCCATGTATGAAAAACCATTTTTTATATCATTTGCTTGATAGTTAGTAGCGGAAGCTTTAGCTGATGCATCGTGAATTTTATAAATGTTTTTTATTGGCTCCGGTAAATTCTGATTGTCATAATATTGAGAAATATCGTAATAATCATGCAGAAATGACAACGTAAAAATGTTCTTAATAACAGAATCTTTCATGTTGTTATAGGCAAAACCTAATTGATTTGAAATTGTACTGACCCTTGAAGAGTCAGTAGCTAATAAAGAATCCATAAAAGGGAGGGCATAATAACGTTCTTCAGGCGTTACATCCTGATCTGAATAAATATTTTCTTTTATTTTATAATTAAATAAATGTGAGAGGGTAAACTTTGGTATGATCTTTTGATATGAAGTAGAATCATTGATATATATATCCTCTGAAGGCCCAAAATGGAGTTGTTGATATAACATGATCTCTCTTCTTTTAATGATACTTTCTGAGTTTTGCAGCTTGACCGGTATGAGCTCTCTGTTGCTGAATAAATTATCGTGCTCAAAAATAGAATCAATAGCAATGCCCCCATTTTCTTGTATTTTGCCGTTATTAAAGCTAATAGCACCATTAATTCCATACCTGTTATTCCTGGTAAGATAGCGTTCAGATAAATAAAAGTTATGGTAGCCGGTACTTTGCCTATTGTAGTCACCGGGGAATACAATGCGTCTGTAATAGATCGCAAAATTAAAATTAGGCCGGAGATTTTGAGTATGAGTAGCCTCTATAATTTGTCCTGCACTGGTACCAAGAGTATATGATAAGTTGGTATAAGGGACATAAGCATTATAGAATTTTATATTCTTCTGTAAAAAAAGATACTCATTAAAAACATTATACTGGCCATATTCAAAGCCTGCTTTTGCATCTGGCTGAAATATAAGAGGCATAGCAGCTAAGCCTGTATTCCCGAGGTAAGTATAATATTTATTAAAAGGCGAAAAAATAGGATTGTATAGTTCAAATCCTTGGAGGGTAGTATCAATCGTTGAACTGTTGTTGCCATCAATGGTTGTCCAAGACACCTGAGAGGCTTTGATTGCAAAAGAATCTATCCGAGCTTGAAGTGATAATGAAATTATGATAAATAAAAGGAATAGAAGGTGTGATTTCAACAACTTAAAAGAATTGATCAATTACAGTTAATTATTAATTCCTTCATGATCTTGGTCATTTTCGGTTCTGCTTCCATTGCTGTAGCAATTACTTCTTCCACGCTAAGTGGTTGTAAATCTTCATGAAAGCCCTCATCTGTAACTACTGAAATAGCAAACGTAGCAATATTTGCATGATTAGCAACAATTACTTCAGGCACAGTAGACATCCCAACAATATCTCCACCAATGATCCTTAAATATCGGTATTCTGCTTTTGTTTCTAAATTCGGGCCGGGCACACTGACATAAACTCCTTTGGTAGCCGGTATGTTTTGTTTTTTAGCGATTTCTAAAGCTTTATCAATCATCTGTTGATCGTAAGGAGCGCTTAAATCAGTAAAACGCGGGCCTAGTTCTTCATAATTTTTTCCTGCCAAAGGATTTTCATAATGGAGGTTAATATGATCATCAATCATACAAATAGTGCCTTTAGTAATACTTGGATTTAGGCTGCCCGATACATTAGAAATGAAAATTCGTTCTATTCCCAACGCTTTTAAAACCCTTACGGGGAAAGTAACTTGTTGCATATTATAGCCTTCGTAATAGTGGAACCTGCCTTGCATGGCAACTATTTTTTTGTTTCCAATGAGTCCAAAAATTAATTTTCCGGAGTGGGACTCAACAGTAGAAAGAGGAAAGTGGGGGATATCTTTATATTCAAGTTGAAATTTAACATCTATTTCATTAACTAAGTTGCCAAGCCCAGTTCCTAAAATAATACCATATTGTGGCTTAAAAAAGACTTTATTGTCGATATACGAGGTAGCTTCTTTAATTTGTTCCAGTAAATTATTCATTTATATTTAATTTGAATTGATCGAGGTAATCAAAGATACTATGATCAAATGATTTATCTGCGGTATCTAAAAATATAATACTTATTGGTAAGATGTATATCTGTAAGCCCGCTTTTTCAATTATATCTTTTAAAGCATATAGTTTAGTTGCATCTTTTTCAGTAGTAATGATACAATCTGTTTTTGGGAAGCTGTCGACCTTTGATTTGATTTTTTGAATATCTTTCCGATTGTATCGGTGATGATCAAAAAAAGAGAATTGATCCATGACGTTAGTTTCTTTTTTTAGATAGCTAATAAAATGAGTGTCATCCGCCACGCCTGTCAAAGAAATTACTTTAAGGCCTTTAGACAATTTTAGTGATTGGCCGGTAATTAAATTATTTATTTCATTAGCATAAACTATAGTACTGAAGAATATTTTTTGATGAGGAATTGGCTTGATCCGATCGATAATTTGTTGTTGTTGAGCCAATTTTAAACGAGGAGGACATTTCGTAACAATGATAATATTCGCTCTTTTATAGTTGCGTGCATGTTCTCTTAAATTTCCGGTGGGTAAGATAATGTCTTTATAGAATGGTTGGGTATAGTCCATTAACAAGATTGAGAGGCCCGGCTTTATCTTTCTATGCTGAAAAGCATCGTCTAATAAAATAAGCTCTGTTTTTTCATTTTCTATTAATATTTGAGGAATGGCTGGCACCCGTTCTTCACAAACATATACATCAGTTGATGGAAATTTATTTTTTATTTGTAATGGTTCATCTCCCACCTCATAAGCAGTAGCGGTAGGCAGCACATTTTTAAATCCCTTTGACCTTCTTCCATAACCACGGCTGAGAACGGCTAAATGATAATTTTTACATAAAAGCGAGATCAAATATTCGATATGAGGTGTTTTGCCCGTTCCACCGGTGGATAAATTACCTACTGAAATGATTGGTAACGAGAATTGTACGCTTTTTCTAAAGTTTTTGTTATATAAAAAATTTCGTGATTCAGTTATAAAAAGATATAAAAGAGAGAAAGGAAATAGTAGCCATCTAATAACTTGCATGCATAAAAATAGTAAAATAGGTGGATTAGTCTCATACGACAACTTCTAAGTTTGATTAATATAAAATCTGTGAAGAGTATACTAAATCGTGTAACTTTGTAAATTCCAATAAATAATATTGCCGACATGACAATAGCTGACATTACAAATTATTTAGAATCATTTGCTCCCTTAAATCTTCAAGAACCTTATGATAATGCCGGTTTAATTGTAGGAAGTTCACAACGAGAAATTTCTAAAGTCCTAATATGTTTAGATGCAACAGAAGAAGTGGTAGCAGAAGCAATTGTAAAAGGTTGTGAATTAATTATTGCCCATCATCCTATTATTTTTTCCGGGCTTAAAAAAATTACCGGAGCAAGTTATATTGAGAGAGTGATTATAAATGCTATTAAATCAGATATTGCCATTTATGCAGCGCATACTAATCTAGATAATATAAAACATGGTGTAAATGGTAAAATAGCAGAAAAGTTGAAAGTTAAAAACTGTAAAATACTAGCTCCAAAAGTTGATTTAAATACCGGCAGCGGGATGATAGGTGATTTAGATCATGCTTTATCAGAAAAGGATTTTTTAAATTTTTTAAAAGAACAAATGAATTGTGAGGTAATTAGACACACTAAATTTCTGAAAAAGAACATTCAAAAAGTTGCAATTTGTGGTGGATCTGGAAGCTTTCTATTGAAAAACGCTATTCTGCAGCGTGCAGATGCATTTGTGTCTGCTGATTTTAAATATCATCAATTTTTTGATGCAGATAATAAAATATTAATTGCTGACATCGGACATTATGAAAGTGAGCAACATACGATGCAGCTTTTTTATGATTTATTAACAAAAAAATTTCCTAACTTTGCGTTCATTTTAACAGAAAAAAATACAAATCCAATTAACTATTTATAATTTATGGCTAAGGATCAAACTATTGCACAAAAATTAGAAGCGTTGTATAACTTACAACAGATAAACTCTAAAATTGATCAAATACATGTAATAAAGGGTGAACTTCCTATGGAAGTAAAGGATCTTGAAGATGATTTGGCAGGATTGGAAAAAAGAATAGCCAAGTTTAATGAAGATATCAAAGATTTAGAGACTGATATTTCTGCTTATGCAAATCAAGCTAAAGAATCAGAAAATCATATTCTTAAATATGAGCAGCAGCAAAAAAATGTAAAAAATAACAGAGAATATGATGCTTTGTCTAAAGAAGTAGAATTACAAAGGCTTGAAATTCAGTTGTCTGAAAAGAAAACTAAAGATGCTAAAGAAGAGATTGAATTGAAAAATCTTTCTTTAGGTGAGGCGGAAAGTAGAATTGATAAGAAAAAAGAGGAGCTGGATCAAAAAAGACAAGAGCTTGAAAAAATTATTAGTGAAACTAATAAAGAAGAAAAAGCTTTGGAAGAAAAAGCTAATGAAGCTCGTAAAAAGATTGATGAGCGCCTTTTAGAAGCATTTGATAAAATTAGGGCTACTTATAGAAACGGATTAGCTATAGTACCGGTGGAGAGAGATTCTTGTGGAGGATGTTTTAATAAAGTCCCGCCTCAAAAACAAGCAGAAATTCGTCAAAAGCAAAAAATTAATCTTTGTGACCACTGTGGGCGAGTATTAGTATACGATAAAGAATTAGCAGAGCAAGAAGCAGAGGCAGCAGAAGCTCAAAAAGAGAAAAAGAAAAGAACTGCACGAGCCAAGCGTTCCAAGAAAAAAGAAGAAGCAAATTAAAGAATAGGGCGGTTTTAACCGCCCTTTTTTGTTATTAGTAGGAGGGTGGAAGTAAGTAATAAGATATAAGAAGTAAGAAATTCCGCCAATAAGGTGTTATTACCTGACCTTGCTTTACCCATTGTTAAGCGTATTAAGCACACCAAATGAAGAGGATAGGCTGAATATATTAATTTTTGAAAATAAAGAAGAGGATGCTTTGGAATCAAAGTTTGAGCTTATTGAAACACAAAAAGAATTAATGAATGCTACGGTTAATATTTACAGAGCTTTAGGGGGCGTTGGAGCTAAATATTAAAATCAAACCTTGTCAAGATAACTTATAATGAATTACTATTTTATGTACCTTCGTTATATTCTAGTTCAAGAAATATCATCTATCAAATTATGAAAACTATATTTTTAGTAGAAGACAATCAATCAGAATCCATGTTGATGGAAATGATGATATCTGAAGCATTAGTGGATTGTAAGATAATTCGGTTAGATACCGGTAAAAAATGTTTAGAGGAATTTAAGTTGCATAAGCCTGATTTGGTTATCTTGGACTATGGGCTTCCTGATATGAAGGGTTTAGAAGTTTTAGAAGAAATAAAAAATATCGCACCTAAAACACCGGTAATTATGTTGTCAGCACAAGATGATGTAAATATAGTTCGAGATTTACTTAAAGAAGGTGCTGAGGATTATATTCCTAAAGGTGAAAAGCATTTTGTTCAGCTTTATAAAGCAATATTAAAAGCCTTGAATAGTAAGGGGAAATTATTCAAAAAATATCAATTAGGTAAATTTGAATTAATAGTAAAGAAATCTTAGTTTAATTCTAAGGCTTTTCTAAATCAAAAGGTATTGCAATTCATACAGTAAAGATTTATATTAAGAATTAATTACTTTCAAATAGTCCTCTACATAATCAAGTAATCTAGTTACTTCTACTCGTAGCTTATCTAATAATTCTGAAAAATTTCCTGATTCTGTTTGAGTGATTTTCTCTAGCTGAGCTGCATACTTAGAAACGTCCTTGACTCCAAAAGCACGTGCATTACTACAAAGCTTATGTGCAAATTTTGTCGTTTCGCTATAATCATTTCTTGCTATACTATTCTCTATACTGTTAAAGGTTTCACTAACTTCTTTTACTAATGCAGTCAATATTTTAGTTTTGGCTGTAATATCTAATTTTTTGAGTATTAAGAGGTTAATTGGAGACGTTTCCATTGGGTTTGAAGTGTTTATTATAAATATTTATTATATGATTTTCTGTCAAAGGCTTTGTAATGTATTCATGAACACCCATCTCTATTGCTCTTTGCTCATCTTCTTCTAAAGCGGATGATGTTAACATAACAAAAACAACTTCAGCCTTTAAGGAATCATCTAACTTATTGTATTCCTCCAAAAACTGAAATCCATCCATTCTAGGCATGTTGATATCAAGAAATATAATCGATGGTTTTCTATAATTTGGATCAGTATTATTGTTTAAATAGGATAATGCTTCTATCCCATTTCTTGTTATGGAAACATGATCTGTAATACCCGTCAACTCTACAGTTGCTTGATGCAAGAAATTTGTAGATGAGTCATCATCTATTAGCATGATTGAATTTATTTTTTCCATCTCTTATTTTTTTATCGTAAACTCAAAAATAGTGCCTTTACCCACTGTAGATTGTACAGAAATTTCTCCACCATGTTCTTCAACAATTTTTTGACATGTAGCTAATCCAATGCCTGTTCCCTTGTACTCGTCACGATTATGCAAACGTTTAAAAGCATGAAAGATTTCATTAAAATATTTTGTTTCAATACCAATACCATTATCGATAATGCTAAAATGCCAATAACCTCCTTTACCTTTTGCCAATATTTTAACTTCAGGATTTTTAGAAGCGTTATACTTAAGGCCATTTACAATTAAGTTTTTAAATAATTGATAACAATATGCTTTAGACATCATAACAGTAGGGAGTTTGCTAAATTCAATTTTTGCTTTCTTTTCTTCTAATGCAATGGATAAGTCTGATCGCAAGTTTTCTAACATTTCAGATAAATCTATTTTTTCAAATACCATTTCCGCACCATTTAACTTGGCAAAATCCAATATATCTTTAATTAACTCCTGCAGTCTCACAGAGGCATCTTTCGCTATATCTATAAACTTTCTACCCGAATCATCAATAACATTATTGTATTTTCTTTGTATTAAACCTAAGGCATTTTGAATGGTTCTTAATGGTTCTTGTAGGTCATGAGAAGTCATATAGGCAAAACGCTCTAAAGATTCATTACTTTTCTCAAGTGCCTTTAAAGCTTTTTTCCTCTCCTCAGTAACCATTTTTACTTCATGCTCTGAATTTACCTGATTAGTAATATCATCAAATGTGGCAAGTGCTCCTGTAATTTTCTTTTTACTATTATATAATGGGCTAGATCTTACATCTAAATAAATACCTTTAGGTAAGTTTGATTTTCTTAAAAATAAACGCTGTCTTACATTTTTTTGACCCATTAATGCCCTCACCAGTGGTACCTCTTTTTCTTTCATTAAAGTAACTGTGTCCATATGGAAAAGGCCAAATTGAGTAGCCCAATCTTCCTTTTTCATTCCTACAAGATTATCAGCCATGATTTTTCTTCCCGATTCATTACATAAAATTAATTTGCCCGAACTATTAGCTGCTACAATGCCAAGAGGAGATTGCTCTAAAACGGTACTCAACAACTCGGTTTTATTTTCCATTTCAGTTTGAGTTTTTTGCTGCTCAATATCATTTTTTCTAAGTTCAATAAGGCGCATAGCAACCCTTCCAATGCGTGTTAATGCTTCTTCTTGCTGTTTAGTTAACTTTTTGGGCTGTTGGTCAATAACGCATAATGTTCCTATAGCGAATCCTTCATTATCAATTAATGGCGTACCAGCGTAAAAACGAATATTAGGATTGCCAGTAACTAAAGGATTCTTTTTAAAACGTTCATCATTTTGAGCGTCCTGTACTTCAAAAATTTGATTATCTAAAATGGCATATTGACAAAAAGAAATTTCTCGAGACGTTTCCGAGACATCTAATCCCACCTTTGATTTAAACCACTGACGATTTTCATCCACTAAGCTGATCAAACTAATAGGAACTTGGCAAATTTGAGCCGCTAATTGCGTCAAATCATCAAATTGTAATTCACTATCTGTATCTAAAATTTTATAAGATTGAAGTTTTTTTATTCGTTCTTCTTCGATATCAGATTTTATTACCTTACTCATATATTAAAATAATATTATAATTTGAAAGGAAAATATAAGTATACTTGTAATATAATAAATAAATTCAGAAAGTCTGTTTGTCCCAAAAATCATCATAGGTAGGTTAAATATGTGTTTTGATTCATTTTTCAAATTTTACATTATTACCTCTTAAAAAATCCTGAACCTTCATATGTTTTTTGCCTTCTAATTGTATAACTTCTAGTTTTATAAATCCATTTAAAACAGCTACTTTTAGGTAAGACTTAAGATCGCTGATAAATGTTCCGGGAGCTTGGGCGTGTGCTGTGACTTCTTTGCCGACTAGGTAAATTTTTAACTGCTTATTTCTCAGTTTCGTCCATGCAGTAGGATAGGGGCTAAGCCCTCTGATGAAATTATATACATCATTCACATCTTGATCCCAATTAACTTCACAATCTTCTTTGAAGATCTTAGGAGCATGCTTGATAGGCTTTGATGCATCTTGAGGCGTTAAGGTATAATTTCTTTCTTCAATAGCTTTTACAGTTTCCAATACTAAATCAGAGCCGACATTCATGAGTTCATCGTGCAATGCTCCGGCAGTTTCTTTGTCTGAAATAGGGACCGATTGTTGTTTAATAATATTACCGGTGTCAATTTCGTGTTGCAGGAAAAATGTCGTCACTCCCGTAGTTTTTTCACCATTGATGATCGCCCAGTTAATAGGAGCTGCGCCCCGATATTGAGGTAATAGAGAAGCATGTAAATTAAAGGTTCCTAATTCGGGCATATCCCACACTACTTTCGGTAACATCCTAAATGCAACCACAATTTGTAAGTCAGCTTGTAAAGCCTTCAATTCATCAATAAATTGTTGAGATTTTAAATTAGTTGGTTGTAAGATGGGTAAATTTTGAGATTTAGCGTATCTTTTTACAGCCGATTCATTGACCTTTAAGCCTCTACCGGCGCGTCTATCAGGAGAAGTGACCACGCCCACAATTTCGAAATTATTTTTTACTAAAATATCGAGGCTGGCAACCGCAAAATCGGGAGTCCCCATAAATACAATTCTCATGGAGTAAAGTTAACGACTTATTACTTTAGTTTAGAATTTAGCGTTTGCTAATTATTAAAGGCTGTGGGTTGGTTCGCATCTTTATCTACCAGCTCCCATTTTTACTCCACACTATATTGATATTCTCTTTTCTCAAAAACTTGATTTCCTACTACAAAAAAATGCTCATCAAAGTTACTAAACCATCCTCTATTCTTATTATCTGCTTTAAATTGATTTGCATTTCCTAAAATTGCATTTATATACCTTCATTGCGACTCACCAGAGATTGTGTTCTTTTGAAATGAAGGCATTAAAACTTAATTTATTTGATAATTTTTAAGATATGTCAATAACTTACCACTAGATTTTGTTGCGACCAAACCAATTCCACACTTATAAAATAATTCGTATTCTATGAATTTATTATTATCTCGCTTAGCAAACTGTGTAGCTTTAATCTTTAGTAACTTGTCAAAGTTTCCATTTAAAGTCTTTATAGAGACTTTTTGAGAAATAATTTCATATTGCCAACTAGAATCAGCATGATACCATATGTAGCCATTTTGAATCGGATATGGGATAGCAACACTTTCTAATTTTGTAATACTATCATAGTGGTAAATAGTTTTATTTTCCTCTCTTACAAAGTAAATAATTGGAGCACTGTTATAATATTTATCTGTTTTTCGATAATACAGCTTTTTATCAATTTTAATTCTTTTTTCAGACAATGTACTATATAAGTTAAGGGTGTCTAGATAGTTGTATACCCAATTATTTCCTCCATTTAAAGGTTCATATATAAGGCAATTTTTTTCTGAATTATTAAATAATGAAATACTTAAATATATGATAACTAATATTAATGGAGAGCTTATAAAGCAAAATACAATTGCAATAATATGGTTCCGTTTAGCATTTATATTTTCATTTAGATGATTTAGGTTTCCTATTTCTTCTGTTAAACTATTTTTTTTCCCTTTTAAAAACCAAAATATATAACCTCCTAATCTAACCATCTCAACACCCCACCCATTCGTTTTTTTCCCATATTCTTATTCGTAATAGTCTCCAATTAATGGTGGATATATTTTTGTATCTTCTATAGGAAATAAAGGTCCAAAAATAGTTATTCCAGTAAAATATCCAATACCATACTCTACAACTTCTCCAACAACTACGCCTATGGCATTTGCTGCTTTTACCAGAGGTGGACGAATTATTGCTTGAAAGTCTTTAACTTGATTATTAATATTTTTTCCAACTTGTTGTAAGTTTATTGAGGAATGTCTAAGAACATCTGTTGGATATATCATGCCTGCTCCAGGGGGACACGTTTTACATGTCATTAAGTCACTCGGAGCTTCCAGCATCATCTGCTCATTATGTATCTTCATATCTAACTGCAATTGATCAAATTGCTCTTGCCACTGCATTTTAAAATCATTTGCAGCCACAAGATCTCTAAACCCTTGATTGCTTTGCCATCTTTCTACTAAGTCATTATTTAACGTTGCTCGCAGGCTGCTCGGATCGGGTAGTTCTATATTCCCAAAACCTAAGTCATTGATAGCACCTTGATACTTCATCTCCACTGCTCTCACGGCTTCTTCTATTTGTTTAGTATTGTTAAAAAATTCCATGAAACTGGAGGAACTATAACCATAGTATTTATCATAAGTATTAGTGGGAGAGGGTAAGCCATTTACATATCCGCTCCTTACGCGTATTTCTCTCAATGCGGCTCTCAATTCAAGCGTTAATCTATCTCTTGCTTCCAGTCTTGTTTCTGCTCGATTTGGCCCGTAAGGATTATAGCCTTTTCCTGCTACGTTTACCCAGCGTACGTCTTCTATGTTTCCACCTGTGTATACTCTTCTTTAAACCTATTACTACATTATGTCCGCAGGGAACATATACCTCATTAAAGTAATAAATTTTATTTCAATTATGACATTTAATGTATATTTATAATCCAATTCAAGCTATCTAGTTTCTTTTGAGAAAAACTTAATCTTTTCTTATATAATTGTTTGTTATAAATTTCTGTCCAATTTTTAGATTTAATAGTACTTTC
>CBDBZN010000016.1:0-207424 GCA_965213575.1 Chitinophagales bacterium | reverse complement strand
TGGCCAGCCGGTGATGTCCAATAATTATCAAAAAGAATATTTAGACAATAAAGTATCGGCTTTAAAAAAATTAACTCAAACCATTGAAGAAAAGATTAAAGAAAATACGATCATCATTCCAAAGCCGGAAAATGACGGATTAACGGAAAAGTTATTAACTATTGTCCGCAATGATTATAAACCTGAAAGCTTTCATGCATATATTAAAACTGCTTCCGGTGATCGATTAAAAATAGAAAAAAAGGTGGCTCTCGAAGTAGATAAATTGCAAAACGAAAACATTGCAGTTTTTGAAGAGTTGACAAAGCTAGTGAATACTTACTTTCAAAAACTCCAACAATATTCTATTACAGACCGGCAACTTTCTAAAAATGAAGTGTCTTTTCTGATGCGTATATTTAAATTGATCGTTTTTCTCCCAATTTTCATAATCGGATTTATATTAAATGCTTTACCTATCATTATTGCAATCTTAATCACTCGAAAAAGTGTAAAAAAAAGAGAGTTTATGAGTTCTGTTCGATTTGCTTCTTGCTTCTTTTTGTATCTCCCTTATTTAGCTATCCTAGCTATTACTGTGGCTGTGATAAGTCCTTCTCCTCTATTATATTTCACAACTATTGTCCTCACTGCTCTAGTCTTTGGATATATTGCCAGAAGATACTTTAGTATATTCAAGAATACTTCAGATCAGTTTAGGTTTGTACAACTTAAAAAAGAAGAGAAAAGGGATCTTTGGGAGATGCGGAAAGAGATTAAAATGCTAATAGCTGCATTCTAAGCTTTTACCCTATTAAAAGCCAAAGATTTTACGATCCAATTAGGGAGTGCTTTTTCAGGATTTCTTTTCTTAAGATTTAGATATAAGCCTAACTTTTTTAAGACCGGCACACGATGAGTTTCTACAAATTCTATTAATGTACCATCGGGATCTTCAATGTATGAAAAATGGCCTCCGGCCTCTCCCATATCAAACGTATTGCTGCTATCAACTGTAAAGGGAAATCCTTTACTTTCACATTCTTTTTGTAATGCATCCATACCATTTATATCAAAACATAGATGAATAAATCCCTGATCGCCCCAGTATCTGTTTTTATAAATTTTTTCAGGCTGCCTATCCAAAACCTGGACCAACTCAATTTCACTGGGGCCGAATAATTTTGAAAAAGGGCCTTTCCTGGATTGGCTATGCTTTAATAAAACTCTCCTAAATTTATTTTTACCTCCGGATATGACGTTATAATCGTCAAAAACACCCGTCTCATCAAATATCACTGTATCATATCCTAAAATATCACTGTATAGCTTCATAGATTGCTCAATATCAGATACGCCAATGACACATCCAAAGTTACTTCCTGTCAAACGTTTTTCATCTTTAAACCATCCGTACCCTTCTACTATTTCAAACAGATTCCCATATGGATCTTTAAGAAAAAAGTGATTTTTTCCATCCGGAGTTTTAGAAATATCTCCAAGAAGATTTAGATTTTCTTCTTTATATAAGTCAAAAAGTTTTTTTACATTTTTACATTTAATTTTGGTAACGAAAATTCCTAGATCACCTAGTTGTAAGTCAAATGCTGCAGGTTGAGATTTTCGTGAAGTGTATTCCCATATTTCAAAACCTCCGCCACTTTGTAGATTCATAGCTAATATTGCCAATCGCTTGTGTGGTTTCCCGCCGGTGTATTTTTGCATAAGATTTGCTTCTGCCTCATCTGCAAAAATTTGAATATCAGCACCAAAATACTTACTGTACCACTTAAATGCTTGCCGGGCATCAGTCACTCCAATACCAATTTGCTGAATCCCCGCTATCGTTTTTCCCATGAACTTACTAAAGTAATCCTTTATCAGTAAACAATTTAATTTACTGCTATGTTTTTAACAATCCTGAAGAATACTTGAGGCAAGTATCGCTTAAACCAAACCATCATCACCTCTTTCCCTCCAATGTACACTTCATGTTTATTTTGCTTAATGGCTTTAATAATTTTACGAGCACATTTCTCTGTATCCATTCCCTTTCTTATAGCTTTATCTGATTGTTTATGAGGACTGCCATCAGCTGTTAAGGCATGTTCGGCAATATCAGTTTTCACTCTACCCGGGCATATCATCGTAATGCCCAAATTATACTTTACCATTTCCAACCTTAACGAATCAAAAAAACCGTGCAACGCATGCTTAGAAGCGGCATATGCACTCCGTAAAGGAAAACCAAACTTCCCTACTACACTACTGATCACTGCAATATGACTTTGGCTCTGTTGCATCATGAGTGGCAATACTTGTTTAGTTAATTGTACAGCTCCAAAAAAATTAACCTCCATTATTCTCCGATCTACGGCTATATCGGCATCTTTTACTAAAGCCCTCTGGCTGATCCCGCCATTATGAATTAAAATGTCAATGTGATTAAATTTTGTTTTAACAGACTGCACAGCTTTGGTAATGGACGTTGGGTCCGACAAATCAAGTAATACAATTCCACAATTTATATGATGCACTAAGCAAGCCTCTTTGACTTTTTGTAGTTCCGATTCTCTTCTGGCAGAGATGATGATATTAGCTGCTTGTTCACGAGCACAGGCTAAGGCTAAAGCTTTACCTATACCCGACGATGCACCGGTAATCCAAACTGTCTTGTTTTTGATTTGCATGATTGTATTTAGAAAACGATGAGCTTTGCTCAGGCTACAAATTACGCCGTTTATACTAAAATATAAATTTTAGTCATGCTTTTTCGTAATTATCACTATAGTTTGGGATGATGAAGCAAGCTTTTATAAGCACTTAGAATTCGATTGCGGTTGAAATTTAACCTCCACATGTTAAATGCGATAAAATTAGCAAAATTTACTCTCGCATAACTGTTATGATCATATTTACGGGCAGAGACGAGGGTATCTTTTTGTATTACTTTAAACCGATTTTCTTTTCTGGCTTTTTTCATAAAGTCATATTCTTCCATGATCAACTGATCATCATTATACCCTCCTAATTCATCAAAAAGCTGACGTGTTACAAACAAGGTTTGGTCACCTCCTCTACAAATTATGATATTGAATCTTGTTAAATAAGCATTGAGTTTCAGCAATAGTTTGTCTGAATCAAATTTAAACCGGTAACCGCCAATTTTATATCCTTCTTCTACTGCGATAAAAATATCTTCAACAAATGTTTTAGGCGGTAGCGTATCGGCATGGACAAAATATAATATTTTTCCTGTTGCCTTTTCCACTCCACGATTCATCTGTGCAGCTCTGCCTTTTTTATCGGAAATGATTACTTGTGCGCCTTTTCTTTTTGCAATATTGGCGGTATTATCTGTACTGCCACCATCTACCACGATGATCTCCTCTACTTTACTTCCGCCATTTTTTGTAAGGTATATGACTAATTTTCCAATATACGCTGCCTCGTTATAGGTAGGAATGATAATACTGATTGACATCCAGATGCTGAACCTTTATAAATATATCCTCGTTATAATCTAAATTAACGGATAATTTTGTGATATTCGTTAATCCTACAAATATATACGTAATGAACAGAATATTCGATTTACTACTTTTTATTTTAGTTATTTTTGCCGGCTTTAATTGTACCAACAAAGTGTTAGGAAATGGTGATTTTGACTCCAAGCCTGTTAGCCATAGCATATGGAATGAGCTAACTCAAAAATATGTAGCGGAAAATGGAGATGTTAATTATAAAGGTTTTGTAAAAGACAGTACCCGGCTTAATGAATATTTAAAAATTTTAGAAAATAATCATCCTAATGATAAACATTGGAGCAAAGATGAACAGCTTGCTTATTGGATCAATGCGTATAATGCTTTCACCGTTAAATTGATCGTAAAAAATTATCCTGTAAAAAGCATTAAAGATTTAGGAGGCGGTATCTACAAAGTAAATACTACTTGGGATATCAAGTTTATTCATATAGGAGATGAAACCTATGACCTCAACAACATTGAGCATGGCATTATCAGGAAAGAATTTAATGAACCGCGTATCCATTTTGCAGTGAACTGCGCTTCTGTGTCCTGCCCAAAATTAAGAAACGAAGCTTTCGTAGCTTCTAAATTAGATTCTCAATTAACCGATCAAGCAAAAGATTTTATTAATAATCCGACAAAAAATAAAATCAGTCCAAATGAAGCACAATTATCAAAGCTTTTCTCTTGGTTTAAAAGTGATTTTACTGAAAATATGTCCTTAATCGAATTTATAAATCAATATTCCAATACTAAATTAAATAAGGATACCGATCTTGATTATTTGGATTACAGTTGGGAACTCAATGAAAAAAAGTAAGCTCTTTCCTTCTTTAAAAAGTGAAGCTTCCGCATAGTGTTATTTAAATCATACATTCCAAAATTTTTAAAGCAGCTCAAATAGTAACTGTTGATAATATATTTCAATCAGTGAGACTATAGCCTCTTCTCCGCTTTGCGCAGACTCACCAATGAAATGACGAGGTTAAACGTTATTTCGGAAATTTCTACAATAAAATTATCAGTGAGCGGGTGATTACTTGTTTATTGGAATACACTAGTTGTCCTGCAAAAACACAGCAAAGAATGGTTATACGCTCACTTCACGATATAAGAAAAAAGCTAGGATTCTAAACCGAATATAAATAAATAAGCAAGTAAAGTCTGTGTGCTATTTCAAAAATGGGGATTCCGGCTCTCAAAATGCCTTTGGCATAGCTAGGACCGCAATGAAAAGTGCTTTAAAATTTTATAGGAAATTATATTTTATCAGACTCTTTAAAAATATTATTATTTAACAAATTCAAAACTTTGGATTTATTTGAGGTGTCTATCAATAGCGAGATATTATTTTCGCTTCCTCCATAAGAAATCATCCTGATTGGAATATTACTTAATGCATGTATAACTTTATCTATTACGCCCGGTTTGGTACATAAAAAATCTCCTACAATGCAAATAATCGATTGATCTTTGTCAATATGAGTAACGGCGTACTGCTCTAGCTCATCCAGTATTTGTTCTAATCTGGCATCATCATCAATGGTTAAGGAAATAGCTACTTCAGAAGTAGTGATCATATCTATTGAAGTCTTATATTTTTCAAATACTTCAAATACATTTCTCAGAAATCCGTATGCTAAAAGCATTCTGCTGGACTTGATATTGATAGCGGTAATATTATCTTTTGCAGCAATAGATTTAATATAATTTTTAGGAGCATCTTTTGTAATTAGTGTTCCTTTTGCTTTTGGATCCATCGTATTTAAAATGCGCACGGGTACATTTGCCTTTTTAGCCGGAAGCACCGTTGCAGGATGTAATATTTTAGCTCCAAAATAAGCTAATTCCGCTGCTTCATCAAAAGTTAATTCAGCAATAGGAAAAGTGTTTTTTACATAACGGGGATCATTATTATGCATTCCATCAATATCGGTCCAGATTTGAATTTCTGAACAATCCGCTGCAGCACCCAATAAGGAAGCAGTATAATCGCTTCCTCCTCTTTTTAAGTTATCAATATTTCCATTGCTATTGAGACAAATATATCCTTGAGTAATAAAAATATCAGTTGTAGGATATATGTTGATTTTTTTGCCTAATAACGTTGAAATACTTTGCAGGTCAGGCTCATCATCTTCGTCAATGCGCATAAAATCCAATGCATTTAAAAATACGGCATCTACTCCTTGATATGTTAGGTATAAATGAAAAAACTTTGTCGACATTAACTCTCCTTGCGCTAAGATTATTTTTTCTTCATTTACACCAAAGGGCTTATTGGAAAAAGACTGAAGTAAATCAAAATGTTCCTCCACAATTTCTTGTGCCTTAGCATAAGCACTATTTTGCCCAAAAAGATTAGTAATGAAAGTATTATAATGAGCTTTTAAAGCAGCAATCGCCTCATTTGCGTTTTGAGTAAGACCGGAAGAAAGTTTTGAGTTAATATCTACCAGCGCATTTGTAGTGCCTGAAAGGGCGGAAAGCACTACAATTTTACGTTCATCATCGCTTTGGATAATTTCTCTAAGCGATTTCATGCGCTCGGCTGTACCAACAGAAGTACCGCCAAATTTGAGTATTCTCATGCAGCTATTATAGATTAAAAGTGTTTTTCACTTTATCTACATAATCCAACTTTTCCCAAGTAAACGTTTCCACTTCTTTCGTTACTTTTTGTCCATTACTGGAAAAAGTCACTTTTTTCTTCTCCGGAGTCCTTCCCATATGTCCATAAGCAGCAGTATCAGAATAAATAGGTTCTTTCAATTTCAACCGGTCAATAATAGCTGCAGGCCTCATATCAAACAAGCTTTCTACTTTACGGGCAATTTCACCGTCGTTCATATTCACCTTTGCAGTTCCATAAGTATTGACGTACAAGCCCATCGGCTTAGCAACACCTATGGCATATGATACTTGCACTAAAATTTCATCGGCTACTCCGGCTGCCACTAAGTTTTTAGCAATATGCCTTGTAGCATACGCTGCTGACCTATCCACTTTACTAGGGTCTTTTCCTGAAAAAGCACCACCACCATGTGCGCCTTTACCTCCATAAGTGTCTACTATGATTTTTCTTCCGGTTAAACCGGTATCTCCATGAGGGCCACCAATTACGAAAATTCCTGTTGGATTAACGTGGTAAGTAATTTTATTATCAAATAAAGCCTGATTATCTGCCGATACTTTTGCTTTAACTCTAGGAATTAAGATGTTGATAATATCTTTTTTAATTTGAGCCAACATCTTTTTCTCTTCATCAAAATCATCATGCTGGGTAGACACAACTATCGTATCTATCCTAATCGGCTTGTTAGTATCATCGTATTCAATAGTGACTTGACTTTTAGAGTCCGGCCTTAAGTAAGTCATTTCCTTGCCTTCTCTTCTTATAGCAGCCAATTCTTTCAAAAGAATATGAGATATTTTTAAAGGCAAGGGAATATAAGATTCTGTCTCATTGGTAGCATAACCAAACATCATACCTTGATCACCGGCTCCTTGCTCCTCATGTAAACCCTTTCCTGCTACAACTCCTTGATTAATGTCAGCACTTTGCTCATGAATGGCTGAAATAACGCCGCAAGAGTCTGCATCGAATTTATACTCTGATTTGGTATAGCCGATTCTTTTTATCACCTCCCTGGCAATTTGTTGCACATCTAAATATGCAGTGGAATTAACCTCTCCACTTAAAACAGCCAATCCTGTGGTTACAAGCGTTTCACATGCAACTTTAGAGTCAGCGTCAAAAGCTAAGAAATGATCGATCAGTGCATCTGATATCTGATCAGCTACTTTATCGGGATGTCCTTCAGAAACAGACTCTGAAGTAAATAAATATGGCATACTTTCTTTATATTTTTAATGGAAAACAAATATACAAATCTATTACTAATTACTAATTTCTAGCTTTCATTTATTAATATCTTAATACCTCACCTATTTTCTCCGACACTTTCTCCGCAGAAGGCAGCATTTCTTTTTCCAACACAGCATTTAATGGAATAGCAGGCGTGTTAATGGCTCCAATAATTTCTACCGGCGCATCTAATTGCTCAAAACAGTTTTTCGCAATTCTTCCTGCCAAGCTTTCTGCAAAAGCATTGGTAATAGTTTCTTCGGTCAATACAATACATTTATTATGCTTTTTCACACTTTCATAAACAGCCTCTATATCCAAAGGATTAAGTGTTCTCAAATCTACTATTTCTATATAACCCATATGATCTTTTGCAGCATTCATTGCCCAATGCACGCCCATTCCGTAAGTAATGATCGTGAGCGTTTCTCCTGAATCTATCTTGTCTTGATCTGCTTCTAATGCAATCCTTGCTTTTCCTAAAGGAATAATATAGTCTTCATCTGGCTCGACAGTCATTGCTGCTTTTGTCCCAGGTACTTTTGACCAGTATAACCCTTTATGCTCCAGCATTACCACTGGATTGGGATCATAGAAAGCTGCTTTCATCAAACCTTTCATATCAGCCGCATTAGAAGGGTACACAACTTTTATTCCTTTGATCTGTAAAAAAACCGATTCATCACTAGAAGAGTGATAAGGCCCTCCACTTCCATATGCACCAATAGGCACTCTTATCAAAGCTTGCACCGGCCATTTGCCATTCGACAAATAGCAAGACCTACTTACTTCTGTGAATAATTGGTTTAATCCCGGCCAAATATAATCAGCAAATTGAACTTCTACGATCGGTTTACAACCTGCTGCCGACATCCCGACAGTACTGCCTATAATGTATGCTTCTTGGATGGGCGTATTAAACACTCGTTTATCTCCATATTTTTTAGCTAAGAGCGCAGCTTCTCTAAAAACACCTCCTAATTCTCCTCCTACGTCTTGCCCGTATAACAAACTTTCAGGATGAGCTCTCATAATTTCATCAATAGCATGTAAAGCAGCATCGACCATTACCACTTCTTTCCCACCACTTGGGTGACGCTCTCCTTTTTCTTCTGTAACAGGAGTAGGGGCAAAGATATGATCGGTGAGTGATTCGGGAGTTGGATCCTCAGCGAGCAATGCTTTTTGATAGTCTGCATCTACTTTTTCAATGGCTTGATTTTTTATTTCACTCAGTTCTTTCTTCTCAAAACCAAAATCCAACAACATCTCTTTAAATAATGGATAAGGATCTCTTTTAAAATGCTCTTTCATATCCTCTTCCGATCGATACCATTCTTTTCTTACTCCCGAGGTGTGATGGTTAAGCAAAGGAACTTTCGCATGGACTAAATAAGGCTTTCTATTTTTTCTGACTTTACCTATAACATCTTTTAAGGTAGTATAACTTTCAATAAAATTGCTTCCATCTATAGAATAGGTCGTTAATCCTTTAAATCCTTTGGCATAATAGGTAGCATCCATTGCTCTAATTTCTTCCGCAGAAGCTGAAATATCCCATTCATTATCTTGTACTAAAAAAATGATAGGATATTGATGAAGTACGGCCATTTGTAATGCTTCCGAAATTTCTCCTTCGGTCATTGCACCGTCGCCGATAGAGCAAACCACTACCGGCGCTTCGCCCTTATAGTCAGGAGATAGACCCATTTCTTCTAAGTATTTAACTCCTTGTGCCAAGCCGGTTGTAGGAATAGCCTGCATGCCCGTAGCGGAAGACTGGTGAGGAATCTTAGGCATGTCATCTCTCTTTAAGCTTGGGTGGGCATAATACGTTCTGCCTCCTGAAAAAGGATCGTCTTTTTTAGCTAACAGCTGTAACATTAAATCATATGGTGTTAAACCTATACTTAACAACATGGCATCATCTCTATAATAAGGTGCTACATAATCTTGAGGCTTCAACTGCATCCCCAGTGCAATTTGAATTGCTTCATGCCCTCTGGAAGTGGCATGTACATATTTGCCGGTGATTTCTTTATTTTCTTCGTACAGCTCTGAAAGATATTTTGCCGTACAGATTAACTCATATGCTTTTAATAAAATTTTTTTATCGACATTCGTTTTATTCTTTTTGGAAAGAGCGGCCTTGGTAGAACTCATATATCAAATTAATTTATACTAAAATACTAATAAATACATTAAACTACTTGATTTCAGTAGTAAGTAAACATTTATCATTTAAAAAACCTTCTAATTTATCTCCAATTTTAACCGGGCCGACACCTGACGGAGTACCTGTATATATTAAGTCGCCTACTCTTAGTGTAAAAAACCGGGAAAGATACTGGATAATATAATCGATGCTAAAAATAAAATCTGATGTATTTCCCAGTTGAACGACGTTATCGTTTTTCAACAGTTTTAATTCTACATTTTCTTTTTCAGAAAGTACTGTCTGCAAAGAAACAAACTCACCAATTACTGCTGAATGATCAAAAGATTTTGCCAGCTCCCAAGGCAATCCTTTCTCTTTATGCTTCTGCTGAATATCTCTCGCAGTAAAATCAATGCCCACAGATACTTGATCATAGTATTTATGTGCAAATTTTTCTTGAATATGTTTACCGTGCCTACTTATTCTCACAACTAATTCTACTTCATGATGCAGATCATTTGTAAAGTCGGGATAATAAAAAGGCTTTCCGTCTTTAAGCAGGGCAGTATCTGGCTTCATAAAAATCACAGGCTGCTCGGGTAATGGATTATTTAACTCCTTGGCATGATCAGCATAGTTTCTGCCAACACAAAATATTTTCATTTACTAATCAATCTTTTATCATCCGTTAAATTGATTCATAGTTTGCCCCATCCCAATAGTGGCAAAGCTAATAATCGCATCAGAAGATTTTTTAATTAAATTAGGCAATTCTTTTTCTTCTTCTGCCTCCCATTTTCCTAGTACATAATTAACTTGGGTGCCTTTTGAGAATTCGCTTCCAATACCGAATCTTAACCTCGGATAGTTATTGTTACTCAACAACTCATTAATACTTTTAAGTCCATTATGCCCGCCATCACTTCCTCTGGGTTTCAATCTTATTTTACCAAATGGCAAGGCTAAATCATCTAACACAACTAATAAATTATCTTGATTGATATTCAGTTTATCTTTCCAATATCTCACTGCCTTACCACTTAAATTCATATAAGTAGTGGGTTTTAACAAGTAAAAACTTCTTCCTTTAAATTTGAAGTCTGTTATAAATGCATGCCGATCTAACTCAAATGCACAATTATATTGTTCTGCTATACAATCAACTACTTCAAAGCCAATATTATGCCGGGTATCAATATATTCAGGGCCAATATTTCCTAATCCAACAATTAAGTATTTCATAGTATCATTAACAAAAAAGGGGCATGATGCCCCTTTTAGTTCTCATATTTAAGGCTCCATACTACTCTGCGGCTGCTTCTGCTTTAGGAGCTTCAGCACCAGCTGCTTCCTCTGCTCCTTCTTCACCTTCCGCACCCTCTTCACCACCTTCAGCCATAGCATTTTTAAGTGCTCTTGGAACTGCTACATTTACAACGGTAATTCTAGGTGGATCAATAAATTCTACATCTTCTAGGTTAATATCACCAATTTTAAGCGAACTGCCTAATCCTAAATTAGTAACATCCACTTCAATGAAGTCCATCAGGTCTTTTGGATATGCTTTAATTTTAAGCTTTCTTCTTTTTAAGGTTAAAACGCCGCCTTCTTTCACTCCTTTAGCACTACCAACTAATTTGACCGGTATTTCGGCTTTTAATTTTTTACCGGGAGTTAGCTCAATAAAATCAATATGTATAATTTTATCAGTAGTAGGATGATATTGTACTGCCTGAATAATTGCACCATGCTCTTTACCATCTACCTTAATATTCACTTTGTGAAATTTATCGGTATAGATAAGCTCTTTAAATGCTAATTCGGGAGCTGAAAAATGAACAGATTTGCTTTCAGCACCATAAAAAACGCACGGAACATTACCTTCTTTTCTTATAGCTTTGGCTAAGCTTTTGCCGTTACCTTTTCTTAGTTGTCCTTCTATTGTTATTGATTCCATAATGATAAATTTTATTAATTATAAGTATCTACGAAAAGTGAACTAATTGATCTGTGTTCGTAGGTATTTTTTATTGCTGTCGCAAATAGTTCTGCTACTGATACAACTTTTATCTTCTCAGTTTTATTCTCTTTTATAGGTATTGTATCACAAACGACTAACTCTGTCATAACAGATTGGGCTATATTATCGTATGCTTTGCCGGATAATATGGGATGTGTGCAAAATGCCCGGACGCTATTTGCACCTTTTTCAATTAATAACCTTGCTGCATTACACAACGTGTTAGCTGTATCTACAATATCATCTACAATGACTACATCTTTACCGGTAACATCACCGATTACAGTCATAGAAGATATTTCATTAGCTTTTTTTCTATGTTTATCACAGATAACAAAATCAGTGTTTAAATTTTGTGCATAAGCCCTTGCTCTTTTGCTACTGCCTACGTCGGGTGCAGCAAATAACAAATTAGGTAATTTTAAATGCTGTATGTATGGAATAAACATTGCTGAACTATCCAGGTGATCAACCGGAATATCAAAAAATCCCTGGATCTGAGGAGCGTGAAGATCCATGGTCATGATTCTATTAGCTCCGGCAGCAGATATTAAGTTAGCTACCAATTTAGATCCGATAGATGTACGAGGCTTATCTTTTCTATCTTGCCGGGCATAACCGTAATACGGCAAAACAGCAGTAATATATTCGGCAGAAGCTCTTTTAGCCGCATCGATCATTAATAGCAGTTCTAATAAATTATCGCCCGGTGCAAAGGTAGATTGGATGACAAAAACATATTTTCCTCTTACAGACTCAGTGATATTAGGTTGAATTTCTCCATCACTAAACTTCTGTATATTAACTTGTCCAAGAGGCTGCCCATGAAAAGCGGCGATCTTTTTAGTTAAATATAACGACTCTGAACCTGATAATAATTTTACTTCCGGATCCATCACAGGGTAATTTGGGGTTGCAAAAATAATAAAATATTCATTATAACATTGAATATTAGCACACTTATTTAATAAAAAAGGTTAAAAGGGAGGTTGATCGTCTGCATCTGTGTTATAGCCTGAGTTAAATCCGTCGCTGTCTCCGTTCATCTTTGAACTTCTAGTGATGGTTTGCTGACGAAGGTCATCGCCTTCTGACGGCAAGTTAAATCCACCAAAATTTTCTCCTTCTAAGTTATCAAATTTAGCAAATTTACTAATGAATCGAAGCGGCACATTTTCTAACGGACCATTTCGATGTTTTGCAATGATGATTTCTCCAATCCCTCTCAAAGATTTTCCTTCTTCGTCTTCTAATATATCATAATATTCAGGCCGGTAAATAAAGGTAACTAAATCGGCATCTTGTTCAATAGCACCCGACTCTCTTAAATCTGATAACTGCGGCCTTTTAGTCCCGCCCCTGGTTTCGACTGCCCTGCTTAACTGCGACAAGGCAATTACAGGAATATTTAGCTCCTTTGCCAGGCTTTTCAATCCTCTGGAAATGGTACTGATCTCTTGTTCTCTATTCCCTTGTTTGCCATCTGCCCCCGCACCACTCATTAATTGTAAATAATCAATGATGACCATTTGGATATCGTGTTGCATCTTTAGCCTTCTGCATTTTGCCCTTAGCTCAAAAATATTGATCGCCGGTGTATCATCAATAAAAATAGGTGCCTCTACCAAGCTTTCTATCTTTGTGTTTAATTGCTGCCATTCATAAGGCGCTAAGCTGCCTCTTCTTAATTTCTCCAAAGGCAATTCTGTTTCAGCAGATATTAATCTATTAACCAACTGCAGATTAGCCATCTCTAAAGAAAAAATAGCTATTGATTTTTTAAAATCTACCGCTGCATTGCGCGCCATAGACAATACAAATGAAGTTTTACCCATACCCGGACGAGCAGCTAAAATAATAAGGTCTGATTTTTGCCACCCGCCTGTGCATCTATCTAAGTCTACAAAGCCGCTAGGCACACCGGTAATCATTTCATCATGTTCTTTAGCCGCTTCTATTTCCTTAATGGCTTTGGTTATTAAAGAGCTCATGCTATCTGAGCCACGGCGCAAGTTTTGCTCTGCAATGGCAAAAAGGTTTTGCTCTGCCCTATCTAATAATTCAAATACATCTGTGGTGTCTTCGTAAGCATCTTCAATCACCTTGTTAGATATATTGATCAGCTCTCTTTGAATGAATTTTTGTGAAATAATGCGCGCATGATGCTCTACGTTTGCCGCAGATCCTATCCTACTAGTTAACTCGGTAATATAATACGCTCCTCCGGCAATTTCTAAATTCCCGGTAGATTTGAGCTCTTCGGTAACGGTGAGGATATCAACCGGTTGAGACTTTTCAAAAAGTCTGTGAATAGCATAAAAAATTTTCTGATGCGCGTCTTCGTAAAAACTTTCCGGTTTTAAGATGTCAATGACAATTGATAGTGCATCTTTGTCTAGCATTAGAGCGCCTAAAACAGCTTGCTCTAATTCTCTTGCTTGAGGTGGAATTTTACCGAAAACATAAGTAGAAAGATCAGAAGTTCGATTTTTTCGATAGCCTTTTCGCTCTCCGGTTTTTGTTTCTGTCATAGTATAATATTAAGGACGTCAAAGGTAGGTAAAACATTCGCTATAGGTGTTAATACCTATCCAAAGTTAGTAACATATATCTATTGTATTTCCCATTAGAATATAGAACATTTAAGTATTAAATGCAATATTTTTCCACGTTGAGCTAACATTATATAAAGGCTATGTGGATAGGATGTGGATTGCGGATTACAGATTACTAATTTCAGATTATAGAAACTATGATTTAAAGTTTTGCCCGGCAAGATAGGCTAAAATATAATTGCTTAAACAAGTAATATTATTATGTATAATAAATAGAGATAATTAAAGGTATTTAATAGACATTTTGAATCTAACGAGTAAGATTTCAAAAAATGTTCTACATTCATATATATATCGGTGACGTAGTTTTGGTTTATTAATTAACTAAATAAATAACCATGTTAAAAAATTATATAAAAACAATTATAAACACCAGCTGCCATAAAGCTCTGGGAAATAACATTACTCGATGGAGTGCAGGCAAATGCTTAACACTCGTTATCACAGTTATATCTATTTTAAATATCCAATCGGTTTTTGCAGATGATGATAAATGCGACGCTGACTTTACCTCATTTCAGTTTACTGATAAATGTAATGGAGAAGTGTTTTTTACTAACTCTTCAAATACATTAAATGCTAATTTTCATTGGAATTTTGGAGATGGTGATTATTCATTAGAAACTTCTCCTTTTCATACCTATGAAGAATCCGGCTATTATTTTGTGGGAATGAAAATGACTACAGAAGATTCTTGCAGTGATTTTCATTATGATACTATTTATGTGTGCGCAGATAAAGATACTATTAATGAACCATGTGTAGCAAATTTCACATATGAAATTTATCCGGATTGTTATGGTTTTGTGAGTTTTGTAAATACTTCAACTCCTGACCCGGCAAACTTTACTGCCACATGGTACTTTGGAGATGGCAGCTCTAATACATACATAAATGGAGAAAATCCTGTTCATCAATATAGTGTATCAGGTACTTATATAGTTGAACTTCGTATAACAGGCGATAATTATTGTAATACGAAACATTTCGATACAGTAAAAGTTTGTGCAGATTCTTTATTATGTGATATAGAAGCCGAATTCAGTCACCAAGCAGCCGAATATCCTGAAAATAAAATCTGCTTCAAAACAGTTTTAGACCCAGATATCGATAATTATACTTATAGATTTGGAGATGGGCAATCAGGAAGCCCGGTATATAATAATCCTGAAATTTGCCATACTTATGAAAAGCCCGGAAAGTATGAAGCCTGCTTAAAAGTTTATGACTATGCTATTCCTATTCAAGATACCTGTAAAGATGAAGTTTGTAAGGTAGTATATGTAGGCTATGTGAAAGAAGTAGGCCCTGGCACAATAGGTGGAAGTGTTGACTACAAAGGTTCAGGAAAAACTGATTACGCAGGAGAAATGGGCGTCAAAATCAGATTGCTTGATGAAGAAGAAGAGTTAGTGGATATCATCTATACCGATGAAAATGGTGCTTATTCTTTTGAAGAGCTGCCATACGGTACTTATCAAGTAGTACCTGAAATGTCGGGCAGGACGACTCATCCGGCATATGCAATAGTTAGTGAGGAAGTTGAAAATATTGACCAGGTAAACTTTAAAATAGATGAGAACACAATAACGCCAACTGGTATCAAGGAGATTGACATGATATTAAATCGTGTTAGTTTATATCCTAATCCGGTGCAAAATCAATTGTCTATCAACTTTGAGTCTTTAGAAAACCTGAATGGGACGATATTGATTATCAATCATCTTGGACAGACAGTTGTTAGTCAAAGGCTAACTGTAAAATCAGGCCAAAACTCAGTTGACTTGCAAACAAATAATATACCAACCGGTACTTATTTTATAGCGGTTAATATTAATAATAACATAGAAATGTTAAATCAATTCTTAAAATATTAATAGTAACTAAAAGTGATGGGCCCTATACCAAAATGGTATAGGGCTTTTTTATTGTATAAACTTTTGAGTTAGCCAATTTTTATAATTAATAATCTCACTTTCTTCTATAGAAAGGTTGTTACTGGCAACAAATTTATGTACTCTCTTTAATAATAATTGATCATTTTTAGGATCAGCAGTGCCATTAATTTTTTTCATTAAGCTTAAAAATTCCTTATCACGTGCATAGCTGTCTTTAGTAAGCAGCTCTTTATAATCTACTCTTATCTGCTGTATTCGATTATCTAGATAATGAAAATCTTTCAGTTCGAAACGGATAATAGCATCTGTAATAGCAAGTTTCAATTTAAAAGACATGCTTAAATTTGCGTATGTTCCTGTTTGAGTCAGTTGTATTATATAGGTTAATGCTTTTTCAAATTTTTCAGAATCAAAATGTAATATGGAGAGATTGGCAAAAATATATAACTCATCGTGGCTTTTATCTTTACCCTTATTTTGTTTAAGCAACTCAAGCAATATATTGATTGCTTTCGGCTTATCTACTATTGAGTAATTCATCACCAAAGCGTTATAATAATAAAAATTATACTTATCAAATAATAAATTGTTGTACTCAGTTATAGCTTTTTTCAAGATTTCTGCATATGCTAAGGATTGCTTATATTTTGTATTCTTAAATAAGGAGTTAACTAAATAGGTGAGCATCTGTAACTTGACATGATGATTGTTTTTGTTGAATAAGTTATTTGAGCAAAAGTCGCTATAGCTTTTGAGCAAAAATTCCTCAAGTGATATATAATCTCTTCTTTCCAGTAATATGCCGCTAACGGATTGAAATATTTTACTTTTAAATTGTACACTTTTTTTAAGAGAAACATGCTGAGAGAAATCCTTAATTGTTTTCTCTAGCAGGTCACTTATGGTAGTGTCTGCATTAGAGAAGTTTTGAGTAATCAAAATCTTATGCTTTATTACTGCCAGTATATCATCAATAGATCTTAATGTATCTATTTTCTCTTTATTCTCTTTTCTTTTAATAATATAATCTTCCGGATTAATCGAAGCAACATTTTCAGATAAATTAACATATTGAGTATAAACAATATCTAATAATTCATAAAACTCTCCCTTAATAGCTTTCTTTTCTGCTTTATTGAGAAAATAGAGAACCAAACTGTAGTTCCTTTTAAATAAATAAGTTTTAGCTAACGCTAATAAATGAATAAGGGTGTTAAAATCATTGTCAAGGTTATGAAGTAATGTGTTTTTATTTATATCTTCAGTAAGTCTGTGCTTAAGCCTATAGAAACTGTTTTTATCTCTTCCATTATATAACTTCTGAAAAATTTTCTCTTCATCATAGTTATCTACATTGCTGCGTATGTAATTAAAAAGTAACAAGTCTTTTCTGTCGGGCGAGTTATTAGTTCTTTGAGAAAAAATTTTGAAATTTCTTACTTCGTCTTTAGCCATTTGATAAATAAGCGTCTGTAAAATTTCCATATTATCATTCTTTAACGAGTAAGATTTATAAAAATAAACATTTTTCTTCATATTTATTAATTATACTTTTACTACAAAATATTACATTATGAGATTAACCTTACTTTCTGTTATTGCATTACTGATAACATCGATAATTTCCCTCCAAGCACAGAGTTATATAGGAATAGGTAGCCAAGGTCTTTCAGAAATACCTGATACCGTGTCAATAGGTGACAGTATTCCAATTAATTTTTGGGTAGTCAATAAAGGAGAGTCTGCTTATACCGGAATCATACAATTAAATTTTATGGGCAGCCAAGATACTATGGTATTTGATACGGTACCCTTACCGAACAAAACTATCAGTATAGATAATTTTAAACCTAAAGACAGCATAAAACTATTTCACATTATTCCTATAAGTGATATTTTTAAACCTGCTCAAAAAAATATTATTGTAGTATGGCCTACCGGTGAGTTTACTCAAACTGATACCGCATTTGCTATTAGGTATTTTGAGCTTGAAGATCCTACTGATTCTTGTAAAGCTCCTTTTGACTACAGGCTGGATGGGTATACATTTACCGGAACTAATTCCGCTGTAGTAGAAGATGCTCAATATATTTGGTATTTTGGGAATGGCAATGTTGATTCCAATGTGCATACTACCTATCAATATCCGAGCATTGACAGCACCTACACTGTTTGCCTACAAATTATTGATAATGATGGATGCAGAGATTTAAAATGTGAAGGAATAACTTTAACGGGTGACACAACACCTAATACTTTTATAAAAGAAGTATTTACTGAGAAATTTCTGAATATTTTCCCAACTCCTGTGTCAGAAACACTATATGTAGCATTAATTAAAAATACTGTTGAACATGTAAGAATATATAATTTCCAAGGCCAAGAAGTTATCGCTCAGAAAGTTTCTGAAATAGATGTTCACAATCTTTTTCCCGGGATCTATTTTGTAGAAGTTACTACTACAGATCAGCATATTTATATACAAAAATTTATAAAAAATTAGTAAGCTATAAGATCAATTTGTTAATATTTTAAACCCGATTGCACAGGACAAACATTTCTTAAGGTCACAATATTGAGTTTTAAGATGAATAGCTCCTTGTGATTGTTGCGCATTATTAATAGTTACCTTATGAGCCAACCATTTTTTAATAATGTTATTTTGCTCCGGTTTTGTAATTTCTAATAATTTTAGTGCCCTATCCTTATGCTTGGCAGATGCTTTTTCCTGTCCATATAAAAATAATAATGGAGCAATTATATTTATCATAACTATATCTATTGTTGAATTACCTGTTTTTTTTGTTTTCCAAATGGATTTTTTATTAAATGTGAAATGCTGGCTCCAATAAGGAGATGTCTGTACGTTTAAAAAATCAAGCATCAATTCATCACTTTGTGATATTTGTAAAATTGTAGAAAATAAATTATCTGTTTTATTTATTATCTGAGCAAATAAAGCAATTCTAATTGTGGGAAAGCTGATTGGCCTAAGCCGCATAAATTTCCATATACTTTTATCTAAAGGTTTTAGTTTGTATTTTTTCTGTAAAAAATTATATTCTTTTTGAAGTTGCTTAACATATTCATCATCAGATTGTAGTTCTTCAATCATTCCTGATTGACCAAATAAGAGTGCTTCAATTTGTAATAAATTACCTTTATGTTTTTTTAAAATACTAAACGGTAAGGAGCGTGCAAGCCGCATAAAAGGTTCTTTATTGATTTTTATTCCGAACCCTCCTGCTAAGATTTGATAAGCAGTTTCTTCCCAATCATGATTATTAAACGAAAGTATCTGATGAGCAATTTCTGCTTTTTGTTCTAATCGGTCTACACACATCCGATGGAGCCAATTGTTTATAGTAAAAGAGTCAACTTTATGAATAGAATTACTGCAAGGAATCCAATCTCTATTGTTCAACAACAGATAGGATTTTTCCAGCATTTCTTGTGAAATTAAGTTTTTAACTTCTAAGCAAATCAATTTTTCTCCTCGCGTAGTGTATACTTCTTTATCAGCTTCATATACCACATGAAGCACTACATTATTATAAGCGGGGTCTTTGTGATGCCCATGCTGTTCCCAATAAGAAGATTTTATATGAATCTCAACATTTCCGACCCATAAAGCTTCTTCAGTTTTAATTTTCACATTGAAAAAGTCAGGGCCGGAATCAGTGTTTTTAGATCCCACACTTTTTATTAATATATCTCTGCCATCTGTTGACTTAAGTAACCCTTGAAGAAAAAATCGTGTTTGCCATAAAAACTGGAGATATTCTTCGGTAATCATTGTGTAAGTTTTATCCTCCTTGTTTTAAATTGTAACTTTGCTTAAATAATTAAAGGTAACAAACATGTATCAACTATCACGTATTTGTATTCATTTATTTCTATTGTGTATTCCAATTACGCTTATTGCTCAGGAATATGAATATGATTTATCTACCCCGCATAATACGGTGTATACACATTTAAAATATTTACAAGAAGAATCTTATATTCCACAAATTGCAGCTAAAACACTAAATACTAACAGTTTAAAGGATGAACAATTAGCCATAAAACTAAAGCAAATACTAGATGGAAAAGGCTTAGAAGTAGATTTAAGCGATATTCCTAATATCAATAATTACATCGATTCTAACAGCAAAAAATCAAAATATATTTTATTTACTTCATTACCTTCAGTTTACTTGGAGAAGGTAAATAACAAATGGCTGTATTCACAGCACACTGTTAAAAAGATACCAGAATTACATAAAGAAGTTTTTCCTTTTGGTACGAATAAACTGGTAAATCTACTGCCCAGCAATGCACATAAGAAATTTATGGGTTTAGAATTATGGCAGTATTTAGGGATTTTAATCCTTATAATAATAAGCTTTATCCTACATAAGTGCCTTGCATGGATTATAGATAGAGTTTTATTAAGAGTAAGTATACGGTTTGTCAATAAAGACCTTACTGATAAGTACATTCACCCCATAGCAAAACCGCTGAGCTTATTTGTAATTATGTTATTGATCTCTATACTTTTTCCTATTTTACAACTACCTATTACGGTTTCTAAATACATTTTCATTGCGCTCAAGATATTAACTCCTTTTTATGCTATTTTGGTCTTTTATCGATCAGTGGATTTAGTAACTTATTATTTTCAAAAATTTGCCGACAGAACAGAATCTACCTTAGATGATCAGCTAGTACCTTTAGTTAGAAGAGCTTTAAAAGCTTTTGTTGTAGCTATTGGCATATTATTTATCCTACAAAATTTAGATTATAATATCACGGCTTTATTAGCAGGAATTTCGATAGGCGGCTTGGCTTTTGCTTTAGCTGCTCAGGATACCATCAAAAATCTTTTTGGCTCTATAATGATTTTCGTGGACAGGCCCTTTCAGGTGGGAGATTGGATAATCTCGCCGGGAATAGAGGGAACGGTAGAAGAAGTAGGATTTCGTTCTACCAGAGTTCGCACATTTTATAATTCCGTAACGTCTATCCCAAATGGCAAATTGGCGGATCAGGCAGTAGATAATATGGGCGTTAGAATATTCAGAAGATTTAAAACAAATATCGCTTTAACCTATGATACGCCCCCTGAAAAAATTGAAGTTTTTATTAAAGAATTAAAAGAACTGGTTAAAAATCACCCTAAAACCAGAAAGGATTACTTTGAAATTCATATGAATGAAATGGCTGATTTTTCACTCAATATTCTTTTTTATATTTTCTTTGAAGTACCATCTTGGACAGAAGAGCTGGAAGCACGGCATGAAATTTTACTATCCATTCTAAAATTAGGCAAAAAAATAGGTATAGAATTTGCTTTCCCTACGCAGACGTTACATGTGGAACGTTTATCAGAAAAATAACTTAATTTTTTAATAAAATAAAATCTATTGCCCTTAAATAATATCAACATTTTGCAATAGAAATTGGGCATAAATTCCCTATTTAATAGTTGCAGTTGTTAGATAATTTGAGCAATTTTAAACAATGAAATCACACTACGATATAAAAGTGACCGGAAAAGTGCAAAATGTAAATTTCCGAAAAGCCGCCAAAGAAAAGGCAGATATCTTAGGCTTAAAGGGTTTCGTTAGAAATGAGGCAGATGGATCTGTGTATATTGAGGTGGAAGACGGTAAACATGAATTAGCAGAATTTGTTCTATGGTGTGATATGGGGCCTAATAAATCACAAGTTGAAAGTATTTTACTTCAAAATGGTGATATCAAAAACTTTACAGATTTTAAGATTTTAAGATAGCGACTTTTCTAAGTAACAGATATTTTTTTTCCCTTGTACATAAAATTCTACTTTATCCATAATAGAGTAAATTAACTTCAAACCCATTCCTCCTTTCTGTTTTTCCTGCACCATATCTGTCATAGCCTTATTGAGAAACTTTTCTGGTATAATAGTACTTCCGCATCCGTCATCACAAATTTTGACTTTTAAAGATTTTTTATCAATCTCCAGTTCAATATCAACCGGCTTTGTGCCGTCCAGCAAATTTCCATGCACCATGGCATTTACACATGCCTCATCAATAGCAAGAATAACTTTATCTTTGTCAACTGCAGATAAATTTACATCCTTTAAATGTTCTCTTAAAAACGTACGAATTTCACTAAGGTGATCTTTAATAGATGGAACGGTTAATTTTGTTTTTATCACCATTAGCTTGTAGATAAAAGCCATAATGGCTTAATTCGCACTAACTTTTTTAAAAAGTTTTTTCGCGCTTTCTTGCGTATCACAGATAGGAACAATTTTATCTAAACCGAGTATTTGAAAAACAGAGAGTATACTATCACCTACATTACAAAAAATCAACTCTCCATTATTATTCTTAATATCACCAATATTCGACACAAAAACCCCTAATCCGGCAGAAGAAATATATGCCAAATTGCTACAATCTATTAAGATTTTGTATTGATTATCCATTAAAGCAGCTTTTATGGCATCATCCATCTGTATGGAAGAGCTAGCATCTAATTCTCCAATAATTGAAAATACCACATAGTTCTCAACAATATTTTTTTTGATCTGCATTAGCTATCCCTTTTACGAAGCTTTAGAAAATTTGTTTCGGAATTTATTTAAATTTTATCACCATAATAGTACTATCATCGAATTTTACCATCTCGCCTTGGAAAGACTTTAAATCTGTTATAATACTGTCTCGAATGATGGCCGGCGAATCTTTTATATGCTTATAAGCAATTTTTTTTAGGCGATTATCTCCATATTCCTTGATAAGATTATTTTTTCCTAACATTTCTCTAGCCTCTGTAATGCCATCTGTATATAAAATAATTGCATCTCCGGTTTCATATGCTAACCTGTATACATTAATATACTGCTGAAACAGTTCTCCTTGTATAATACCTAATCCAAGCCCATCATCTTGTAAAAAGTTAATACTGTTAGTAGCTTTCGTATAATATAATAACGGGCAATGTCCGGCTCTTGCATATCTTACTTCTTTCTTTTCTACATCTATTAATAAATAGGCTAATGTAATAAATATGCCTCTTTCAAAACATCTGCCAATTGCTTCATTTGCCTTAGAAATAAAAGCTTTCGGTTCCGGGTCTATTTGAGTAAGGGATTGAAAAATCCCTTTCATCTCCGCCATATGAAACGCAGCTGAAATTCCTTTTCCGGAAACATCTCCAACTATAGCAGCATATAAATTGTCATTTAATTTTGTAAAATCATAATAGTCCCCTCCTACCTCAGAGGCAGGTTCGCTATGAGCAGCAATTTCAAAAAAAGGATTATCTGGAATAGTATTTGGTAGTAATCTTTTTTGAACAGCTTGAGCAATGTTCAATTCCTCTTTTAATCTAGCCGATTCTATCGCCGTTTCTATTAACTCAGCTTTACTGAGTGATAAAATAGTTTGCTCAATATAGGTCTTTACAAGCCTTATCATGTACTCATCAAATCCGTTTATATACGACTTTAATAAGACCATTTTCCCAATAAGCTTGTTTTGATAAACAATAGGAAAAAATACAAAAGATTTATGATGTTCATCTACGTGCATAAATGAATCATCCTTTTGAATGTTAGGTACATAAATTTGATCGTAATACTTAGAAGTAGAAGTGAGCACATTAATGATACCGTCTATCGGATATAATGTATCATCACTGACATTGATCTTACTGAAAAAGTTAAGTTTCTTTTGTTTTTTACTACTTAATATCCAGCCTGCTTCGCTTTTTGTGTTTTTAATACTTACCGTCAATAACTTCTCAAATATTTCCTTTTTAGAAATATTATCTTGTACAATATCTTGAATTTGCCTGATACTGTTAAACTCTGCTTCGCGCTCTGCAAGTATCTTAGCAATAGGCAGATTAAATATAATTGCTAATAAGGAAACTACGCAATAGATATAAATAAAAATACCTAGAGCAATTATAAAGCTTTTATCAACATAATTATAGTAAGTTGATGAAAGCAATTCATTATCCGTAATGATTCCTAATAAAGTGATAGATAAAAATAATAAGATCACACTGAGCAATGCTAGACAAATCCATTTAGACCGGAAGCTCAATAAGGCTAACCAACTAATATTTACCGACAATGGAAGGCATAAAATAATGATCATGATATTCAATATCAATGTAAGTGACATTGGGATTGATAAAAATAGGCCTATATTACTTAATGCTACAACCAACAACAGCCCTATAAAGGCTCTCCATAAATAAATAACTCTTTTACTTTTCCTTATAAAAATAAGCTTCCTCAATAATGCAATTGAAATTAAAAAACATACACTCACAATAAATGATGCTATGAGATCAAGTATTAATCTGGTAGAATTGCTAAAATCATAATTGATAAAACGATATGATAGGGCTAAGCTGGTAATAATATTTAAAAGAATAATATATTTAAGCAGTTCCTCTACATTATATAACTCAATTTTTACCGACCAGTTTTGAAAATAAATGAGGCCACATATAAAAAAGATCGACATTAGAATGCCAATAAGAAGCTGATAATGAAAAATATTATCGTTAGCCAATGCAAGTAATTCTAACATTGCCATGATGACGTAACTAAATGCTCCTGCCCCTAAACAGACATAATTAAAGCCTTGTAATTTTAAAAACTTAGCCAAAGTTTTAATGGTTTATTTATCTTTATATTGATCAGTTAGAGAATAAAATGACTCAATTATTTAATAATTGGACCAAAGATAACGCAGTTTAAATATAATAAGATAAATGGGGAGAAAGAAAGTGTTCGAAAATATTGAAATCATAGATATTGTCCCGGAAGGCAAAGGCTTTGGAAGGATTAACGGCAAAGCTGCTTTTGTAGACAACACCGTACCGGGAGACATTGTTGACGTATTAGTCACAAGAAAGAAAAAAGATTTTGTACTTGGCCGTCCGCTAAAATTTCACCAATATGCTTCTGAGAGAATCCCGGCTTTTTGTCAACATTTTGCTAATTGCGGTGGCTGTAAATGGCAAGACATTCGGTATGAAAAGCAATTATCCTACAAACAAAGCATTGTAGCGCAAGCTCTATCGAGAATAGGAAAAATAGATATAACCAATATACAACCAATCATTGGTTGTGAAGAGATCAGATATTATCGAAATAAATTGGAATATACTTTTTCTAATAAGCGATGGCTTACGCCGGAAGAGATACATTCAGATCAAAACTTTGATAATAAAAATGGACTCGGCTTTCATATTGCCGGACATTTTGATAAGGTGCTTGACATAGAAGAATGTTACCTGCAAGAAGATGTTTCTAATAAAATACGGTTAACCGTAAGGCAATATGCTTTAGAAAATAATCTGTCTTTTTATGATATTATAAATCAAACAGGCTTATTAAGGAATTTAATTGTTCGTACATCTACTTTAAAAGAAGTAATGGTCATTTTAGTAGTTTTTGAAGATGCGGAAGAACAAATCAAAGGGTTACTAGGCCATCTTGATACAAAAGTACCTGAAATCACTTCTTTAAACTATGTGATCAACGGAAAGAAGAACGATACTATTTTTGATCTAGATGTTATTAATTATGCCGGCAAACCATATATGGAAGAAACATTAGAACATGTAACTTTCCAAATAGGGCCGAAGTCATTTTTTCAAACCAATTCTAAGCAAACTGTTCGGCTTTATAATATAGTTAGGAAAATGGCGGGTTTGTCCGGCAATGAATTAGTATATGATTTATATACCGGCCTTGGTAGCATTGCTTTATTTTTAGCAAAAGATTGTAAAAAGATAGTTGGCATAGAACAAGTTGAGATGGCTATAGCCGATGCTAAAGTCAACGCACAACTCAATCATATTAATAATGCTGTATTTTTTGCAGGAGATATGAAAGATGTGTTGACACAAGATTTTATCAACCAAAATGGAAAACCGGAGGTTGTAATTGTCGATCCTCCACGAGCAGGATTACATGAGGATGTCGTCAAACAAATACGACAAACTCACCCTGATAAAATAGTTTACGTGAGTTGTAATCCCAGTACCCAAGCGAGAGATATCCATTTGATGTCAGGAGAATATGAGATTAAACAAATTCAACCGGTGGATATGTTTCCTCATACTCACCATGTAGAAAATGTGATGTTGTTGGAGAGGAAATGATTTTCACACAGACCTTATAGGTTTTCAAAACCTATAAGGTCTTACTAACTGAGGGTGTGACTCGAAGTCACGCCCTCAGTTGGCTGACTCCTATCCCTCAGAGTCTCTCGCAGAGGACGCTGAGGGGAATGCAGTTATTAATATCACTAAATTTTTTTAAATGATTTATTTTAAGTAAATTGTTATGCATTAATTTACTATATATCTAATTATCCCTATATGAATACTCTCCATAACCGCTATTTACAATTATTTTTAATTTTAGTTTTAAACTTAGTTTTATCTAATATAACCCTTGCAGGCGACGAAAAGTTTTTTCTAGGAGAGGATAGGGAATATTGCAAAGGCCAATGTTTCCGCTTGGTAGTAGATAACCCTTTTGATCCGGAAAATCATGATTATAAATGGTATTTTAATGAGGTATATCAACCGCAGTTAGATTCCATGAACAACATAAATGTTTGTCCGGTAGGAAATTCATTTACTGCAAAAGTTGTGCAACAAACAGATTCTTCATCAGAAGGAGAAATTCAAGGAGAGATAACATATACTTTAGCTGAAGTTGATACGATTCCTGAAACTCATTATAGTACATGCCTAGATTCCTGTGTTATACTTAAAGGCCCAACAGGAGGACAAATATATACCTGGGAATCGGAATTTATTGAAGATAAAACATTTAAGAATCCTGAGTTTTGTGGTTCTACTGCAGGAGACCAAATAGTTATTGTTACCAGCTATAGAGGTGACAGTCTGGATTGCGCACAAAAAGATACAGTAATTGTAAGTGTGATTGATAGTTGTAGTGGGACAAACACTTCTATTAATTTAATAGATACTTATAATAATCAACAAACTTATTTTTACATTAACTCTAAAGGCAACTTGGCATGCTACGAGATAAATAAGTTTGCAAATAATCTTATCGAAATTTATAGCATCAACGGGCAACAAGTTTATTCTGGAAAACTAGATCAGCATGCCGAATTAAATATAACCTGGCCAAGTTCTGGGATTTATTTACTAGCAATACCTAGTGCAGAGTATATACAGCAAGTATTTATTAATGAATAAATATATGTCAAAAATATCTTTTTACAAAAATGCTTTTTACATAATCAATTGTTTGGTATGTTATTTTATCAGCACCAATATTCTTTTTGGTAATATTTATAGTGCTTTTTTAGAAAATAAAGGCCAATTGCAAGACATAAAAGGCAATCCAATACCGTATGTTTATTTTAAAACATCTTCGCCGGGATTAGATGTATATATTACTAAAACCGGATTGACTTATTCTTTTATTAATTATTCCGATGCTGATAGTGCTAATTCTAGCTGGGAAAGGTTTGATGTAAGCCTGGTGAATGCTAATATTGATCCTTCAAATATTATTTCAGAAAACACACTACAAGTGGTAAATAATTATTTTCTACCACAATGTCCGGAAGGAATAATGGGTGTTCAGAGCTATAAAAAAATTACTATTAAAGAAGTTTATCCTAATATAGACTGGGAACTAACACTTGATAGAGGCGCATTTAAATATTCCTTTATTATTTACCCCGGAGGAAATTATAAGAATATAAAATTAAGATATATCGGTGCAGGTGATATTAAAGTAGAAAACGAAGATCAAATTACCATAAAAACTCCATTAAATGAATTACAAGAAGGACAGTTAACTTGTTATTATCAGCAAAAAAACAATTTAGTAAACGATCAGGTACCAGCTAATTATTTGACTACTTCGACGTCAGTCAGCCTATCATCTATATATAATATGGAGAAAAGCAATAAAAAGTCGGATGATTACTTTGCAAAAGAAGTAAGTATATCAATCGATGAGCCTATTAATAAGAATAAAATATTAGTAATAGACCCGCCTATAGAGTGGTCAACTTTATTTGATGGTGGATTTCAATCTTCATTTCAAGAAACAACTATCACCGATAGCGAAAATAGCCTGATAATTTCCGGGCTCACTCGATCTTTCGATTTCCCTGTTCTAGAAGGTGATCTGGATTTTTATACAGGAACATTTATGGGTAATGGATTTTTGCCTTCAGCAGATATTTTTATAACAAAATTCGACAGCAGTGGTACCCTTTTATGGAATACTTATTATGGAGGTACAAAATATGATCAGGTATGGGCATCTACCGTAGATTCACATGACAACATATATTTAGTAGGCACTACCATTTCGGAAGATTTTCCTTTACATCCACCTATTACAGGATATATGCAGACCTATATGGCTCCGGATATAAGTATAACCTATGAAGGTTCGGAAGGGTGGATATTAGCATTTAATAAAAATAGCCAAAGGCTATGGTCTACTTTTTTCGGGGGGGATATAAGTAATGCTATTACGGCAGTTACAGTAGATGCACAGCAAAATATTTTAATAAGTGGGAATACGAGAGCCGAGAATCTATTCCCTTTACAGAATGCCGATGGATTTTTTGCTGATAGATTACCTACTGAAGGCCTTGAAATGTTCATCGCTAAGTTTAATTCATCATATGAATTAATATGGTCAACCTATTATAATGATGGGCGCGATATGCCTAATGGCCACATTTATCCCAACGATATAATCGTGAATAATAATGAGGATATTTATATAGTGGGGTATACTGATCAAGGTGTTTTCCCTATTGTAGAACATCCGGGAAGTTTTGTATTAGATACCTATGGGGAAGGTATTGGAGATGGTTTTATCGTTAAACTCAATAAAGCTCATGAACTTATATGGAGTACTTTTTTTGGAGGAAGGGAAGCAGATTATATACACTCATTAGCATTCGATAGTGAAGATAATTTATTTATAATCGGATCAACTAAATCAGATAATTTTCCTATAAAAAATGCAAAAGGATACTATAATGATCCTGATTTCAATGGTAATACAGATGCTTTTCTCGCTAAATTTAATAGTAATGATAAACTTTTGTGGAGTACTTATTTCGGTGATGTGGGTGGGGAATCGCCCACAAGTAATCAGGCTTTGTATGTGGATCAATGTGATAATTTATATTTTGCCATTGAAGTACAAGGATCTGAAAATATGCCGGTTCAAGAACCGGTAGATGAGGTTTTTTTTGATAGTCAATTGGATCAAGGTGTAAAATCAGACCTTTATTTAGGTAAATTTTCTTCAGAAGGTGAACTTACCTGGGCAACTTATTTTGGAAGTAATACAGAAGAAAGACGTGCTCGATTAACGATGGATAATAGGCACAAATTATATTTAACAGGTGCCCTGTGGAACGTTACGAATGTATCAGAATTAGATAATTTTCCATTAAAAAAAATGGGAGAGGCGTTTTATGATAGTACGGTTACTTCTGATGGAGCATGGGATAGTCATTTTTTTATAACAAGATTTAACATTCCACAAGATGAGTTTACTTTTGAAGTAAGTGACAATACTATATTTTCTTGTGCAGAGGACTCTATTTTTTTACTTGCCAGTGGAGGAGGAGAATATACTTGGAGTACGGGAGACAGCTCTCCCAAAATAATTGTCAGTCCTATGGCTACTACCGAATATACCATATCAATATCAGGATTGTATAATGGCTGTATAGAACAATTTGATACAACTATTACAGTAATTGATGAAGGCTTATGTGAAGATACTAGCTACACTTTATTTATTCCGAATGCTGTAGCAGATGAAAATCCTTCTTTTAATCCTATTTTGCTAGGTAGCTATGATTCTTACGAATTGTATATCTATGATCGACATGGTAATTTGATTTTTAAAACTAAGGATATATCAGAAAGATGGAAAGGCTTATACCGTAATAAAGATATAGCTGCAAATGATGTTTATATTTATCGCATTATAGTTAACCAAAAAGACAAATATTCCGGTAATATTACTGTTTTAAGGTAATCTTGATAAAAGCATCATTACTTCAATAAATTCAAATAAGATTTAATCGTTTTTTCTAATCCAAGATATAAAGCATCGCAAACTAACGCATGCCCAATCGATACTTCATCCAAAAAGGGAATATTTTCTTTTAAAAATTTTAAATTTTCTAAGTTCAAATCATGGCCCGCATTCATACCCAAACCAATGGTTCGAGCAAAATTAGCAGCTTGAGCATATGGCTCAATCGCTTTTGCGGGATGAGTAGAGTAATTTTCAGCAAATGGGCCGGTATATAACTCTATTCTGTCCGCTTCTACTTTAGCGGCACCTTCTATAAACTGCTCTATCGGATCAATAAATAAAGAAACTCGAATATTATAAAGGTGAAGTTCTTTAATAACTTCATGTAACAGTTCTTTATTTTTCAACGTATCCCAGCCTTGATTGGAAGTGAGTACATTCGGAGGATCTGGGACTAAAGTACATTGTGCTGGCTTAATTTTTTTAATTAAATCTAAGAATTTAGGTGATGGATATCCTTCAATATTAAATTCTGTAGACAAAACAGGTTTTAGGTCAAGTACATCTTGATATCGGATATGACGTTCATCCGGCCGGGGGTGGACAGTAATACCTTGCGCTCCGAATGTTTCACAGTCTTTAGCAGCTTGAACAATGTCGGGCAAATTGCCACCTCTAGCATTACGCAGCGTCGCAAACTTATTAATGTTTATGCTTAATTTCGTCATCCTGTAAAGGTAGGCAATATAAGGAGGGAAATTAAATCAAGAAAATACAAACTAGCGTGGGGTAAAGTTGAAACCTATAATTCAAATTCGTATTCATCAGCAAGTTCTGTTCTGGTTTTGGTAATAACATTCACGTCCATCCTAATATCACTAATGGGCCGGTCGGCTCCGTCTTTAGGTTGCGTTGCTATTATCTCTGCAGCTTCCATACCATCTATAATGATACCAAAAACTGTATAATCATCATCTAGTTGGTGAGCCCCATTCTGAGATTCTACAATATAGAATTGTGATCCATTAGATTTTTTTAAAGGGTTGACATTGTCAGGCATTCTGGCAGCTCCTACTGCACCATATACGTGTGTTAAATCACTGTTTATTTCTGCATCAATCTCATAACCGGGGCCTCCGATACCATCGTTTGTGGGATCATTATCTTTACTGTTCGGATCTCCTCCTTGTATGACAAAACCATTGATGATCCGGTGAAAAGTAGTACTGTCGTAGAAACCGCTATCTGCTAAAGTTAAAAAGTTCTCTTTATGAAGTGGCGTTTCATCATATAGCCACATGATCATATCGCCAAAATCAGTTTTAATTTCAATCAGATGTAATTCTTCTGCAACAACTATGCTCTGACTTATTTGATCTTCACCTGCGTCGTTTATAGCGGTTAGCGTAACTATATAGGTACTATCTTTTATATATGTATGATTCATAGCAGTACCGGATGTGCCATCTCCATAATCCCAAAACAATGTACTAGGATCATTTGTAGAAGTATTATTGAAATTTACTGTTAAACTATTTATTGTATATGTAAAAGATGCTTCAGGGGGAAACTCATGATTCGTTTCTTGTTTGCAGCGCACTAATAGTAAACTAATACTACAAAAGCTTAATAAAAAAAAAGCGTTTTTAATTCTCACCTTTAAATTTTTTATTGAATCACCAGTCGCTCGACTAGTACGTCATTACCTTTTATAAATTGTATCATATATACTCCGGCAGCAATTTTACCAATACTAATATTTTGTTGATTTTTAGGAGCAGTATATACTAAGTCACCTAATAAGCTATATACCTCTATTAAATAATCCTGATATTGTTCTTGAATTCTAATATTATCAATTGCCGGGTTAGGATAAAACAATTTGTTTTCTTGACTCAAATTAATTTCATCTCGACCTACAAATCCATCTGGACTTATAGTCATAAATTGATTTGTGTGTAAATTATTAATGACTGTAGGAGAAGCAATATTAGAAGGCCATATAACTTCAACTTTTTCAATGCTCGGATTATTACCTAACCCAAAGTTGATGTAAAAAGGAGACTGGCCCCCAAAATGGCTATATCCAGCCTGTACTTCTTTGGTTTGCGTAACTCCGCCGGCAGTCACTTTAATTTTAGCTCCAATCGCATTTCTATTCATGTTCTGATTTCCTTCTAATTTTATAGTAACCCAATTATTTTCATTGCCAATCGCGTTTTCTAAAACTACTAATTGACAATTTTCATCGCGATTAAATGACCCGGCAGTTCTATTAGAGCTGGTAAGAATATCATTATCACCATCTCGATCAAAGTCAAAAGATTCCATGCTGTGAGGTGATTTTATACCCAATAATCGTAAATCAAGCGTAATATCTTCAAGGATGTGATCTGCTTGATGGTGGTAAATATAAAGTCTATCCGTAGAGTTTATATATTCAGCTTCAGCCATAACAACGTCAGAGAGCATATCATTATCAATATCAATCCATAAGCCGTCAGTATTTCCGAGATGAAAAGATTGAGGATTGTTTCTTATTAATCTATCTAAATCCCACTCCAATTCATAATCCTCAGCTTCACCTTTATTAACGGCAATGACAGACCTTCCTTCTCCGGGATCAATACCACCATGGACTGATACATGTAAAATATCTATATCTCCATCATTATCGAAATCATGTGGAATAGCTCCCCACTGACATAATGTTCGAGGTCCTGACTGATCTACATCTCCCGTCATTGTTCTAGCATTGTATCCCACACTAGCAGCAACATCTGTAAACGTCCCATTTCCATTATTTTTCCATAAGCTACCATCACTTCTACAATATGGAGACGTTAAAATATCCGGATGTCCATCATTATTCCAATCTGTGACAGAAGCGCCTTGCATTGGAAACTCAATAAAGCCGATACCGGCTGTAAAAGAAACATCAGTAAATGTACCATCTCCATTTCCCTGCAAGAGAAAGTCTTGCTCAAATCTGCTGGTCCGATAATCTTGAAAATAAGTCGCAACATACACATCTAAAAATCCATCAGCATTATAATCTAAGAAAGAAAATCCGGACGCACTAATCAGCCCGAGCCCTTCTAATCCGTCATCAGCTACATGAGTAAAGTGTCCTGCACCATCATTTAACATGACTTCACATCGGTCTGATAAGTGGGATACATTACTTTCGGTATAATGCCATATTCCGGTAATCACATCATTGTCTCCATCATTATCTATATCTGCAAACGTCATTTCATCAATTCTCCGCAATTCTGTTGGGTCTCCCACAGCAGTATTGATTTTAGAAGCTTCGGTAAATTCAACAAATACTCGGTCTTGCTCGTTACTGGATGTCGGATCTTGCTCATTTAAGAATATTCTAGCTTTACCTTTTGTCCCCTCATGTACTATTAAAGACTTAATGATGGCAATATCAGGATACATGTCATTATTGATATCTACTACGTTTATACGTAAACCTAAAACACTATCTAAACCAACTAAATCCGTAATATCGTCTAGCCACTCATCATCTTGTGCTTTAATAGTAAAAGAATTGACGAGGATAGAAAATAGAATTAAAAAAGATAAAGTTTTCTTATACATAATCATGATTTTAAAATTAAGATAATAAATTATAACTACTTATTATAAGTTTTAAAGCCATTCATTTTAAATATTACACCACCTTTTCATAAAGCTTTTCGTAGAGCGGTAATATTTTATTAATATTAAACTGCTCTGCCTGTGCATAAGCGTTTATTTTAAACTCAGCTAATAGAACATCATCTTGCAATAATTTAATGGCTTGCTTAGCCATACTCCTTACATCGCCTACATCACTTAAATAGCCTGTTTTTCCTTCAATATTTAACTCAGGAATACCCCCAATGTTGGAAGATATTACAGGAACACCACATGCCATTGCTTCTAAAGCAGCTAATCCAAAGCTTTCTGATTCTGAAGGCATAAGAAATAAATCTGATACAGCTAACAGTTCGTCAACTGCTTCTTGTTTACCTAAAAACCGAACATCATTATAAACATTTAAATTCCGACACATTTGTTCAATATTGTTACGTTCAGGGCCATCACCAACTAAAAGGAGCTTTGTAGCAATATTTTTAGAAACTTCATGAAAAATTTTAACTACATCTCCAACCCGTTTTACTTTTCTAAAATTTGAAATATGAATCAATATCTTTTCTCCATTTGGAGCAATAGCTTTTTTAAAATGCTGCTTATCTGTTTTATTAAATTTTGTAAAATCAATAAAGTTGGGGATCACTTCAATTTCTTTATTAACCGAAAATGATTTGTAAGTGTCTTGTTTTAAGCTCTCTGAAACTGCTGTAACAATATCTGATTCATTAATAGAAAATGAAACCACCGGCTCATAAGTTTTATTTTTACCTACCAAAGTGATGTCAGTACCGTGTAAAGTAGTAACTATCGGTATGTCGATATTATTTTGCTTTAAAATTTGCCGAGCCATGTAAGCTGAAGCGGCATGCGGAATAGCATAATGCACATGTAACACATCCAATTTCTCATGTGTGATAACATCTACTAACGTACTAGCTAAAGCAGTTTCGTAAGGAGGATATTCAAATAGCGGATATTTAGCAACAGCTACCTCGTGAAAATATAGATTTTCATGAAAAATGTTAAGCCGTGCCGGTTGCCTATAGGCGATAAAATGAACTTGATGGCCTTTACATGCTAGGCCCTTGCCTAATTCTGTGGCTACTACACCACTACCTCCATATGTAGGATAACATACTATGCCTATTTTCATTAATATATATAATTAATTACATTAACTAAAAGTTCAAACTCGGCTTACATATTATTATAAAGAATATGACTAAAGCTTCAGGATTTATTCATTACAGCAGGTTGTTTAATTATGCATCAGCAAAAGAATAAAAGCTTATCACAAACTATCTATTCTTAATTATCTCCGGGTTAGATTTAATAGCAAGTCCTAACTCTTTCAATTGAGCCGGATCAATTTTTGCCGGAGCATCGATCATCACATCTCGTCCTGCATTATTTTTAGGAAAGGCTATGAATTCTCTAATATCTGTTTTGCCTCCAAATAAAGCAACCCATCTATCAAAGCCAAATGCAGCACCCCCGTGTGGAGGAGCTCCATATTCAAAAGCATTCATCAAAAACCCGAACTGTTCTTGAGCCTCCTCATCAGTAAATCCAAGAATTCTAAACATTTTCTTTTGAAGTGCCTTATCGTGAATTCTTATAGAGCCACCGCCTATTTCTACACCATTGATCACTAAATCATAGGCATTTGCTCTAACATCTCCCGGATTTTCCTCTAGAAGGCCAATATCCGCTGCTTTTGGAGAAGTAAAAGGATGATGCATAGAATAATATCTCTGTGTTTCTTCATCATACTCTAAAAGAGGAAAATCTGTTACCCACAGGCAAGCGTACTTTTTAGGATCTCTCAACCCTAATCGTATACCCATTTCTAATCGTAGTTCCGAGAGTGCTTTTCGAGTTTTATCACTGTTACCGGCTAAAATCAACATTAAATCTCCCGGTTGCGAATTAAATTTTTCTGCCCAGGCTTTAAGTATATCTTGATGATAAAATTTATCTACAGAAGATTTAAAAGATCCATCAGGATTGTGTTTAACATACACTAATCCGGTAGCACCAATTTGAGGTTTTTTTACAAATTCTGTTAATTCATCCAATTGTTTTCTAGTGTATTCAGCACAGTTTTTAGCGCAAATACCCACCACCAGCTCTGCCTTATCAAATATTTGGAAGCCTTTGTCTTGAGCAACATCATTTAACTCAGTGAAAAGCATTTCAAAACGAGTATCCGGCTTATCAGAACCATATTTTTGCATGGCTTCTGTATAAGGCATACGAGGGAAGCCGGTAATAGTAACATCTAAAATTGTTTTGAAAAGATGTTTAGCCAATCCTTCAAAAGTCGACAAAATATCTTCTTGATCTACGAATGACATTTCACAATCCAACTGCGTAAACTCAGGCTGACGATCAGCTCGTAGATCCTCATCTCTGAAGCACTTTACTATTTGATAATATTTATCAAAGCCTGCCACCATAAGCAATTGTTTGAAAGTCTGCGGAGACTGCGGTAATGCATAAAACTCTCCTTCATTCATACGGGAAGGAACAACAAAATCTCGCGCGCCTTCCGGAGTGGATTTGATAAGAAAAGGTGTTTCTACTTCCAGAAATCCGATCTTATCTAAGTATTTCCGTATCTCAATTCCCACCTTATGCCTAAGTTCCAGATTTTTTCGCATTACATTCCTTCGTAAATCTAAATACCGGTATTGCATCCTTATTTCTTCCCCACCATCTGTATCTTCTTCAATAGTAAAAGGCGGAGTTTTGGCAGGATTGAGAACTTTAAGTTCGGCAACGAGTATTTCAATCTCTCCTGTAGGGATATTTTTATTTTTGTTACTTCTCTCCGCTACTGTCCCGGTGACGGATATTACAGATTCTCGAGAAAGTTTACGAGCTTGCTCACATAACTTAGGATTAACATCCATATTAAATACCAATTGCGTAATGCCGTATCGATCTCTTAAATCAGTAAATGTCATACCCCCTAAATCGCGGCTTTTTTGTACCCAGCCGGCTAGCGTTACTGTTTTATTAATATCAGTTATATTTAATTCTCCGCAAGTATGAGTCCTCAGCATGAATTTTTTGTTGAAAAATATGTTTAATTATTTATTGATCCAACGCAAATGTAGGAAAAAGCTTCAGCAAGAAGGTATTCTATCTAACAACAATTTTTTGTATCTTTATTATCAAACAAATATTATACTTAATATCTAAAGCTGCAGGAGTAAAACTTAAAGTTTATTGGGATGATGAATTGATCCCGACCCTCAAAGCACTACAGAACTGAATGATTGTGATAATGGTAGTTAAAATACAAGACCGTGTTAATTTCCCTTTAGTTAGCGCTGAAATTTTAACTCAAGACACTTTACTTTGTAGAGGATTGGAGTTTACACTAACCGGCACTGGTTTTGGACAGGAATATGCATGGTCTACCGGTAACACGGACACCCAAACTACCATCATGGTAAATGGTGAAAAGTTTTACACATTTACTATTACAAATACAATTACCGGATGCTCGGATGTAGCTACTGTAAACAGTGGTGTAGACGAAGATTGTAAGGGATTTATTCTTGCACCAAGTATATTCTCCCCTAATAGTGATGGTAAAAATGATTTCTTCAACATAATATCCATTAACCTTCAAGAGCTATCTTATTTAAAAGTGTATAACAGGTGGGGTAACTTAATTTTTGAAACAAATGATTTGAACCTGGGATGGGATGGTAAATATAACGGATTAAAGCAACCAATAGGTGCTTATGTATATATTGCCGAAGGCATTGGATTAGATCAGCAAGCAGTCGTGGTGGATGGAAGATTTATATTAGCTAAATAAATTATAATAATTTTAGAGCTAAATAAATTAGGTATTTTGGAGAAAATTTCTAATTTTGAGTAACTAACCTTGTTTAATTTAAAAAACACATAAATTACACATAGCAAAACTTCATTATGCATAAATTTATACACACTGCCCTGATTGGAATAGTTTTATTTGGGGCAACACAAATAACAAAAGCCCAGGATTTAAGATTTTCACAATATAATCTTTCCCCTTTAGTGTTAAATCCTGCGTTAACAGGTTTTTTTCCGGGAGATTATCGTTTTTCTGCTATCTATAGAAGCCAATGGGGTAATAGAAATTCATTATTCTCTACACCTGCCATATCGTTTGATATGCCTATAGAAGTAGCTTTTGCAAGCAGTGATGCCATTGGTGCTGGCATTTATATAGCTAATGATAATGAAGGAGGTGGAATTTTAAGCACTCAACATATCATGCTATCAGGCGCATACCATAAAAATTTAGATGATGATCAAAGACACACGTTATCCTTCGGCGTTCAATTAGGATATGTTCAAAAATCAGTAGATCAAACTAAACTTATATTTGGTGACCAATATGATCAAGGAACTGCTAGTTTTAGTAATCAATCCAACGAAATGTTTAATTCATCCTTAAGCTATTTCAACGTTAACTTGGGATTTAATTATTTTTTTAAAGCAAGTGATGTATTAAAATTAAATGCAGGATTAGTATTTGATAACATCATACAACCGAAAGAATCTTTTTATGAACCTACAAGTAATGGGGTTAATAGAAGAAGCGTCAAACCTGTATATTTACTAGGTGCAGAATATGACTTAAATCCTAAAATCACTTTAGAACCGGGCTTAAGAATATTAACTCAATCTAAATCCAGCGATATTTTCTTAGGTTCTAATATAGGCTATCACCTTAATAACTCTATAGGATTAACTATTTGGGGAGGTGCTTGGTACCGTATAAAAGAATCCGTAGTACTGTCTTTTGGTATGGAAGTAAAAAAGATTAGAGTAGGATTCAGCTATGATACAAATGTCCATGGTTTATCCGGTTCTAATTTAGATAATGTCAAGAATGCAAAAAGTTATGAGATAGGTGCTGTAGTTATTTTACCTATTTTCCAATCCATTGATGAGGTGATTGTTCCTTGTTTGAGATTTTAATATTATTTAATAAATAAAGAATTTTTATAGTGATAAAACCCGTTATTATACTAGCTATAGCAGCTACATCTATATTTAATAATGTAACTGCTTATTCTATTTCTGAAGGAACATCCTCATTTAGTGAAGCAGCTGCAAAAAAGAAGAAAAAGAAGAAAAATTTAAGTTGGAAAAAGAAATTAAAAGCGGGCGACTATGCCTTTCAGACTGCAAACTATTATGTAGCTGCGAAATATTATAAAGATGTTTTAGAAGAAAAGCCTGATTTAACTCAAGTAAAATATAAACTAGCGGAAACTTCATATGAAATTAGAGATTTTCATGAAGCCGAAGAACGCTATAAAGAGGTGATGGATGAAGATGGGGATGAATACCCAAAATCTTATTTCATGTATCCAATGATGCTTAAGATGAATGGTAAATATGATGAGGCGATAAATCAGTTTAAGGCATTTTCAGGCAGGTCTCGAGCATTTAAAGACAATCAAGAAGCCAGTTATTATAAAAAGCAAGCTAGAGAGGAGATAAAAGGGATAGAATTTGCTCAAGAATCGTTAGCTAACCCCAAAGCAATTCGTGTAAATCATTTAAGCAAAACAGTTAATGCTGCTAATACTGAATTTTCTCCAATAGCTCAAGGTAATGAGTTGATATTTTCATCGGTGCGGGCTGATAGCTTTATTACAGTTTCTGCTGATTCCCAATCACAACAAGACTTAGCCCAATTAGGATATATAGCTAAAATTTATAAAGCTGAACGCATTAATGACTCCTTATTTGCTCAAGCAAAACCTTTTCCGGGTCCAATAAATAGTGACATCGACCATACCGGCAGTGGAGCTTATTCATCTGATGGAAAGAGATTCTTTTTTACGAGGTCAGTTAAAGATGATAATAGTAATAATATTAAAATAACAATATATGTTACAGAAAAAGATGAAAATGGAAATTGGAAAGAACCTGTTGTTGTAAAAGGATTAGATGAAGATGACAATTCAAACAGACATCCAATTTCTGTAAATTCAACTTATAGAAGAAAGAAAATAGAAGTGATATATTTCTCTTCTAATAGAGAAGATGATTCTGAAGGTGGATGGGACATTTGGTATGCTACACGTCCTTTAGACGGGCCTTATGATGCTCCTTTTGAAGATGTAACTAACTTAGGCAGAAGAGTTAATACAGAACGAGATGAAATTTCTCCGTTTTTTGACCTTAAAACTAATTCTTTTTATTACAGTTCAAATTCTCCTGAGGGCATGGGAGGATATGATGTGTATGTTACTAACGGACAGCTGCGAAAATGGGCTAAAGCAGAAAACATGGGTTCGCCTATTAATACCAGCGTAGACGACATGTTTTTTACGGTAAACGAAAAAACAACAGGTGGCTATCTAGTATCTAACAGAGATGGAAGTATCGCTTTAAAACATCCGCATTGTTGTGATGATATATTTAGCTTTGAATATTATGATAGAATATACATAGATCTAGAAGGGCTAGTGTATGGATATTCAGACGATATGGTTAAAACCACATTTGATTCTGCCAAAGTTTCACTATATATTACCAATGTAGATCCGGAAGTAGTGGTAGAAGAAAATAATAAGAAACAATCTTCTAGTATAGAAATCATCGAAGGAGATGATGTATTGATTGAAAGCTTTACAATAGAAAGCGATCCTAATGATACAATCATGAAAAACAAAATGTACCATTTCGATTTAAATCCGGAAAAATATTATAAAGTTGTGGCTTCTAAAGAAGGATATATTGCTGATTTTAAATATGTTTCTACACAAGGAATTACAACGTCTACAACACTTACCAGAAACTTATTACTTCGTAAGAAAACAGATAAAATTGTCTTACACAATATATTATATGATTTTGATAAAGCTACTTTACGCCCTGAATCTAAATTAACTATTGACACCTTAGCTGATTTATTATTAGCTGATGAAAACTCAAGGCTTATAGTAGAAATCGGTTCTCATACTGATAATAAAGGTAACGATGCTTATAACTTAGAGCTCTCCCAAAAAAGAGCAGAAAGTGTGGTTAATTACCTAATTGCTGCGGGTGTAGAGAAAGAAAGATTGCGTGCTAAAGGTTATGGAGAAGAAGAACCTATCGCACCAAATGAGAATTCTGATGGTTCGGATAATCCAGAAGGAAGACAAAAAAATAGGAGAACAGAATTTAGAGTGCTTGGAGAGCTGGAAGAAGTTATTTACGATACAGAAAAAGGAAATTAAAGCCTTTTATGTTCGCGTAACTAGATTTTGATTCTTATCCCAATACTTCTTTCCTGTCAGCATCTAGTTTCAGCAAAATAAATAAAAGAATAGTAAAGCCGAACAAAGAAGAGCCACCATAGCTTATAAGCGGGAAAGGTATACCGATAACCGGAGCTAATCCAATAGTCATACCTATATTTATGACAATATGAATAAAAATAATACTCGCAACTCCGTATGCATACATTCTACTGAAGTTTTGCTTCTGTCTTTCTGCCAGAAATACTATTCTTATTAATAAAGCAGTAAATAATCCAAGTACTAATAAACTACCAACAAACCCTTGTTCTTCTCCTATAGTACAAAAAATAAAATCTGTACTCTGCTCAGGCACAAAATTAAATTTTGTTTGTGTGCCTTTCATAAATCCTTTACCTATAAATCCTCCGGAACCTATAGCTATTTTTGATTGATTAACATTATAGGCTGCTCCTCTCGGATCTACTTTTTTGCCTAATAAAACATTTATCCGTTCTTTCTGATATGGTTTTAAAATGTTATTAAAAGAATAATCCACTGTATATACAAAAGAACATAAAATTACTAACCCGGCTACGGTTACTATAATCATTTGTTTTTTCTTCCTGATAAAATATATTATGGCCGCCCCTAATAGTAATATGATGCCGATTAAAATAAATTTGTCAATCAACAATGCAATTACACCGGTAATTGCAATAAGAATTACAAAAACTAATTGATATGCGGGCCAACCTTCTCTATAAAGAACTAAAATTAAAGCAGTAAATACAAGTGCTGATCCGGTATCCCCTTGGATGATGATCAAAACAGACGGTAAAAAAATTATAATTAAAACTAATAACCGATCTTTTAATGATTTTACAATATTTGAATTGTAAGAGCTTAAGAATCTTGCCAATGCAAGTGCAGCTCCAAATTTTGCAAACTCAGATGGTTGAATTCTAATAGGGCCGATTTCAAACCACGACATAGAACCGGAAACTTTACGGCCCATAAATAATACCATTATTAATAATAAAACAGAAATCCCATATATTAAATAAGAGAAAGAATGGTAAAATTTACTATCTACCACCACAATTCCTATTCCTATAATACAGGATATTACTAGCCAGATAAATTGTTTCCCATAGCTTTGTGTAAAATCAAATATACTTGGATTTTCTTCAGAAAAAGCAGCAGAGTATATTGTAAACCAACCAATAACTGCTAATATCAGATATAAAGCAATGGTTAGCCAATCTAGCTCTTTAAATACATTACTACGTCTCACTATCTGGATTAATTAAATTAGCTTTTAGAATTCGATCTCTTAACCAGAGTCGATTAGTACGAATTGAATCAGTCAAATATTTCTCAATCATTAAACTTGCAATAGGAGCAGCCCAAGTAGATCCATATCCCGAGTTCTCAACCACTACAGCTATAGCAATTTGAGGATTATCTTTAGGAGCAAAAGCCGCAAATATTGAATGATCTTCCCCGTGTGGGTTTTCAACTGTACCGGTTTTGCCACATATAATAATGTCGTCTATTTTTGCAATACGTGCAGTACCTTGCGTAACTACATCTTCCATAGCATTTATAACGATGTCAAAATTATCTTGTGAAATTGGCAACTGATGTTTCTGCAACCTTAGCTTTAATTTAGTATCATTTTGAGCCACGTCTGATACTAGATGAGGAGTAATATAATAACCTCGAGTGGCTAAAACAACCATGAGATTACTAAGCTGCAAAGGCGTAACCAATAATTCTCCCTGCCCTATACTTAAGGAAATAATAGTAGGGGCTTTCCAGCGGCCTTTTCCGTAAATTTTGTTGTAATATTCATTGCTCGGTGTAAGGCCTTTTACTTCATTAGGTATATCAATACCAAGTTTTTGACCCATTCCGTAAGCATCTAAATATGATTTCCATTGTATAAATGCTTGTTCAACCGAACCATATTTTTTTTGGTTTAATATCTTTTCAAATAAATCGCAGAAATATGCATTACTTGAAAGTTGTATCGCTTTAGTTACGTTATATAATCCGGGCGGGGCATGATCCCCTACTCTTAACCCTCTAGAATAATAAGCACCTCTACTATGATAAATAGTTCTATCAGTAATAACCCCCTCCTCTAATCCAATTATACCCATAATTGTCTTAAATACAGAACCCGGAGAATATTGAGCCATGATAGGCCTATTATATAAAGGGATAAGTTTATCTTGACTTAATATTTTAAAATTCACCCCTTTTGACGCACCTGATAGAAGATTGGGATCATAAGCAGGACTACTTACCATAGCTAAAATTTCTCCTGTAGTAGGTTCTATAGCTACAATACTTCCTTTTTTATTTTGCATCAATTTTTCTCCAAACATTTGGAGTTTAATATCAATGGTAGAATAAATATTATTACCTGCTATTGGATCTAAAGATTGTACATATTCTCCGTGAAAATCTCCCTGCACTCTACCATGAACATCTACAAATACATATTTCTTGCCACGAGTGCCTCGTAAAATTCTTTCATAACTACTCTCCAAGCCATTAATGCCAATATAATCTCCAGGTTGATAGTATTTATTAGAGGCTTCTATTTGCTTTTCATTAACCTCACCAATATATCCTAAAATATGAGCTGCAGCTTGATGAGGATATTTTCTAAGAGTCCTTGTCTGTGTATAAAATCCCGGAAACTTATATAAATGCTCTTGAAAATGAGCATACATGGCTGCTGATATTTGCTTCACTACAACAGATGGCTTATAGCGAGAATAGGATTTAGCTTTTGCTAAGGCTGCTTCTAATTCACTTCTTTCAACTTTAAGAAAAGTACTTAGATGAGAGAGGTCTAAATCTTTCGATGTATTTGCCGGAACAACCATTAAGTCATAAGTAGCTTCATTATATACTATTAATTCGTTATTTCTATCATATATTAAACCTCTAGTAGGATAATTAATAATTTCTCGAATAACATTATCATTTGCAAGTTTTCTATATGATTTATCAAATATTTGAATAGAGGCTAACTTGATCAAAAATATAAATGGAATAGCAATAAAAATTCCCACGATAATATATTTCCTAGATTTAAAATTATCCATCTAGCTATCGTTTTATATAATAGGCTCTTAATATAAGACTGTAAATGAGCATACAAAAAATACTTAAAATTGTACTAAAAGTAATTTTAGATAGTGTATATATTGGATAAGAAAAGTTTAGTATCTCTAAATAAAAAAATACAATATGATGAAGAAGCGTACACACGGAGATATATAGCAAATAAGCTCCAAAATTATTTGTACCGAGATTAATTTCACTTTCATCTTCACTTGCCCTTGGAGATAGAAAACGTAAAATATATGGCCTCATAAAAGCTAAAAAAACCGTTGCTGCCCCATGAATTCCGGCTGTATTTGTAAATATTCCGACAGTAATGCCTGTGAATAACCCTAACAATAATATAGCCCAATGACTAATATTAAGAGGTAGCAAAATTATAAAAAGCGGATATATGTAAGGATTTATATATCCATTTAGATTTAAATTATTTAAAATAACTATCTGTACGAATATTAAAATAACAAACTTAAATGTGTGCTGGGTTAAGCTTTTAGTCATTATTTTCTATGTCATCTTCTTGAATACTATTAATTTCTTCTTTCATTAAATGGTTTACTATATACACATATTTTGCTTGTTGCATATTAGTAGCCAGTTTTACTTCAATATTATAAAAATTAGTTCCGGGTTGTTTAGTATAATTAGCAATAAAGCCAATAGTAATATCCGCCGGGAAAATAGCAGAAAATCCGCTGGTAACTATTGTATCCCCTTTTTTTACAATTACATGTTGTGGAATATCATCTAAATTAACTATAGCTGGGTCTTTACCTTTCCATGAAATAGATCCGAATAAGTTGCTGCTTTTAAGTTTAGCACTAAGTCTAATATCTTTGTGTAGTATAGACATTACGGATGAATAATGCTGAGATGAACTTATGACAATTCCTATTATACCGTTTTCGCTTATGACACCCATTTCAGATGTAATGTTCTGTAATTTCCCTTTATTTAAAACGATATAATTATTTAATTTATTGACTGAATTATTTATTATTTTAGCTGGTATATAAGTATATAATTGTTCATATTCTAAGTTTTTTCTTGTGTAGACTTCATATCTATTATGATATTGTGCATCGTTAAGTGCTGCTTTTAACTTAGCATTTTCCTCTGCTAAACTCTCATTAGCGTATTTTAAATTAAAATAATCTCTAACATTAGTAGAAAAATTATAAAAATCACCAATGATGCTGTTAGAAGAAGAAAAAAAGCTTGCTCTATGAAAGTTGCTGTTATTTATAAGTATTAAGACACATAAAACCTCTAGAAAAACAAATAAAAAAAAGCCATAGAACCTGCCAATAAATGATAATAAGCTTTGCATTTATTTTTTAGCTCATTAGAAATGGAAATTTCTTAATATTTTTAAGTGCTGTCCCGGTCCCACGAACCACTGCCCTTAAAGGGTCATCAGCAATATGGACCGGAAGTTTAGTTTTTTGTGAAATTCGCTTATCTAAGCCTTTCAATAATGCACCTCCGCCTGTTAGATAAAGGCCTGTTTTATATATATCTGAGGCTAATTCCGGAGGAGTTGTTTCTAATGCCTTAAGCACAGCTTCTTCTATTTTAGAAATAGATTTGTCCAGCGCATGCGCAATTTCTGTATAAGAAAGTGTTATCTGTTTTGGAATACCTGTCATCAAGTCTCTACCATTTACCGGAATATCTTCAGGAGGATTTTCTAACTCGGTAAGGGCAGAACCAATAGAAATTTTAATATTTTCAGCTGTTCGTTCTCCTACCAACATATTATGCTGCCTTCTAACATAATCTATAATATTAGCAGTAAACTCATCACCGGCTATTCGGATAGACTGATTACAAACAATACCGGATAAAGCAATTACTGCAATATCTGTAGTCCCACCACCGATGTCTATAATCAAATTACCCATTGGTTCTTCTACATCTAAACCAATACCAATTGCGGCTGCCATTGGTTCATAAATAAGATAAACTTCGCTTGCTCTTGCATGCTCTGCAGAATCTCTCACAGCTCTTTTTTCCACTTCTGTAATATTTGAAGGGATACAAATAACCATTTTTATAGAAGGGGTAAAAAAATTATTACCAAAATCAATCATCTTGATCATTCCCCTTATCATATTTTCTGCCGCATCAAAATCAGCAATTACTCCATCTTTAAGAGGCCTAATGGTTTTAATATTTTCATGAGTTTTTTCATGCATTTGCATGGCCTTCATTCCAACAGCAATCATTTTGCCGCTGCTTTTCTCAATAGCTACAATAGACGGTTCATCAACGACCACTTTGTCTTTGTGAATGATGAGGGTGTTTGCTGTTCCTAGGTCTATCGCTATTTCTTCGTTTAGGAAACCGAATAATCCCATTTATGTGTATAAGTTAAAAGTAAGATAATGTACAAATATACTAAATATATACAGTTGTTTTCTACTGATTTTTAGCGAGATGAGATTTTATTAAAATTAGTGTTTAAAATGACGCTTACCGGTAAAAACCATAGAAATATTGTGACCATTGCAATAATCTATAGAAGCTTGATCTTTAATGGACCCGCCTGGCTGTACCACAGCTTTAATTCCTTCTTTTCCGGCTATTTCTACGCAATCCGGAAAAGGAAAGAAAGCATCAGATGCCATTACTGCACCGTTTAGTTTAAATTTGAAAGTTTTAGCTTTATGAATCGCTTGCTTAAGTGCGTCTACCCTAGATGTTTGGCCGGTACCACTACCTAATAATTGATTGTTTTTAACTATAACAATAGTATTAGACTTAGTATGTTTTGAAATAATATTAGCAAACTCTAAGTCTGATAATTCTGATGCAGAAGGCTTTAAATCAGTAACTACATTATAGTTATCCTTTAGTTCTACACTTTGATCTTTATCTTGTACTAGGATACCGTTTAGAGCGGTGCGAATGATTTTATTTGACAAATTTGTGTCTTTTTTTAATAAAATGATCCTGTTCTTTTTACTTTTTAACAAAGTAAGTGCTTCCGGGTTATATCCATTTGCAATGACTACTTCACAAAAAAGTTTATTGATTTCTGTCGCAGTAGCAAGATCAATTTTTTTATTAGTAATGAGAATACCACCGAAAGCCGATATCGGATCACCGGCTAAGGCATCTTTCCAAGCCTCTATTAAAGTTGGGCGCATAGCAACACCACATGCATTATTATGTTTTAAAATGATGAAAACAGGCTCTTTAGTTTTAAAGTCCATTAGTAAATTAACCGCCGCATCTATATCTAATAGATTATTATACGATAGCTCTTTACCATTTAATTGATCAAAAAGAACATCTAAATCGCCAAAGAAGCTTCCTTTTTGATGCGGATTTTCACCATACCGAAGCGTTTGTTGTTGTTGAACACTTATCTTAAGCGCAGGTGTTTCATCTTTAGCAGTAAAATATTTATATATCGCTGTATCATAATGAGAAGATATATCAAAAGCTTTTGCAGCAAAATTTTTCCGATCTTCCAAGGTGGTCGTTAAGCCATTTTTTTGTAATAAACTTAACAAGCTCGTATAATCTGATTTTGAAGCAATGATCACCGTATCTTTAAAGTTTTTTGCTGCTGCCCTGATCAAGCTAATTCCTCCAATATCAATTTTTTCAATGATTTCTTGTTCTTCTGCACCTGATTTTACAGTTTCTTCAAAAGGATATAAATCGACTATAACTAAATCAATTTCAGGAATATCATATTCTTCTAACTGTTGAAGGTCTGACACATTTTCACGCCTTGCTAAAATTCCTCCAAAAACAGCAGGATGAAGTGTTTTTACACGGCCTTCCAAAATAGATGGATAATTAGTAATAGTTTCAACCGGAATAGGCTTTCCACCTAACTCTTCAATAAATTTTTGAGTGCCGCCAGTAGAGTAAATAGCAACTCCTTGTTTATTTAGCTCCTTAATAATTGGCTCTAATCCATCTTTATAGAAAACAGATATTAGTGCGGATTTGACTTTCTTTTGTGCTTGCATAGTACAAGCAAAGGTATGATTATGGGTGACTTTTGCAAAGTTCAAACTGCAATTATTTATCTTTTTGTGAGATCAATATACATTGTTGGGAATTAAATTATTTTGATATAACTTTACATATGTCTTTCAATACCGATAAAATAGCTGGTGAAGGGTTTACATTTGACGATGTTTTATTAGTCCCTGCCTACTCAGAAGTCCTTCCAAGAGAAGTAGATACTGTTACAAAAGTTACTAAAAATATAAATATCAATGTTCCAATTGTATCTGCTGCCATGGATACGGTAACAGAATCAGCGTTAGCTATTGCAATAGCTCGCGAAGGAGGCATCGGATTTTTGCATAAAAATATGTCTATTAAAGAGCAGGCCCGCCAGGTTCGGAAGGTAAAGAGATTTGAAAGTGGTTTAATCACCGATCCAATTACCTTAGGTCCGGATGCTACTGTAGGAGAAGCATTAGCGATCATGAAAGAAAACAAGATCGGCGGAATACCTATTGTTGATGCAAATAATAAACTCTTAGGGCTTTTAACTAATCGAGATTTGAGGTTTGAACGAACGCCAAAAAATAGAGTAGATACAGTCATGACTACTGCTAATTTAGTTACAGCTCCTGAAGGAACTGACCTGAAAAAAGCAGAAACAATCTTGCAAAAACACAAAATTGAAAAACTACCAGTTGTTGATAAATTCGGCAAATTGGTAGGCTTGATAACTTATAAAGATATCATAAGAGTAAAAAGCCACCCTATTGCTTGCAAAGATGAATTTGGACGATTAAGAGTCGGTGCTGCAGTGGGTGTAACTGCTGATACCTTAGAAAGAATAAATGCCTTGGTTGAAGTTCAAGTTGATATTATTACAGTAGATACTGCTCACGGAGATTCAAAAGGAGTGGTAGAAATGATCAAAACTATCAAAGAACATCATCCAAAACTTCAGTTGATAGCAGGAAATGTGGCTACTTACGAGGGAACAAAAACGCTGATCAATGCGGGCGTAGATGGTGTAAAAGTAGGCGTAGGACCGGGATCTATTTGCACAACCAGAGTTATAGCAGGAGCAGGTGTCCCTCAATTAACGGCAATTTATGATGCTGCCAGGGCTGCTCATGGAACCGGTATACCAATAATTGCTGATGGAGGGATCAAATTTTCAGGGGACATAGTAAAAGCCATTGCTGCCGGAGCTGATTGCATCATGGCAGGGTCTCTTTTTGCCGGTACGGAAGAATCACCGGGAGAATTGATCCTATTAGAAGGAAGGCGATTTAAGTCATATAGAGGAATGGGATCTTTAGAGGCAATGGAAAAAGGATCTAAAGATCGTTATTTTCAAGATGTAGAGGATGATATAAAGAAATTAGTCCCGGAAGGAATTGTTGGCCGCATTCCATTTAAAGGAACTCTTAGAGAGGTGATGGTCCAATATATTGGAGGATTAAGGGCCGGTATGGGTTATTGTGGCGCTAAAAATATCGATGCATTGAAAGAGGCTAAATTTATAAAAATAACTTCATCCGGAATTAGAGAAAGTCATCCTCATGACGTGGTAATCACCAAAGAAGCTCCAAATTACAGTAGTCGCGGATTATGAGTAATGTGGTAAACGATATTTTCGCCAAAGTTAATGAAATTGGAAAGGAAATAGAATCACAAACTATTTCTAATGCAGAGGAGCTGGAGCAGTATAGAATAAAATATATTGGGAGCAAGGGAATTCTTAAATCACTTTTTAGCGAAATAAAGCAAGTTGCTAATGAGCGGAAAAAAGAATTTGGCCAATTGCTAAACGCTGTTAAACAAACAGCTGAAGAAAAATATAATGTGTTCAAAGAGAATATTGAACAGCAAAAAGGCAGTAATAAGACTCAAATTGATGTCACTGCACCGGGTATTCCTATCAGACTAGGAGCCCGACATCCTATATCAATCATTAGAAATAAAATAATTGATATATACTCCAAGATAGGCTTCACAACGGCAGAAGGTCCTGAACTGGAAAGTGACTGGTATAATTTTACTGCTTTAAATATGCCTGAGAATCATCCTGCAAGAGATATGCAGGATACGTATTTTATCCAGCAAAATCCTGATATAGTCTTGCGTACGCACACTTCTAATACGCAGATCAGAACAATGGAGGCACAAAAACCACCCATAAGAGTAATTTGTCCGGGACGTGTTTATAGAAACGAAACAATCTCTGCAAGAGCTCATTGTCAGTTTCACCAAGTGGAAGGATTATATATTGATGAAAATGTTTCTTTTGCTGATTTGAAGCAAGCGCTGTATTATTTTGTAAAAGAAATGTTTGGAGAAACTACAGCCATCAGGTTTAGGCCTTCTTATTTTCCTTTCACCGAACCATCAGCGGAGATGGATATTTCTTGCCTCATTTGCGAAGGAGAAGGTTGTTCGGTGTGTAAAAAAACAGGCTGGGTTGAGATACTAGGTTGCGGCATGGTTGATCCTAATGTATTAGAAAATTGTAAAATTGACAGTGAGAAATATACAGGATATGCTTTTGGCATGGGTATTGAAAGAATAGCCATGCTTAAATATCGCATTAATGATATTCGGCTATTTTTCGAAAATGATATCCGCTTTTTAGAGCAATTTACAGGGGTTAGATAATTGTCTATAATTTAATAAACTCAATATTATGAATAGTTATAGTTTAGAATTAATTAAGAAGATAGCAGTTATCGGTTCAGGCACGATGGGAGCGGGAATAGCACAAGTTGCCGCACAAGCAGGATATCCGGTCGTTTTATATGATTTAAAGAAAGAAGCGCTCTCTAAAGCAGTTAAAAATATTGATAAAAATCTATCCGGTGCTGTAGAAAGAGGTAAGATAACCGAGCAGGCCAAAGCGGAAACGATCAAACGAATTAATACAACTACAATATTTAAAGATTTAAAAGCTGATGTTATTGTCGAGGCTATTATCGAAAAGTTGGACGTTAAAGTTGATTTATTTAATAAATTAGCTAAAATCAATAGTGATAATGCTATTTTCGCCACTAATACTTCCTCTATTCCTATTACTCAAATTGCTGCTCAAGTAACAAATTCAGAAAGAGTCGTTGGCATGCATTTTTTTAATCCGGCTCATATCATGAAACTCGTCGAGGTGATCTCAGGAGAAGCAACGAATGAACAAGTAGCGCAAACAATCAAATCACTTGCTGAAAAAATGGGTAAAAAAGCCGTTATGGCCAAAGATGCTCCGGGATTTATTGTCAACAGAGTAGCAAGGCATTTTTATGTAGAAGGATTAAAAGTTTTGGAAGAAAATATCGCTGATCATGAAACCATTGATAAATTGATCGAATCTTCCGGTTTTAAGATGGGCCCTTTTCGCTTGATGGATTTAATTGGTGTAGATACTAATTTTTCGGTAACAAGCTCCATGTTTGAAAGTTTTCATTACGATGCTAAATTTAGGCCAAGCAGGATCCAACAACAAAAAGTAGCAGCCGGCTTTCACGGCAGAAAATCAGGACGAGGGTTTTATAGTTACAAATAGCTTATAGACGTTTTAAAATTTGGATGGTTTCCTCACCGGGTGACTTGAGTCACCCGGTGAGGAAACTTGTGACCGGGTGAGGGAAAACTTGAGTCACCGGGTGAGGAAATCGGTGGTGAAGAAACAGAATTAATTAGGTTTCAACAATTAAGTAAAGTTTTTAACTTTACAGAACATTATTATGCAATTCGAAGCCGAAAATATTTATCATATATACAATCGAGGTAATAATCGACAAAAAAAATTTTTTGGTCAAGAGCACTATTTTCTTTTTCTCCGAAAACTTAGAATCCACCTATTAAAATATGCTGATTTATTAGCATATTGTTTGATGCCCAACCATTTTCATTTATTGATAAAGGTAAAAGAAAATTATCAAGGGCTTAATCTAGACTCACCCGGTGACTTGAAGTCACCGGGTGAGTCTAGTAACCTGAATAATGAAATAGCTATTCTATTAAGATCCTATACTCGAGCTATTAACAAACAACAAGAGAGAACCGGATCACTTTTTCAGCAGAGGACTAAATCAAAATGCTTAAGCGATTATCAGTTATGTACAAATGTCAATAATGATTTACCTTTTATTTGTTTTAATTACATTCATCAAAATCCTTTAAAAGCTAATCTTGTTTCTAGAATGGAAGATTGGGAGTACTCTTCTTTCAAAGATTACTGTAGTTATAGAGACGGAACACTTTGCAACAAAGAACTAACTATTGATTTATTGGGTTTAAAAGAAGAAAGTATTTATAGGATGTCTTCCAATCTAATAGACTCAGAAAAGAAGAATTTGATATTTTAAATATGATTGGTAAACTCAGTGCGTGAATATAAGTCACACCTTTAGTTTACCTTATACTTACATTAATTAATGCACCTTACCGATAGCTTAAACTTTCTTTCTAAACTAACTTTTCAACGGGCTATCAATGCATTTAAAGTGATGTTTTCTTATTATTATTCAAAAATCACCAAACAAGCTTATCAGGCCGGATTACCAATCAGTATTGCTATTGAACCCACCACCGCTTGCAATTTGGGCTGTCCTGAATGTCCAAGCGGGCTCAAACAATTCACCAGAGCAACCGGTAATCTAAAAATGGGCTTTTTTACTAAAACCATTGATCAACTTTCTAAGACACTTTCATACATCACATTTTACTTTCAAGGCGAGCCATATATTAATCCTGATTTTTTAAAAATGGTCAAATATGCTGCTAAAAAGAATATTTATACCGCTACTTCTACTAATGCTCATTTTTTGAATGATGAAAATGCCAAGGAAACTGTGGAGTCCGGTTTAGATCGGTTAATTATTTCAATCGACGGCACTACGCAAGAGGTTTATGAACAATATCGTAAGCAGGGCGATTTAGCTAAAGTGATCGTAGGAACAAAAAATATTATTAAATGGAAAAAGAAGCTGAAGTCAAAAACACCTCATGTTATTTTTCAGTTTCTAGTTGTTAAGCCCAATGAACATCAAATAGAAGAAGTGCAAACATTAGCTGATTCGTTAGGCGTAGATGAAGTAAAATTTAAAACTGCTCAGGTTTATGATTATGAAAATGGCAATCCATTAATTCCTTCAATTGATAAATATGCCAGGTATAAAAAGGAAAAAGATACATACGTAATTAAAAATAAACTGGAAAATCACTGCTGGAAACTATGGCATGCTTGCGTAATTACCTGGGATGGCTTGGTAGTACCTTGCTGTTTTGATAAAGATGCTACTCATCAGTTGGGAGACCTTAAGTCCAAATTATTCATAGAAGTATGGCATAGTGATGCTTACCAACAGTTTAGAAGTTCCGTTTTAGGCTCTAGAAAATCAATTGATATTTGCCAAAATTGTACAGAAGGAACAAAGGTATGGGCAGGGTGAATAAAGAAAAGTGTCGATAGGGAGATTCGAACTCCCACACCCGAAGGCACTACCCCCTCAAGGTAGCGTGTCTACCAATTCCACCATATCGACAAATTGGTATAGCAAAAATATGAATTTATACCCAGTATGAATAGAGTTAGTGAATATCTTTTACCCTTTTGCCCGATCGGGATTAGCTTTGATGAATGCTCCCCAGCCTTTATAGTTGGAATCTCCTGAAAGTTTACTGCCCGATTGAAAGTGATGACAGACCGCTACTGATAAAGCATCTGTTGCGTCTAAATATTTAGGATTTTCTTCATACTTAAATAAATTCTTAAGCATAGCAGCTACTTGCTCTTTAGATGCATTTCCGTTGCCCGTAATAGACTGCTTTATCTTTTTGGGAGCATACTCAAATACCGGTAATCCGCTATCCATTCCAGCTGCAATAGCTACTCCTTGAGCTCTTCCAAGCTTCAGCATAGACTGTACATTTTTACCATAAAATGGCGCTTCTATGGCCATCTCCGTAGGTTTATATGTTTCGATTAGCTTTCTAGTCCGCTCAAAAATTTTATGTAATTTTTTATAAGGATCCGTCTCTTTGCCAATATGTACAATCCCCAAATTAATTAAACTCATCTGTTGTCCAACTATTTGTATATTACTATATCCAAATACATTCGTACCCGGATCAATACCTAAAATTATTTTGCTATTTTGAGACAGGATTAATAAATTTAATTATTAGCAGTGCATAGTAGAATTATTAACGTATTTATAAAGATATTAATTCTAGCCGGGCTATTATACGCAATTTACAACCAACTCTTTGTGAATAATAATATTCACCAAATTATTAATGATTTTATAAATCAATTTACCATTACCACACTTTTACTTTTGATAATACCTCTTGCTTTAGTCTTTGTAAATTGGGGCATTGAAGCGGTTAAATGGAAATATATTTTAAAAAAGGAAGAGATGATATCTTATAAAAATGCATTTAAAGGCATTTTTTCAGGGGTGACACTAGGTTTATTTACACCTAACAGAGTAGGAGAATATGGTGGACGTATTTTATTTTTACAAAAAGGAAACAAAATTAACGGCATTATTCTCTCTATTATCAGTAGCTATGGACAAATCACTGCGACTTTTTTAGTTGGAATACTAGGTTTAACATATTTTTTCTTCACTACCTATCCGATTGATAAAGTTTATTTCAACTACTTAATCATTGGTATGACTGTAATTCTTATATTTCTAATATTGACTGTATACTTTAATATACATTTGTTAGGATTTATTTTTGATAAAGTTAAATGGTTACGCAAAGCAAAAAAACATATTTATGTGATTAAATCAATCGAATATAGACAGTTATTAGTGGTTTTAGGATTATCAATTGCTAGATACTTAGTTTACTCGGTACAATTTTTGGCTTTACTTTGGATATTAGGCGTCAATGCCTCACCCTTAAAAGGCTTAACCATGATTAGCATTATATTTTTATGTCAGACTATTATTCCTACCATTGCTCTAACAGAGTTGGGCGTGCGAGGCAACCTAAGTGTATTTTTTATGGGATTCATTACGGAAAACCTTTTAGCAGTGGTATCGGCATCTGTTGTCCTATGGATGATTAATTTAGTTATTCCTGCACTACTTGGGTTAAGCTTTATGTACAAATTCAATTTTTATGCATTCACAAAATCTTATAAAAAATGGATGCCTAAGCTCTTAATCTTAGCTTGTATTTTCAGCACTGCTGCACTCAAAGCAGAAGATAACGAAGCATGTTTGGTAGAGAATAAAAGTTTTAAAATAGGTGAAGAACTGACTTATCAGGTAAGTTATAACTGGGGTTTGATATGGGCTAATGCAGGAGAAGTGACATTTAAAGTAGAAGAAGAAACGATGAATAATAAGTCTGTGTATCATTTCAGCGGCGTAGGGCAGACTTATCCTGATTATGATTGGTTTTTTAAGGTACGAGATCGGTATGAGTCGTATGTGGATCGGACTACATTATTACCTTATAAGTTTGCGAGGGATGTTAAAGAAGGTGGATATGAAAAATATAGTGAAATTACATTTGATCGGGAAAATAATCAAGCTACTACACGAAAGGGAGTGTTTGATTTCCCGGATTGTACACATGATGTGTTATCTATTGTTTATAAATCAAGAAATATTGATTTTAGTAACTATAAAGAAGGCGACATTATCCCGCTAACGATCTTTTTAGATCATCAAGTGCACCCTATCCATATAAGATATCTAGGCAAAGAAAACCTAAAAACTAAGCTGGGTAAATTTGATTGTATTAAGTTTAAACCATTATTGATTGAAGGTACTTTATTTGAAGAAGGAGAAAACATGACTGTATGGGTGACTGACGATAACAATAAAATTCCTATTAGAGTAGAATCGCCCATAGTAGTTGGTTCCGTAAAGGTAGACTTAATCAGCTACGAAAATTTGAGAAGCAATTTTACTGCTAAGCTAAAATAAGTTTGCTTAATTGTTAAGTTAAGCTTACCTTTATGTTTTATATTGATTTATTGTGAAAATAGTTGTCATATCCAATCCGGATAATATTAAGAATGAACAGTACTACATTACCCAGCTCTTTGAGCAGGGTTTGCAATATTTTCATCTAAGAAAGCCCAATTTCCCTCGATATTTATTAGAAGAGTTTATTGCTGAAATTCCTGAAAAGTACCATGACCGCATCATTTTACATTCCCACTATAATTTATGCTTACATTATAATTTTAAAGGCATTCACCTCACTAGAAAATATAAAAAAAAGCCTGTTAAAACATGGTTTAAGATACTTTGGCTAAAAGTAAGAAGAAGAAAATCGCTACATGTTAGTATGTCATCTCACACTCTGAAAGAAGCTATTAAGAAATCTAACAAATATGAGTACGTTTTTTTAAGTCCTATCTTCAAAAGTATTTCCAAAGAAAACTACAAGTCAAAATTTTCAGAGATAGAAATTCAAGATAAACTAACACAGTATGATCATAACGTAATAGCCTTAGGGGGTATTGACTTAGATAAAATAACCATTACTCAGAAAATGGGCTTCAAGGGAGTTGCGTTATTGGGAAGCATCTGGAGAAGCCCGGACCCTGTGACTGCTTTTATTGATATAAAAAATCACATTTTAGGTAAACAATCTCATTTAAAAGTTGCTAGTAAGTCGGCATAGTTGTATCAATTTGCAAAGCCCATTGATGAATACCACCTTTTAAATTGTAAAAATTGCGGCCATCTACTTCAGCATTAAGCATTTCAATAGCTTGCTTGCTTCTACTTCCATGGTGACAATGAAAAACTACCGGGTAGTCTTGCTTGATTAAATGAAGGTTATTTTTAATTGTCGATAAAGGAATCAATGTACCACCTAAATTGCATATTTCATATTCATCTTCTTCTCTTACATCTATAATTTGAAGCTTTTCCTTATTCTCAATTTTTGATTTGAGATCTGCTACTGTAATCTCTTTGATAGGCAAAGCACATACTTCTTCATAATCATCTTCTAACTTATTTCTTGCTAAATTTTTTAAATTCGGCTTGATCGAAAACGTCTGGAAATTCATCGTTAAACTATTAAATATTAATAACTTATTGCTTAGCACCTCTCCGATTCCTAAAATTATTTTTAAGGCTTCATTAGCCTGCAAACATCCTACTATACCGGGTAATACTCCCAGCACGCCTATTTCAGAGCAATTAGGAACTTCATCTTGTGATGGTGGCTCAGGATAAAGGCAACGATAAGTTGCACTACCTTGATAATTAAATACACTCACCTGCCCTTCAAACTTAAAAATGGCTCCAAATACTAATGGTTTACCCACCATCACACAAGCATCATTTACTAAATATCGAGTGGAAAAGTTATCAGATCCATCTACAATTACATCGTAATCTTTAATTATAGAAAGCACATTTACTTTTTTTAATCTAGCATTCAGAGCAGTGATCTTGATGTGAGGATTTTGCTGAGCTAGCTTTTGTTGAGCTGCCTCCACTTTATATTTACCTACATCAGAAGTGGAGTAAAGTATTTGCCGCTGCAAATTACTTTCTTCTACAAGATCGTCATCAATAATACCTATATGCCCTACTCCTGCAGCCACCAAATATTGTAACGCAGGACATCCTAAGCCTCCTGCGCCAATTATTAAGACACTCGCTTTTTTTAGTTTTTCTTGCCCGGTTATTCCAATCTCAGATAAGGTAAGGTGGCGTGTATATCTTTTTAATTCTACGCTGCTAAACATCTAATCATAAGCTAATTCCCAATCCTTCCAAACTACTTCATAGCCTTGATTTTTAATAACTTTCGCCATGACTTCAGGACTACGATTATCTGATATCTCAAACTGTTCTAAATTATCCTCTTCATCAGCATAACCTCCGGGATCAGTTTTAGAACCTGCACTGATAGAAGTAATACCTAATTTAATGATGTTGTCTCTAAACTGCTTATGCTCACGAGTAGACATAGATAATTCAATCTCCTCATTAAATATGCGGTACGCACAGATAAGTTGTACCAACTCCTTATCCGACATATTGACTTTAGGAGTAAAGCCACCCGAAAAAGGCCTTAGCCTCGGGAATGAAATACTATATTTTGTTTGCCAATAAGTCTTTTCGAGATAATCCAAATGGAGAGCAGTAAAAAAAGAATCGGTTCGCCAATCTTCTAAGCCAATTAAACATCCCAAACCAATCTTTTGAATCTTAGCCTTTCCTAACCGATCAGGAGTATCTAGTCGATAATGAAAGTTTGATTTTTTCCCTTTAGGATGATAAATCTTGTAATTCGCTTCGTGATAGGTTTCTTGATAAACAAGCACAGTATTTAACCCAACCGCAATAAGTTTTTCATAATCTGCTTGATCCAGCGGTTGGACTTCCATAGAAATATGGGCAAAATATGGACGCAATAATTCAATAGCATTTGCTATATAATCTACCCCAACTGTTTTGTTCGCTTCTCCGGTAACGAGTAAAATATGATCATAGCCATACGATTTTATGATCTTTGCTTCTTTAATGATTTCTTCATCAGTTAATGTTTTTCTTTTAAGCTTGTTATCTAAACTAAAACCACAATAAGTGCAAATGTTTTGACATTCGTTAGACAAGTATAACGGAATATACATTTGAATGGTTTTTCCAAATCGTTTCTGCGTAAGTTGATGACTAAGCTGAGCCATTTGCTCTAAATGAGGAGCTGCAGCCGGGGAGATGAGCGCTTTAAAATCTTCTAAGTTTCTTTTTGGTTTAGATAATGCAGATAAAACATCTTCTGCAGTTTTTGAGTAAATATCCTCTGTTATTTGCTTCCAGTTGTATTGGGCAAAAACTTCTTTAAACATGTTTTGGGTAGAAGGTTTAAGGTTGAAGGTGTTTTGCTCCATATTATTTGCTTTGTGAGATTCTTAAATTATATAACATGCTTCTAATAATTTGAGTTTCTTATACAGCTTCACCTTATTACGAAAGAAAATTTGTCAACGGGCTGCTCGCTTCTGCTTTAAGCGATTGTCTTCCCAACTTTGATTCAAAAGCCATACGTCCTGCTTCAACAGCCATTTTAAAGGCTTTTCCCATTGCAACAGGATTTTGTGAAACAGCAATTGCAGTATTCACTAACACCGCATCCGCACCTATCTCCATCGCTTTTGCTGCATCAGACGGAGCTCCTATACCCGCATCTATCACTACAGGTACTTTACTTTGCTCTATAATAATTTCTATAAAATCAATTGTTTTGATGCCTTTATTGCTGCCGATTGGAGATCCTAAAGGCATGACTGCAGCTGTACCTGCTTCTTCCAAACGTTTACACAGAACCGGATCTGCATGAATGTATGGTAACACAACAAATCCTAATTTAGCCAGTTCTTCTGTTGCTTTTAAAGTCTCTATGGGATCGGGCATTAAATATTTAGGATCGGGATGAATTTCTAACTTTAGCCAATTAGTTTCTAAAGCCTCTCTAGCTAGCTGAGCAGCCAAAACAGCTTCTTTAGCATTTTTTGCTCCTGAAGTATTTGGTAGTAAATTAATAGTTGGTGATTTGAGATGAGACAAAATATTATCTCGGTCATTTTTTAAATCTACCCGTTTTAATGCCATCGTGACTAATTCAGATCTTGATGCAAGAATAGCCTCTTCCATCAGTTGACCGGAGCTGAATTTTCCTGTCCCGACAAATAGCCGAGAAGTAAATGTTTTATCAGCTATGGATAATAGTTGCATGCTGGTCTTTAACAGGATTAGATAATATTCGTTGAATGGCATTCACCGTTTTTCCTTTGTTTTCAGCTTTACCGATGCAAGAAGCAACTGCAATGCCATGCACTCCAGACTTTATTAATATAGGCATATCCTCTAATTTAATCCCTCCTACCGCGACAACGGGAATATTTATATTAGCTTCATAACATTTTTTAAGAATGTCTTTATAGGCCTGTACTCCTAATACGGGACTTAAATTAGTTTTAGTAAACGTGTGCTTGTAAGGCCCTAAACCAATATAATCAACACCTTGCTTGGCGAGGATTAATATATCTTCAAAAGTGTTGGCAGTACCACCTATAATGTAATTTTCACCCAAAATTTTTCTTGCCTCTGATACCGGCATGTCTTGTTTACCTAAATGAACACCTTGAGCACCCACAGCCATTGCTACATCTACTTGATCATTTATAATCAGCTTGGCACCAAAATGCTTACAAATTACATTTACTTGTTGAGCGATATCACTCACCTCTTCTTTAGTGTGATTTTTTAAGCGGAGCTGAATCCAATCAACTCCAATTTTACAAGCATCTTCAACAAGATTTACATGACTGATTTCCTCAAGATCTTGAGTGATATACTGAAGTTTGGAAATGTTTTTAGGCTTCACTTTTATTGTTTTACGTAGATATCTCCCCCTGCTTCCGCAAATTCTTTCGATTTTTCCTCCATGCCTTTTTTTAATGCCCGTTCATCTTCCAAACCTTTCTCTTTCGCATAGGCTCTTACATCCTGTGTGATTTTCATGGAGCAGAAATGAGGGCCGCACATAGAGCAAAAATGAGCCACTTTAGCATTGTCAGACGGCAATGTTTCATCATGGAATGCTCTTGCAGTATCCGGATCAAGCGATAAATTAAATTGATCATTCCACCTAAATTCAAAACGAGCCTTGCTAAGTGCATTATCTCTGTAATAAGCACCCGGATGGCCTTTAGCTAAATCGGCAGCGTGAGCAGCTATTTTATAGGTAATTACGCCATCTTTCACATCTTTTTTATCCGGTAAGCCTAAATGCTCTTTTGGTGTTACATAACACAGCATCGCCGTACCGTACCACCCAATTTGAGCTGCACCAATGGCAGAAGTGATGTGATCATAGCCAGGTGCAATGTCTGTTGTTAAAGGCCCCAAAGTATAGAAAGGAGCCTCGTAGCAATCTTGCAACTGCTTGTCCATATTTTCTTTGATCATTTGCATAGGCACATGTCCCGGCCCTTCAATCATCACCTGAACATCATGTTTCCAAGCGATTTTAGTCAGTTCTCCTAACGTTTGTAACTCTGCAAACTGTGCTTCATCATTTGCATCTGCTAACGAACCCGGACGCAATCCATCTCCCAAAGAAAATGCTACATCGTATGCTTTCATAATCTCACAGATTTCTTCAAAATGAGTATATAAAAAACTTTCTTTATGATGAGATAAGCACCATTTTGCCATGATAGAACCACCTCGAGAAACAATACCTGTTAATCTTTTTGCAGTCATCGGGATATATCTTAATAACACTCCCGCGTGAATAGTAAAATAATCAACTCCCTGCTCTGCTTGTTCAATCAACGTATCTTTAAATATTTCCCACGTTAAATCTTCTGCTTTGCCATTTACTTTTTCTAATGCTTGGTAAATTGGTACCGTACCCACCGGAACGGGAGAATTACGAATGATCCACTCTCGAGTCTCATGAATATTTTTTCCGGTAGATAGATCCATAATCGTATCCGCTCCCCATCGGCACGCCCATACGGCTTTCTCAACCTCTTCTTCTATACTCGAGGTCACTGCAGAATTACCAATATTTGCATTAATTTTCACTAAAAAATTACGGCCAATGATCATGGGCTCACTTTCAGGATGATTAATGTTATTCGGAATGATCGCTCTACCCGCTGCTACTTCATCTCTTACAAATTCAGGTGTTATGTGTGTTTTAGGAATATTTGCTCCAAAACTTTCTCCCGGATGCTGTACGCCTAAATCTTTTACCTCTTGTATCCGTTGATTTTCACGGATAGCTATAAATTCCATTTCCGGAGTAATGATGCCTTTCCTAGCATAATGCATTTGAGATACATTATAACCTTTTTTTGCTCGCAAAGGTTTTCTAATATGTTCAAACCTTAAATAGTCTAAATCGCTATTATACAATCGTTCTTTACCATAGTCAGACGTAATATCAGCTAATTGTTCCACATCACCTCTATTTTTGATCCACTCTTCCCGTAGCGGCTTAAGTCCTTTGACCACATCAATATCTACTGATAAGTCTGTGTAAGGGCCACTGGTGTCGTAAACAGTCACCGGAGCATTTTTAGTAGGCTGGCCTCCATCCATTGGCGTGGGCGAATCACTCAAGGATATTTCCCTCATTGGCACTTCAATATCGTGGATAGTGCCGGGAACGTAAACTTTTTTAGAGTTAGGCAAAGGCGTTCTGGTAATCGTCTTTTCCGCAGGTAATTTTTCCGTTTTCATGGGCATTATATTTTAACCGCCTTGTGTCGCTTTAATGATGATGATATTATCTTTTTCTTTGATAGGATATTGTTGCCAATCGTTTTTAGGAATAACTGCATTGTTCAGTGCCACTGCAATTCCCTGTGTATTGATTTGCAATTGATCCATCAATTCTGCAAGTTTAGTATTCGCATCTATTTGTCGATTTTCGCTATTAACAAATATTTCTATGTTACTCATAATATATGAGATAAATTAATGATGATAATAATAGCCTGAAGGATAAAGAGATGAGTGCTCCTGTCTTTTCCCTTCGTTAGTGTCAACTAAACAGGTTCGGAGGGTATCATCTCAGTCCCGTCCGCCGACTAGCGGATAAGACACCCCTAAAGACTTATTAAAATTAATTAAAAGATGTTATTTTTAATAACTTAATTGCATATTCTTGAAAAAATACCATACTGTATTAACGATTGCCGGATCTGATTCTATCGGGGGAGCGGGCATACAAGCAGATTTAAAAACTTTTGCAGCAATGGATTGCTATGGGGTATGTGTAATCACCGCTTTGACTGCACAAAATACACTTGGCGTGAATGACATTATGGGTGTGGATGCAGAATTTGTCGGAAAACAGATCAATGCTATTTATGAAGATGTAACAGTAGATGCCGTAAAAATTGGCATGTTATATAGTGCGTCAATCATCGAAGTGGTAGCAGAAAGATTACTAAAATATAATGCCAAAAATATTATACTCGACCCCGTTATGATCTCCACCAGTGGGAGCCAACTCTTGCAAAATGATGCCATTAGTGCTTTAAAAGAACGACTCATTCCTATTGCTACACTCATTACACCTAATTTACCGGAAGCTGAAGCCTTATCCGGTATGAAAGATATTGCTGCAGACAATATGAAAGAAGTGCTAGATAGGCTAGCCAACCTTGGCAGTAAACATGTTTTAATTAAAGGAGGCCATGGTAGTGGGGAGCAACTTACTGACTATCTTTATTTGAATAATCAAAAGATCATTGAACATACTAAGCCTAAAATTTACACTAAAAACACGCACGGAACCGGCTGCACACTTTCTTCAGCTATAGCCGCCTTTTTAGCCAAAGGATTTGATATAAAAAAAGCAGTAAAAAATGGTATCGATAACGTACAGCAAGCAATTATTCGAGGAGCTGATTACGAACTAGGAAAAGGTAATGGGCCGTTGAAGCATTGGGGATGGAGATAGTGAACAGGTGACTTCTTAATCGAAGGCATTGGATTTGAGTAAGATTTTTTTAAGTAATTACGGAGTCACCCGCTCACTAAACACTTTCGATCACCCCTTCAAGGGTTTGAAACCCTTGAAGGGGTGATGTAAGAAGTTTAAAATGATTTAATCACATATCTTTTTGCTAAGGCCTCTTTATTTTATTTATTTTGTGAGATAAATATGAATATACTAATATTAGGATCAGGAGGAAGAGAGCACGCATTTGCATGGAAAATTGCACAAAGCCCAAAATGCAGTCAATTATACATAGCACCCGGTAATGCGGGCACACAAAATTGCGGAGAAAACATAGCTATTGAAATAGAAGATTTTGAAGCGATCAAAAAATTCTGCATTCAAAAAAATATTAATATGGTCGTGGTAGGCCCTGAAGCACCGTTAGTTAAGGGTATTTACGATTATTTCACAAGTGATGATGAACTCAGTGCTATTTCTATAATAGGGCCTTCGAAAGCTGCAGCACAGTTGGAAGGGAGCAAAGATTTTTCTAAGCAGTTTATGCAAAAATATAATATTCCTACTGCTGCATATAAATCCTTTGACAAAAGTAATTTACAAGAAGGGTTAGATTTTCTAACACAACAAACTGCCCCTATAGTATTAAAGGCTGATGGGCTGGCTGCCGGCAAAGGTGTTTTAATCTGTGAGTCTGTCGAAGAAGCTAAAAAGGAATTTAAAAATATGCTCGATGGCAAATTTGGCCCTGCAAGTAACAAAGTAGTGGTAGAAGAATTTTTAAAAGGAATGGAGTTCTCTGTATTTGTCCTTACCGACGGAAAAAACTATACAATTCTACCAAATGCTAAAGATTATAAAAGAATAGGCGAAGGTGACACCGGATTAAATACCGGTGGCATGGGAGCTATATCACCTGTGCCGTTTGTAGACCAAGAATTATTAAACAAAGTGGAGCAGGAAATTATTATTCCTACTATAAAGGGGCTTCAGAAAGAGCAATTAATCTATAAAGGTTTTATTTATATCGGACTGATTTTAGTAGGAGATCAACCTTATGTGATAGAATACAATGTAAGAATGGGCGATCCAGAAACGGAAGTAGTAATTCCGCGTATTAAGAATGATCTTGTAGAACTATTTGAAGGAGTAGCACAAGGTAATCTCCATGAAAAAAATTTCCAAGAAATACCTGAAGTTGCTGCTACTATTGTTTTAGCTTCCGGTGGTTATCCTGAAGATTATCAAAAAGGAAAAGTTATCAACAACTTACATAAAACAAACAATTGTATTGTTTTCCATGCGGGTACTAAACTACAAAATGATCAAGTGACAACTTCGGGTGGGAGAGTTATAGCTGTCACCGCTTTTGGAAAAGATATAGCAGAGGCTTTAACTTTTTCTAACCAAAATGCTACTATCATAACGTTTGAAGGCAAATATTTCAGAAAAGATATTGGGCTAGATGTTATATAAGCTTAAGACTTTAAAAAAGTGAAATAAGATTGATTATCAATTCGGCAAATATCTCGACTTATTCATCTTTAGTATTATGCAGTATAACTACTCCTGATTGCTGAAGCAATATCCGCTAATTCGGTTTCAGAAATATCTACTTTATGTTTATCAAAATTCATATCTCCTACATCATTGATAGGAATTAAATGGATATGAGCATGTGGAACTTCTAGTCCTATCACCGACATACCAATCCTTTTACAAGGCACAGCTTTTTCAATAGCTTTTGCTACACTCTTACTAAAAATATGTAGCTGCCCTAATAATTCATTAGGTAAGTCAAAAATATAATCCACTTCTTTTTTAGGCACTATCAAAGTATGGCCGGCTTTCAAAGGTTTAATATCTAGAAAAGCAAAAAAGTCTTTACTTTCTGCAATTTTATGACAGGGCAGCTCCCCTTTTATAATTTTTGTAAAAATGCTTGACATAGTGAAATTTTATAGGCTTATATCCAATATTTTAAATTTGATCATACCGCTTGGTACAGCTATTTCAGCTACTTCGCCTACTTTTTTTCCCAATAATCCTTTACCTATCGGAGATGATACCGATATTTTTTTAGCTTTAACATCAGCTTCGGCTTCAGGTACTACTTGATAATTAATTTTGTTTCCATTTTGAATATTTTCTAACGCTACGTTTGATAACAACATAATTTTAGAAGCATCTAATTTATCTTTATCAATAACCTTTGCATTAGACACTTTAGCCTCCATTTCAGATATTTTCTTTTCTAACATGCCCTGAGCTTCTTTTGCTGCATCGTATTCTGCATTTTCAGACAAGTCTCCCTTCTCACGAGCTTCCTGTATCTGCTTTGCCATATTTGCCCTACCCTTGGTTTTTAACTCTTTCAATTCTTCACGAATTTTTTTGAGCCCTTCTTCCGTAAAATAAGTATAATTAGCCATGACTATAATTTTGAAAAATTCATTTAAACAAAAGAAACGTTTCCCATGAATGGGAAACGTTTCAATATACAAAGATAAAAAAAGTTTGTTATAAGGCTAAGCGAAAACCTATATTGTGTATGCCTTTATATGGATTAGTAGTTCTATACGCATAATCTAAAGTTACGTTTGTTCCTTTACTAGATATGGGTAATCTTACCGAAAAACCACCGGCAAAACCGGTCATCACTGTTGTACGTTCTGATTGATCAAAAATACCTTGCTCATATCGATACCCTACTCTGAACATAAACCTTTCATGAAGAGAAAACTCTCCGCCTAAACCTACTTGATCTCTACCAAATGCATTAGAAGTAAAGTTTCCGACTAAGGTAAATCTATAAGCAGTATCCGTTAAAAAATCGTATGCTAATCCAATATTTAATAAAGATGGTAATTCATAATTGTTACTAGGTTGAAGCAGCGTTTGTTGGTAACTTTTTCCCGGGTCTAAATCAGGTTCTCCCCTAAAAGTCAAGCCTGCTCCTGTATATTTCATAGGTGTTCCAACATTTCTTACTGAAAGCCCAAATCTAATATTATCTCTAGGCCCGGTGGTGTATTGGAATCCTCCATCTAAAGCAAGTCCAATAGCGCTAGCATCTGAGATGGATTCCGATACGATACGAAGGGTAAAACCGCCTTTGATGCTATTAGAAAAAATTCGTGCATAGGAAACACCAATATTAGTAAACCTAGGAGAAAATGTACCAAGGCCTCCATCAGGATTATCGGTAGTAGTCACATCAATCTCTCCCATATCCATCGACATAATACTTACACCAACTGCTCCAGAAGCCCCTACTCTTTGTCCTATACCTATGGTATTAATATTAATATCTGCACCTTGTAAGTAAATAGTATGGGAAAAAGCAAGTTCTGTTTGACGTATGTCAGCTAAACCCGCCACGTTTAAACGCATAGCTTCGATACCTCTAATATTAGCGGTATTTAATCCATTCCATCCGGCACTATTTGCCCATGGGTTTATCACTAGATGACCTGCTCCTGATTCTCCTTGCCTGTCTTTATTACCTGCAAAACCACTTATTGCAATGTTGAAAAAAACTATTGATATTAATAATATTCTATACTTGATCATATTGAATTAATTTAAAATGAGTCTAAGTCAATAGGCCTCATGATACACATAAACTTAATGGTACGCTCTCCTATATTATTCGCATCTACATGGATGATGTACATACCACTGGAAATAGGAACTCCGGCAAAATTCTTTAAATCCCAATCTAAGGCAACCGGATTTCTAGCTTCTCCTGCATTTTCTTCATTTACCAGCCCTTCATCATTAGAAATATCATCTTTTAAGAATCGCCTTACTAAAGCTCCATCAACAGTGTAGATTGTTACTACACATTTAGGTGGTAAGTTGGTGATCTTTACTCGATTTTCTAATTGAGAATTCTCATACTGAGAGAAAGCATAATACGGATTAGGCACAATATTCATAGCATCTAATATGGTTTCAGCCACTTCTCCTGAATTCTTTTCCGGAGCTAAATCTCGCGTAGAAAAAGCGTACATCGGCAGGCCATTATTCTCTCCGGTTATAGTCTCCTTTATATAAGGTTTCGTAACCCTTAAAGAAACTCTGGTTTCTGTAGGTATTAAACCGTCTTCAAAGCTATTAAGATATGTAGCCATAGCAGGCGATGTCCACATAACGGATTGATAAGCCTGGCGTTTGTCGGTTCCTCCATCTTTAATATCATCATGTAAATCGTCTCCTTCATCATATTTAGAATTGTGCACATAAATAAAATGCTTACCCCCTATTTTTACTTCACCTAACGAAGTAAAAAGCCTGTCTGTAGGGTTCCATATCATATCATTACCATTGTCTCCCACTAAAAATGAACTTTCTCCATAGAAAATATTTAATCGTTCTCCGGTTTCCAGATTAATAGCATATCCCGGAAACCAACCCATCCCATCATCTGCAGAATTAGTGCTGTAAGTACCATCTAAATTAAGCCCCGCATGATCACGTAAATCTAAATTAGCTACCTCTCCTTCTGACAATCCTGGCCTATCCCCTGTTTCCACTACCGGGCATCTGCTCCACTTGCTTTTATCAGCAGTAAACACTATATCTACACTTTGCAAAATATCCAATTTATAAGTAGCCACATTTTGACCAAATGATAACCCATTATCATGATATGATGACAGGCTGTATGGTGCCCATTGCCCACCATGTAAATCTTCATACACTTCGTTAGGGTCTTTAAACCTAATAGCGTTTGATCCATTCACATTTATAGAAATCTGATAATCACTACTATTATATGGGCTGCCATCACCATCTATAAAAGTACCGGACCTGATCCAATTTCTAAATCCTACATCTGCAGTAGCACCATTTATATCTGCATCTGCCATGCCAGTTAGCCATGAATCAAATTCATTGTCTACAATGAAAGCATCATGCAACTCTGTTTCTATTAGGCCATTTCCTATAGGTATATTATTTGAATCTCCAGGTTTATAGCCCGGATTTAATTGCTGCTCTACTTCTATCACTAGTCCTAACTCATCAATAATATATTCTCCCCCCTCACCGATAGTGTTTTCAAATTGAAATATTTTACCGTCACTTTTGCGCTCTAATATCCAATAGGCAGAGTCACTTAAAATATCTTCATCATCCAGATCATCAGAAATAGTATCTTTAATGTATAACACAAAGTCATCAGCAGGTACTTTGATAGGATCATATACAAATACTTTAAAAGGGCCTGCTCCTCCCATATAAACAGGCTGTTCGTTTTCTGCAAATTCTACGATCTGACTCTCTGTTTCAGGAGTAAAACTTAAAGCAATGCCTCCGTTACCGGAACCATCTAATCGTTTTATTTGCGGGCCGTCACCATAAGCTGCATTTAGCTGCGTACCATATGCTTCCGCTAATGGAGCATGAGGGATGGCCGTATACAGTTGTACATTTTTTCTACCTGCTAAAAATGGTACAGCTTGCCCTGTAATTATATTATCTAAAGTATCTCTTCTAGCCGGATCAAATGGCAAGTATTCGTTAGTGGCATAGGAAATAACACTAAAATAATAATTTTTATAATTTACTAAAGTCGAATTGCCTTCTGCAAATGCATCATTTGTAATTCTAAAAGTTTTAGTAATTCCTTCGTTTTTACCGGTAACTTTTAATGTGGGTACCAAGGCACCTACTTCCGGATCAAATTCATAATTTACGAGTTTTGTAATTTGATCTTTTACATCTACTTGAGCAACAACTCTAGCTAAACTCGGATTACCAAAATCGGAAGAAGTAACTGTAGAGTTTTTTAATTGGTACACTATATACCCCTGAAAAACATACGCAGTATCATCAGGATTAAGGTTAGGATCCACTACATTATCTGCCAGTTCTATCCCTGCAGTAATAGTCGCATCTACTTCTGCATAACTTTCTCTAAAATTGTTGGAATTTTCATCATTAGACAACGCAATAATCAATTCTTGATCCAGTTCTCTTATAGTCATATCCGGCGCATCGGGGCCATCAATAATCTTAAAATTACTATCAAACAATACTTGAGCTTTATCAGAAGCATTCTGTAAAGCACTAAACGGTGGACAAGGATAAATGCCAACCGGCCTTACCCATACTACGCCAATAATAATTTCATTCACCGCTCCGGGGTCTAAAGTAAAAGGGCCCGAAGACTGTAAAAACCTTCTATCAGCTGTAGGGTTTTTTGCACCATTTCCATCTGTGTTACATTCTGACCAAGCATCAGAGCTTCTGTTCGTTGGATCACTAGGGAACATAAAATTAAACGGCCTATTAATATCACCGCCATTAGAAGCATGTCCACCTCCTCCAAATAGAAATGGCGAACCATCTTTCCAAGAGCCGGATAAATATCCATAATAGTGTGTTGCTTGAGTAGGATTACCTGTAACTGTAAAATCATTATCATAATATAAAAATGAAGACATACCTAACTGAATAGTAGTGTCGTTCCCGCTTGAATTAGTCTGTACTACAGTAGGGCCCTGAAAATAATCAACGCCTACTAAAGGTGGATTTTCACCATAACCGGTAGCTCCTTCATCGTCAGCATCTCCATTATAACAAATGCCTAAATCCCGACTGGTATCACATCCTACAAAATCATCTAAGTGATAACCTAAGTCAGCATCACACCAAACGCCCATATAAGTTTCGTTTAATACAGTCGTTGATTTATTGATTAATCGGTATTTGTAAAAAGTCATATCATTGCGTTCGTCATTGGTTTTAAAAGCAAACGCCAGTGCTTGAACTTCTAAACCAATTGATATACCATTTGTTTCTGTGTGAATATTTCCTCGGTCATTATATACCCACCAGATCATTTGATCGGCATAAACCCCTTCTTCTGCTGTACCACTTCCACTATAATCTAAGGTAGGGTAATCACCATCTAAAGGATCATAAATGCCATCATCCGATACATCATAAAAAGGCGCATATTTTCGATCTTCAGGAAAAGTTATATTATCTAAATAAGGATTGTTAGAACCCGGCCATTTTAAAATAGAAAGAGGTACACTAGAAGGATCTGATTCAGGAGTGATAACACCTGCTTCATAATCAGCCCTAAATTGGTCAATATCTTCTCCATTTACTTTCCAATGTTGGTCAAATTGATCACAAGTTGCTTTATCTACTACTCCATTTTCATCTAATGGACCGGGCCAAAAATCATTCCCTGATTGTCTATAGGTCTGAGCAGCCATCTTTAATTGTTGATTCTCATCTATACCTCCAACCCATACCGACCCGGCGAATAAAGAGCTAACTGGAGTTTCATCACTACCATCAGGTATTTTAGGTACTTCATATTTAGCGACATTTAAATCCCACCAAAAATCACCTCCACCTAATATCCTAGCTCTCACATTATTAATATCCAGATCAATCTGAGAAGTTGCCGGATCACAATCTTCTGCTAATACTTTATAAGTCTTAGTAGTACTGGGCTGCTGGCCTGCATTTTCTTTCGAAATAGCATTAGCAATAGCTAATACACTGAAGCATAAAGTTACTAAAAGTTCTTTCCTCATAATATTTAATTAAAAATTGATATTTAAACCTAAACGAATAATACGCGGAGAATAATATGCATTTGGATTTCTTACTGCTATATTATATAGATCCACAAATGATTCAGGATTCACTTGGCCTTCAATTTGTTGCTGCCCAAATTCAGAACTTAAGAATCCATCATCATCCGGACTTCCGGTAAATGAATAGACCGTACGAATATTTGTAATATTCAAAATATTATTTACTTGCAAGTAAATATTCCAAGCAACTATTCTCTGCGAAGTCTCAGATCCAGTAAAAAATGTTTTTTCTATTTTTCCTGATAAATCAAAATACCATGGTAACCTAGCACTATTAATTCCGCCTTCGATTGGAGATCGTTGTGAAACACCACCTTGCACACTCAAAGGTACCGCTCTAGGAGTGTATGGTGTTCCGGAAAAAGTTCTGATAAAAAATCCGATTCCAGTATTTTCTAAAATATTATGATCATTAATTTTCCATTGGGGGCCATTATAGTCTTTGCCAGAACCGAAACGATAATCTATTGTAGCATTAAGCCGATGTCTAATATCTTCATTAGTTGGCAAAATGGTTCTAATTAAATCTTGTTGCTGTCTGAATGCTGCTTGAGCCAATGTAAGATTTGAAGTTTCACTTAATCCTGTACCATTTGCAAATTGAAGCGTATAGTTAGCAGTTAACCTAATATTTTTAGTCCTTCTCAATTCATAATCTAAAGTTAATCCTTTAACGGTAGCAAAGTCAATATTTCCATAGGTTATGTAATTTACCGGAAAAGCATTTTTTAAAGGTACTACTTGCACTTGATTTCTTAATTCTCTATAGTATGCAGAGATAGTCAATACCGATGCTTCCGATAAAGCTTGTGTAAACCCTAGTTCATAACTAATAGTTTGTTGAGGTAATAAATTGGGATTATTAACTACAGCTCCTTGTACTCTTTCTAAATAATCGTATTCCATGGGTACAAATCTTGACGCAAAAGCCGGTGGACGTTGTACTAATACATCATAATGAGCAAAAAATAGTGCTTCATCGGATACCGGGAAAGAAAAAGCCAAACGTGGCATGATATTGACCTGCGGCTCATAATCTTCAAAAGATTCTGCCGATAATTCCAAATTATCAGCATTTTTAAAATCTACTAAATACGGCGTAATTCTATTACTGGTTGTATTTTCTGTCAACACATCAGAATTTTTAACTTCATTTCCTTCGCTATCAAACCACACATCCCTACTTCTATACCCTAAAATTTGAGTAGGGTTGGTTAGGTCATTAACATATACTTTAAAATCATCCCCAATAGCTGTAGGATGCACAACAGCATTTCCGTTTATTTCCGATACTTCACCTGCAGTTTGAATATTATATAACGAATAAGGATCCTTCAATACCGGTTGATTAGCATCATACCGGTCAATTCGCACCCCCGCTCTGAAAGTCAGGTCTCTAAAATTAAATTTATCCTGAATATAGGCAGCGGTATAGATAGGAGAGAATGCAGGAGCTCCCCTTTCAAAATTACCATTTTCATCTTCCTTATTAAAATAATCATCTAAAGTAGGTTGGCTTTTTAATCTTTTGCCTGTATGATCATATCCGTAATAATTTAAAGCGCCACCTTGATACATATTATTTAGTAAATTATCGGCACTAAACATATCTAAAGAAAAAGTCTCCGGAGCATACTCATCTATATATAGTATTTCTTGTCCATCCGGATTCAGACCCAACTTTGTTCTTAAGTTTCGATCAAAGAATGTTTGTTGTTCCGGTAAAAACAAACGATTGTAGTTGATGGTATCTTGAAAAACACCATTTTCATCGTATACATATTGAGGATTGCTTCTGTCTAAATCTTGAATATGCGCATTTACAGATGTTCTCATAATACCCCATAGGCTATTAGGAGCAATAGCATAAAATCTTTCGACTCTTTGCTCATATTGTAACCCAAACTCTATAGCATGCTTATTTCTTTCCGTAGAGCCGGGTTTTTGAATATCTACCGATCCGTCTATTCTAAATCTATATTGATCATCATTGCTTTTACTATATCCTCCAAATGGATTTGGTGGCGACCATAATTGGTATACACTAGTTGGATTGCCTCCATTAATTAAACCTCTGTTACCACTTATATCACTTAAAAGCGTGGGTTCTGAATTGATAAAACTATAATAATCATTTGTATAAGCAGCTAGTTCGGGATTTAAATCGCTAGGGGTAAAATCGATTCTTTCTACTTGCTCCCCTTGTAATAAATAAGCAAAATTGCCGGAAGCTGTATCTTGGCCGTATGTATAATTAGGTGAAGTAATAAAATCAAACTCACCTACATAACCTAATTTGAAGAAGTCATCACCGTAAGTTGGATTTTTAACTTCTTGTAAATCTTTAATATAACTAACCTGCACCTCATAGTAAGGATTTTTTAAGTAAGAAGCGTTTGCTTCATCTTCTTCTTGCTCGTCCCTAAAGTTTTGTCTGAATTTTGCTGAAGTTCTAATATTATGCCCAATAACCTGTGCATTGTTTTGAGAATTAAACAGCATATTGCTGAAACTGTAATTTAAAAAATCTTGGTACACATAACCAGCTGTAAATTCCACATTAGTTAACTCAGATAAAGCTAAAGTGAAGCGAGATTGTAATGAAAATTGATTAGAATTGGCATTGGGCCTAAATTTTTGAAATTCAATGTCCTGATCCTCAATATATTCAGCTCTATAATCAGCCCCAGATCCGGTTCGAGAAGGCAAAAGAGGGCTTGCTTGTATTTCTTGCAAAGTTTCTTCTTTCACTTTATAAGCTCCTAAAATTGACGGATTAGGATCTCTTTGATATAGATATTCTCCTACTATAAAAAATCCTAATAATGTTTTTTTCTCATCTGACTTTCTATCTTTAAATAATAGTGGGCCTGATAAACTAACATTCGCTAAATTATACCTATATGGGTCTAAGAACTGAGATGTTAATCCTTGAAAACCGGCTTTAAAACGTGAAGTAGCGCCACTTGTTGTGATATTAATTACACCCCCGGCAACATCTCCATACTTAGCCGGCACTCCACCGGTAATTACATTCATCTGCTCGATAGCGTTTTGAGGAATATTAGGTACTCCACTAACCGGCACGCCATCTACTACATATTGCGTAGCGTTTGCTCGAGCACCCCTAATGCTTCCATTTACACCGAAGCCTGCAGATAAAGAGGCTACTCCACCAATAGACCGTACCGGTAAGTTTTGAATATCTTGTTTACTTAACGTTTTTCCTTGTACTGTATTACCGGGATCTACTAACGGGTCTTCCCAGATCACTACCTCTTGTAATATTTGAGCAGAGTTAATTGAGATATCTACAAAACGTGATTCATCTGCAATAACCAGGACTCCAGATACTTCAGAAACCTTACCTTGGTATGATACTTTTATATCGTATTTGCCCGGTGTTAAAGGCTTTAACGCATACTTACCGTCAAAGTCGGTCACGGTACCCATAATCTGAATACCATCTTGCTCTGCAATAATATTTGCAAAAGGTACAGACTCTCCGCTGCCTTCATCTTTTACTACACCTTGTATCTCACCGCTTTGAGCAAATAGCGTAGTGGTAGAAATCAATAAAAATGCTAATAAGCTAATGTACTTGTTGATCATGTTTTTTGTGTTTTGGCGCCGCAAGATAAAAAGATTTAAATATTTATTTAAATTTTAATTAACATAGGTATTCCATACTGCTAAAAAAGCAGTCATCTAAACTTCAATAAGAATTCTTGATTAGTGTACTACAGTCATTTTCACCGTAGAAACAGCCTTATGATTATTACTCAATAATCCCGACCCATCAGAAGTCATTTGAGCAGTTTTTTGTCCCGATTTAAAATTATCCACTACTATAATGGTAATGATATAGCTTCCGGAAGGAATATCACTTACATTAATCGTTACAGCTGACGAACCGGATTCTATTGGTTGAGCAGCAACTAATTCTCCAAGAATATTTCTTATTTCCAAACGTCCTTGTTGCTTTAAATTGAAAATAGGAATCTCGGTAAAAAAATTAGCCGGATTTGGATAATTCTGCCCGATAGAAAAAACACCTTCCTCAGCATTTGCCATGAAATTTGTTAAAAATAAACTGCCTAAAATTATTGTAATTATTTTTTTCATATCTATAAATTTACTTCTCATTTTCCATATATCCAATCATCATCTTCTAAATTCTACAACTAAATTACTACTTAAGTTTTACTATGCAAAGTACAAAATGTAAGTTTTGTGGATAAAAATTCATGCTTTAAAGGTTAATTTAAAATGATTATCTGTTTATTATCAACGATTTATAAATTTTATAGCCCAAAGTTGTGATTAAAATCTTATCTTTATCTAAACAATCAAATTATTTTTTAAAATATGCTAGGTAGCAAGCTTTTAATTATCCTTACTAAATTTACAAAAAAAGAATTAAAAAAGTTTCGTGAATATACTATTTCCCCCTTTTTTAATAAAAACGAACGTCTAATTATATTATTAGATATTATTATTGAAAAACATCCAAATCTGGATCATGCAAGCTTAGCTAAAAGAAAAAGTACATCAAAAAAATTTTAAAGGCGAAAAATATAGTGATCAAAAGATGCGTGACCTTATGTCTTACCTGACTAAATTAACGGAAGACTTTCTTGCTTATCAAAACTTTTCAGATAATGTTTTTTCCTCAAAGTTATATTTATTAAGAGCCTTGCGCGAAAAGGAGTTATATAATGAAATTCCTCCACTTGAAAAAAGCATCAGGCAATTGTTAAAAAAACAATGGCATGAACAGAATACTAAGCTTTACTTGAACGAATGATCAGCTAGATTTTGAGATGTATAACTATATTATGGAAAAAGAAGAAGGGCTTGATAAAGATATGACTACACAGAAGATGGTAAGTAATCTGGATAAGTTTTATTTGTTTTCTAAGTTAAAGCACACTACTGACATGTTTGCTCAAGGCTTCTTATATGGGAAACAATTTAAATATCATCTTATAGAACCGATAATGGGTTATCTGAAAGATAATTTAAATCAATATGAAGACAGCCCTGCTATTATCATTTATTATCAAAATTGCCCTGATGAATATGGAACAAAAAGAAGAACATTATGAAAAACTTTTTGAACTGCTCAAAAAACATGAAAATTCATTTTCTAAAAGAGAACAACAACTCCTCTATATATCAGCACAAAATTATTGTGCCCAACAAATGAACTCGGGAAGTAAAGAATATTTAAAAAAAACTTTTTGACTTGTATATTTATCAATTAGATAAAGGATTATTATATGAAGAAAAATATTTCCCTACTAATGCGTACAATAATATTGTAAGTGCAGGGCTAACGTTAGGGGAGATGGACTGGACGCTAAACTTTATGGAAGAATACAAAGATAAAATTCCTCAAAAACATAAAGAGAGCACTTATACATTTAATTTAGCCAAATATAATTATGTAAATAAAGATTACGATAAGGTACTTCAACTGCTGCAACAGGTCGAATTTACGGATGTTTATTATAATTTAGGAGCAAAATCTTTTCTTGCTCGTACCTTTTATGAGTTGAAGGAAATAGATCCGCTGGTTTCTCATTTAAATGCTTTTTCGATTTACTTAAAAAGAAAATAAAGAACTTTCAGAAGGCCGTTACAATACGCATGCTAATTTCATAAAATATCTACGTAAACTTATTAATCTAGCTAATAAGCAGTTTAAAAACAACAACCTTAAGGAAGGTGCCGATGCTTTAATAGATGAAATCAATAAAGCTGAAAACATCTTAAATAAAGGGTGGTTGCTTGAAAAATGTAAAGAATTCTAATCCTTAATTAGCCGATTAAATAATTTGCTAATCTGCTAATTAAAATTTGCTTATTTTATCTACAATCAGCTCTGCGATTTTTCTTTTAGATTGGTGTGTCCAACCGGCAACATGGGGTGATAAAATTACTTTAGGATTTTTGATTAAATAATTAAATCTTTCTAACTCATCTGGTTGTAAAGTATCAAGCTTTTCATTTTCTAACACATCTAAACAGCCTCCTAAAATTTTACCATTTTCTATTCCCAAAATTAAATCTTGGGTATTAACAATCTTACCGCGAGAGGTATTGATCAGGTAAATCGGCTTTTTAAATTTTTTTAAAAAATGCGTCCTCTACAAAATTGTGAGTTTCTATATTATAAGGTAAGTGCAAACTCACCACATCGGCATGATCAAACACTTCTGCTAAGGAAACTTCTTGTATATAATCAGATCCAAAGTTTTTTTTGTATTTATCATATGCTAAAATAGTACCTTCAAAACCCCGAAGCTTTGTTGCCAAAGCACTGCCTGTATTTCCATAGCCAATAACCGCTATTGTCTTACCTTTTTAATTCGATGCCTCTATTAGCTTCCCGTTCCCAGATCTGCCGCCTAACCTGTGCATCAGCTTTTATTAAATTATTAAATAATGCTAATAACATCCCGATCGCATGTTCTGCCACAGCATCACTATTCCCCTTAGGGGTATTAAAACAAGTGATTCCTTTAGATGCAGCATAATCTGCATCTATATTTTCCATTCCTGAGCCTCCTCTGGCTATAAACCTTAAATTTTTCGCTGCATTGATCACTTCTTTATCAATTTGTACTTTAGTAGTTACTATTAATCCGGTACAATCCTTTATTTCTCTTAACAACTCCTCACGATTGATCGCACTATCTACCAGACATTTATAGCCTAGTTCAGTTAAATTTTCGACTAATAACTTATCAAACACGTCTGTAATTAATATTTTAGGAGCTTTGCTCATCTTACTAATTCTTGCGTCAATAATATATAATCTTCTACAGAGAGTACTTCTGCCCTAAGATCTAAGTATTGTTTTACAGCTTCTTTGTTTTTATCAGTCAACATAGGCTTTAATGCATTAATAAGCTTTTTTCTCCTTTGACTGAAAGCCAACTTTACTACTCTAAAAAAATCTTTTTTCTGATACGGATAATTTATATTCTTCCTTTCGGATCATTCTTAAAACTCCGGATTCAACTTTTGGAGAAGGGTCAAAATTTTCTTTTCCTACATCAAAGAGATATTCTACATCATAAAAAGCTTGGGTTAAAACACTAGTAACGCCATACACCTTGCTACCCGGCTTTGCTGCCAACCTCATAGCAACTTCTTTTTGAAACATTCCTACAGCTTGCGGAATAATAGTTTTATTTTCTATAATCTTAAATATTATCTGAGTAGAAATATTATAAGGGAAATTGCCAATAATATTAACTTCCTTATAATGCATAGCTAGATCATATTTAAGAATATCTGTTTCAACGATCTTATCTATCTGGGGAAAGCTTTGTGCTAACTTTTCTATCAATCGCCTGTCTAACTCCACTACGTCAAACCTATCAAAACCTTTTTTTACAAGAAATTTAGTTAATACGCCTGAGCCGGGGCCTACTTCTACCACAGTAAATGAGCCAGCATTTATTTCTAAAGCATCAACTATATTTTCTGCAATAGCATCATTGTTTAAAAAATGTTGCCCTAATGATTTTTTATGGAAGCCCATTAATATCTGTCAGCGTGTTCTAATTATAATGCTTACTTTTACAACCAATTCTCAAATACAAAACACCAAAAAATGAGCATTTCTCTCAAAGTTACCAATAAATACGATGGAAAAGATAATCTGCTGTTAATAGGAAATAAAGCAAATGATTTTGAAGAATATTTAAATGATACAAATAAAATCATATTAAAAAGAGCGCTAAAAAATGATCAAAAACTAGTTTTTATACCTGAAGTTAATCACAGCATCATCGCAGTCATTGTCCAGCCAAAAGAAAAAGGTTTTCAAACTAAAGAATTATGTAGAAAAATAGGAGATCAAGCACTGGCTTGTGCTAATCAATACAAATTAAAATCTATTACAATCATCAACCTCTGCAAACAAAAAGATTGGCTTTTATATGTAGCAGAAGGCATGGCACTCGGCAGTTACCAATTTTTAAAATATAAAAAAGAGGCTAAAAAACTTGCACATCCCCTTCAATCCATACAAGTAGCAGAACGTTCTTTAAAAAATGAAATTGGGCTGTTAAATATCGGTATTGAAGCTACTGCTATCGCTAAGGATTTGGTTAACGAACCATTATCTTATTTAACTGCCGTGCAATTATCTAAAGAAATCAAAAAAATAGGTAAAGAGGCAGGGTATAAATCAACCATCTTAGATAAAGCAGCGATCAAAGAAGAAAAAATGGGTGGCCTTATAGCTGTCAATCAAGGTGGAACAGAACCTCCTACTTTCAGCATTATGGAATGGAAACCTAAAGATACGGTAAATAAAAAACCGATCGTATTGGTTGGTAAAGGAATTGTATATGATACCGGTGGCCTGAGCTTAAAATCGACTCCCAATTCTATGGACAAGATGAAATGTGATATGGCGGGTTCCGCAATAGTTATTGGGGCAATGTATGCAGTTGCAAAGGCCAGTTTACCATTACATGTAATAGGCTTAGTGCCTGCCACGGAAAACCGCCCCGGAGGCAACGCTTATGTGCCGGGTGATGTTATTACTATGCATAATGGGGCAACAGTTGAAGTATTGAACACAGATGCTGAAGGGAGGCTAGTATTAGCTGATGCATTGAGTTATGCTAAAAGATATAAACCAGAGCTGGTAATGGATGCAGCTACGCTCACCGGAGCTGCCGCAAGGGCAATCGGCCATTATGGCATTGTGTATATGGGAAATGCATCTGATAAGGTAAAAAAATCATTATTAGAAAGTGGAGAAGCTACTTATGAGCGCTTAGTAGAATTTCCTATGTGGGAAGAGTATGAAGCACTGCTCAACTCTGATGTCGCTGATATGAAAAATGTGGCAGGGCCTATTGCAGGAGCTACTACAGCCGGCTTTTTTTTAAAAAAATATACAGATTATCCTTGGCTTCATTTTGATATTGCCGGACCATCGTTTATTGATAATCGAGACAGTTACCGAGGAAAGCATGCTACCGGAATGGGAACCAGATTACTTTTTGACTTCTTAAAAAAAGAAGCAAATGGCAGAAAAAAATAAAAAACCGATTGTCGGTATTTCTATCGGAGATGTGAATGGCATAGGGCCGGAGGTGATTATTAAAACGCTTTCGCAAGTAGGCATCCTTAATAAAATTACACCGGTAGTGTATGGAGATGCTGCCGCTATACATTTTTATAAAAAAACTCTACAACCGGCCAAATTAAGCTTTCATACACAAACAAGTATAGAAAATGCCATTCCTCATGGAGTGACTATTATAGAGTGCGCTGCGCAGCCAATAACCATCTCGCCGGGATTGCCTTCTAAAGAAACAGGAATACTTGCTTTTAAAGCATTGGAAAAAGCAACTACTGATTTAGTGGAACAAAAAATAGATTTATTGGTTACTGCACCATTAAATAAAGAAACGGTAAGTTATGTTTTTTCTGATTTCACCGGCCACACAGAATACATCCAGCAAAGATGTAATACTTTAGAATCCCTCATGTTTTTAGTGAATGATACATTGAGAGTAGGGCTGGTAACGAATCATGTGCCATTATCAGAGGTTAGCAAACAAATTACCACAGAAAGGATAATAGGAAAACTTAAAATTATTAAGGCTTCTTTACAAAAAGATTTCGCTATTGCTCAACCCAAAATTGCGGTACTTGGCCTTAATCCGCACGCCGGTGATCAAGGATTGCTTGGCAAAGAGGAATTAACGATTATAGAGGCTGCTATTTCGCATGTAAATGAAGAAGGTATTGTTGCAAAGGGCCCTTTTCCCGCTGATGGTTTTTGGGGTAGCAAGGCTTACGAACATTTTGATGCAGTGCTATCAATGTATCATGACCAGGGGCTCATACCTTTTAAATTATTATCGTTTGGCGGAGGCGTAAATTTCACTGCCGGCCTGCCTTTTATCAGAACTTCTCCCGATCATGGAACTGCCTATAACATTGCGGGAAAAGGCCTCGCCTCAGCTGATTCTTTTCAAAAAGCTATTGAGGTAGGGTTGGGGGTTATGGAGAAGAGAAGGTGCTAGTTTATGATTTTAGATTTACAAGCTACGATTGATTGATTTTAAGATTAAAAGGTTATAGATTGCAGATTTGAAGACAGAATTTTGAATTTTTAGTTTTGAATACTGAGTGAGCGGGTGACTCCGTTCTTTAATTCAATATAATTATTCTACTTCCTGCTCGATGTTAACAGTCACCCGCTCACTTACTATCATTAAACTTTTAAAATTCAACATTTAGTTATCTAGTTTCAACCACCTCTGAATGTAAGTTTTTTATCACATTTCCTTGCTTATCTAATTCAATGATCTCACCATAATTTAAAGCCTTAAGATCATCTAGTATCTCTGCTTTATCTCCTACTATTAAGATTGCAAACTCATCGGTTTTAAGCAGCTCTTTAGCTAACTCATCAATCTCTTCTTTAGTGATGTTATTCAAAATCTCTTCTTGTTTTTTTACAAAATCTTCATCGAGATTATATTTGATAATCATTCGTAAAAACGAAGCTTTAGCTGCAGGGTCTTCATAAGACAATGCCTGGCTTTGGCCGATAGAATTTTTTAAGAAAGTTACTTCATCTTCTCTGATACCATTTTCTTTATAGTCAGTAATTTCTTTCATAAACTCGACTAAAGAACTATCTGTCACATCTTTTTTAACGCCTGCTGAAGCAAAAAATGGCCCTGGCCTTTCATCTCCTTGGAAACCGGACCTTGCTCCATATGTATAGCCTTTATCTTCTCTAAGATTTAAGTTAATTCTGCTATTAAAAGCTCCTCCTAAAGGAAAATTCATCAAAGTAGCTTTATAGTATTTACCTGTAGCATCATAAGGCAGTGCAACATAGCCAATCCTAATTTCCGATTGGGCTGCACCCGGTTGGTCAACTAAATATATTTGCCGTTTATTTCTTACCGGTGCCTCAGGTAACTCAGGCATAGTAAATTCTCTAGTTTTCCAATTCTTTAGAAAATCTAATTTAGGCATGATCTCTTCCTTACTAATATCGCCTACAACTACTACGTCAGCAACATTCGCTACTACATAATCTTGATTAAAACTTTTTAATCTGATCCAAGGTTAAGGATTCTACTGATTGATCAGTACCTAGTTCAGGCGTAGATAAAATATTTTCATTCCCATACAACACTTTCCTAAAAGTATACTTTGCTACTTGCGTTGGTTGAGTAGATTGATTCACAATAGCTTTAAGTTGTTGTGCTTTATTTCTGTTAAAATCTTCCTCTAAAAATGCAGGCTTGTATAATTTTTCTTCTAAAATACCTAAAGTAGTATCCAGGTTTTTTACTAAGCTTGTTACAGAAATTGTAATATTATCATCAGAACTATAAACAGATATGTTACTGCCTAATTTTTCTAATTTATTACTCAACTCTTCTGTAGAATAGTTTTCAGTAGACTCATTCATTAAGCTTGCTGTAAGGTCCGCAATACCAGCATTAGATTTATTTTCTAATTTATGTCCACCTTCTATACTGATTTGCATGGTAACTGTTGGGATCTCATCATTTAAAGTGCCAATAATTTTAACACCATTATCTAAAGTTTCTTTCCATAACTCGGGCACTTTGATAGTAGGATTTTTTCCGGCTGCCGGCATTGTTTTTCTATCAAAACTGTCTTTTGCTTTGTTATAAACCAATCCTTCATATTCACTAGGAGGAATTTGATACGATTCTCCTCCGGGCCTTTTAAAATTGTCAGTTCTAGCGATCAAGTTAGATTGGCCTTTGGGATAAACACTTAAAATTAAAGCCGGTTTATCTTTTATATACTTATTAAATACCCTCATTACCTCTTCCTTAGTCACGTTTTTATATCGTTCGATATCGGTTTGACTGTAATTAGGATTATTTAAAAAAGTAGTATAACTAGCCAATTGTGACACTTTCCCGGAAACGGTTGCCAAATTATTAATCATCCTGGCTTCCATCATTCCTTTTGTCCGTTGCAAGTCATCTTCAGTTACACCCCTTTCTTTAAATTCCTTTAGCGTTTCCCGAATGATAGCTTCTACTTCAGCAAGTGGAACACCCGGATATGGTATGGCTGTGAAATGAAACTCTGCACTCAACTCACTCGCCGGATGCCCTGCATTGGCCTGAATAGCTTTTTGATTTTTTACTAAATTTTTATAAAATAGAGAATTCTTTCCACCTCCTAATATATCTGCTAACACATCTAACGGTGCTTCATCTTCACTGTAAGCATACACGGTTGGGATAACCATTTTAAACATCGGAAATTGGATATATTGGTCTTCATATGAGATATATCTATCCTCTTCTAATACGGCAGGCATTTTAGGTTGATTTTTTACTTCAGGGCCTTTCGGGATCGAGCCGAAATATTTATTTGCCAACTGTATAACTTCTTTAGGATCCACATCGCCTCCAACGGTTAATACAGCATTATTCGGGCCATACCATCTTAGAAAGAATTTTTTAAGGTCTTCTACACTAACCCTATCTAAATCTTCAACATATCCTATAGTAGACCAAGAATAAGGATGTCCGTATGGATAAAGGTGTTCTCCAATTTTTTCTCTCACCAAGCCATAGGGGCTGTTATCATATCGCTGGCCTCTTTCGTTTTTAACAGTTGCTCTTTGTATTTCAAATTTTTCCTTTGTTACCGCATCTAACAAAAAACCCATTCTATCAGCTTCTAGCCAAAGGGCTCTTTCTAAATAATTACTGGGGACAGTTTCAAAATAATTTGTTCTATCCATATTAGTAGTACCATTTAAGTCACCTCCTGCTTCTGAAACAATTTTAAAATGCTGCTCATCTGCAACATTATCGGAGCCTTGAAACATCATATGCTCAAAAAAGTGAGCAAAGCCCGATTTACCTACTTCTTCACGGGCAGAACCTACATGATAAGTCACATCTACATGCACGATTGGATCAGAATGATCTTCATGGATTATTACTATTAATCCATTTTCCAATTCATATTTTTTATAGGGTATGACTAATTCACCTTCTTTTTGCTCAACTGTTTCTACAAGCTTCACTCCTTCAGGTAATTTTTTATCATCTTCTTTCTCCATATTTTCATTGCAACTTAGTAATGCTCCTAATCCTATTAAAAATGCTATTTTTTTCATAATGTGTTGTTTCGACAATTCATACAGCCATTTATTAAGTTGACTGTAAGTTTGCTTATAGTATATAAAATTGATCAGCTAATATAAGATTTATATTATGTTTCTAAAATTTTTTAACAAATGTTAACAAGCCACGTACGGGTTGAGAATGATTATTTAGTATAAATATATCTCAATAGTATAAGTTAAGCCCATAACTTATTTTAAACTATACAAGTTTATTTTTACAAGCCAAATTCTTAAAAATAATTTTTTATAATCACTAATTATCAAATAGTTATTAACTATAATCATGTATAATTGTTTAAAAAATACAATAAAAAGTAATTGCTATTAAGAAGATCGCTACTTATCTTGAGTAGACAATTTGAAACATTATGCATATTAAAAGCATCTTACAGGTTTTAACAATTACTTTTTTTATAGCATCTACTGCTCTTGCTCAAGAAATCTGTAATAACTGCATAGATGATGATGATGACGGCTTGATTGATTGTTATGATGAAGAGTGTATCGGAACGGAAACGTGTGGTAGTTTTTTTATAAAAGATAGTTTGGCTGATCTTATCAGTAACTGTTTAGATATAGATTCAATAATAAATGATAGCAGTTTGAATATTAATTCTAAGTGGATAGCTGAAAGCACTTTAGATGCACATATTCGAAGCCATTTGGCGGCTGATATAGATAATGATGGCATTAGCGAAATAGTGACTATCATACAAGATATAAGTAGGAATTTTATTGTACGACTTGACGGCAAATCAGGGAATGTTGAATTTGCGAGACAATTACCTGAATCGAATACACAATCAAGCGATTTTTGTTATGCTGATATAGATAATGATGGCTTTGGAGAAATTATAGTACTAATGGGCTCTTACTCGTTGGGGCTTGTATGCTTTGAGCATGATTTAAGTATAAAATGGAACATCAGCTCAGCTGTTATTGATAATATAAGTTCTGCTATTGGGTTTGCTGATTTTGATGCTGACGGTATTCCCGAAATTTATTTGGAAGATAAAATATTTAATGCATTAACTGGAGATTTAATAGCTATCGGAGGAGGCTCACAAGCTTCGATTGGAGATTATTATAGCTTTTCTTTTGCAGCTGATATTTTAGATGATGATTTTTGTCCTAGCTGCAATGGATTAGAGTTAATTTGTGGAAATCAAGTATATGCTTATGATCCTCTTGCACAAATACTTTCAATCGCCGCTTCTGTTAACAATCCTTCTTTAAAAGATGGATATTCAGCTGTGGGAGATGTAAATGGTGATGATATTTTAGATGTGGTAGTTAATGAAGGACATAGAGTATACGCCTGGAATCCCCAAACTGGTGATCAAATAGGAGTAGTGCATAATTTATTAGGTGCTGGTTTATCATTGGAAGCACAGAAAGGATCTGTACCTGCATTAGCTGATATAGATAATGATGGTAAAACAGAAATTGTCATAGCAGATCATAGGTTTATTTATACATTAGATGATGACCTTACTACTATATGGCAATCTCCTATATCGGACATGACAGGGGGGCCATCTCCCACTCCTGCTTTATTTGATTTTAATTGTGATGGGATTTTAGATATAGTTCAACGATCAGGAGATACACTCAGAATTATAGACAGTAAAAATGGGCTATTGCAAGCCTCTAGCCCTTGCAGATCTGGTACTTTGGCCGAAAGGGTTACTATCGCTGATGTTGATGCTGACGGGCATGCAGATATTATAATAGGATGCGGGTCCAAAATTTCCGCCTTTTCTTCTGCAACTTGGGCACCAGCTCGTAATATTTCAAACCAGTTCATGTATAATATTACTAATATCAATGATGACTTAACAGTTCCATGTTTACCTCAAAATAACGCTACTGCATCTTTAAATTTATACAATTCATTTTTAACTCAATCCCCTATAAGTGATAGATTAGGTCAAACTGTTTGCTATGATGATACCCTTACCATTGGTAATAAACCTAATCCTGATATAAAAGTTATAGAAGATGCAAGTATATGCATGGGTAGTTCTATAGAATTGAACGCTGAAGGTGTTAATGGATCATTAGGCCCGTGGATATCTTTAGATAATGATACTATTCCTATAAACAGTACGGTATTCCCCTCTACTTCCAATAAATATTTTATTAATTTATCCTATACAGACTCTTGCCAACAAGGTCAAATACAACAAATTTCAGATAGTATAAATATATTGATCATAGAATGCATTGAACCTTATATTCCCAATGTATTCACTCCAAATGATGATGGCGATAATGATGTGTTTAAATTATTAAATGTTTCGGAAGAAAATTTTCACCTTCAAATATTCAACAGGCTGGGAAAAAAAGTGTTCGAAACTAAAAAAAGCGAAGAATATTGGACTGGAAAGAATGGAAATACAGATCACCCTACAGGGGTGTACAGTTATGTAGTTATGTATGAATACTACAATGAAGAAGTTATACGAGACCAAAAAATAGGAAATATTACCTTACTAAAATAGAATATTAAATGAAGTACTTACTTATCTTGACTATTATGGGATTAAATTATTTTACATATTCACAAAATATTTACATCACTCCTGATGAGCCGGGGTTCTGTTACAATGATACATGCATTTTTTTAACAGCCCACGAAACCACCGCTGGTTTCCCCCAAAACAGAAACTATGTATGGTCTACTGGTGACACTACTCGAATTATCAAAATTTGTAGATTTGGTGATCAACCATTATTTGACACTCTGATATATGTAGATGTTTTCTCATTATCTAATATGTATATAGGCTCAGATACCGTTACTGTCACCCCAGATCTTCCAAAATTATATGGAGATAGTGTATATTTTTTTACAATTTGTCCCGATACTTGTATTACTTTAGAAGCCAATGATTCGGGAACTCAATTTAACTGGAACCCAATCGATGGATTAAATATACCAATATCCAGAACACCTACTGCCTGCTTAGACAGCTCCCAAAATTATAGTGTTTCTTATAAAGGCACTGATGAATGTACTTATACAGATTCGTTCTATATAAATGTTTTAAATCCATGTATAGATAGTACAAATACCTCATTAATTTACACTTCAATTAATAACATTTCTATTTACCCCACTCTTGTACAAGATCAAATAACTATATCTTCAACTCAAGGTCAAAATACTGTCATTAAAATATACTCTTTGGCAGGACAGCTTTTAAAGGAAGAAAAAATCTATGCTGATAATCAAATATTAGATGTATCAGATTTAGTTTCGGGAAGTTATATTTTGAAATATAATGGAGACGTAGGTAGCAAATCTATATTACTAACTAAACTATAAGTGTCGTCATTTCAGAAATTTTCTGCAAAAAATTATCTGAAATCTTCATCCTATTGTATCTTGGAACATGGATATGAGAGTTTAAAAATTGCCTATTTGCAAATTATCCTAAAGTAACTCCATGAAATTATCTTACCAACGCTCTCCAATTCGTTGCAGTTTTGGACAAAGCCTCGACAAAAGGAATCTTTTCTTTTTTGCTCATCATCCATGCCATGGTATTTAGATAGTTTTGAGTAGAGCGCTCCATTGGATTTGTTTTAAAGAGATTTTCTAATTCATTATAAATAATATCAAACCCACTAACTATAGCTTCTTCTTGATTATCAATTAAATACTTAAAAGATTTTAAAACTATTGCATAAAATTCATACAATTTGTGTTTTTTAAAGTATTTCATAGCTGCAGGTAAGCTATTCTCTAGTAATTCAAAATACCCTAACTCATAATAAGTTATTAACTCCAGCAGCCTGGCTGCTTGATAAACATCCTCTCTATATGCTTTGCCCTTAACAGAAGATACCACATGCAGTATATCTAAAGTTTCTTTATATTGCCCCATTCCAAATTTAATCATGGCTTTGTAGAAAATTTGAGAATTTCTAAATATTGGTGCAAAAGAAATATTTTTTTCGCTGCGATAATCCTCAATATATTGCCACTCTTCTAATGCTTCCTTAAACTTACCTTCACATATTTTAACCTTAACTATTTTTATTCTATGATGGATCCATTTATATTGAATTGATAGGTGCTGGTGTGGAAGTTGATCAAATAATTTAAATATTTTATAAAACTCATTAAACCTGAAGGTTTCTAAACAGGCCATCATATGTAAATTCAATACTCGTAAATAGCGTACAATATCTGCGTCGTTTAACTGCGATTTATTTACATAGTAGTTAGTAAGCTGCGGAACTATTTGATATGCTTTATCATGCTGGTAACTAAATATATAATACCTGACACAAAATTCTGTAAAATAATTTATTGCATAAGTTGATGTCTCAGGAGTAATAGATCTTTTTAATTTATTTATTTTATTATTAAAATATTCCTTTTCAGCAACAGTCAATAAAACATGGTCAGACCAAATAGCCGCAGTTTCTATGTCCAGCTGTTTAGCTTGATATATTATTTTGTAAGCATTATATAAATTAGTTTCATCTTTAAAAAGCCTTTGTAATTTATAAATATCTACTTTTTGGATACCTGTGCTTAAAGCATCTTCATAGAATTCAGATAAAGTATAAAGAGCCGGTAACCAATCGGTATTTTGATTGAAATTTTGAAAGGCTTTATTCAGAATTTTTAATGAATGAGCTTGCAAATTTTTATTCCTTAAAGATTTGGAAACAGCTACAACATCTTCAAAGTGATCAATAGTTGGATACTTATAAACTGCATAGCATTGAAGGCTTTTTAACACATGATTATATAAATAATTCATAGCAAAAGGAAATTGTGCAGTAGCTCCACTCTTGATATACAAATTGTGAATATCTTCCGCTTTGAGCTTCTTTTGTTTCTCCACTATATCAAAAAGTACTGAATAACTATCATTCTTACGATCCAATACCTCACTCATTTGCTGAAAAAACTTCTTTTCTGCAGGTGTAAGCGCATGTATTAATTCATACAATGCTTTAATTTTACTCATAGCTATATTAAATATAAGAAATTTTAAGTGATCTAAACTTTGAACTAAGCTAATAGCTATCGGTTATCAGCTGACCGCTAACATTACGATTTATAAAAAAACATATTTAAATTTGTACTACGCTAAAAATACAATAACATGGGAAGAGCCTTTGAATACCGACGTGCTGCTAAGGAAAAAAGATGGGATAAAATGTCTCGTTTATTTCCCAAACTAGCTAAAGCTATTACGGTAGCCGCTAAAGAGGGAGGTGAAGATCCGGAAATGAATGCCGCGTTAAGAGCAGCTATTCAAAACGCTAAGGCACAAAATATGCCTAAGGATAATATTGATTCTGCTATTAAAAGAGCATCAGGAAAAGATGCGGAAACCTATGTTGAGATCAACTATGAAGGCAAAGGCCCCCATGGAGTTTTGGTATTTGTGGAATGTGCTACTGATAACCCTACTCGTACCGTAGCTAACGTAAAGTCTTATTTCAACAAATCGGGAGGTGGTGTTGTACCGACCGGTTCATTAGAATTTATGTTTGACCGAAAAGCAGTTTTCGAATTTGAAAAACCTGAAAATCTTAATCTTGAAGAACTGGAATTTGAATTGATAGATGCGGGCCTAGAAGAAATTGATGAAAGTGATAAATCCTATTATGCTTATGGCGACTATACTAATTTTGGCACACTTTCTCAAGCTTTTGAAGACAAAGGGATTGAAATAATTAAAAGTAACTTGCAACGTATTCCTAATGCTCCTGTTGACTTCTCTGAAGAGCAAATGGAGGAAATAGAAAAACTGATCGATAAAATTGAAGATGACGACGATGTGCAGGCTGTTTACACAAATATCTCATAAGGTTATACTGTAATTCTTTAATTAAATTAAAGAATATATTGATAAATACCTACAAACTAACTATTTTTGCTTTATGAAATTATTTAATAAGATGAAAGGGTGCTTAGAAATACATTTTTTTGGTGTATGCGCTTATATAGGGGAGAAGTTGGGTATTGCTTCTAGTTGGATACGTTTATTTTTTATTTATGCGACTTTCTTAACAGCCGGTTCTCCTATTTTTATATATTTATCATTGGCTTTTTTATTAAAACTTAAAAAATTCTTTACTAAGCGCTACTATAATGAAGTTTGGGACATATGATGCCTGAAAAAAAAATATTAGGAGTTTGCGCGTGGCTGGCTTATAAATTTGAATTAGATATTTCCATGTTAAGAATATTGTTTGTTGCCGCTACCATCCTAGGCGTTGGATCACCTATTTTGATCTATATCATCTTGTATTTTATTAAACCAAATACCTATGAGGCATAGAAAGGTATTCTCCAATAAAGCTCTTCAGCAAGATGACTTCGAAAGGTTAACTCACTTATTTGAAGCTTTATCACTCATTGCCTATGCAAATAAACGGATAAAACTGCTTCAACTTTCTCTTTGTTTAATTTTATGTGCTACCGGTTTGTATATGATCTGGTATCATTCTGTGGAGCAGCTCCATGCGTGGGATCAATTTATAAATATCTCCGGTGGATTTATTGTAGGCTTGACAGCATTTCTTTTATTACAAGTTTTTAATCCGTTCATTAAACAGAATTCTATAAAAAGGCTGTTGGTAGAAAACAGACAAAAATGTGTTTGGATATATCCGTATATAGTTGAAAACATGCCTTATGGCATACAGCTCTTAAAAATGACCACTTTATATTTTTGTTTAGATGACGGACAAAAAGAGTCTTTACTAACCACTCGCCAACAGGCTAATAAAATCATGAATGCGCTGAAGCCCATTTTATTACATACCACCTTTGGCTATAGTGAACAAAAAGATTTTCTTTATAGAGCAAATCCTTTATTACTTAAAAATTAAAAGTTTACCTTTAAACATATTTTAAGATTATAAAACATAAAGATGAAAATAAACTATATCTTATTTTTAATATGTTGCACTCACATAGCATTTGCACAAAACAAAATAAAAGTAAATCAGGTTACGGAAAAAATGAGTCAGGGTTATAAAGCAGGATTATCTGTTATGATACCGGAAGCGAATTTGAAGGAAATTGAAAAAATTTGGAAAAAGAGATTGAAGGATTTTGACGGGAAAGTATCTGAAAGCAAAGGAGAACTAATAGCTGATAATGCAATGGTAAAAGGTATCAGCGAGAACACTGTAGATATCTATTCGCAAATGGAAAAAGTAGGCGATGATGTTAAAATGATCGTTTATTTTGACCTAGGCGGCTCCTATTTATCTCTTTCTACTCATCCTGATCAGTACGCAAAAGCCGATGATATTATAGAACAATTTGCCATTAAATCAGCAAAAGAAGCGGTAAGTCAAGAAATTGAAGTGGCTGCAAAAGCTTTAAAGTACCTGGAACAAGATCAAGAAAAATTGAAAAAGGAGAAAGAAGATAAAGAAAGAGAAATCGAGCAATGGAAAAAAGACATCTCCAAAGCTGAAACTGATATCAAGAAAAATTTGCAAGATCAGGAAACTCAAAAAGCAGCTGTTTCCGAACAAAAGAAAGTAGTAGCTGACTTAAATAAAAAGTTAAACGGAATCAAATAATTGCGAGATATCCTAACAGATTACTTTTTTCTCCAAATCGAATCAGTGAAATATTTCTTACTGTCAAACAGGTGGGTTACTACCTCAAAACCACTTTCCTTCGCCAATTTATCTATTTGATTAATGGTAAACTTAAAAGAATACTCAGTATGAATAGCTTCAAATTTATCAAATTTGAAAATTTTGTCTAATTTCTTAAAATTCACTTCTTGAGTTGCTAAACTGATCAAAAAACTCTCAATAGCTCCATTTTTAGGATTGTAAGTAGTATAATAATCAAACTTTTCCAAGTTAAAATCTGCACCTAGCTCATTATTCATTCTGGTGAGCAAATTCATATTAAACTTCTTTGTAATCTTTTGCTTATCATCATAAGCATTTATAAGCGTTTGAATTTCTTTTTTTAAATCAAAACCAATCACTGTATAATCACCCATTTTTAAGCTATTTCTAAGCTCTGACAAAAATTTAACCGTTTCTTTTTTATCAAAATTGCCAATGTTGGATCCTAAAAAAAGCACTAGATTAGTTTCGGAATTATGCTTATTTATCCACTTTAGACCTTCAAAATATTCCGCAACCATGCCTTTGAAATTAACCTCCGGCAACTCTGTACTTAAAGTTTTGCTTACCACATCGATAGCTTGTTTAGATATATCTATCGGGTAATAGGTAAAATGCTTCTTTTCTTTCAAAAAATGATTAAGTAATAACTTCGTCTTTTCTCCATTCCCGGCACCCAGCTCTACTAAATTAAAAGCTCGATCATCTATTAGGGCTGAAAAAACATCACTTTGTTTATCAATAATTTCCTGTTCACATCTAGTGAGATAATATTCCGGTAGTTTCATTATTTTTTCAAATAATTCACTTCCTTTATTGTCGTATATATATTTAGGAGAAAGTGTTTTTTTAGTTTTGCTTAAGCCATTTAATACATCAGTTGCAAAATCATCTGTCATTTTTTCTGTAGCTATAGCTATACCGACTTCCATCCTTAAATATTTTCTGCTAATCGAATGCCGCTAAACTGCCAACGTTTATCTGCATGGAAAAAATTTCTGTAAGTTTTTCTAACATGATTTTTAGGAGTAGCGCAAGATCCTCCTTTTAATACCATTTGGTTTACCATAAATTTTCCATTGTACTCTCCCAATGCTCCTTTTGGCTGCTTATATCCATAATAAGGCAAATAAGCGCTATTTGTCCATACCCATACATTACCCAAAAATTGTGCCAGTTGATTACGTTGAGCTACAGGATGAAAAATACCGGTTTCCTGAAAATTACAGGCATCTTTATCAATTTCCAAACTATTAGCAGCAACCTCCCATTCATATTCTGTTGGCAATCTCTTTCCGGCCCAAACTGCATACGCTTCAGCTTCATAATAACTAATATGAGTAACCGGAGCAAGCAGATCAACTTTTTGATAACCGTTTAATGTCATTTCATACCACTCTTTTCCCTCTTGCTGCCAATATAAAGGGTGTTGAATATGAGTGGCCTTTATCCATTCCCAGCCTTCCATTAGCCAATGCCTAAAATTTTTATATCCATCATCCTCTATAAAATTTATATATTCTTCATTAGTAACTAAATTGCTACTGATCTCTACAGGATTTATGTATTGTTTGTGAACCGGCTTTTCATTATCGAAACAAAATCCTTCACCTGAAAAGCCTATTTTGTACACCCCGGCATTTATGACAATATCTGAATTTGTATTTTTAGATGAATTGTATTGATCAAAACTTAAAGGATTTAAATTATAAACCGGCCTCAAGGGATTATGGCACAAAATGTATTTAAAATCAGTCAACAATAGTTCTTGGTGTTGTTGCTCGTGATGCAAACCTAATATGATCACCTCGATTAACTGCTTATCTTTTTCCTGATCTAATGCTTGAATAAAATTTTGCATCCGCTCATCTATAGCGGTTCGGTAGCTGTATATTTCCTTAACCGCCGGCCTCGTTAAATTCCCTCTATCTACTTGCTGCCATCGTGCACCTTCATGTTCATAGTAAGAATTAAAGAGATAGAAAAACTGCTCATTAAACGCCTGGTAATTTTTTTGATGTTTGGCTAATATAAAATTTTCAAAAAACCAGGTGGTATGTGCTAAGTGCCACTTCGGCGGACTCACATCTGCAATGGGTTGCACCACATGATCTTCGATTTCTAAAGGAGCACATAACTGCTCCGTTTGAGACCGTACCTGCCGGTAATAACTTGCTAATTCTATATTAGACATCATACAAACTCAAACCTACACGATTCTTTCGAAAAAAAAGAAATTTTTTTGGGGAAATACGTCCTCTTAGCGATGTACAGCTTAAATAGTTGTATCTTCGTGCCTAATGAAAATCTACTTATATATTCTTCTGTTTTTTGCGGCCAATACTGCATTTGCTCAGCAATCTGCACGTGCTGAAGCTATCAATTTACTGCAATTAGGCAATAATGCTTTAAATCTAGGTAAAATGCGTGATGCAGAAGATTATTATGACCGTGCTATAGCAATTGATCAAGAATTTGCCATGGCTTATATGCTGAGGTCGGCTTTATTTCAAAAGCTCGGCAAAGAATCAGAAGCCTCCGCTGACTATAATCAAGCAATTAGTATGAATCCTTATAGTGTATATACAATAGATAAATCTGCTCGATTAGAAATGGTTATTCAGGATATCAAGGGGGGAGTTTATTATCTAAACGAAATTGCTGAAAACACTAAATTGTCAAATACTTTGATTGATCACGATCCTTTTATAGATCTGAGTATCAATGAATATGAACAAGCAATTTTTAACATTAATGACCTTAATTTAGCACTTCCAGATTCAATGGTACGATATTTATTAACTGGTTTAAAGAGATTAAGGTCAAAAGAATATGAGCGGGCATTAACAGATATCAAAATTGTTACAGATGCTTATCCTGCTTCCGTAATAGCTAATGACATCTTAGGGATCGCATATTTAAAAATGAACCGGTACGCTGATGCTGATGCAGCTTTTAACAAGGCATTATTAAGTAATAAGGAATATAAATTAAGCTTTTATAATAGAGGCATTCTTAGAAAAGTGCAACAAAATAATATTAATGGAGCGATTGATGACCTTAACCAAGCTTTAAAGATAGATCCTGACTTTGCCGCCGCATATTATTACAGAGGTACCTTGGAGAGGATTATTGATAAAAATGAGGCAGCTTTAAAAGATTATTCCAGAGCAATAGATTTAGATAATGGTCTATATGCAGCATATGCAGATAGAGGTGTTTTAAACGTAATTCTCTCAGATTATAATGGTGCCTTATGGGATCTAGGATCGAGCTATTGAAGTAAAAAATGTAGAAAATCCTTATCTATATAATTTAAGAGGGAACATTAAAATATTACAGCAAGAATACCGCTCCGCCATTGAAGATTATACGGAAGCCCTGAGGTTAGATCCGGATTATGCCACCGCTTACTTCAATAAAGGCATGGCACAAATCATGTTATTTGCATATCGGGTAGGATGTGAAAATTTGCATGAAAGTTTAGACTTGGGTATTTTGATCGCAGCCGATAGAATAAAATATTTTTGTGCAGAATATTAACTTTTCCTTCCATTGTCGGATAATTAAATAAAATTATGACCAGACAACAGCTATATCATCAAATCAAGCAAAAAAAATCATTTCTGTGTATAGGATTAGATACTGATCTTGATAAAATTCCCAATCACTTAAAAAAGTGTGACGATCCTATTTTTGAATTTAATAAACAGATTATTGATGTTACAAGCGACTTATGTGTTGCTTATAAGATCAATACAGCATTTTATGAAAGCCTAGGAGCTAAAGGTTGGGGAAAGCATGGCAAAAACAGTAGCATATATTCCGGAAAACATTTTTACTATAGCAGATGCAAAACGCGGTGATATTGGCAATACTTGCAAAATGTATGCTAAGGCTTTCTTTGAAACGATGAATTTTGACTCTATTACCATTGCTCCATATATGGGGGAAGATTCAGTAACTCCTTTTTTAGAATATCCGAATAAATGGTCAATCATCTTAGCCTTAACATCCAACCAAAGCAGTAGCGATTTTCAGTTATTGACTTATGAAAATGAAAGATTATTTGAAAAGGTCATTAAAAAAGCTAATAAGTGGGGGAATGCAGATAACATTATGTTTGTAGTGGGCGCTACTAAAGCATCTGCCTTGCAAAAAATTAGAACAATAGCGCCCGATAATTTTTTACTAGTTCCGGGTGTAGGAGCGCAAGGAGGCAGCTTAGCAGAAGTAGCTAAATATGGCATGAACGATCACTGCGGGTTACTCGTTAACTCTTCTCGTGGAATCATTTACGCGGGCACAGGAGAAGATTTTCAGGAAAAAGTAAGAACAAATGCTTTAATGATTCAGCAGGAAATGGCTGGATATCTATGATCATTACTATAGCAATGAGCTTATAATATATGATATAAATCAATAGTTAATTTTAAATTAATAATAAATCTAAAGTTTGCGATCTATATTAAGATTATTTCTTTACACTCTCCTGAGTTTTTTATTTCTAAAATCCCTTGCTCAAGAGAACAGCCCAAATTCTTTATTATCATAAATACGTTTCGAAGAAAATAGAGGGCAATAGTTACTTCCAAGTATTTTTCTAATTATGAGGTACTAACCGGAATAATGTATTACTACCCATAAACCAAAATTTCTACGTGTTAAAAATTTTCTATATGATAAATTAGTTATTTACATAATTTTTATTTATTATTATATATAAATAACTTTGTTACAATAGTTTAACATGAGATATTTTTATTACTTTACTATATATTTGCTAGTTGGATTTATCCCCAATACAATAAAAGCTAACGAATCATTTCCTAAAGCACTTCGCCAGAACACTATCCTATTTGAAGAAAACAAAGGACAAGTTGCCACTTTTAAAAATTTGCCTAATTATGAAGTGCTATTTCGAACCCATACAAATGCTATAGATTTCTATGTCACTCAAAAAGGGCTCACTTGGGTTTTTAAAGAACGCATTGAAGATAAAACAGCTAACGAAACCGAAGCCTCCGACCAAGAAAAAGAATATGATGAAGAGAAATCAGTTAGTTATTATTGGAATCGTATCAACATGGAATTACTAGATGCGCAGATAAATCAAAAAAATATTATAACCTATAATAGGTCACAATATTACAGTAATTTTTATTTATCTCATTGCCCCGAGGGAATACTAGATGTAAGATATTATGAAAAAATAATGATTAAAGATGTTTATCCCGGTATTGACTGGGTTATTTATGGAGGAGGAGAAGGTAAAATTAAACATGAATTTGTAGTTGCTCCGGGTTATGACCCTCAAATAATAAAATGGCGATATAGCGGCATAGATAATGAAACACTACAATCTATGGGATCCTTAAAACTTACTTGCTCCTTAGGAAAAATAGAAGAGGCGAGTCCCTACATTTATCAGCAAATAAATAATAAGCACCTTCCTATAGATGGATCTTACAAGCAAGTGAACGCCTATTGGCAATACAATATTTCTGAGTACTGCAAATCCTCTATTCTTACAATTGATCCGGATTTAGTATGGGGTACTTATTTTGGCAAGGACCGAAATGATGGTTTTAGAGACATTACTTATGTGCCACGAGATTCGTCTATATATGTTTTTGGCTATTCTTCTAACTTTCCTATTGACTCTACAGAAGGCAGTGTTTTTCAAGGTACATTGGGAGGTGGGCTCAACGATGCCATTGTATTTAGAATCAAGGATGAAGGGGATTTAATGTGGAGTACATATTATGGTGGAAATGGTGTGGAGTTTCCGTGGGCTTGTGCAATAGATAAAGATGAAAATATATATGCAGTAGGAGAGACAGAATCCACTAATTTCCCGACAGCTGCTCATGCAGGGGCTTGGTACCAAACAACACATGAAGGTGGGTTTAGAGATGGCTTTATATTCAAATTAAATTCCATCGGGCAAAGAATTTGGGGAAGTTATTTAGGAACATCAGGAGAGGATGATATAATGAGTATAAAGATAGATTATGAAAACAAATTAATCATTTCCGGAAGTACAAGTTTTTCTGAACTTTTAGATGACATTGCTTCTCCTGATGCTTTTCAAACAGAGCTTACAGGCCTTAGTAATGGAATATATGTAGCGAAGCTAGAACTAGATGGTTCTCCTATTTGGGGTACTTTTTTTGGAGGTAGTTGGGGAGAATCAGTACGTGGGATGGCAATAGATAAAAAAAATAATATATTTATAACAGGTTATACTAACTCTAAAGATGATTTCCCTTTAATAGCTGAAAACAATTTATCATGGGTAAAACCTTATTCAAGGCCACCTATAGGAACCAACTATGAAGGCTATATTGCTAAATTTTCTCCGAAGGGCCAACCCGTTTGGTCTACGTATTTTGGGAGCATAGAGCACGATTATGGACGAGATGTAGCTATTGGCAATTGCGGAGAAGTCTATTTATTAGGAAATACTCCCGGCCCTGCGAATGATTTCCCTCTAAAACAACTAGAAGGCGCTTATTTTCAGGATGAGGTACGTGGATACTCAGATTTGTATTTAGCTAAATTTTCTAATAGTGGGGAGCTCTTATGGTCTACTTTTTTAGGTGGCTCAGCGGATGAAGGTTTTTCAATTAAATGGAAAATAGATACGGATAATTCAGGTGGATTGTATATTACAGGGGGTATTGCAGGTGGTGACTTTCCGTTAATGTTTAAACCTACTGATTGGAAACAAACAACAAGAGCAGGTATAACAGATATTGTTTGTGTTCATTTTGATCATATGGGTAAATTAAAATGGTCTACATATTTAGGTTCTAACGGAAATTATGGAGATTTTGGAACCGGCCTTACATTGAGTCCAAAAGGCGATGTTTTTTTTATCGGGGAAATAAAGGGTACGGGCTTTAATGCTCTTAAAAATCCCGGAGGAGCTGCCTACTATCAAAGTGTATATGGAGGAGAAGATGATAGTTACCTTATTAAATTCTCGCCAGTTTGTCCCAGGGTTTCTTTTTCAAATAGTTGTGTATGTTATAACGATTCTATAGAATTAAATATTGATAATGCTACTTCTATCCAGTGGAGCTTTAATAACGATAATGATGCTATTATTTATTATCCTTCTACGGATACCAGTATTGTTGCTTATGTATCCAATGCACTTTGTACTGACACTATAGTTATTCCCATCATAGTTTACTTAGATAAAGGCGAGATATGGGGAGATACTTTGGTTTGTGCAAATGATTCGGCAACACTCTTCGCTTCAGCTGAGGATGTAGATGTTTTTTTATGGGATAATGGCGATAGCTTAAACTTTACTACCTATGCTCCCCCTTATACTCAGAACCAGTATGGAATAACCTTATATCATATCAATCCGGCCTGCACCTTAAATTTATCTACAACTATTACGATACAAGACAGCTTTGGTACTGTAAGTAATGATACAATTATATGTATGGGTGATACAATAAAAATTAAAGCAGGAGGAGGGCATTCATATTTATGGAGTTCAGGCCAATCTACAGCTTCAATATCTGTTTTACCTAAAAGTGATACAATAATTTCTGTATTAGTAATAGATACCATTACTAACTGTTCAGCTGAACATAACATTAATATATCGCTAATAGAAGGCGGAGAATGTATAGAACGCATTATCTACATCCCCAATGTATTCGCCTTAAATGGAAACAATAATAATTTTAAACCACTAATTACTGGTATTTATAAAAATTATGAATTATCTATATATGACCGTTATGGCAAGTTAGTATTTATTACTAATGACCCAGCACAATCTTGGAATGGGACTAACAATACTGCAAATAGTCAAGCAGTGTATGTATATAAATTAATATTAGATAATGAGGAACAATATACTGGCAACGTATTATTATTAAAATAAGCTACATAAGTCGCACATGTCTAATAGAATAAAAAGCAACCATTCCAAACCCTAACGCAAGCAACACGTGAAAAAACATTAAGTAAAAATCAGCATAATATAATCCTATAATTATGCCTCCTATAAAATATAGGGTTAATAAAGCTTCAATAATAGATAATGGGTTAGTTTTTTTGATCGTATAAACATTGTTTTTCCAAGAGTCATTTTTTGTATTAATATTGAACTTTGGAGTTCTAATAAAAGGTGTTTTTTTTCCCGCATAACCTTCAATGACCGCTATTGCATTGTGTAAAGACAAGCCCATTGATATAGATAAGAAAAGTGGAAAGGTGGTTATTAATTCTTTACTTCGTTGCACTCTGTTAGGAAACGCTCTAGATAACGATGCCCAATAAAAGATTCCTAATGACAAAAATCCGAATAAAAATATAGACGCTATTTTAAATACATAATAATATTTATGTGGATTCTGATTTTTAACTACTAAAATTGGAACACTTAATACAGCTGTAACGAACACACAGACAAAGATGAAGCTATTCATTAGATGAAAAGTAGCATGAATTTTTTGTCCAAAAGAAGCATTTGAATGGAGCACCTTAAAAAGAATTTTCCGAGCAGTTTCTGCAGCCCCTTTAGTCCATCTAAATTGTTGCGATTTTAAAGCATTGATTTCTGCCGGCAGTTCTGCCGGAGCTTCCACATGTTCTAAAAATTTAAACTCCCAACCTTTTAATTGAGCACGATAACTTAAATCTAAATCTTCTGTCAAGGTATCCGCTTCCCAGCCGCCTGCATCTATAATACATTGTTTCCGCCACACTCCTGCTGTTCCATTAAAATTAATAAAATAACCTGCTTGATTTCGGCCGGACTGCTCTACAGAAAAATGAGCATCTAAGCCAAAAGCTTGAAGTTTAGTAAGTAGTGAATAATTTTTATTTAGGTGGCCCCAACGCGTTTGAATCACTCCAACATTATTTTCAAAATAAGGTATTGTTTCTTTTAAAAAATTTTTTTCAGGTAAAAAATCCGCATCAAAAATAGCTATAAATTCGCCTTTTGCAGTGAGCAATCCTTCTTGTAAAGCTCCTGCCTTGAATCCTGTTCTTACTTTTCGCCTTATCTGAACAATATTCACGCCATTTTCTTTTAATGATAGTACTTTTTTTTCGACCAATTGAACCGTCCCATCTGTAGAATCATCTAATACTTGTATTTCCAATTTATCTTTTGGATAATCAAAAGCAGCTACTGTATCGATTAATCTTTCTACCACATATAATTCATTATAAACCGGCAACTGAACGGTAACCTTGGGATAATTTTTCCAATCAATTGGAGAAACCAAAATGGAATTCTTTTTTGATTTTTGATAATGATAAACCAAATGAATTTGTAAAAAGCTATAACAAAAAATAAAGGAAAGAGCAGTAAGGTAAAGAATGATGATGGCTAATTCCATTGCTACAAATATCTGAAAATTGTATAAATAATTTTGTATCCGGCTAAAAAAGTGCCTTTAACAGTTCCGGTTATTTTAGAAACCCCAATCCGTTTACGATATTTAACGGGCACTTCCACATACGAAAGCTTTTTTTTTAACCCTTTAATCTGCATTTCTACCGTCCAACCGTAGGTTTGGTCTTGCATATTTAATTCAAGTAATTTCTGGAATTTAATCGCTCTAAAGGGGCCTAAATCTGTAAAGCTGCCTTTATAAATAATTTTTAACAAATTAGTTGCTAACCAATTACCAAATAACTGTTGAGGCATCATAGCTCCTTTTTCTCTTTTTCCTATTGCGCGAGATCCAATCACAAAATCTATGTTATGTTCGATAATGGGTTTAAGAAGTTTTGGGATTTCCTCCGGATAGTCAGAATAATCAGCATCAATAAATACTGCTATGTCTGGTTGAGGCAATCTTTTTTTAGCATACTCAATACCCTTTAAACATGCAGAACCGTATCCTTTTCTAGATTCATTCAACACTGTAGCGCCTGCCTCTTTCGCTATTTGCTCTGTTTTATCTGTTGAGGCATTATTGATTACTATAATTTCAGTTATGATTTCTTTAGGGATGTCAGCAATTACTTGTGCAATAGATTCATCCTCATTAAAAGCAGGTATAATAACTATAATCTCAGGAGTAGTATTCATGGGTGAGTAGCCAAAACCAAATTACCTTTTAAAAAGTTCATAATACATTTACTGCCGCTGCTATTGCTCGTGTATTTTGCAGCTTCATACATTTAAAATGGCCTTCCGGACATCTATGGTGGCCTATTTTGCTACAGGGACGACAAGCTAAGCCTGATACTTCGCAAATTAAATTACCTTCTATAGGTAAATACGGAGTCATGCCGAATTCAGGTATTGTATTTCCCCAGATCGAAATAATCGGTTTTTTAAAAGCTGCAGCCACATGCATTAATCCGGTATCGTGGGTAATAACTTTAGAAGCATTTTTTATAATACTAGCTGATTGAATAAAGCTATACTTTCCACATACATTGTAAATATTATCATCACAACTATAATTCACCTCTTGACCGATAATTTGATCTTCCTGGCCTCCTAATAAAATAATTGGCTTAGTAATTTGTTGACATAATTCTATCAGCTTTTCAACCGGGAGTTTCTTTGTGTAATGCTTAGCTCCTATAACGATTGCAACATATCCACTCCTAAAGTCTTCAGGAAATTCATCGATAGGCAGTTGTTGCTCTTCAGGTATAAAAAAGTCTAATCCTAACAAATCATTGTAAATGCCTAATATTTTGACGGTATCAAAATACCGCTCTACTATATGTTTTTTAGGAAGTTTATTTACTTTAAGTTTTGTAATAACCCATTTTTGCCAATTTAGTTTATTGAACGCATACTTTACTCCATTCAATTTTCTTTTAACCAACCAAGATCGAATATTATGATGCAGGTCAATTATATAATCATAGCGTTCTTCTTGCAGTTCTATGATAACAGGCTTTAAAGAGTGGCCCAATAAAAAATATTTATCTAGATAGGGATTATATTTAATGATGTCTTCATATGCATACTTAGTTAAAAAATGAACTTGATTAGAGGGATCAGATTTCTTTATGCACCTAATAATAGGACTAGTGAGAACAATATCACCTATCGAACTAAATCGTATGATTAAAAATTTATTCAAATTACTGCTTTACAACAAAAGTAGATAATGCAACTATAAAATTACAATGAAAGGGTGCATACTAACTTAGTTTTTGAGACATTATATAAAAACAAAAGCCCATTACGCTAGACGCAATGGGCTTTTAAAATAATATGGCGACTACCTACTCTCCCAGGTTTTATCCAAGTACCATCGGCGTTGAGGGGCTTAACTTCTCTGTTCGGAATGGGAAGAGGTGGACACCCACACTATAATCACCATAAGCTCTTAATAATTAGCAGATTAGTAAATTGACAAATTAGCTAATTGAAATATGGTTAACATGTTATAAAAGAGAGTAATATAAAAAAGAAGAAAGCGAACGGGCAATTAGTACTGCTCAGCTTTGACATCTCTGCCTTTACACTTGCAGCCTATCAACGTCATCGTCTTTAACGACCCTTAAAAGAAATCTCATCTTGAGGTGGGCTTCGCACTTAGATGCTTTCAGTGCTTATCCCTTCCGAACATAGCTACCCTGCGATGCAGCTGGCGCCACAACAGGTACACTAGAGGTTCGTCCAACACGGTCCTCTCGTACTAATGTCAGATCCTCTCAAATTTCTAGCGCCCGTAATAGATAGAGACCGAACTGTCTTGCGACGTTCTGAACCCAGCTCGCGTGCCACTTTAATGGGCGAACAGCCCAACCCTTGGGACCTTCTCCAGCCCCAGGATGTGACGAGCCGACATCGAGGTGCCAAACCTCCCCGTCGATATGAGCTCTTGGGGGAGATCAGCCTGTTATCCCCGGAGTACCTTTTATCCTTTGAGCGATGGCCCTTCCATACGGAACCACCGGATCACTATATCCCACTTTCGTGCCTGGTCGACTTGTAGGTCTCACAGTCAAGCACCCTTATGCTATTGCACTCTATGCACGGTTACCAAGCGTGCTGAGGGTACCTTTGAAAGCCTCCGTTACTTTTTAGGAGGCGACCACCCCAGTCAAACTACCCACCAAACAATGTCCCCCGAGGGTACGGGGTTAGGCTCCAAATAAATAAAGGGTGGTATTTCAAGGACGACTCCACAACGCCTGGCGACGCTGCTTCGAAGTCTCCCACCTATCCTACACATTATTTATTCGAAGTCAATGTTAAGTTGTAGTGAAGGTTCACGGGGTCTTTTCGTCCCATTACGGGTAATCGGCATCTTCACCGATACTACAATTTCACCGAGCTCATGGCCGAGACAGTGCCCAAATCGTTACACCATTCGTGCAGGTCGGAACTTACCCGACAAGGAATTTCGCTACCTTAGGACCGTTATAGTTACGGCCGCCGTTTACTGGGGCTTCAGTCGAAAGCTTCTCCCGATAAATCGAGATAACATCCTTCCTTAACCTTCCAGCACCGGGCAGGTGTCAGACCTTATACTTCATCTTTCGATTTTGCAAAGTCCTGTGTTTTTGATAAACAGTCGCTTGGGCCTCTTCACTGCGGCCTCTTCCCGACAAGTCGGGAAGTAGGCGCCTCTTATCCCGAAGTTACGAGGCTAATTTGCCGAGTTCCTTAGCCATGAATCACTCGAGCGCCTTAGGATTCTCTCCTTGACTACCTGTGTCGGTTTACGGTACGGGTAGTTTATATCTGACGCTTAGAGGTTTTTCTTGGAAGCCTGATTAGGATCACTATCCACTTGCCCGAAGGCTCATGGTACTATCGGATTTCAGCTAGATCTGCGCATTTAACTACAGTTCCAAAACCTACATCCTTTAACGTACTATTCCGTCAGTACGCGGATCTTTCACTACTTCGTCACCCCATCACAATATAAACTAGTACGGGAATATTAACCCGTTTGCCATCGGCTTCCCCTTTCGGGTATACCTTAGGACCCGACTAACCCTGATCCGATTAGCGTTGATCAGGAACCCTTAGTCTATCGGCGGGCAGGTTTCTCGCCTGCCTTATCGTTACTCATTCCTACATTTTCTTTTCCAACCGCTCCAGCAAATCTCGCGATTCACCTTCAATGCAGAATTGGAATGCTCCCCTACCACTCCGCAAGCGGAGTCCATAGCTTCGGTAATATGCTTAATGCCCGATTATTTTCCGCACATGACCGCTCGACTAGTGAGCTGTTACGCACTCTTTAAATGAATGGCTGCTTCCAAGCCAACATCCTAGCTGTCAGAGCAGTCACACCACGTTAGTTCAACTTAGCATATATTTAGGGACCTTAGCTGATGGTCTGGTTTGTTTCCCTCTCGGTTCTGGACGTTAGCACCCAGAGCCTCACTCCCGAGTATATATTACAGTATTCGGAGTTCATCTGGGGTTGGTAGGCGGTGAAGCCCCCTAGCCCAATTGGTAGCTCTACCTCTGTAATACTTAACCTCGAGGCTGCACCTAAATGCATTTCGGGGAGTACGAGCTATCTCCTGGTTTGATTAGCCTTTCACCCCTACCCACAGCTCATCCAAACACTTTTTAACGTGAACTGGTTCGGGCCTCCACTCCGGTTTAACGGAGCTTCACCCTGGCCATGGGTAGATCACCAGGTTTCGCGTCTACCCCCTCTGACTTATAGCCCTATTAAGACTCGCTTTCGCTATGGCTACTTCCGTAAACGGAATTAACCTTGCCAGAGAGGAGTAACTCGTAGGATCATTATGCAAAAGGCACGCCGTCACCCGAAGGCTCCGACCGCTTGTAAGCATACGGTTTCAGGTACTATTTCACTCCCTTGTTCAGGGTGCTTTTCACCTTTCCCTCACGGTACTAGTTCGCTATCGGTCTCTCAGAAGTATTTAGCCTTACCAGATGGTGCTGGTAGATTCAGACAGGATTTCACCGGTCCCGCCTTACTCAGGATACTGCTAGGTATTAAATCTATTTCATATACGGGACTATCACCCTCTATGGTTTAACTTTCCAAAAAATTCTATTATAGATTTAAAGTCCACGTTGCAGTCCTACAACCCCACCCCGCAAGCGGGGTGGTTTGGGCTATTCCCTGTTCGCTCGCCACTACTTAGGGAATCACTGTATTGTTTTCTTCTCCACCGGGTACTTAGATGTTTCAGTTCCCCGGGTTAGCCTTCCGACAAGTCGGAATTCCATACCTTCAGTATGGAGGGTTGCCCCATTCGGAAATCTTCGGATATAACGGTTATTTGCACCTTCCCGAAGCTTATCGCAGCTTATCACGTCCTTCATCGCCTCTGAGAGCCAAGGCATCCGCCGTATGCTCTTATTTGCTTTCATTTCTTAATATTTTATTACTCTCTTTCAACATGTCAAAGAACGATTCCACTAAAAAAAGCGGAATGGTGGAGGATAAGGGATTCGAACCCTTGACCCCCGGCTTGCAAAGCCGGTGCTCTAGCCAACTGAGCTAATCCCCCGTAGGTAAACTAGCTCATCTAGATCGTCCAAATTTCTAATTTCCCATTCGGGATGAACTAACTAATTTTAACTTTAAATCTTAAAGTAAGATCAGCTTATTTTATCTAAAGAACGTACCCCTTTTCAAAAGCGGAAGGCAAAGTTATAAATAAATTTTCTTTATGCAAACACTAAACAAAAAAAATTTATAAAAATTTAATCGTTTCTTTAATTTATATATGAAACTAACTCTTTATTAACGATTTAATATAAAAATTAGTTTGGATCAACATCAATATTTATTTTCAAAGTAGTTATTTCGCCTTGTTTTTTCAGAATTGCCTGATAAATATCTTTCTTAATGGAACTATACATCTGCTCCCTAGGGATTTTTATCAATAGCTCTTGCAAGTAATAATTTCTAATTCTGTTTATAATAGGTTCTATCGGCCCTTTTACACTATCTTTTAGTTTGTATTTTAAATTTTGCGCTAGTTTTATCGCAGCTTCTTCCACTATATATTTATTCTTATGCTTTAATGTGAGTTTGATAAGCCTATAATAGGGAGCATAACCAAATTTTTTTCTATGCATAAGTTCATTTGCATAAAAAGTAGCATAATGACCTTCTTTGACTAATTTTATAATGGGATGTTCTACATTAATAGCTTGAATATAAACTTTTCCTCTTTTATTTTTTCTGCCCGCTCTTCCACTAACTTGCGTCATCAACTGAAAAGCTCGTTCATTAGCTCTAAAATCGGGATAGTTTAATAGATTGTCAGCATTAAGAATGCCTACTAGCCCTACATTATCAAAATCTAATCCTTTTGTGACCATTTGAGTTCCGATCAACACATCAATATTTTTTTCTTCAAAATTACTAATGATTTTCTGATGGCCATATTTACTCTTAACGGTATCTAAATCCATCCTACCTATTTTCACCTCTGGCATCATAATGGATAGGTCATCTTCTATCTTTTCGGTTCCAAAATTTTGTACTTGTACAGTGTGATTGCCACATGCATGACATCCATCCGGTGGTTCAGTTTTATATCCACAATAGTGGCATCTTAAGTCATTGCTGTATTTATGGTAGGTAAGGCTTACATTGCAATATTTACATTGAGGCACCCAAGCACAAGCCATACATTCTAGAAAAGGCGCATAACCTCTCCTATTCTGAAATAAAATTATTTGTTCTTTGTTTGCGAGCGTTTCTTTAATTTGATCTAATAAGGTTGATGAAAAATGAGATTTCATTCTATTTTTTCGTTTCTCTTCAGCTATGTTAACTATTTGTACAATAGGCATCTGAATATCTAGATAACGCTTGTTTAAGTGTATTAATCCGTACTTATCAATATCTACATTATATCTGCTCTCCAACGAGGGAGTAGCCGAACCTAAAAGTACTTTACAAGAATTATATAACGTAGAAAGATATATAGCGCTGTCACGGGCATTATATCTAGGTGCAGGGTCAAATTGCTTATAAGAAGGATCATGTTCTTCGTCTACAACAATTAACCCTAGGTTTTCAAACGGGAGAAACAAAGCAGACCTGGCTCCTAAAATGATTTTATATTTCTTTTTTAACAGCTTATTCCATATCTCTACTCTTTCTTGATCATTAAATTTAGAGTGATAAATACCTAATTCTTCTCCAAATACTTTTTTTAATCTTGCAGTAATTTGAGTAGTTAAAGCAATTTCCGGCAATAAGTATAATACTTGTGTACCTTCAGCAAGTGCCTCTTTGATTAGCTCAATATAAACCTGAGTTTTACCGCTAGATGTTACTCCTTGCAGTAAGGCTATGGATTTATCACTAAATATTTTCTTTGTTTCTTCAAAAGCAAATTGCTGATCCGGAGTTAGCTGATCGGCCAATGAAATATTTAAGCTTTCCTCTTTAATGCGGTCAACATTTAACATCTTTACCTCAAACACATCTTTTTTAACCAACTGATTAAATATGCCATTTCCTATTTGAGCCTTTTTAATTAGCTCTGATCTTTTAATATACTTTTGCTGGCTTTTTAGATGTATCAAAGTCATTAGTAACTTCAATTGCTTTGGAGCTTTAGCTAATAGAGCAAATACTTCTTTTAACTGTTTTTCATTTTCTTGTATATGCTTTGCTAAATAAACAAAGGCTTCTTGCTTTGGTTTGTATTTTCCTTTTAATTCTTCTTTAATAAAGATCATTCCTTTATCGAGCATTGAGCGAATGGTAGGATATACTGCTTTCTGCTGTAAGATTTTTTGAATCTCTTGAATTGTCAGTTCTTCTCTTATACTTAGTGCTTCTGATACTAAATATTCTTTATCATCTAAATGATCATCTGAAGAATTGTAATGAGGATTTAAGATAACCTTTGTTTCGCTAGATAATTTTAATGCTGCCGGCAATGCTGCATTCATCACTTCTCCAATAGAACACATATAATAACTGCTTATCCACTGCCAAAATGATAATTGTTTAACCATGACGATAGGCATATCATCTAGCACAGAAATAATTGGCTTAGGAGTATATTCAAGAGGTTTTATATTATGAATGATATAAATTAATGCAGTATACAGCCGTTTTTTACCAAATTGCACTACCACGCGCTTTCCTACCGCCAGTTCTTCCTCCAACTCTATAGGGACTTGATAGGTATAGTTTTGCTGAAGGTTGAGTGGAAGAATTACTTCAACAAACATTTTTAAAATTTAAAATCTGCCTTATCGGAAGCCTGTTTTTAAAATAAAACTAAAGTTAAAAATTAATTTAGAATTGAGGAAGATGCTTTCTTAAGCTTCTCGATGATTAAGCATTTTGATAATTAAAATAAATACTTAATTATTTTTGAAAGGCGCAATTAATTTAAAAGAAGGGATGGTTACGAAAAAAGATTTTTCATCATTTAAACCCAACATTTTATATTCTCCAAACATTTTACCTATATCAGTAGTAAGATGACATCCTGAGATATAGTGATATTGCCCTCCCGGTTCTATGATGGGTTGTTGTCCTACTACACCCTCTCCTTCTACAATTTTTTTGTTACCCATACCATCTACTAAAGTCCAAAATCTGCTTAACAATCGGATAGGCTGTGAAGTATTATTAGCAATAGATATTTTGTAAGAAAATATGTATTCATTATTAACAGGGCGTGAAGATTCTTTTTCGTAAGTCGACACCGCTTTTATATTTACTTTTTTAGTTATTTCAGGCATAGTAAAATCATTCGTCTATGTAGATAATACTCAAATTAAGTAAAATTATTTTATAGAGAAAAAATTAACGGATAAATTCTGCAACTATTTTTTCAGCTTGCTCTAAAGCATGTGAAAGATTATCGTTCAATACAACTTGATCAAAGCAGGATTCTTGAGAAAACTCAAACTTTGCCCGCTCTAAACGTTCAGCCAAAGTGTGATGATTTTCTGAGCCTCTATGCTCTAACCTTTCTTTAAGTACATTTAAAGAAGGTGCTTTAATAAAAATAGTAATGGCTCTTTTTCCATATTGCTTTTTAATATTTAATGCGCCTTTTACGTCTATATCAAATACTACATGCTTCCCCTCTGCCCAAATGCGCTCTACCTCATTTTTTAGTGTTCCATAGTAATTTCCGGCATATACCTCTTCCCATTCTATAAACGCACCTTCTTTTATTTTTTGCTTAAAAGCCTCTAAAGACAAGAAATAATAATCTTTGCCATTTTCTTCTTTTGTTCTAATAGGCCTGGTACATGCTGATATAGAAAATTGCAATTGAGGATAATTAGCTAGTAAACGTCTAACAATAGTCGTTTTACCGGCTCCGGAGGGAGAAGAAAAAACGATTAATTTACCTTCTTTACTCATAAAATATTTGCAACTTGCTCTTTGATTTTTTCCAACTCATTTTTCATTTGTACGACAAATTTCTGAATATCCTTATCATTAGCTTTAGAGCCTATCGTATTAATTTCTCTACCTATTTCTTGCGAGATAAAACCTAATTTTTTGCCTTTCATCGGTTCATCACTATTAACCACTTCAAAAAAGTAATCACAATGGCTGGATAATCTGACTTTTTCTTCGCTAATATCCAGTTTTTCTAAATAATAGATCAATTCTTGCTCAAAACGATTATGATCAATAACTGATGAATCTATAATATTATGTAAATCTTTTTTAATCCTAGCCCTAATTCTTTTAAACCGATCCTTTTCTATTTTTTCAATTTCCTTCAAAAGATCTTTTATATGCCCGATATTTTGAACCACATCAGCAGCCAAATTATGGCCTTCTTTTTTCCTGAATTCTTCCACTTCAAGCAGGGCTGAATTAAGATGAGTGAATATAAAATCTACTTCTGCTTTATTTAGAGTATGTTCTGTTTCTTCCATTAACACATTCGGCATTTTTAGTAAAGTAGATAAAAGGCCTTCTGTCGATATATTTAAATCAGATTTAATAGAATCAATATCTTTAAAATACTCTTTTAATAAAGGCTTATTTATTTTTAATTTACTATTTGAATGAGGAGTTTCGAAAATTATCTGAACATCAATTTTACCTCGTAACAATTTACTGGAAATTTTATCCCTGATCTGAATTTCTACTTCTTTAAAATTTCCTGAAGTTTTAAGATTAATGTCTAAGCCCTTACTGTTGAGTGCTTTAATATATATTACTAAATCCCTCCCAGTTAAATGATTAATGGATTTACCATAGCCTGTCATAGATTTCACCATACAGCAAATTTAATGTTCTTTAACTTAAAATACTGTTTTTACTTATTTTACATCAAAAAAATTAAAAAACTGCTTATTTGCTATTCATTAAAAAAAGAGTTAAAAGTTTTTTCTTTACGCATGTATTTTCTAGATTTGCAGTCAGTTTCAAAAGATTTTTCAACGTTTTGAAGAGCTTAAAAATATATAATATACCCATTTCAACTCTGAAACATAAAGTGTATGATTTTGATTATACGCTTCATGTGTCTTTTTTTGAACATTTTGGCAATGTGCCATTTGAAAATGGTTCTATTACGGCTGATGTGGAATTAAATAATGAACAAGAAGGATTTTTTATACTAAAATTCAGTTTTAAAGGAAAGCTCGAAGTAATTTGTGACAGATGTTTAGATCCTATGAACATAGATATATCTGATCAGCATGAGCTTATTTTTAAATATACTGACACAGAATCTATCTTAGAAGAAGACGTGGTTTTTTTACCGATGGAGACCGGTGAGATCAATATAGCACAATATATTTATGAGTTTGCAAATTTAAGTTTACCACATCAAAATATTCATCCGGATATTAAAGGAAAGTCTATTTGTAATAAGACCGTTATAAAACATTTAAATAAATCAAAAAAAGATACTCAAGAAAATCATGATCCCAGGTGGGACCAGTTATTTAATTTAAAAAATACAGCAAATTAAAAAAAGTTATGGCACATCCTAAACGACGCATATCCAAAACCAGAAGAGATAAAAGGAGAACTCATTATAAAGCTAGCGTACCGACTATCGCTACATGTCCTACTACCGGAGAACCACATCTTTATCATAGAGCACATTGGCATGAGGGAAAACTATATTATAAAGGCCAGGTGATCATGGAAAAAGCATAAGCACATTTTACTAACTCTATTATATCACCTCAAAACTTATTATGAGGATTGGAATTGATGCAATGGGTGGCGATTTTGCCCCACTGGAGGTGATTAAAGGTGCGCTAATTGCAAAAAACGAACTACCTGGCAATGTCGATATTATATTAATCGGACAGGAAGATGCTATACACGACTCATTAAGCCGAGCTGATGCGCCTAAAGATAGTTTTGAAATAGTAACCGCTACGCAGGTAATTACTATGGAAGAACATCCTACTAAAGCCTTTTCTCAGAAAAAAGATTCTAGTATTTCAAAAGGTTATGGACTTCTTAAACATGGCAATATTGATGCATTTGTCAGCACCGGAAATACCGGGGCCATGTTGGTAGGAGCGATGTATGGACTACAAAATATTCCCGGCGTTATCAGGCCAACCATTTCTGCTTCTGTCCCAAAGGCTGATGGCAAAATGGGACTTCTACTTGATGTTGGGGCTAATTCTGATTGCAAACCTGATACTTTATGTCAATTTGGTATATTAGGATATCTTTATTGCAAACACGTGCTTAAAATGGATAATCCAAATGTTGGGTTGCTTAATATTGGAGAAGAAGAAGGCAAAGGAAACTTGCTTACCCAAGCAGCATATCCGCTTATGAAAGATGCTGTAGAGTACGAATTTTATGGAAATATTGAAGGCCGGGACATTTTTTCAGATAAAGCTGATGTTATCGTTTGTGACGGCTTCACCGGCAATGTCATGCTCAAAACAATTGAAGGGATGTATGAGCTAATGCGGCAAAATAATATCAGTCATCCGTTTTTTGACAAATTAAATTATGAAAGTTATGGTGGCACACCTATTCTTGGAACAAATGCTCCCGTCATCATCGGACACGGAATTTCAAAGGCACCAGCATTTAAGAGCATGATATTCTTAGCTAAGAAAGTAGTTGAAGCAAACTTGGTTGAAATATTTAAATCTACATTTAACTGATCTATGGGAGTAATAAACGCTGCAATTACTGCAGTCGGCGGATATGTACCGGATTATATTCTTACCAATAAAGAATTAGAGAAAATTGTTGATACCAGTGATGAATGGATCATCTCCAGAACAGGCATCAAAGAAAGAAGGATCCTAAAAGGAAAAGATATGGGCAGCTCTGAAATGGGTTGTTATGCTATTAAAGAATTATTAGATAAGCGAGGGATTGATGCTAGCGAGATTGACTTGTTATTATGTGCTACTGTCACACCTGATATGGTTTTTCCTGCTACTGCAAATATTTTATGTGACCGTTTAGGCGCAACTAATGCTTATGGCTACGACATAAGTGCTGCATGTTCAGGATTTTTATATGCTTTAACCACCGGTGCACAGTTTATTAAATCCGGCATGCATAAAAAAGTGGTGGTCTTGGGCGTGGATAAAATGTCTGCTATAATTGATTATAATGATAGAAGTACTTGCGTTATTTTTGGAGACGGAGCAGGAGCCGTATTATTGGAGCCTAACGATGAAGGCTATGGCATTAAAGATTCGGTTTTAAAAAGTGACGGTTCAGGAGCGAAACATTTACATATGAAAGCCGGTGGCTCTATGAGGCCTAGTACTCAAGCTACTATAGACGCAAAAGAGCATTTCGTTTACCAAGAAGGCCAGCCGGTATTTAAACAAGCTGTAAAATGCATGGCTGATGTTACAGCTAATGTAATGGAAAAAAATGGCCTTACCTCAGAAGATATTGCCTGGTTAGTTCCTCATCAAGCAAATAAAAGGATCATTGACGCAACAGCTAAAAGAGCCGGATTATCTGATGATAAAGTAATGCTGAATATTGAAAAATATGGCAATACTACTGCAGCTACATTACCGCTCTGCTTGTGGGATTATGAAAGTAAATTAAAAAAAGGAGATAATTTATTGCTGTCATCTTTTGGCGGAGGCTTTACATGGGGTTGCTCGTATGTTAAATGGGCCTATGATGGAGAAAAACAAAATTAATGCAGTTATTTTCATGATAAACCTTAATTTGCAAAAGCTATAATTATAAAGGATTAATAAATGGCAACAACCGCAGATTTTAGAAATGGCTTATGTTTAGAATTCAACAATGACCTGTATCAGATTGTTGAATTTCAGCATGTAAAACCGGGAAAAGGGGGAGCTTTTGTTAGAACAAAATTGAAAAGCTTAACTACCGGCAAAGTGATAGAAAATACTTTCAATGCAGGCGTAAAAGTCAATACTGCAAGAATTGAAAGACGTACTTCTCAATTTTTATATAAAGATGCGATAGGATATCATTTTATGGACAATACCACTTTCGAACAAATTGCCTTGAATGAAGGCTTAATAGAAGGTGCTGAATTTTTAAAAGAAGGGCAAGAAGTAGATATTTTGTTTCATGCGGAAGAGGAAAAAGCATTAACGTGTGAATTACCTTCTTTTATTGAACTGGAAATAACTTATACAGAACCCGGTGTAAAAGGTGATACTGCAACAAATTCATTAAAACCCGCTACTTTGGAAACAGGTGCAGAAATTAAAATTCCCCTTTTTATAGAGAACGGCGAAAAAATTAAAATAGATACCAGAACTAATTCTTACGTAGAACGTGTAAAATAAATAATTATGGATTTCAAAAAAATTCAAGAGCTCATTAAATTAATAGATGAGTCTAATATTAGTGAAGTTAAAATAGAAGAAGAAACTTTTAAAGTAAGTATTCGCACTAAGCATTATTATTCAGGTCAAGCTCCCACCAGTGTAATTCAACCGATAGCAGCAGCGCCTTTAGCTCAATCGGCTTCTGATGCGTCTTCTACACCCCATGCAAATAATGGAAAGCCTGCCGATCCAGTTGACTCTGCTGCGAATGATAATTTAATCACTATAAAAGCACCAATGATTGGCACACTTTATAGAAAAGCTGCTCCTGACAAACCCATTTTTGTGAATGTGGGTGACACGATAAAACCGGGAGATGTTTTATGTATCATTGAAGCAATGAAACTATTTAACGAGATTGAATCAGAGGTTTCGGGAAAAATAGTTAAAGTATTTGTAGACGATGCATCTCCTGTGGAGTATGATCAACCTTTATTTTTAGTAGAACCCAATTAGGCCGCTTACTAAAAAAATTTCCAAAACATGATCAATAAAATACTTATAGCCAATCGTGGTGAAATAGCTTTGCGTGTAATCAGAACATGCAAAGAGATGGGCATTAATACAGTAGCAGTATATTCTACAGCAGATAAAGAAAGTTTACATGTGCGGTTCGCTGACGAAGCAGTATGCATTGGGCCGCCCAACAGTAGGGATTCTTATTTGAATATACCTAATATAATGGCCGCAGCGGAAATCACTAATGCCGACGCTATTCATCCGGGATATGGCTTTTTAGCCGAGAATGACAAGTTCGCTGAAATTTGTAAAGAATATGATATCAAGTTTATTGGGCCTACTGCAAATATGATCCGAAAAATGGGCGATAAAGTTACCGCTAAAGATACCATGAAAAAAGCAGGAGTGCCTGTTATACCCGGTTCGGATGGGCTTGTAAAAAATATAAAGGATGCTAAAAAGATAGCTAAAAAGATAGTTTATCCGGTAATTTTAAAGGCTACTGCCGGCGGCGGCGGTAAAGGAATGCGTGTAGTGTGGGAAGAAGAGCAAATTGAAAAAGCCTGGAATCAAGCAACTGCAGAAGCACAAGCATCTTTCGGAAATGCAGGAATTTACATAGAAAAATTTATTGAAGAACCCCGTCACATTGAGATTCAAATCGCAGGTGATCAAAAAGGAAATGCTTGTCACCTCTCTGAAAGGGATTGTTCTATCCAACGCAGGCATCAAAAGCTAGTAGAAGAATCTCCTTCTCCTTTTATGACAGATCAACTTAGAGAAGCAATGGGAAAAGCGGCTATCAAAGCTGTAAAAGCCATCAAATATGAAAGCGTAGGCACTATTGAATTTTTGGTTGACAAACACCGTAAGTTTTACTTCATGGAGATGAATACCAGAATTCAAGTAGAGCATACTGTTACGGAAGAAGTGCTTGATTATGATCTTATCAGGGAACAAATTAAAATAGCTGCCGGGTTAGAAATTTCCGGAAAATCATACATCCCTAAAAAATATGCTATTGAATGCAGAATCAATGCAGAAGATCCTTATAATGACTTCAGGCCTTCTCCGGGGAAAATAACTACACTGCATACACCAGGTGGTATTGGTGTACGAGTAGACTCTCATGTATATGCAGGGTACACGATCCCTCCAAATTACGATTCTATGATCGCTAAAATCATTACTACCGGCCAAACCAGGGAAGAAGCAATTTTTAGGATGGAAAGAGCTCTGAGCGAATATGTGATAGAAGGTGTTAAGACCACTATCCCTTTTCACCTTCAATTAATGAAGAATGAGAACTTCAAAACCGGAAAGTTTGATACCAGCTTTATGAATACCTTTAAATTAAAGTAGCAAGTAAGGCACTATTTAATTAACTATTTCAACCTCTGCAATAGGGCTGAATAAATAAATTTTTTGAGAAGCAACTTCAATACATTGATAGCGTTTTCTTAATTTCTTAAGCTTCTTAAAAACCCTGTTTTCTGAATAAACAAATTCCACGCCCTCATTAATTTCCTCTAATAATATTTTATCGGATGATTTAGCATCGTATTTCCGCAATGCTTTAATTAATTTAACATCTCTGCAGCTTGCCGCCGGAGGATTTTCTATATGCTGCCTTAATATCATCCTTAAATCTTCAGGAAAAACTTTCTTTTTTAGAAAATAATGCATAATTATTTTAAAAATACCTTTCCATTCTGAGCCATGCGATTTTACGCGGTTGTTGTATTGTTCCCATGTAATTAGGTGAGCAATCTCATGAATTAGGGTGACTAAAAAAGAATATTGATTAAGCGTACCATTCACGGAAATTCTATGCCCGTGCTGGCCCCTTGGTGGACGGTAATCTCCCAGTTTAGTCCTCCTATCTCTAGTAATTGTTAACTTAAAGTTGTACTTATCAAAATAATATTGAATGATAGGTAATGCTTCAACAGGAATGTGTTCTGACAGCTTTTTAGTAATTAGCAACTTAAAATATTTATTTAACTAATTCTAAGAGTATGCTTTGCAGATTGGAATTGAGAATATGCTATTGGAGTAATCTTATACAGCTTCCTTTTTAAGCGGATGATCTTTATCTATAAGTTTTTCATTTACATTACCGGCGCCCATTTTACATTCTCCGTTAAATTCAGCCCCTGACTCAATTACAAGTTTCTCTGTAGTGATTTGTCCTTCTATGCAAGAAGTGGATTTCAAAAAAAGTAATTCTTGAACCTTTATCTCACCATCTATTTTACCTGAAATGTCAGCATTACAACAAGTAATATCACCATTTACTTCTCCGGTTGTTCCAATTACTACTTTAGCTTTTGAAAAGATTTTTCCGTGGATCTTACCATCTATTCTAATATCACCATTAGAATTAATATCTCCTTTTATCTCAGTCCCTTCTCCAATTATGTTGACAGATGAAGAATTAGTAATAGTAGTATTTTTATTAATATCTTTATTACTTTGATTTCCGTTAAACATATGCTAAATAGTTATAATTGCTAAAATACTATAAAATCTTCGGGATTCAAAGCTAAGCCATCTTTCCAAAGCTCAAAATGTAAATGAGGCCCGGTGGTTAATTCTCCAGTATTACCTACTATAGCAATCACATCTCCTGCTTGCACATAATCGCCAATGTTTTTAAAAACCTTTGAGTTATGCTTATAGATAGAAAGTAAATTATGATTATGTTGGATCGCTACTACATATCCAGTCTCAATATTCCAAGCAGACATCACTACATAGCCATTATATACTGCTTTGACTGATTCATTTTCGGGAGAAACAATATCTATTCCGAAATGATCATTCCGCATATCAAAACCTGATGTTATAAATCCTGTGGTGGGAGCAAAAAAGTGCACATTTTTCAATTTAGCTTTAAAAGCATCTGTTTCATTCATAAGCATATATCGTTCTGTACCTTCTAAATCAGCACGTAATGCTGAATCAGCTTTAGAAATTTTAGCCATACGAAAGGTATCATATTTTAATTCATTTACAACTTCAGATTTTTCGGGCAAGGTATCAATATTTCCTTGTACTACATTTTGAATATTTTGGATATAAAGATTCCTTCTCTCTATGACTTTTTCCAACGAATCTGTTTTGATAGTTATGAATGTCAAATCTCTTCGCAAGCCTATATCAGCATAGCCCGGAATATATTCTCTTAAGGGAGTTAACGTGATAATGCTCGTAACGATTAAAACCAAAATAACTAATATAGTGCTCGAAACAATGTATAGATTCATTCGAGAAAGCCTCAAAGAAGCCTTTTCTTCAAATGTACTATCATCTCTGATCACAAGGCGATATTTGTGCTTTAACTTCTCCGAAAATTTTTTCTTTATCTTCTTTTTTTCAGCCATATTAAATCTTAAAACAAATCACCTTATACTATCTTGTTTATTTCTCGGCAAAATAAAATAACTTTATGATAAATATAGTTATATATAGAGTATTCTGTAAATATCACAGTTATTTTGAAGATTGCAAATTATTATTTTTTAGCCTTTATTTTATGCTTTTCTATTTTTACGACTGCCGATGCACAAACAAGAAGCAGACGGTCTAAAAAAAAGGCTTCCTATCCATCTGGCATAAAGCTGGGTTACCAGGACCTAACAGCGAGATATAATACTTATTTCCATGCAAAGCTGAGTTTAACGGAAGGGTTTAAAAAGCTGACAGATATTCATCAAGATAATTACGACGAACTGCTGAGCATATATGAATATATTGACTTGGAGCAGGCAAGCCAAGTGAACCCTGAGATGGATCGTGCTATAGAAAAAGCATCTAAATCTATCTACAGGCATGAAATAAGTAAATGGGTAGATGATTGTTACTTAATCATGGGGAAAGGATTCTTTGTGAAAGGTGAATATGATGAAGCGCTTACTACCTTTAAATATATCACTTCTGAGTTTCATGATGGGAAAAAGAGAATCGTAAAAGGTAGCAAAAAGAAAAAAAGCACTAAAAGAAAAAAACTTAATTATAAAAAACAAAAGAAAAAAGCTACAAAAAAGAAGAAAAAAGACGCAAAGGATGATGACAAAGATGCAGATGATAATTTTTTAAATTTTTTAGACCATAAAACTATTAAGGATGAAGCATTATTGTGGTTAATAAAAACATATATTACCGTGGGCCAATATACAGAAGCCCAAAGTTTGCTTGCTCTAGCAAAGAATGACGATGAATTTTCTGAAGGCTTACGGGATGAACTTGAAATTTTACATACTTATTATCATATCAAAAGGCAAAATTATGACCTTGCAATAACTACTTTAAGTGAAGGTATTGAACTGATATCTTTAAAAAATAAAAAAACTCGTTATCAATTCATTTTGGGCCAATTATATGCTAAACAAAATAATAACTTTTTAGCTATTCAAAGTTTCAACGAGGTACTTGAACTGGCTCCGGAATATGAACTCGCATTTAATGCAAAGATTAATATTGCGAAAGCTTATGAAGACAGCAAACAAACGCAAGAAACTGATATTGAAAATATTCTTTTGAAAATGGCAAAAGATAGAAAAAATGTAGAATACCTCGATCAAATATATTATTACTTGGCCAAAATAACTTTAAAAGACGGAAAAACTCCGGAAGGGAAAGAGCTGCTAGAAACATCTATTGCTTATAGTAGTAAAAATAATAAGCAAAAGGCTTTATCTTTTCTTAAACTGGGCGAACTAGCATATGCAGAGGAAAATTACGCATTAACTAAAAATTATTACGACAGTACACTCATTTATTTACCGCAAACTTATTATGATTACGAACGCATTTCTAATAGTAGCAATACGCTTAGTTTAATTGTTGAACAGGTTGCTATCATAACAAAAGAAGATACCTTACAATATCTTTATTCTCTAACACAGAACGAGCGGGAAAAGTATTTGGATGAAGTGATCGAAGAAATGCGAAAGAAAGATATTGAAGCATCCTTAAAGAGTTCTTCTATTAAACTAATTGCTTTTGAAGATAACACTGAAACTGCAAGTTCAGGAGAATGGTATTTTTATAGTGCTTCTGCAAAAGCAGATGGATATAAAGATTTCATTGATAAATGGGGAAAGCGCCCTTTAGAAGATAACTGGCGACGTGCTAATAAAGAAAGTGTCGCTAATGAAACGGAAGAAGAAACTTCTGAAATAGTTAAAACAACAACCGGCTCTAAGAATTATGAAGCTTATAAACAATCACTATTAAAGGCTATTCCTATAGATGAAAATAATCTGCAAACGTCTATTGATAAGGAAGCTAGGGCAAAATTTGCACTAGCAAATATTTATAAAGAAAATTTGAATGATAATAAAGAAGCCATCATACTATTTAAAGAAATAGCTGATGAAGGTGGTGCAAAGGAACTAACTCCTCAAGTATATTACAATCTGTATTTATTAAATAAACGTAACGGTAATTTGAGCGAATCAGATAAGTATAAAAATAAGATCATTACAGAATTTCCTGAAACTGATTTTGCAAAATTTATCTTAAACGCAAACTATTTTAATGAATTAAATAAATCAAGCGCACAAGTGCAAGAAATATATGAAACCACTTACCATTTATATAATGAAGGATATTTAGATAAAGCCTTAACTAATATAAACATGGTAGATAGCTTATATCCTGAAACTGACCTAAAACCCAAATTTGATTTATTAAAAACTTTAATTATTGGGCAAACTAAAGATATTGACAATTTTAGAGCAGCATTGAAAAATATTATAAATATCTATCCAAATCATGAAGTCAGATTTAAAGCAAAGCAAATTTTAGTACAAATTGACGAAATTCAGTCTACTGACATAAAAGAAGATAATAAAAAATCTAGCAGCATATTTGATTACAAAGATGCTGATCCTCATTTTGTATGCATAGTGGCCGTGGATTCTGCATTTACCGGAGAAGAAACTGTTAGCTCATTAGCAAATTACAATAATAAATATCATAAATTGGATAAATATAAAGTCTCTACTACAGTCGTAAAACAACAATACGTTATTCTTATAAAAGAATTTCCAAATTATACTAAAGCAAATTTATATGTTAAAGAGATCAAAGACCAAAAAGATATATCCAACACATTAAAGAATATTTCATATAAAATTGTTACTATTACTAATAACAATTTAGGACAAGTTTATAAAAATGATTCGTTTGATGAATATTGGGCGTTTTATGATTCAAATTACAAATAAAGATGGCCAAGAATAAAAAGATAATAAACAGTAATAGGACAAAGAAAAGATATCTCTTATTACTCTGGTTTCCTTTTCTTACCATACTATTAACTGTAAGCTTACTAATATTCCTTATCGCTGATGGAAGATTAGGTAATCTTCCTAGCTTTGAAGAACTAGAGAATCCTCAAAATGCTCTGGCAAGCGAAGTATTTACCTCAGATGGTGTTTTACTAGGTAAATATTATATAGAAAATAGATCGAATATCAATTTTGAAGATCTCTCTCCCAATTTAGTAAATGCATTAATAGCGACTGAAGATATTCGTTTTTATGAACATTCAGGCATTGATATTCGAGGTTTGATGACAGCTATTGTGAGAACATTAAAAGGAAATCAAAGCGGAGCGAGTACGATTACGCAGCAATTAGCGAAAAATTTATTTCATCATAGGCATGGAAGCCTGTTAGAAAAATTAAAACAAAAACTATTAGAATGGTTTATAGCGATCAAATTAGAAAAAAGCTATACTAAAGAAGAAATCATAGCTAATTATTTTAATACTGTTCCATTTGGTGAAAATTCTTTTGGCATTAAAGCCGCAGCCAATACCTATTTTAGCACTACTCCTGACTCTCTAACAATTGAAGAAGCGGCAACTTTAGTTGGCATGCTTAAAGCGACTACTTATTTTAATCCTAAGAGAAATCCTAAAAGTTCTATGAGGAGGAGAAATATTGTGCTAACTCAAATGACTAAATATAATTTTATAAGCAAGGAAGTAGCTGATTCTCTTAAGCAGGGATTCCATACACTTAAAATACAATACAGCTAATCATAACGAAGGACTAGCGCCTTATTTTAGAACAATCCTGCAGCTGTCATTGCTTAAATGGAGCAGGGAAAATCAAAAAGTAGATGGCACAAATTATGATATTTATAGAGATGGATTAAAAATATATACTACTATTGATTCCAGACTACAAAAATACGCAGAAGAGGCTGTTGACCTGCATCTGCGTATTTTACAGGATACTTTTTATGATCATTGGAAAGATGCAATTCCTTGGAAGAAAAACCCTGAAATAATAACTCGCTCCGTAAAGCGGTCAGGCAGGTATCGTGAACTAAAAAAAGCCGGTATCTCACAAGATTCAATTGACGTAATTTTTAATACCCCGGTAAAAATGACAGTATTTTCTTGGAATGGTGATATAGATACCGTCATGAGCCCATTAGATTCTATTAAATATTATAAATACTTCATACATACAGGTTTTATGGCAATGGATCCCTCTAATGGACATATCAAGGCTTGGGTAGGTGGCATTGATCATGAATATTTTAAATATGATCACGTCAATCCACGTGCAAAAAGACAAGTTGGATCTACATTTAAGCCTTTTGTATATGCAGTAGCTATTGATAATGGATTATCACCTTGCAAAGAATACCCAAATGTCCCGGAAACATTTGAAGAATATAATAATTGGACTGCAGAAAATGCTAGTAGTAAGAATTATGGTAATATGTTAAAAGTAAAAGAAGGTTTAGCAGGTTCTGTAAATACTATAACTGCTAAAATTATGAAAGAATTTGGCCCTGCCAACGGACAAAATGTTATAACTCTTGCCAGAGCAATGGGCATAGAAAGCGACATTCCTCCAGTCCCATCCATCTGTTTGGGTGTAGCAGATATTTCTGTATATGAAATGGTAGGGGCGTACAGCACATTTGCTAATAAAGGTTTCGCTTCAAGGCCTATGTATATAACAAAAATTGAAGATAAAAACGGAAACCTAATTCAAAATTTTGCTACAGAAAAACGAGAAGCACTTAGAGAAGAAACCAGCTATGCTATGCTAAAAATGATGGAAAATGTAACCTCTCAAAGTGGAGGCACAGCTTATAGACTTCGGTATAGATATAATTTTACTGGAGATATCGCCGGTAAAACTGCTACCACTCAAAATCATTCTGATGGTTGGTTTATAGGTATAGTGCCTAAGTTAGTTGCGGGGGCATGGGTGGGTTGCGATGACCGAGCAGTTCATTTTAGATCTATTCGATTAGGACAAGGTGCATTTTTAGCCTTACCTATTTGGGCTGAATTTATGAAGAGAGTATATGCTGATTCTACTACAGGCATTTCGCAAACTGATGTATTCGAACTTCCGGAAGATCCTAATGCTATTGAATTAAATTGTCATAAATACGAAGTAAATACAAAAACTACGCCAGGTCAAGGTTCTGTTAATTTAGAAAATATGTATGATGAGTAACTTAGACTCTTTCATTTTAATATTTTATGACACGGCATGAATTTAATAAAATCCTCCCTTCTCTTCCTAACCAACCCGGTATTTATAAGTACTTAAGCCAAAAAGGCAATATTATATACATCGGTAAGGCAAAAAATATTAAGAAACGAGTATCTTCTTATTTTTCTAAACAAAGATATAATTCTTATAGAACTAAATTACTAGTAGATAAAATACAAGCTATTGAATTTGTTACAGTTAATTCAGAGCAAGATGCATTATTATTAGAAGATTCTCTTGTTAAGCAACATCAACCTAAATATAATATTCAACTAAAAGATGATAAATCCTATCCGTATATATGCGTTAAGAATGAACGTTTCCCAAGAATTTTTCTAACTAGAAATAAGATTAAAGATGGCTCAGAATATTTTGGCCCATACTCCTCCGTATATGCAGCTAAAACTTTATTAGCTTTAGCGCGTAAATTATTTCCTTTAAGAACATGTAATTACAATTTAAGTAAAAAAAATATTGATCAAGGCAAATTTAAAGTTTGTTTAGAATACCATATAGATAATTGTTTAGGGCCATGTGAGGGCTTACAATCTGAAGAATCTTATATACAAAACATCCAACACATAAAGCATATTCTTAAAGGAAATCTTCAAGCCGTAAAAAATCATTTAAATGAGCAAATTGCTAGATTAAGCGAGGTGTATAATTTTGAAAAAGCTCAAATTTTTAAAGACAAACTAGATGCATTAGAGAAATACCAAAGCAAATCAACTATAGTTAGCAAAACTATCCAAGACGTAGATGTATTCACTTTCAAATATGCAAATGGAATAATTTTCTTAAATTATCTAAAAATTATTGATGGCTCTATTGTAGAAACCAAAACTATACAATCTTCCTATGAAGCAGAAGAAGAAGTTTACGGAACTAGTTCTCATTCTTAATCTATGAATTGAGAGAAAAATAGTGATAGGTAAAGCACTTGAAATCGTGACACAAGAAGTAATAAAATTATCTCCAGACATAAAATTGGACGATACCTCAGGCGGGAGATAAGAAAAAGTTGCTTGATTTATCCTTAAAAAACATTAATCTTAAGTTTAATCAATTTATTAAACATTCAGAAGCTATTGCAGAAGAAGAAAATTTAGAAACTGATCTCTTGCAGATGAAAGAAGACTTAAAAATTAATACTATTCCTCGCCATATAGAATGTTTTGATAACTCTAATATACAAGGCACCTCGCCTGTCGCCTCTATGGTAGTATTTAAAAACTTCAAGCCATCTAAAAAAGACTATCGACGATTTAATATAAAAAACCGTACAAGGCCCTGATGACTTTGCCTCTATGGAAGAAGGTAGTGTACAGGAGGTATTATCGGCTAACTAAATCTCAAGAACCTATGCCGGATTTAATTGTAATTGACGGCGGAAAAGGCCAACTCAATGCAGCAGTTCAACAGCTTAAAGAAATTAGATTTACTTGATAAAATTCCGATAGTTGGAATAGCAAAAAAGCAAGAATTAATATATAAGCCACTATAATTCAGAACCCTATTATAATCAACATGGATTCTATTTCCTTAAAAGTAATTCCAACAAATAAGAGATGAAGCACATAGGTTCGCTATTACCTTTCACAGATTAAAAAGATCAAAACAAAGCAGGTCAAGTAGGCTAGATAACATACCCGGAATCAGGCAAAAAAACGATTGAATTATTATTAAAAAAAATATAAGTCAATAAACAAAATTGCTCAAACTCCGGTGAAGGAACTTGAGCAATTAATTGGAAAATCAAAAAACTAATATACTTATTACATATTTATCGAGTCCTACAGATTAGTAAGACCATAAATCATGTTCAAATTTAAATATATCATTTTTTTACTCTGTCAGCTTCTATTAACTGATCTACTCCTGATTTATAATCTTGAATCCTTCTATCTAATTCATTAGACTCTTTGATAATATAACTGCTAAAGAATCTGGTTTCAAATATATCATACCAAAGTCAATCTTGCAGCATCATTAAATCTATTAAATGCCTCATTGATGAGCTAACGTTTCTCTTAGATGCGGATAATATACCCAAAACATAACCTGCTCTCTCAAGATAATTACCATTATCGTCCATATCTGTCTAACACAGGAGCTATACCTATAATTCGAACTTGAAGTGTAGAACTTTCCTTATCAAAAAACCAATCTTCTTTTAGCCTAAACTTTTTAATGGTAGTTAAATCTAACTCCTGTTGAACAACCTCTTGTTTTTCCTCGAATGTGATAGGATCCACAACAGAAATTGTATCCGTTCCCCTGCCAATTTTTTTCACTTCTTCAGGAGTCATTGGAGTGGTGAACTTATCATCAATACCATTAAATGCAGTAACCTCTCCGGATTCTGTAGCATTAAGAAGTATTTGAATAAGCCTTTCGTCAGGATAGTTAAAGAATAAGTTCATTTTTTCTCTAACATCAATAACTCTCCAAATCCTTTTCTGCCAAAAAACATCTGACTCATCAACATGATCATAAGGAAGCACGCCATTATCTTTATGCAAACTTCTTTCATAGAATCCATCTATTACTTGTGACTGATCCGCTTGAGCAAATAAATTGATACTTGTCAAGGTTGATACGGTAACACTTAATACTAATAATATCTTTTTCATAATTGAATGTTTTAAGATTTACTTTAATTCAAACGAAATAGATGGGAGTTTTCGTGTTGTCCCATCAGGCCCTTTTGCTTTTATATCATTAAAAACAAAGCTATCACCGGGTTTTGCTCTATTCATTAAATTTAATATTCTTGTATCAAACGCTGCACCCGACCCTTTAGTAGAAATAAGATCCGCTCTAGGTGCTCTATAAATTACTTCGTAAGAAACAACATTAAACCTAATATCAAAGTCGAAATTATCCAAATCTGCAATAATACCTCTCTGAGCTTTAAATTTCGCTGTTTTGATATTACCACCCGGCTGTCCGCCAACTTTAGCTACCGGATCAGGTACTCTTTTTACTCTAAATGGCGCTTTACCCATTTGCTTTGTTTTTCCTTCTGGTGTAACTGCAGACACTATTATATCAGCGTCACCCGGTCGAGTTACTTGAGCAATGTAACTACCCTTTCTTGAACCCGCCCTTAATGAGCCTTGAGTTATACTTCCTTTAACTTTCGTAGGATCAAAACCAGGTACAGATATTGAAATAGGATTATCAACACCAATATATAGTACATTCATTTTATCCGGTGAAACTACCACCCCACCTTTACCAACATTGTATTCCGCTTTAAATGGGAAGAACTTAAATTCACCCGATGGTTTACGTAGTCTGATTACTCCTTCATATGATTGAGGGCCAACATTAGAAGGCGAACGTATTAAAAATACCCTTACCATTTTTTTACTTTTAAAGTGTCCGTTTACTTTCAACATTGGTGCTTCTCCACCTGCCGGCACAGTAATTGGGTCATATAAAGTGCCGGCTCGAATCACTTGCTGTAATTTTGCTTTCGTCTAGTTCTCCAATTAATATGAGTGGATCTTGTGTGGAACTGTAGGCAGAAACAAATATTTGAGCTTTATAATCTTCCCCCATAGTAATGTAACTGGACTGAGGAATAACTTGAGACTCTAAAACGTCAAAAGCAATATCATCTACACCAATTTTAGATAAGAGATAATTCATCATATCAATCTCAGTAGCTCTAACATCTGCCTCAAATTTAGATAACATAGTTACCACTGCAGCTAGAGGCATGGCTTGAAATTTAATCAGCAGCCCATTGCTTTTCTCCATCACTAGTTTGCGGATTTTCCGCTGCATCTAGTGCCAGTATAAAATTCTCACGGTCTTTTGGTTCAACAAGAGATAAAAGCTTTGCTCGTGTAGAATTAATTTTATCTTTTAGTTTATCACCTTGTTTTCTAAAAATTAGAACTTGGCTTCCTATTTCCTGATCCGAAGCTTGAGCTAACTCTTCTACTCCATGTCCTTGGTCTGTATATGCTTCTGGACCTGCCTTTTGAGTAGCACTACCCATCTTTTCTAGGGTAGATTTTGTTTCATTTATAAAATCTAAAAGCTCCCCAGTTTCCTTCCTAACGCTTCTAGCTTTACTATGAAATTCTTTAACTTTTACAGGATCATTTTTATACTGTAATTCCATTTTAGTCCATAAATCTTCGCCTTTAGCTAGAGCTGCCACATTTGATTTATCCAAACTGACTTGTACTAATCTAAAAGCTTTTAAAATATCAGCAGATACATTCATTGCGAGCAAAGCAATTAATACGAGGTACATCATATTGATCATTTGCTGCCTCGGTTCCTTCGGTAATGCCATTTTTTCTTAATTAAGTTTGTTTACTATAATAACTACAGATAATAAATTATCTGTAGTTATAAATAAATATTTATGTTATAAAATGAAATAGAAATTAGATATTATCAGAAGCTCTGTTAGCAGAAGACATCGCTGATAACATATTTCCATAAACCGAATTCAAAGAAGAGATATTTTTAGCCAGTTCAGAAACTTCCTCTTTGTATCTTTTCGTATCTTCAGCAGCTGAATGCAGATTAGTCATTACTTCATTCATACTACTAAATACTGCACCCATCGATCTGTTTTCATTGATCTGAAGCTCGTATAATTCATTTAGTGAACCTAAATTTGTTGCTGCTTTAGACATTTGATCTCTATACTCAGTAGCACCTGAAGAAGCTTCAGCAAGCTCTGCAGCTGCATCTGTAGCTCTACTATAAGCCCCTTTCATTTCTGATAAAGCTTCAGCAGCAGCTTGAGCATTTCTGGCATAAGCATCTGTAGCTGAAGAAGCATCTGTCATATCAGAGATTCTGGATAAATGTTCACCCATTTTTTTAAGATTAGTTCCTAACCTTTCTATGATTTCAGGAGTTACTTCAGTTTGTTCTAAACCTTTATTAATTTGCTCTACAGCATCACCATAATGAGTAGACCCTTCACTATCATGTTCTAAATCTGGATTAATATCCAATCCCGGATACAATTTTTCCCAGTAGTAATCCTTATGAGGAGGAAGTATTGCAAAGAAGGCAAATAAAAGCACCTCTGTCCCCATACCTAAAATTAACATCAGGGATGCTCCCGGCCAGTGCATTAATTTGAATAATGCACCTGCAAGTACTACTGACGCACCACCACAAACAATTGCATTTTTAACAAATTTACCTTGGTCAGTCTCGAAATAATGAATTAGTTTTTTCATGTTGTTTAATTAAGTTTTTGTGTTTTATTTATTGTTTGTTTAGTGAATATTATGGAGTATATATTTTAGTTAAATGTCATTTATTGATCTTCCAAGGAAAGTCATAGCACATCTGAATCCAATGTAGCTTTTAGCACTATCTTGAAATTCATAGTCTCTAGTTCCATTTTGCAAGAAGTATCCTATATCCTTCCAAGAACCTCCTCTAATTACTTTTCTTTTTAAAGCCTCAGGATCATCTTCTTTAGCATCATATCTGATATCAGGGTTTAAATCATGTGCAGCTTGATAACCACTAGGATAGTATGCGGAAGAAGTCCATTCAGAAACATTTCCTCCCATATTAAACAAACCATAATCATTAGGCCAATATGAATCTACTCTAACTGCATACATACCACCATCTTCCGGATAATCACCTCTACCTGGCTTAAAGTTAGCTAACACACAACCTTTAGTATTTCTTAAATACGGCCCACCCCAAGGGAAAGGGGAATTTCTTCTTCCACCTCTAGCAGCATATTCCCACTCTGCTTCAATAGGCAATCTAAAGTCTTCCGCTTGAATTTCACCATTTGCTGTTCTGAAATCATTCCATAAATTTGTTCTCCATGCACTAAAAGCATTAGCTTGAGGCCACGTAATACCTACTACCGGATAATTATCGAAAGCCGGGTGCCAAAAATATTTTCTAGTCATAGGTTCATTATATGAATAGGTAAAGTCTCTTATCCAACATAATGTATCTGGATATATAGGCGTTTCAAACTTTTTGATTAACTCTGACCTTGACACATTCCGATTATTAGCAGCTTTTTTAAAGTCTACTTCTTCATAATAGTATGCTAGTTTTCTTGGATCTATTTCTTTTTGACCCCAAAATCTTTCATTTTCAGGAAAATACATTTCTTCTATAAGATCTTGTGTTTCAACATCACTGTAATCTATAGGCATATCCCAGTTAATTGATTCTTCACCGGTATTATCGTCAATGATAATATGATCATCACCTAAGAGTTTGTGAGCTATAGAATCTTTAACCCAATTAGTAAACTGTCTATATTCATTATTAGATATCTCTGTATCATCCATATAAAATCCCTGAATAGAGATCACTTTATTCCTTTGGATTAATGACCTATTAACATCTTGATCATTTTGCCCTATATGCAATACACCTGAAGGAATATAAACCATTCCATATGGCAAAAGATGTGCCCAGCCAGGCCTGTTTTGAACACCTACTAATTGGCCGGTATAATATCCACCACCACCACAACTAGCCATTACTACGGCCAAAACTAGAATAGAGCTTTTTAATATATTTTTCATTTCACAAAATTTCGTTAAAACAATGCCTTTACTTCTAAGGCTAATAAACAAATCTATATTATTTTTTTAAAAAAAGCAACCCCTGACTTAATTTAGTTCAGATGATGAAGTTATAAAATAAAAGTTTATAAGTCAATAGTTATTTTTTATATTTTATAAACTTTGTGTTTTTATTTTAAATTATATTATAGAAACCTAGGAAAATAAACGCTCTTACGTTTATTTTTAATATCTACTTTATAATTAATTACTATTTCATGAGAACCTGTATGATAATTTCTTAAAGAAGATATTCCTAAGTCATAAGAATACCCAATCTGCAATTTGTTATTTAACCTCACTCCAGTTAAAACGATAAGCGCATCTGTATTATTGCGCAAAACTCCTCTCAGACTCAATCCTGCAAAAAAAGTTTTTTGATATTCAGCTAGTGCTGTAATATCTTGTTGGATTTTTATTCCATCTGTACGCATAAATATACTTGGATGCAAATTCAGTTCATCGCTTAACTTAAGATGATAAGCAAAATCGAAATATATTTCGCGATTATATGCAATACTTAGAGTATTTAAACTTAAAACTGGCTTTAATACATTATTTAATGATATTCCCGTTGTGATTTTTTCATTAACAAATGATAGTCCAACTGCAAGATTGGGAATTATAGATCGTTCATTGTTAGTGGGAATGAGGCCATCATTATGTACAATTAACCCACCTTCATAATTGCCTTCAGGTGACCGAAGTATGTTTCCGTCTAAAGAACTTTGAGTGAAGCCTCCTCGGAATCCTAGCGCTATTTCTCCAATTGATAAGGATTGTTTGTATGCATAAGCTAATCCAATTTGCAATGCATTATATGCACCTAATTTTTCATTTACTAGCTGCAAACCAATACCTCCTCTTAAAATACTTACAGGCATATTAAAATTAATGGCTTGAGAGAGTGGTTCCCCTTCAATGTTTAGCCATTGGTCTCTGAACAATACAGTAGCATTTGCATATTCATCAGAGCCTGTATAACCCGGATTGTAAGAGGCTTGGTTTAGATAGTATTGACTATATTGAACACCTACCTGAGCCGTAATGTGAGATGAGACAAAAGTAAAAAAGCATACTATAAGTAAGAAATATTTTTTATTCATCATGAATTACAATGATAATATAGTAACTCAAAATATAAAAATTTATTATTAAAAGAGATATATTAGTTAACCTTTTTAAGATATTGTTCAATAGCCATGGTCATAGAAGGCGCTTTAGGAATGGGTGCTTTCAAATCTAGTCGAAGATCTGAATCTATAACTGCTTGAGAAGTTGTAGGGCCAAAAGCGGCAATACGAGTGCTGTTCTGTTTGAAATCAGGAAAATTATGAAATAAAGATTTTACGCCTGACGGACTGAAAAATACAATCATATCATATTTTAAGTTCTTTAAATCAGACAAATCACTGCATACTGTTTTATATATTACAGCTTTAGAATAATTAAAATTATTTTCTTCTAAAAATTCAGGAATATCATCTTTATGTATATCTGTACAAGGAAATAAAAATTTATTATCTGCTTTATGCTTTAATAATGTACTAGTTAAAGTTGTTGCTTTGCCTGTACCATAAAACACTTTTCTCTTTCTGTAAACTATATATTTTTGCAGATATAATGCAATGGCTTCTGAAACACAAAAATACTTGGTTTCTTGAGACATCTTTATTTTTAATCCAATGCATACTCTAAAAAAATGATCTATTGCATTTCTACTGGTAAAGATAATTGCAGAGTAATCTTCGATGGCTATTTTAGTTTTTCTAAACTCTTTTGCATCTACACCTTCTATATGAATAAAAGGTCTGAAATCAATTTTAATTTTATATTTTGATGCTAGATCAAAATAGGGCGATTTAATTGATTCCGGCTTAGGTTGAGAAATCAATATAGATTCGACTTTTTTCACTATTCTTAGAATATATAATTATGCTTGAATCAAAAATAAGCTTTCAAATATCTTTATGATCAGAAACATCGGAGCCAATTCAAGCGTGCAAATATAAATAAAAAAATGAAATTTATTTGCTTTCCAATAAGGAGAGGAGATTCTTAAGCCTTGAAAATAACGATATAGGAACATTATACTAATAATAAATAATGATAGCACAATTATTGGAGTTTTTATGTTACTTAAAACTAAAAAAACTATTAAGGGCATAAGTATAAATCCTAATACTTTTAAAGTAACAAATACGTGATATAGATAAAAAGCTAAGTCATATTGGAAGGGAAATATTACCATTAAAATTCTTAGTACTACATATTTAATGATATAAATTATTGCAATAAATAAAGAAATGAATAATAAGGACTGCAGCAGAGAATATTCAAAGTTCAAGCCTAATGTACTAAGTATAATGTAGGAATAAATAGCTAGCAGTAAAACAAAATTTACATTCAATAAAAAAGATGCAATTGATACTGAGAATTCTTGATCTCTAAAAGAGATCCTGGCCAAATTAATACTTGTAAAAGACCTAAATATATTACTTACTTCCTTCTTAAAATTTAAATACATTAAGACTTGTAAAAAGCAAAAACCTAAAAGGGAATATAAAAACCAATCGGGATAATCTTTGATATGTTTTCTGACTTGCTGTACATCAAATGTTCGCTCTCTATCAGTTAACAAAAAGGGATTTTCATGAAATGTAGGCAAAGTATATTCGGTGTATACTGTTGTGTCAACTTTTTCAGCTTGAGCAGAAGTTGAAAAAGCAATCAGATGATGTAAACTAGTAATAATAAGAAATAAAAGTAGGCATTGCTTCATCATCAGTAACAAAAATATAAATATTAACCGGTTTCAATGCAGGTTTATCTATAATACAATTTTAAAACAAGTTAATATATCCAAAATGTATTTTAGCTGCTCTGAAATCTATTTTATTATCGAAACTTCCATAAGCATATGATACATTAAAAAGGCCTGCTTTAGTATCAAATGCCAGCCCTGCTCCAAATCCATATGGTGTGTTATAGCTATTATTTTTATAACTCTTATTTTCAACATAAGCAAGATCGGTAAATAAAAAAGCGTAAGAGTTATCATCTAATAAATATCGCCATTCAACTGTAGATACCATATAAGAAGAAGCAAAAATAGATTGTTCATTAAAGCCTCGAAGGATTCTCTGGCCGCCTATTCTGTATAGTTCATTAAAAAATACATTGTCAGAAAAAATGGCTCCGCTTTTTAATCCTAAATTAATCACATTACCATAAAAGACCGGCCTAAAAAAGTCAATACCTAATTCTAATTTGTATTGTGCTGTTTTTAAATTGATACTATCATACAAACTTTCGTAACTGAAGTCAGGAACAAATGGATCTTCTAAGGAAGTGACCTGATTATTCTTTTTAACTGTTTTAATCCCTACTCCACCTCTTGCTTTTACCGAAAAGCCTTTGGTGGGGCTTATCAAATTATCTAATTGCCGCCACTTATACTCAAGCCCATACTGCTGATAATTCAAATCTAAATTAGTCGGTAGTTGTTGATTATTTTTAATAGCTGTGGTATCTACAGATAATAAAATTGAATTTTGGGTTTGATAGAATGCTTTTAAATAATTTCCACCGATAAATATGTACTGAATTCCAAGCGTTGTTTTAACATCTAAAAAAGAAGAGTCTAACCGATAAATCTCCAACCCTAAATCAACTCCAAAAGGAAGAGAAAATATATAAGGGTATGTAAAATCGAGTTCCAACTGTTGGGTGTTGGTTTTTAACCTATTCCAAGACAAGTTAAATGTTTCACCGGCTCCTAAACTATTTTGTAGGGAAAGATCTGCATTCCCGGTAATCAGCAATTTTCCGTTTGTGTTACCATTGGGTAGGAAACCTAATAAAAAATCAAATCTGCTGGAAGGTTTTTCCTCTACAAACAAATTAATCTTTGCTTTATCTTCTACAAAATAAATAGTAAATGGCTGCTGCTCTCGAAGAAATGGTAATTGATTTAATCGTGGGCTTACTTTAGCAACTAAAGCTTCGCTATAAAGCCCCCCTTCTTTTATTCCTAAATAATTTTTTAAATATGCTTGTCTAAGGTTAATAGGATTAACTAAATTTAAACTATCAAAAAGTACTAATCTGTTTTTATCTAATACTAGCGAAGCACGCACATTTTTGTTTTCATCTATAAAAATGCTATCTAATTTGATTTCTGCAAACGGATAACCATGATTTTCACAATATTGAAGTACTTGTGTTTGCACTTTGTTTAATTCTTCTATATATAGAGGTTTTTGCAAATATTTTTTCTCCCTAAAATTAGTTTGGCTAAGTATTAATGGATCAACATTATCACTTTGTAGAAATATCCATCTGTATTGTTTTCCAACAAAAATATAGGCTTGAGTTGATAAGCTATCTTGAATAACAGTATCTACCGTACTTTCTAAATATCCATTTGTGTGCAAAAGATTTATTACTTTATTAATCTCAGCAAGTGCTTTTTGTGATGATATTTTCTCTTTATAATTGATAACTCTTGTTGCGGCCATAGAATCTTCACCCGATAAAATAATTTCTAGAAAATGTTGCTGAGCAGAAACTTGCGATGGAGAAAAGATACAAATTGTAATACCAAGTAAAGAGGCCTTTACAAACCAGATTCTGCAAAGGTTTCTTGAATTCACTATATTTGACAAAAGATTTTTCAATAACTATTCGGTTTGGCAGGCATCTATATACATATTCCTTTTTGCAAACAAGCTTGCCATTACTGCAATTTCCATTTTACCACGTCATTAAGATATAAAAACGATTTAATAAATGCTTTATTACTAGAATTAACCTTGCAAAAAGAGTACTTAGGAAATGCTCCAATTGAAACGATCTATTTTGGAGGTGGCACACCTTCTTTGTTATCAGGACAAGAGATAGAAGCTTTGATTAATAAGATATATAAAGTATTTTCTGTAGTTGCATTACCGGAAATAACTTTGGAGGCTAATCCGGATGACCTTACTAATGATAAGCTTCAAGATTTTAAATTAGCAAGTATCAACAGACTGAGTATTGGTGTACAATCATTTAATGAGAAAGATTTGATTTACATGAACAGAAGCCACAACGCTACTCAATCTCATGCCGCACTTAAATTAGCTGCCGCTAATGGTTTTACTAACATTTCTATAGATTTAATATATGGTACTCCCACATTAAACAAAGATCAATGGATTGATAATTTGAGAGCCTCTTATAGCTATAACATTCCCCACCTATCCTGTTACAGCTTAACCGTAGAGCCTAATACGATGTTGGAAAAAATGATTAATAATCAGCAAATGAAACCGGTTAAGGATACCAAAGCAGCCATGCACTTTCAATTATTAATGGATGAGATGACAGCAAAAGGATATGAACATTATGAAATATCAAACTTTTGTAGACCCGGAGCATATGCTAAACACAATACAGGGTATTGGCAAAATAAAAAATATTTAGGTGTTGGCCCGGCTGCCCATTCTTTTGATGGTGTTAGCAGACAGTGGAATGTAAACAATAATAATCAATATATTAAATCCATCAGTGCTCTTAAAATCCCTTTTACAAAAGAATTACTTACAAAGGAAGATCAATTCAATGAATATATCTTGGTTTCACTTAGAAATAAATGGGGATGTGATTTACAAAAAATTAAAGATAAATTTGGAAAAGATCAAGCTATTTACTTGCTAAGCAATGCTCAGAAATATATCGATCGTAATCTAATGCTTTATGAAAAAAATATTTTATACCTCACTTCAGATGGAAAACTAGTTGCTGATAATATTATTGCCGATTTGTTTTTAGCATAAATATCTAATCATTCGCTGCTCAAAAAGTCCATTTTTCTAAGAGTTAAGTATTGTAAGTTATCTTATTTATTTAATTAGCCTTATTAAAATAAAAAGCCAAAGCTATATGCTTTGGCTTTTTATTTTTATTTTTATTTTTATTTTTAAGAATGTGATTTATTTACCGTCTTCTTTTTTTGCACAGCAAACTTTTTGGCATCCTTCTTCACAAGCTTTGGTTTCAGCTTTTTTATTTTTATCACAACAAGCTGCTGCCTCTTCTTTTTTACAGCATTTTTTCTCACCTTTCTTACATTTTTCTTTTTTATCTACTTTGTATTCTATAGAAACATTGTCACCTGTAGTAACTGATGCGAAAGTATACGTAGATGCACTCATAAAAAACGCAATGGATAATAATAAACTGAACTTTTTCATAATATTTTATTTTTAGTTATAATAGTTAACACTAAAAGTAATGTTTTTGTTTCAATATTGAGATTATATTTTTGCCAACACAGTTTCTCCTCCCCTTACTTTCTGGTTTAAAGTTACTTCAACTTCAGCTGATAGTGGCAGGAAAACGTCTACCCTTGAGCCGAATTTTATAAATCCAAACTCATTACCTTGAGAGACAACATCTCCAATATTTACGTAGCTTCTTATTCTTCGAGCCGCTGCACCTGCAATTTGCCTCATCAAAACTTCTGCTCTGTTATTTTGAATTACCACTGTATTCCGCTCGTTTTCACTGGAAGATTTAGGATGCCAAGCAACTAAATATTTTCCGGGGTGGTACTTGGTATATTTTATCTCACCACCGATCGCATTCCTATTAACATGTACATTAGTAGGCGACATAAAAATAGAAATTTGCATCCTTTTATCTTTAAAATACTCGGGCTCCTCCACTTCTTCGATCACTACTACCTTTCCATCAGCAGGAGCTACAACTGTTTGTTCATCTATCAACAAATCTCGAAGAGGATTTCTAAAAAAATTTAGAAATAAAAGATATAATATAATGGAACAAGCTAAAACAATAAACCTGGCTATGGTATAATCCGGGACAAGTATTTTTAATACCCAATTAATTAATACTAAAATAATGAGCGAAAATATTAAGATTTTATGCCCTTCTTTATGTAATTGTACCACAAATATTATTTTAGATTTTTAAAAACTTAAAAAGTACTAAATTATTGTCAGAGCGACTGCCTCACAATGTTGCAGTCAGCTCAAACATAATAAAAATTTTACTTTCTAAATCTTCCTCAATTATAAATTAAACTACTCCCTGAGCTATCATTGCATTAGCTACTTTTACAAAACCTGCAATATTAGCACCTTTAACATAGTCTACATAGTGGCCTTCTGCTCCATGCAATAAGCACGACTTATGTATGCTTATCATAATCTCATGTAGTTTCTTATCTACTTCCTCAGCAGTCCAAGAGATCCTTTGAGAGTTTTGACTCATTTCCAAACCAGAAGTTGCAACGCCACCGGCATTAGAAGCTTTGCCCGGCGCAAATAATATTTTAGCTTCATGAAATTTTTCAACTGCTGCAGGTGTACAAGGCATATTAGCACCTTCGGTTACACAAATACAACCATTGTCTAATAAAGATTTAGCATCGCTGCCGTCTAACTCATTTTGAGTAGCGCATGGCATAGCAATATCACATTTTGTGTGCCATGGTTTTTTACCTGACTCATATTCATTAAACTGACACTCATACTCATCAGCATATTCTTTGATCCTGCCTCTTTTTACATTTTTTAACTCCATGATGAATGCCAATTTAGCAGGCGTAATACCACTTGGATCATATATAAATCCTGAGGAATCAGACATTGTAACTACTTTTGCACCTAGCGCCGTAGCTTTTTCACAAGCATATTGAGCAACGTTACCGGAACCGGAAATTGCAACTATTTTACCTTCCATGCTATCTCCCCTATGTTCTAGCATTTGTTGTGTAAAATATACTACTCCATAGCCAGTTGCTTCAGGCCTCATTAAGCTTCCACCATATTCAATACCTTTTCCGGTAAGTACACCTGTAAACTCATTCCTAAGTCTTTTATATTGTCCAAACATATATCCTATTTCTCTACCACCTACGCCTATATCTCCTGCAGGCACATCTGTATCCGGACCAATATGCCTTGCTAATTCTGTCATAAAGCTTTGGCAAAATTTCATCACTTCATTATCTGATTTACCTTTTGGATCAAAGTCAGCACCACCCTTTCCACCTCCCATCGGTAAAGTAGTTAAGCTATTTTTAAATGTTTGCTCAAATCCTAAAAATTTCAATATACTCAAATTAACGGAAGGATGAAATCGCAAGCCGCCTTTATAAGGGCCAATGGCGCTATTTACTTCTACCCTATATCCTTTATTAATTTGAACATTTCCTTTATCATCTAACCATGGTACTCTAAACATAATAATGCGCTCCGGCTCCACCATTCGTTCTAAGACTTTTGCTTCTTCGTATTTTGGATTTTTTTGAATGTATGGAATAACAGTTTCTGCAACTTCTCTTACCGCTTGTATAAACTCTGTTTCTCCGGGATTTTTCTGCTCTACCTCTTTAACAAACTTATTAATCAAGCTCTCTGTTTTGTTAGGTTTTTTCTTAGTTGCTGTTGCCATATTACTTTAAATAATTTTTTATTTGAAGTAAATATAATAACGTTTTAGGGATTCAGCTTAATTTTTGAGTTATTTTTATTACAGCAGCAGAGTTTAACAGTCGAAAATTAATACTTCCAGAGTAGAGAATCACTAATTTGCTGGGAAACTTTATTAAAAGTGCCTGGGGACTCTAAATTATCAATTATAGACTGTTATTTTATACTGCTCAAAGAACAAAAATCATTAGAATCAACGGTGGGAGCGAAAGCATTTTAAACTCTAACTTAAAATTACCAATACTATGAATAAGTTGTATTATTCACCGAAAAAGCACTATTTTTACTCTATGCGCATACTATCTATTATCTGTTTGTTTAGTTTTAATTTTTTGCTTGCTCATGCCGGCAATACGATTAATGAGGGAGCTACATTGCCTTCCAGAAGCCTAAATTTCTATTCCTTTGAATCAACTACCTCTTCTACGAAAAAAAGTAATTTGGATAAAGCCTTAGAATTAAACGAGCAATCCTTCCAGAATCATCCTGAGTTCAATAAGCTGCCTTACAATGCACCTTGTGAATCGTGTACAGAAGATTTATCTGAAAGAACTATATCTGAACGAAAATTCGTCGAAGGAGATAATGTATATATTCAAAAGTCTTATGGAAGATTACACTATTTAGAGGGTGGAGTATACAAGACTATTGATAGCCGATTATTTCCAACGGAACAAACCAAATACTACCAAGCTCCGTATCAAGAAGCTCAAATCTCTATTGATGCTAATGCGGGATTTGTTAGCATGCAAGAGAAAGGAAATGCTATTAAGATAAATAATCGATTGCAATTATTGACAATTAATGGAAATGGGTCTTACTTCAAGTTGGAGGATGCAAATTGGTTGTCTCATACAGCGGGCCATGATGGTGTTTTAGTGAATAACATATTTTCTAACGTTGATATAACATGCAAAGTAAACACGGGCTCCGTTAAAACAAATTTTATATTAAACAACCAATTAGCCGACTTACCAAATGATGGGTACTTAGTTATAAGAGACTACGTTTCATTGCCTGAGAATTTTACTGTTTCCATTGACAAGGAGCATGCATATGTTGGTGACATAAACATTTTAAATGCATCCGGTGAAGTAATTTGGCAAATAGGAGAAGTGTTAATTTGGGATAACAATAAAAATTCTATCACCGCCAGTTATACCTTACAAGCAGACGGTGCTTTAGATATTCAGATACCTTTGGAATGGCTAAACTCACCGGCATTGCAATACCCCATAACAATAGATCCATTATTAACCTCAGTTGGCACAAAACCACCGGTGATGGGGTCTAATTATTCAGAACGTTGCAGGTCAAATGAAGGATGCGAACATATACTAACAATGCAAACACCACCGGAAGTTACGGTAACAGATGTTTTATTCACTACTTTAGTAGAATTAGAAGATTTTGGTTCTGCACCTTGTTGGCGATCACATTATTCTGCAACCGTTAGAATGAATGGTAGTTGTCCGGTTACCATTACTTGTACTGATCCTACTGATGAGACTGGCTCTTGTGGTGGGAATACAGCTTCTCTAGGTACTTTTTTTCAAAGTTGTTTTCCTACACCAACTTGCGCACCACAAAACGTAGACTTTCAAATGCTGCTGAGAAGATGCGGTGGAGACACAACAGCCCCAGATTGCGATGCAAGATGCTTAGGTATTAACAATGATGATTGGGTAATGACCATCCAAGGCAGGACGGTAGAAGCTGAAAGCATTAATCCTCCTCAAGCTATCTGTCCGGAATTTGATGAAGCTATTTTAGAGGGCGAAGGAATCTACGGTGTTCCTCCGTATCGCTTCCTGTGGATGCCGGATAGCCTCATGGGTCAAGAAGTTGAGGCAGATCCTGACTCGACAACAACTTATCGTTTATATGTAATAGATACTTGTGATAATGTAGATAGTTCATTAACTACTAGAGTCACTGTGTTTCCTCCGCTTCCTTTTGAGTTGACAGACCCGGAGTGTGTGATCTTAGGCGAATGTATTGAATTAAATCCTGATGGTTATGATGGTGCGACTTATTTTTGGCGAAGTGACCCGGGCTTAATGTCTGATGAATGCGCTGATCCTTTAATTTGTCGTAATCCAACCGTTTGTCCCGAAGAAGACTTTATGATATCTGTAAGAGCCGTTGACAACTCAACGGGCTGTAGAAAATTTGAGGATATGAGTGTAGAAGTATGTCAGAAGTTTTTAGATATCCCGACTGCTTTTTCTCCCAATGGCGATGGAATCAATGATGTATTAGAAGTTTTTAGCGAAGAGCGGTCGGTGCCTGATTTAATCCGTTATGAAATATATGATAGATGGGGCGATCTGGTTTTTCAAGCCAACCAAATTACAGATGTTTGGGATGGAACTCATAACGGAAAACCGGTGGAAATAGGAAGCTATCAGGTAATTGTGGAGGTCAAAGCTTTTGACGGAGAAATCTTGTCAAGAAACCAAAATGTTACCTTAATTCGGTAAAGTTCCTTGAAGATTTTGACAGTTTAAATTTTAAGCTTTCAAAGTTTAGAGTTCTTAGTGATTATAGTCATTTACCTTCCCTAAAAAGCAAAAGTTAAACAAATAATTAAAGTTGTAAATTAGGTTGTTAATTTTGTCACCACCTTAATCTCTCCTTCCAACGTTTTATGCACCGGGCATTTATCAGCTATTTTAAGAAGTTTTTCTTTCTGATCAGCAGTAAGATCTCCTTTTATTGTTAAATGCCTGGTAATCTGATCGATTTGTCGCTTTTTCTCTTCAGAGTATTTACATGAATTTTATCGTAATATGTAGATGTAAAACCAGTATGGAGATAGTATTTTTGCTAATCATCTAAGCTATAATATAGTGACTATACATTTTTACATTCCCAGTTAACTTTCATTAGCTTTAAATAATGAGCAAATTAAAAGAATTACATGAATTAATCTCCACATTAACTCCGGCTGAAAAAAGGTATTTCCGAAAAATGTCGTCACTTTTTGAGGCAACTAAGGATAAACAATATATTCTTCTTTTTGATACAATCGATAAACATACTTCATATAATGAATCGATCTTATTAAAAAAATTTGAAAAAGTCGGAGGAAACCTTAGTGCTTTACCTTCTTTAAAAAATTATCTCTATAAATATTTACTTTATATCCTTCATATCAAGGAAATGATGAAACCGAACAACCATAGCATACAGGATGATATTGTAAAAGCTAAAATATTAGATAATAAAAATCTTCCTAGACATACTATTAAGTTGCTTAATAAGACATTGAATAAATCACTGGAGGAAAATAAGTATGAAGAGACTGTTGGAGTATTTCCTGTTATGTATAATAATTATCTTAAAGCAAGTCCTATCAAAGATGATATTGATAAAATAAGGGACTTACTTAAAATTCAAGAAAAAATTCATTCTGATCTTCATATTAATTACAAAATTCATCAATTAAGAATTATCATAATTTTAGCTTCTCTTACTAACGAGTTGTATAATATCGAAAAGCAAAACCATATAGATAATGAATTACATAACTTACAAGTGTTAGTTGATAAATCCCCATCTCTATTTCTTAAATATAGGTTTAGTCATTTATATATTTGGTATTATACGTATGTTCATCAACATAAGAAGGCTTTAAATCTTTTGCCTAACTTGGAAAGGCTGTATAAACAAAAGAATATTAAGCAAGAGCATTTTCCAATGTTATTGAGTTTAGCTAATATACATATGACTTTCTGTTTAGACACATTTAAATTAAATGAATTCGAAAAAGTATATAATTACTACTTGGAGTTTTATAAAAAAATTAATCAATCAATCCCCTATCATAGATTAAGCGAAGCTAAAGTTATTAAATGCTATATTTGTAAAGGTGATTATGATAATGCTTTATATTTATATAAAAAACTTGAATCTAAGTGGGCAAGAAAAAAAATGCAAATTAATGTTACTTCAAATAATGTTCTTAAATATGACTTAGCTATAATTTATTATGCTACTTCTAGGTACAAAGATGGATCAGCAATTATTTCCGAACTTATAAATACTCCCAAAGAACATTTTAGAGAGAATATTTATCAAGACACTAAGATTTTGCAATTATTAACATTTTATGAATTAGAGTATTGGGGATTGCTTGAAAACATACTGCCTTCAACGATAAATTATTTTAAACAAAAAGGAATTTTTAAAATTCATATGATCACATTAAAAGCACTTAAAAATTTACTTTTATACAACCACTCTGTTCTTTCAAATGATTTTGATAATAACTTACAACAAGTGAAAGACATTTTAAAAATTGATGGAAAAGAGAGAACTTCACAAAGTCATTTAAATCTTTTAGCTTGGTTTTATAGTAAAAAGAAAAAAATTAGTTTTAAGGATGCTGTGCCGATAGCCGTGGAAGAGTTGAGAGGATATGCTACTGAGAGTTGTTAATTTATGGGAAATTGCTGTTATCAGAATGACTCTTAAACTATTTCATAATTACTTGGTTAGACACTATAATAACTCTATCTGATCAATAAAATATTACCTTCATTATAAAAGGTTTGACCGCTTTCAGCTATAGCTTTAAAAGTATAATGATGCATTCCGATCTCGCTTAATTGATTATTAGAATTACCATCCCAATAGTGATTTAATTTGGCAGTAGAGAAAACCTCTTCACCCCATCTATTATAAATTTTAAAATAAGCTATTTCTTTAACCCCTGATTGAAAATATACTAACTCATCATTTATACCATCTCCATTTGGAGAAAAGACATTGGCATGTTAAAAATAGGTTCAGGAATAACATCAATATTAATAAATACATTGTTTAAACAGCCATTTGTGTCTTCTAAAATGATGATATAGGAGGTGAGTGCGGTTGGACAGAGCTTTTCATCCATCGTTTCAGTATTCGGTCGGATATCAATAATGTTTTCTGAAGAAAAAATGTTTTCAAGATTAATACATCCTCCTAAAACTATAAAAGTATCTTCTAGGTATATTTCTATTGTAGAATCTACCTCAACTAAAATAGTATCGGTTAATTGACAACTATTTGAATCTGTAATGGTTAATATATAAGGTGTTGTTTCTTTAGGCACTGCTGATGGGTTAGAGCTAGATAAGTCACTCAGCGTGGTATCTGGCTTCCATTGATAGTTTTCTCCACCACTAGCAGCTAGTACTGTTGAGCTGCCAAAACATATAGTGCGATCAGGAGGGAACTCAAACGAAGTAGAATATATAATAGTTGAATCTTCTATAGTCCGAATACAACTGTTCATATCTTCATAAGTGTATTCGATTATATATGAGCCTGGAATGAGATTAGCGCGATTAAACTGGTTATTACTAATACCGTTTCCGCTGAATGCACCACCAGATGGATGACCGGTTAGCGTAATAACTGAATCTCCGGGGCAATAAAAAGAATTTAATCCGGTAATAGAAGTGGAGTCATTAATAAGGGAAATAGTAGCACTATTTTTATTATTATCTTTCAAGCACTCTTTAGTAGTATCATCTAAATAGGCATATAAAATATAATCTTCATTAGGAATGTCAAATGTAAATTGTCTACATTCTTCCGGGAGGATTATTGTATCTGTCTTTACGCTTTTTATCAATGTTCCGTGAATTGAATCTCCCATAAACAATTCTATTGAAATATTTTCAGGTAAAATGACATTTTCATCTTCATTACAAATAGTAAGTGTGACGGTTGGTAAGCATATAGTATCTATAGTTAAACTAGCGTCAGGTAAACCTATTTTACATATTCGATTACCTAATTCATCAAATAGAGAAGGTTGATTTAAAAAAGTATTTAGAGGTGCTAAGTCGGGATGAGCATGGTTCTGTTGTTGTTTTGGAATAGTGAGATCATCATTTATATTTACTCCAAAATAGTTAGTTTGATTAAATACATGTCGTGTAGGAGGCCAATTACCTTTTTCATTAGTTAATGCAATAGTATAACCGTCTAAGTAGTTTGTAATTGAAGTTGCACAATTACATATTATTTCTGCACTACCATCATTATTAACATCTGCTACTATTGGCATTTCATAACGTGTACCGGATGAACAAGGATACGACGCTAAAATATTACCATCATCTCCTTTGAAGATATATAAATTAGTTTCATCTCTGTATACAATATCTAACATTCCATCACAATTAAAATCAAATGCCGAACTCCCTACACGTCCAGAACCCTCATCAGTAGATACTCGCCATTTTTCAATTATCATATCTAAAGTAGGGTCGTAACTCCAAACTGAAAAGAAACCCTTACCCCCTATAGCTATTTCTATCAAACTATCTGCATCAAAATTTCCAACATTAGGTTGAGATTTTAATATTGGAAACTCAATCATCTGTTGACCCAATTGTTGCTCTGTTCTTGGATCCCATATATATAGGGTGCCGTCACTCCCAATATAGTTTGTATTTATAACTCCTCCTACAATAATATCTAATTTGCCGTCAAAATTTATATCTGCTATAGCATTTAAACCAATAGGTAAATGACTAGGGGCTTGTGTTCTCAAGGTGGCCTTTTTATTTTTAACATCAATTGAGTATACCTTATTAGCAGCAACGAGTTCTAAGCCCGAACAATCAGGGCATGTATCGCTGCTATCTAAAACATCTGCCGCTATGGGCATGGCATATAATGGATAGTCTGGACACTGAGTTACTACCTCTCCAGTTATTGCGTTTCTTATAATATCTGAATTATAAACTTCAGCAGTATCATCATAATTAAAGTTGGCTATTCCATAAGCTGGAAAAATAGCACTTGATCGAAGGTTGCTTTTCCATAACACATTGAAATTATGATCTCTAGCAATAAATTGATAGCCTTCCCAAGAATAAAACTCTGCATAGCCATCCTCATCCACATCTCCAATTGCCAGTTCAAATAGAAATTCAGAACTAGATTTAATAATTTCTCCTGTTCTTCCATTAAGCATTAATCCGGATGAAACAAACACTTCAGTAACTCCATCTCCATTAATGTCCCCACACAAAGGAGTAGAATGTGGAACTATAAAATCATGAGAAGTCCTCCACAGTTCTTTCAGTTGGAAGGTAGCATCGTAAGTTGGAGTAGTGGTGCATGTTGAGTCACTAACATAATGAGTAGAATAAAAAAAATCTTTGCAATCTTCAGATTCTATGCATTCTCTATCATAGAAATCAATCAAACCATTTTCATTGTTATCAATTCCGTCATTGCAAATTTCTTGGCAGTATGTATTTGATATATATAGAGTAAAAAATATTAAATAAGCGAAAGTATGCTGCAAATCTGAGTTTGTGAGAATTTTCTAATCTTTTATAGATGCTAAATGAGTGGTTCAAAAAACTTGAGTATAGGTATGTGTTTAAATTTCTCAAGCATACTATTAGTTATTTAATCTACTGCTTAGTAAATGCCAAATATTTTCTCTGATAACTATATCTATCAGTAACAACAATATAATACATCCCTATAGGCAATTGAGAAATATCAATTTGATTATTTGTATTTCCATTAAACGGAGTTTCCTCTACTATTTTGCCATAGGTAGATATAATATTTATTTTTCCGGAATACATTTCTCTATCTAACTGTATGCCTATTCTATCTGTAGCTGGATTAGGAAACACCGAGATTGATTTCTGCCCAAATGCTTCTGAGATGAAGGTGTTAGCAACATTATTACACGAATCTATGATACTCACCATAAATGAATCGGTAAATTGACAATGTTCAACAAAGTAGGTTACTACATACATTTGAGAACTATCTAGACAGGCAATAGGAGTTTGACTTGAAGGATCATTTAATCCCGTAGTTGGATTCCAGGAATGAAACATCCCCTCATCTGCAGCTTCCAATATTATACAACTATCAGGGCAGGTAGTATTTTGAATTGTAAAGTCCTCCGTAGGTTTAAAAATAGTATTGATCTCCACAGTATCACCACCTTCGAAGTAACAAGTATCACTAGTATAGGGCCTTCTGCAAACCTCCACGGATAAACTAACACCATCATCAATACAAAATGAAATTTCTTCTGTGGTATCCCCGGTAGACCATGAATATTCATAAATATCTGAAGCGCTGCCCCCCCCTGAGTATCTGTGACTCTAAATGTCTGACAAGAATCTCCTTCACAGATAGATGCCTCTTCCGGAGAAATAATAAATCGCTCTGCTTTCGTATTAAAAGAGAATAGACCTATTATTAAAATGCTTCCTAAAAAAAATTGTATTATTTGTTTCATGATTTTTTTAATTTATTACTGTGAAATTACCTACATAAATGTCGCTTTCCGATAAGGTTAATTGATAATTATAAACACCTCTATTTATACGCTGACCATTATATATACAAGACCAAGGGGCATTAATATCATTGGTGTGATACAATAGCTTACCATAGCGATCATATATTCTCAAAGTACCTGTGCTGATGGGAGAGATGACGTTAAAATATGGGTTAGTTGAATTTTTACTTAGGTTAACTGCGTTAGGAATAAAAACTTCTTGGCAAACTTTATCTTTAATGTAAATACTATCCGAATTTGTACAATCATGCTGGTCGGTAATTGTTAAAGTAATTAATCCTTCATTTTCAACTTCAAAAGTAGTTGTGCTAAAATTATCACTATTCCATAAATAACTATTCCCATCATCTGAGTTTGCTCCAGAAAGTGTTAAAATTTCCCCCCATACACTTGACACTATCTCCATCTATATTGGCTACCGGTTCGCTTATCTGTAAATTGACATATTGAGCACTATCACAAGTGTCTACACCTGCTTTGTAAATATATGCCCAGGGTGAACTGCCAATCATTTGATAGAAATATACTATCTCCACTACATATAAATACAGAGTCAATAGTAGAAGTATCATTGTTGGTAATAGGAATGATAGGCTGAGGTATGAATTTTGAAATAAACGCATCATTCCCTCCTCCATACCTGTATTAGAATACCAAGCACCATTGCCAGGATCGTTATAAGGACCTCCTGAAGAAGGGGTATTTGCTTCTCCTACTACAAAGATATTATCATAACTGTCTGTAACAATAGCGTGCATAAGTTCCTGACTGCTATCTGACCCAAAATAAGTTGCCCATACCAGTTCATCATTTGGTGAAAACTGTGCAATATAATGATCTGATGTTCCTTCTACTCCAAATGTATTATCTTTATAAAAAGTACAAGGAAATTTTTTAATAATATTTTCAGAAGTAGTCCAAATACATATATATACTTGATCTTCTGAGTCAATTGTGATATTGGTGTAGCCTGAAGCTTCTTGACCAGTGGGAAACTCTCCATCACCACCCATATAAGTACTCCATATAAGTTTGCCATTATTATTAAAACGTGTAATGATTATATCATTAGGTTCTCCTAATTCATCATCTAGATATCCTCCTGAATTTAAAATAGGGAAAGTGGCAGAAAAAGTAAACCCAACCATATATAAATCTCCTTTTGAGTTAATCTCTATTTCTTCATAACCATCATACCATTCACCACCCATATAGGTACTCCATTCAATAATTCCTTGAGGGTTAAACTTTGTGATAAACAAATCTAAATCGCCAGCTATAACATCATCAAAATAACTATCACCAACCCCCCTTTGAAGAGGAAAATCAGATGAAGCAGTTTCTCCTATAATAAACAAGTTGCCATCCATATCTGTAATTGAAGCACGAATTATATCATGATTGCTCCCTCCATAGTATGTAGACCACCTTAATGCTCCATCTTTATTAAATTTAGTTATAAATGCATCCATGTTAAAATGTCCTGATGCTTTAGGCACAGGATCAAAGTAAGCACTTTCTGAAGGAAGTAAAGGAAGGTTATGAGCATCGGTACCCCCTACTATGTAAACATTATCCTCTTTATCTATGGTTAAATGGCGAACGGCAATATATCCTGTTTCACCGAAATAAGTACTCCATAATAAATGTCCATCATTAGTAAATTTTAATAGATAAATTTCTTGTCTAGCATCTAAAGAACCATCAATATTTATAGGGTCAAAATAATGAACTCCACCTGCTGATTTTATCGGGAAATCTGTAGAATTAGTACGTCCGGTTATGAATAGATTTCCCTTTGAATCTACATCTAAAGCTATGCCCGAATCATCTTTTCTCCCTCCGTAATAAGTAGACCACAAAATTTTGCCTGAATTACTAAATTTAGTAATAATAATATCCCAAGATCCTAAACTGCTTACACCAATTACATCATCAATAAAAGTTCCGGCATCAAATGTGGGATAATCAATTGATTGACAAGTACCCGTGGTAATAACATCGTCATGCCCGTCTACTACTGCATCATGAAATTGATCGGTACTGCTTCCTCCATACATAGTGCCCCATTCTAAATATGGGTCTATAACTAACGGTTTAGCAGCATCATAATCTGATATATAGAACTGAATTTCTTTTTTTTCTGATAGTAAATAGCTAGTATTGATAGATTGAGCATTTTGAAAACTTATGGGGGGTTGCTCTGTTATGTTGCCCATAACAGTGGTAGCAGTAATACTACCATCTTTATTAGCCATTAATAAATCCGCTCCTTTATAAGCGAGGACGATATCATCTATATTTCCACCTGGATTGACCACAAAATCATATTTAACACCCTTTTCATTAATATATAACACCCAGTCAATATTAGGATATACTTCTTTAATCTTGACTTGGTGATAAGACTTTACACCATAAATTCCTTCAGGGCAATGGGGATAAAAAAAGTTCAAATGCCCTTGTTGTGATTCTTCTATGCCTATCGCGTTATTTTTTTGTATAGATGCATTTTTTTAAATCCATATCTAACCGATACATTTTTATTCTTCCGGAAGGAGAGGTTGGAGGCAAGTCTGGTGAAAATGTTTGAGCGAATACATTTGCAGTAGGCTCATCTAAAATAATATCTTTAAAAAGGTAGGTAATACCCTTGGTGGTAATAAACGCCTCCAAATCAGGTGTTGATATAGTATATATGACATTATCAGCAGGCTTTCCTTTCATATCCTTTACCTGACCTTTGTTTTCAATAAATGAAAGGTGCTTAGTTGTGTTAGGGATATCATTAGCATAACCACCAAATAGAGTAACTGTAAGGGTAAGAAGTAAAATTAAATGTTTCATAATTATATTATTAAATGACAAGAATAAATCCTGATTTAGGATAATTGTTAACCCAATTTAAAACATAAAAAAGGCAAAAGAAAAGATAAATTATGGAATTTTATGAAGCCCAACTAATAGGCTTTAAGATACAATTAACTAGTTTCCAATAAGTTAAAAATATACTTTTAAAATAGCTAAAGAGGAATTAAGTCATCTAGAACATAAAAACATTTGAAAAACCTTATGCCAACTCAGTCACTACTTTGATCTCCCCTTCCAACGTACGGTGCACCGGACACTTATCAGCAATCTCAAGTAATTTTTCTCTTTGTTCGGCAGATAAATCACCCGTAATTTTTATTTCTCTTGTTATTTGATCAATCTTGCCGGTTTTTTCTTCACAGTCTTTACAATCTTTTGCGTGAATTTTGTCGTGTTTTAGCGATACATCAACAGATTCTAACGGCCACTCTTTCCTTTTAGCATACATTTGCAAGGTCATGCCGGTACAAGCACCTAAGCCAGCTAATAGCAACTCATAAGGATTTGGCCCTAAATCAGACCCGCCCGCAGACTCCGGCTCATCAGCTATTAAGCGATGACGCCCTGCTTTTATATTTGTTAAAAAGCTGTCAGCTCCTGTTTCTGCTTGAACCGAAAAATCTTCATCACTATCTATTCCTTCATTCTTTGGTAAATAGCGATCTGCCCACGAGGCAATGATATTCCCTACATATAAAGAATCTATTTTATTTGACAATAAGTGATCTGCTCCATCCAGTGAAATAAAGCTTTTAGGATGGAGTGCGGCATCATATATATCCGCTGCATTTTCAATACCTACGATCGTGTCTTGCGGAGAATGCAATATCAACAAGCTTTTTTCTAAATTATAAATAACGGCTTTCATACTTACGGATGCTAAGTCATCTACAAATTGCTTTTTTATTTTAAATGGCCGGCCACCTATATTAACATCGGCTACTCCTTTAGCATCAATCTCTTCTAAATTTTTAAATAGCTTTTTAACATGATCCGGTTCGTAAGGAGAACCGATAGTAACCACAGCTTTAACATCATCTAACCTGGCAGCTGCCAACAAAGTGGCTGTTCCTCCTAATGAATGGCCCATCATTATAGAAGGCGCTTGATATTGCTCTTTTAAAAAATCAAAGGCAGCTTCCAGATCTTCCACATTGGAAGAAAAATTTGTCTCAGAAAAATCGCCATCACTTTCTCCAAGGCCGGTAAAATCAAATCGTAAAACCGCAATATTGTTCTGCGTAAGTGCTTTACTAATATTTTTAACTGCGGATAAGTTTTTAGTGCAAGTAAAACAATGTGCGAAAATAGCATAATGATTAGGCTGATTTCCTAAGGGAAGATCAATTTTACCAACCAACTCTTGGCCTTGAGCATTTTTAAAAGTAATTTTTTTATTCATAGTTTTTGACAGAAGATGATGACGGAAGAATTTTCAACTTTATAAGGGTTAAGATAAGAAATACTTTTCTTATAGTTTGAAAACTGTTTAAAGATGCGAATCGTATATAACAGCGACAAGATTATATATCTTTGTAACATTCATGGCTCAATCTGTTATCATCATCGGCTCCGGTTTTTCTTCTCTTGCAGCATCCTGCTATATGGCTAAGCTGGGGTACGAAGTGACTGTTTTAGAAAAAAACGATACAATTGGTGGCCGTGCTGCTATTTTTAAAAAAGATGATTTTACATTTGATATGGGCCCTACTTGGTATTGGATGCCTGATGTTTTCGAACGATTTTTTGCAGATTTTAATAAAAAACCTTCCGATTATTATGAAATAAAAAAATTGAGTCCCGCTTATAAAGTTTATTTCGGAAAAAATGATGCGATCACTATCCCCGATAATTTGGAAGCCATTTATGAAATTTTTGAACAAGAAGAGCCGGGAAGTGCTAAACATCTAAAAAAATTTATAGCATCAGCTAAGTTTAATTATGATTTGGCGATTAAGGATTTAGTCTACCGGCCTGGCGTTTCTATCACTGAGCTAATTACACCGGCAACTATTAAACGAATAGGACAGTTTTTTACAACAATTGACAAGCAAATTAGAAAGAATATTCAAAGCCCTAAACTCAGAAAAATATTAGAGTTCCCTGTGCTTTTCCTTGGCGCTAAGCCTTCTGATACTCCTACTTTTTATAATTTTATGAATTATGCAGATTTTGGTTTGGGCACCTGGCACCCTATGGGAGGCATGCATGAAGTGGCTAAAGGAATGGCAATGTTAGCAAAAGAACTGGGTGTAGTCATTAAAACTAATGAGCCGGCCAATAAAATCGATATTACAAATAGCGAAGTCAAAAATATAATGACAAATAAAGGTAGTTATGCTGCTGATATAGTGATCAGCGGAGCAGATTATCATCATACTGAAACATTATTTCCAAAACAATATAAGGGTTACTCTGAAAAATATTGGAAAAGCAGGACCTTTGCTCCTTCCTCTCTCTTATTTTATGTAGGGTTTAGTGCACCGTTAAAAAATGTAGAACATCACACCTTGTTTTTTGATACTGATTTTGAGAAACACGCCAAAGAAATATACGACCATCCCCAATGGCCGGAAAATCCTTTATTTTATGCGAGTTTTCCGGGAAAAACGGATGCTTCATTAATCCCCAAAGGAAAAGAAGCCGGCACATTTTTAATTCCTCTTGCCCCGGGAATTGAAGACACTCCTGAGCTAAGAGAGCAATATTTTAAGATTATTATCAAACGATTAGAAACTTTAACGAACCAAAAAGTAACAGATAAAATATTATTTAAAAAATCCTTTTGCGTAAATGATTTTATAGAAAAATATAATTCTTATAAAGGGAATGCTTATGGATTAGCTAATATTTTATTGCAAACAGCTTTTTTAAGGCCCAAATTAAAGAGTAAAAAGGTAAAAAATCTCTATTTTACAGGCCAGTTAACAGTTCCCGGCCCGGGCGTACCCCCCGCTTTGATTTCGGGCAAGATAGTGACTGAACTAATCAAAAAGAACCGTTAGAAGTTTTTAATGAAAACGTTATACGATACCACCGCATTTGAAGCCAGTAAACTGATTACTAAAAAATACAGTACTTCATTTTCTAGGGCAGTAGGTATTTTATCTCCTAAAATCAGAGGGGCAATATACAGCATATATGGATTCGTAAGATTAGCAGATGAAATTGTAGATACTTTTCATGAAAATGATAAAGAAAAACTTCTTCAAAGTTTTGAGCAAGATTACTATAATGCTTATAAAGACAATCTTAGTTTAAATATTATACTTCACTCCTTTCAACTCACAGTAAAAAAATATAAAATAGATGATGAATTGATTCAAGCTTTTTTAAATAGCATGAAGTTAGATTTAAGAAAGAAAGAATATGATACACATGAAGATTATGCTCAATATATTTATGGTTCTGCTGAAGCAGTAGGCTTAATGTGCTTAAAAGTGTTTGTAGATGGAAACGCACAAAAGTATGCAGAATTAAAACAATCTGCCATTCATTTAGGCGCTGCTTTTCAAAAAGTAAACTTTCTACGAGATTTAAAGAATGATTTTGAAATATTAAATCGCTCATACTTCCCCGGAGTGGCAGTCAATGAGCTGTCTACTGAAAAGAAAGAAGCCATCATTGAGGAAATTGAAAATGACTTTCAGATTGCTTTAAAAGGCATTCGAAAGCTTCCTCCTGAATCCAAATTTGGCGTATACTTAGCTTATATCTATTTCAAAACTTTACTGATAAAGCTAACTCGTACCGAAGCTTCTGAAATTTTAGAAAAACGCATCAGGATTTCCAATCCGCGAAAAATCAGCTTATTGATTCAATCGTATTTTCGCTTCAAATTGAATTGGCTTTAGGAGATTTTGCTTTTCAAAAACTTGTAAATAATATTCAAGTGCTGTTTTGGTTGTTAATTGATAAAAATATTTTATTTAATGTTTGTAAGAAGTTAGTGAGCGGGTGACTCTTTGATTATCAAGAAATTACAAGTTGTTTTCTAAAAATGATTAGACAGTAGTCACCCGCTCACTTTAGCTTTTATTAAAAGCTTTTTTCGAAAAGGATTCTTTAAAAAAAGGAAATAACATTTTATATTACTTTAATGATATAAGCAAATCAAAGTAGAATGTCATAGCCATCATACCGGAAATTTTCTATCTATATTATAAAAGGAATTCTATTAATTTTTCTTTCTATTAACTCCTCTATCATCTTAAACTTGCGCTCATCTTTCTTATTAACTAAAGTGATAGCGACACCCGTAGTCTTTGCTCTTGCAGTCCTTCCCACCCGATGGACATAATCTTCTGCATCATTCGGCACATCATAATTGATGACTAAGCTAATTTCTTTGATATCAATCCCTCTACTCAATACATCTGTTGCTACTAATACTTTAATATTTTTAGCTCTAAAATCGAGCAACACTTCTTCTCGCTCCGCTTGTTCTAAATTAGAAGAAATGCCTTTAGCCGGTATTTTATCTTTTTTTAAATCATGCACAATTTCAGACACTTTCTTTTTAGTAGAAGTAAATATTAAAACGCTGTTTAAATTGGGTTTATCTATTATCAAACTTTTAATTAAAGGTATTTTCTGATCATCTCTCACCGAATATGCTGCCTGTAATACTCCTTCCGCAGGTTTAGACAACTCAAGAATTACTTCGACCGGATCTTTCAAAATCTTTTTAGCTAATTGCTTAATTTTAGGCGACATGGTGGCACTAAACATAGAGGTTTGATGATTCTTAGGAAGAAAAGAAGCTATCTTATTAATATCATCAAAAAAGTTCATATCCAACATACGGTCGGCTTCATCTAGGACGAAATTGCGCACTTTTTCAAATTTTACATATCCCATATTTAAATGGGATATAAGTTTGCCGGGAGTAGCGACTATTATATTATTGCCTAGTGTCAGCGCTCTTTTTTGGTTGTTCCACTCGCTACCATCTCCACCTCCGTAGATGGCAATGGATGCAATGGAAGAGAAATAGGTTAGGGCTTGAATTTGCTGATCAATTTGTATGGCTAACTCTCGTGTGGGTACAATGATTAGCGTGCTTACATGGTCACTAGGGTTTTGCAGTAAATTTTGCAGTACCGGCAGTACAAATGCAGCCGTTTTACCTGTTCCGGTTTGTGCGCAAGCGATCACGTCTCGCCCTTTAATGATTTCAGGAATAATTTGCTCTTGGATAGGGGTTGCTTCCTCAAAACCCATATAAGAAATGGCTTCTAAAAGCTGTTCATCAAGATTTAATTCTTTAAATTTCATAACTGCGAAGATAGGGGATTATTTGATCGGTGAGCATTTTTACCTTCCGGAATGCGTACTTGGTTTGAAAATTATTTCATTAGATGTTCAGTGGTGTACTGTAGTAGGTGCTTTGTCATTGAACTAATATACTGGTAGTCTTTCTGACCTCTTGCTATCATTACGGCCCCATTTAAAGATGACACAAAAATACCGGCAATTTCCTGAGTATCAATATGCTGCTTAAAAACACCTTTTTCTTTTCCTTCTTTCAACTTATCGGCAATAATTTGCCTTAAACTATTCAGGGCCTTAGAGGCTTTTTCTCTTAAAACAGGATGAGCATTCTCAGCATCTAACACTGTATTCATGATAGGGCAACCTCCTTCAATAGGAGGATTTTCAAAACTGTCTTTAAATAGTTCCATTATAGCTATTAAGCTTTCTAAAGGGCTTTTATCCGGAGTGAGTTTTTCAATATATTTCTTCTCAACTTGCTCTGTCGCATAGTCGAAGGCTGCTATTGCAATTTGTTCTTTATTTTTAAAATGATTATAAACTCCTCCTTTCTGAAGGCCTGTTGCCGCCATGATATCACTTAGCGAACATCCTTCATAACCTTTGATATTAAATAATACTGCAGCTTTTTCTATGATAAGTTGTTTGGTTTTTAAGCCCTTTTCAATTGTTGTTTCCATAAACTTTCTTTAAGACCGATCGGTCTTAAAGATATATAAAATTGATGTAACTTGTCAGATGTCAGGCATGATATTTGAGGAATTGTAATAGTAAAAATGAAGAATCTATTTATCACTTTCATAGCTTTATTAAATATTATAATCGCAACAAAAAAACCTGCAAATGCGATAGATACCTCAACTATTGCTCAAAATCTTTCCGTTCCTTGGGAAATATTATGGGGCCCGGATGATTTTATATGGATCACCGAAAGAGAAGGTTTAGTGAGTAGAATAAATCCGGAAACGGGAGAAAAACTTTTACTGTTAAATATTACTGAAGTAAATCAAGTGAATGAAGCCGGCTTATTAGGCATGGCGCTTCATCCCGGTTTTGATACTACTCCCGAGGTATTTTTGGTTTACACTTATTTAGAAGGTTCTACCTTATACGAAAAGCTTGTTAAATATACCTACTCTTCTGATATATTAATGAATCCTGTTCTTTTTGTAGATCGCATTCCTGCTGCAACAAATCACGATGGCTCTAGATTAGTTATTTCAAAAGATTTGAAATTATACATGACTACAGGAGATGCAGCTGATACTGACCTGCCACAAAATTCTTCTTCTCTTGCCGGGAAAATATTAAGATTTAATTTAGATGGGACTATTCCCGCCAATAATCCTAACCCTAACAGTTATATTTGGTCAAAAGGCCATAGAAATCCGCAAGGCTTAGTATTTTCAGCTGATGGAAATACGCTTTATAGTTCTGAACACGGCCCTTCTACTGATGATGAATTAAATATCATTAAAAAAAGCAGCAATTATGGTTGGCCTGAAGTACATGGATATTGCGATTTACCTTCGGAAATGTCTTTTTGTGCAGATTCCAACGTAGTAGAGCCAATCATGGCATGGACACCGACTTTAGCCGTTGCGGGAATTGACTATTACAGATACGCTAAAATTCCTGAATGGCAAAATTCAATTTTGTTAACCACGCTAAAGGAAGATGATTTACGAGTACTCAAACTCAATGATGCCGGAGATAGTATCATATCAGAAGAAATCTACTTTAATAATTGGTTCGGGCGCTTAAGAGATATCTGTATTTCTCCTTCCGGAGATGTTTATATCGCCACTAGTAATAGAGATGGAAGGGCAAATAGTGGCTTTCCAATGCCGCAAGATGATCGTATTATTAAAATTAGCGGAATCACAAGTACTGCTGTTAGTAGCATTCGAGAAAAAAAGATAGTTAGCTATCCCAACCCAGCTACAAGCTATATTACTATTGACAATATTGATGCCGAGCAAGTCTTAGATATTACTCTTTATAATCATATTGGACAGTTAGTCAAAACTACCACCACAGAGCGTACGAAAAATATTAAGATTTCAGTTGCTGAGTTGCCGGCCGGGATTTATTTCTTAATTATTCTACAAGATGAGCAAATTATGCAAGCCGATAAAATTATAGTTGAATGATGAAGATTTCTCTAATTTATTTCACGATCATAACGTGCTTCATTCAAAATTGTCAAAACAAAACCGAACATAAAACTACTAATATGGATCATTCCCACACTAACCAATTAATAGACGAAACGAGTCCATACCTGCTGCAACATGCCCATAATCCGGTCAACTGGTATCCATGGGGAGATGAAGCTTTCGAGAAAGCACAAGCAGAAAATAAATTAGTATTGGTGAGTATTGGCTATTCCGCCTGCCATTGGTGCCATGTGATGGAAAGAGAATCGTTTGAAGATACTGCTGTGGCTAAGATCATGAATGAAAAGTATATCTGCATTAAGGTCGATAGAGAGGAACGGCCTGATGTTGATCAGGTATACATGACAGCAGTTCAACTCATGACACAAAGGGGAGGATGGCCACTCAACTGCTTTACGCTTCCAGACGGACGCCCGGTATTTGGGGGTACTTATTATCCTAAAGATCAATGGATGCAAGTGCTGAAATCTTTAGCAGAAGGTTACGAAGAAGATCCCAATAAATATGAAGAGTATGCTGCCAGTCTTACAGCAGGAGTGCAACAATCGGAGTTAATAAAAATGAATACAGATGATGCTCCATTTGTTATGAATACGCTGGACGAGATGGTTAATAATTGGTCAAAGAGTTTTGATTATAGTGAAGGTGGGCCTAACCGAGCACCTAAATTTCCGGTGCCAAATAACTATGACTTTTTAATGCAATATGGCTATTTAACGAAAGATGAGAAACTATTGGATTATGTCAAGCTTACGCTGAATAAAATTGCCTATGGTGGTATTTATGATCATGTGGGCGGAGGTTTTGCAAGGTATTCTACGGATGCTAATTGGAAAGTGCCGCATTTTGAAAAAATGCTTTATGATAATGCTCAATTGGTTTCGCTTTACGCAGATGCTTACCGACTGACAAAAAATGAGGATTATAAAAAAATTATTATCGAAACGCTGAAGTGGGTAAAGCGAGAAATGACTGACCCTTCCGGAGCATTTTATTCTGCTTTAGATGCTGATAGTGAAGGTGAAGAAGGGAAGTTCTACATTTGGACAAAGGAAGAGCTTAAAAAAGTATTAGGAGATGATTTTGAATTAGCAAAAGACTACTTCAACATAAACAATAAAGGCTATTGGGAACACGATAACTATATCTTACTACGAGACAAAACCAATGATAAAATAGCGCAAAAACATAATCTTACTCTCAAAGAATTAAACACACGAATCGATATTATCAAAGCTCAATTATTGGAAGTTAGAAATAAAAGGATCCGTCCCGGCCTAGATGACAAAACGCTCACTTCCTGGAATGCCTTGATGATAAAAGGTTATGTAGATGCTTATTGGGCGGTTAATGAACATACATTTATAGAGACAGCTTTAAACAATGCTGATTTTATACTTCAACATCAACTTAAAAAAGATGGAGGCTTATGGCACAGCTATAAAAAAGGCACTAGCAAGATCAATGGATACTTAGAAGATTATTGTTTAACTATTGAGGCGTTTATCGCTTTGTATGAAGTAACGTTTGATAAAAAATGGTTAGATGCAGCAAAAGATCTGATGGAGTATGCAATTAAGCATTTTTACGATGAACGGACAGGCATGTTTTTCTTTACCTCCAACTTAGATAAAGACTTAATTGCCCGTAAAACAGAAGTTTTAGATAATGTTATTCCTGCATCTAATTCCAGCATTGCCAAAGGGCTTTTCTTGTTGGGGCATTATTATGATGACAATATCTATATGGATAAAGCTGCACAAATGCTCAAAAACATTCAACCACATATGAGCAGCTATGGGCCGGGCTACTCTAATTGGGGTATTTTAATGTTGAATCATATCAAGCCTTTTTATGAAGTAGCAATTGTTGGAAAAGAAGCTCATCAAAAAGCTACTAGCTTACATACTACATACTTACCCAATACGCTATTAGTAGGAGCAAGTGAAGAAAGCAATTTGCCTTTGTTGGAAAACAAATTTATTAGGGATAAAACTATGATTTATGTATGTGTGAATAAAGCTTGTCAGCTGCCTACGGATGATGTAAAAAGGGCGATGAGTCAGATATTGTTCTAGATTAGAATACTTATCAACATAAGATAATTTTTCTTATATTTAGTTTTACAAAATGCTTAAAAGCTATGTCAAGACCGTATACCCTTACCTTAATTATATTTAATATTCTACTATTAAATTATTTTAATATTCATGCACAACAAACAGTAATCCCTACCAAAGGAAAAGAATTTTGGTTTAGTTTTCTGAGCAACTATCAACCTCAAACTTTATCGTCAGACCGTTTATACGTATATGTTTCCTCTAATAAAAATACAACCGGCACCATTACCTTACCCCAATCGACTTATAGCCAAAACTTCTCAGTAACTGCTAATGTAACTACAGAATTAGTACTGCCTAAAAATATAGCCGAAGCTTTACTGTCAGAAAGAATTGAAAACAAAGGATTTTTACTTCAAACTGAAGATACTGTTAGTGTATTTATCGTAAATTTTGAAGAACATACAGCAGATGGCACTAAAGTGTTCCCGGTGCAATCTCTTGGATATGACTATAGAGTGATGGCCTATAATGGAGATTCTGAATTTTTAATAGTTGCTACTCAAGATAATACAGAAATAGAAATCATTCCTTCTGCGGTAACTGCTTTAGGAAAGCCGGCAAATGTACCTTTTTACGTGATCCTAAATCAAGGAGATGTTTACCAAGTAAGAAGCAGCACGGATTTAACAGGGTCAACTATAAAAAGTACTGCTGCAAGTGGTTCTTGTAGGCCTTTTGCCGTTTTTGCAGGAGTAGAGTGTGCTAGCATTCCGATAGGATGTAGTTTTTGTGATCATATTGTAGATCAACAAACAGCTATAAACTCTTGGAGCCAAAAATATCATGTAGCACCACTTCTTAATTCTACCTCTTATTCTTATCGAGTTTTGGCAAATCGCGACAATACGCAAATTAGCATTGATGGAGCAGCACCTGTAACTTTAAACGCAGGAGAGTTTACAGAAGGAAGCGGGAATAATGCAATAGTTATTACCGGAACTAAAGAAATTAATGTAGTACAATATCTACAAGGCAGTACCTGCTCAGGAGGCCTTGGAGATCCTGCTATGGTTACACTTAATGGCTCTAAACAGCAACTAAGTGATATTACTTTTGCCACCATGGAATCTGATCAAATTACCGAACATAAACTTAACATAATTTGCCCTACTCAAAATATTTCAGAATTATTTTTAGATAATCTCCCTATCCCTCCAAGCAATTTTAATATTTTCCCTGCTGATCCTGATTTTTCATATGCCAGAATACCTTTAATAGAAGGTAGCCATAGATTATTAACTCAATCTTATTTTACCGGAGCATACATATATGGCACTGGATTTGATGAAAGTTATGCGTATTCTGCCGGATCCTTTTTACCACCGTTATTTATAGATACTATTTATTGCTCTACAGATAGTATTACGTTAATAAATGTCCTCAACTTCACAGATCCTTATTGGACTTCTCAATCCAATCCGAATGATACGTTAGCTGTGGGAGATACCTTTACGATACTGCCTATAGGCGGTGAGATATACATTGTAAATGGTTATGAAGAGCCTTCAAAATGTTTTAATCAATATTTTTATTTAGTGGAATCTGCTGATCCTCCAAATATTACACTCACTAAAAGCATGGATTCTCTTTGTCCTTTTCAAGCGGTTCGGCTAACTGCTGAAGTTACTCCCCCTTCCAACTCTTACAAATATCAATGGACACCCAGCACTTTAGTTTCCAATCCCAATTCTGCTGAAACTATAGCACGCCCGGGACAAAGTACTTGGTTTTACTGCAGAGTCTATACCAGCACGGGTTGTGTAGATGTAGTTGATAGCATATTTATACATGTGCAACCAAATAATTTGTCGTTTATCAATCCATTGCCTTCAGATTCATTAATTTGTTTAGGAGACACAATCTTACTTCAAGCTAATTCTCAAACAGCTGTTTTTTATGATAATTTTGATACCGGCATTCATGTTGATTGGCTCACTGTCTCCGGAGGAGAAGCTTCTACTGTGTGCGGATTTACGACAGGTAATGGGTTATGGTTTAATCGAGCAGGATCAAGAGAAGCTATTACAAAAAATTTAGATGTGAGTACCGGAGGTACCATACAATTTGACCTGAAAATTGCCAGTGGCAGTTTCCCATGTGATAATGCAGATTTTGGGGAAGATGTAGTATTGGAATATTCTATAGATAACGGAACTACGTGGAACGATCTTGCTATTTACTATGAATCTTCTTATCCTACTTTTCAGAGAATTAAATTATTTATTCCGGCTCCTGCTCAAACTACTACTACCCGTTTTAGATGGAGACAACTATCTAATAGTGGAGTAAATGAAGATAATTGGATCATTGATGAAGTCCTCATTGCCGCTATTGACTCCGCAGATTTTACTTACAGTTGGTCTCCCGCGGATAGTGTATTTACCAGTAATACTTTTTCTACCCATACTTCACCTAAAAGAGATATCACTTATTATGTAAGAGCAGAGTCTACCGAAGGATGTATTTATAATGATTCTATTAAAGTTGGAGTAGGTGAGCCTTTTGAATTGCTAACTACTAATGATACTTTAATGTGTTATATAGATGGCATTCAACTCCAAGCTTTACCCACCGCAGGAGAAGGACATACAATAGTATGGACTCCTGATAGTAGCTTAACATTTCCGGAAAGCTTTACCCCTATAGCTAAACCGGATGTTACTACTCAATATTTTGTTGAAGTTACTTCGAAACACGGATGTTCTGCTAAAGATAGTATAACTATATCTTATGTCAGAAAATCTGATCTTATCATAATACCGCCGGGAGATACAATTTGTATTGGAGATACTACTTCACTAACCGGTACTATAATTAATGCTAGCGGCTGTTCTATTACCGATACAGCATTACTTGCAACCACTGTAGATACGACTACTGTAATTGAAACATCACTTGTTACTGATAGTGGCACTACTGATTTCTTTAACGGTTTAATTAGTAATACACGACGCCTTCAATACGAGCTTAATGATTATAGCTTTAATCCTTTTGCTGGCGGCTTGTATGCTAGTGGGTATCTGATAGATAATGGCCTAATTAGCGAGGAACTTCTTTTAGGAGTGGCTTTGTATATAGATTCAATAGGTATAAATAGTACTTTTGAAAATTTCACGATTAAATTAGCGTGTGACGAGGCAAGCCTTTTTACAGATTACGGGTTTGCACAAAATTTAGTTACCGTGTTTACTCCTAAAACAATCACTTTAGACACCGGATGGAATTACTTTACTTTTGATGCTGCTTATTATTTACAAGGAGAAGTAAGAGAGGTACATATAGATTTCTGTTATGAGAACAGTGATTCAAACAGTTTTGCATCTATGAAAGTTGAATCTGTATTTAATAAAGCCGGTTATAGTACAGCAACTACTGCTTGTGATACCTCAATAGGATTAAATTATGATTATGTACCTTCTACTCGAATAATTCATTCTAAAGTACATGACCGAAGATTAATATACAACTGGTCTCCCGGCACGGAAGTAGATGACTCGACAGCTATGACAATATCAACTTCTCCTGAAAATACAGTTATATATAGCTTAAACGTTACAGATACGGCTTCGGGCTGTGTATTTAAAGAATCTGCTCGTATTCAAGTAGATGATACAATAATTGATGTTTCAGTCATGCCCTTAGATACTTTTATTTGCGATGGAGCCCTGCTACAATTAAATGCTAACGGAGGTAATTTTTATTCCTGGTCTCCAATTACAGGGCTTAATGATCCTTTAATTCCTAATCCGGTAGCCAATCCATCTGATAGCACTGTTTATACAGTAACTATTTCTAATGCATGTTGGTCGGTTGAAAGATCTTTAGTAGTAGATGTTCAGCAATCACCTTCTATTGAACCACTCGATGATATTTCTTTGTGTTATGGGGATAGTGTTCAACTCAATTTAATAAGTGATGAAGGAATTATAAATTGGTCTCCGGCTTACGGATTAAGTAATCCTAATATTAAAAATCCTATTCTTTTTACCAATCAATCTCTTACATATAATGTTACTCTGACTGATTTTATTAGCCGATGTTTTAATTCAGTTTCGTTTACTGCGGATGTATATGAAAGAGAAAATGGGGAATTATTATCTTCAGATACCACTATTTGCTTGGGTGATACTATTCAACTTCGAGCTACGGGAGCAGAAAAATATTTTTGGTCCCCTGATGATTTTTTAAGCTTTGATACCTCTGCTATTACAGAAGCATTTCCTAATCAGCCCACTACTTTTACGGTGGTTTTATCATACGAAAACTGCCAGCCGGATACTCAATCTATAACCATTAATGTAGATAGTTTCCTATTCGAAGGGTTTGAAGATACTATTATCTGTCACGGAGAAGAAGTTCTACTGTATGCTACGGGCAACACAACCTTAAGCTATATATGGTCTCCTTTAACAAACTTGACAGAAATTTCTGATGACTCTGTATTGGTCGCTCCTGGGCAATCTATCACCTATTACGTGACTGCTCAAAACACTCGAGGTTGTGAAAGCACTGATTCTGTTAATGTAGAAGTGATTAATATCTTAGGTAATTTATTAGATGACACATCAATTGTTTTAGGAGAAAGTATTCACATAACAGGCCTTGAACCTGGATATACTTATGATTGGTCTCCGAAGCAGCATTTAAATTGTAATAATTGTCCGGAACCTATTGCTACTCCGGCTGAAAATATAACTTATATTGTTTTAGTGCAAGATAGCTCAGGAAAATGTTCTTATATAGATTCCATTACCATTACAGTTGTTGATCCTTTCTTAGAAATCCCTTCCGCCTTCAGTCCGAATGGGGATGGTAATAACGATATTTTTATTCCTGTACAAGCAGGTGTGAAAGAGGTGATTCGTTTTGATATATACAATAGATGGGGGCAACTAGTCTTCTCAACAGAGCAAACCAACAGCGGATGGGATGGTTCTTTTAATGGAAAAATGCAACCAATAGGTATCTATAATTATGTCTTTAAAGCAAGAATGTTTGCAGAGGCGGACACCGAGGTTGAAAGAAGTGGAACAGTGTTATTGGCTAGGTAGGAAGTGAAATATATAAATTTAATTTTTGTATATTTATAATATACAAGCCATTTTATATTTCATATGATACGATCGATTTTACTTTTAATTCTCATTTCTCTATTTGTTAATTCCAATATTACGGCTCAACAAGACATTACCCCTACCAAAGGGAAAGAGTTTTGGTTTGGATTTATGGATAATCTAGATGATAATAGTGCAGGTAGTGAGAATAATAAATTACATGTATATGTCTCATCCAATAAAAACACAAGTGGGACTATAACCATGCCTCAGTCTCTCTACACTCAAAGTTTTACAGTAACTGCCAATATAACTACCGAAATAGAAATTGATAAAACTACTGGGGAAGCGGATTTTTCGGAGCAAATAGAAAATAAAGGATTTTTATTAGAAACAGAAGATACGGTAAGTGTATTTATAGTAAATTTTGAAAATGGTTCTGCTGATGGAACAAGAGTATTACCTATACATTCGCTTGGTTCTGATTATAAAGTATTAGCCTATCCATCTGTTTTTCAAGGCTTAACCTCAGAATTTCTAATCGTAGCAACTGCAGATAATACAGAAGTAGAAATTATTCCATCAGCTACCACCCTATTAGGAAAATCAGCAGGCACATCATTTTATGCGACATTGGACAGGGGCGAGGTTTATCAAGTAAAAAGTTTTGGTGATCTTTCAGGTTCCATCATTAAAGCTACTGACCAAAGTGGATCATGTAGGCCTTTTGCTCTATTTGCCGGGGCAGAATGTGCTAATATACCTAGTAGCCCATTTTGTACCTTTTGTGATCATCTCGTAGACCAACACGTCCCTGTAACCACGTGGGGTAAAGAATATCACATGATACCTATTTCGGGAACTAATAGGTATAGTTATCGAGTAATGGCGAATAGAGACAACACAAACATTACTATTAATGGAGCAGCACCGTTTATATTGAATGCAGGAGAATTTCTTGAAGCCAACGGTGTGAATGCTCCTCAGGTATTTACATCTGATAAAGAAATATTTGTTATTCAATTATTGGAAGGAAGTACTTGTGCAGGTGCTGGCGATCCTTCCTTGATAGCATTAAATGCCACTTCGCAAAGAATTAATGATATTACATTTACGACCACTCAGACACTTTTTGGGTTTCGACATTTTATCAATATACTTACTCCTACTTCTAGTACTGCGGAACTTTTATTAGATAATACACCAATTAATCCGGTTTTATTTTCTACATTTCCCTCAGATCCAGCTTTTTCTTATGCAAGTGTAGAAATTACTCAAGGAAGTCACTCCTTAAAGTCCTCTCAAGGTTTTATAGCGTATATTTATGGTATTCGTTCAGGAGGTGTACTGGGTGAAGGAAGCTATGCATATTCTGCCGGGTCTTTTTCACCAGTTACAAGATTAGGAGATACGATCTATTGTACTTCTGATACGGTAACATTAATAAATATTCTAAATTTTCAAAACCCATATTGGACAACAGCCTCTGCCCCTGATGACACACTTGCCATGGGAGATGTTTTCAAAGTTGTGCCAACCGGGGGAGAAATCTATGTTGTACACGGATTAGAGCTGCCATCTTTATGCTCTAAAGAATATTCTTATGTAGTAGAATCTCCTAATCCCCCGGGTGTCGATTTTATAAAATCACAAGATTCTTTATGTGCACAGCAGCCTGTACAACTTAGCGCTGTCGTTTCTCCCGCATCCAGTTTGTATAAATATGAATGGTCACCAAGAAGCTTTGTGAATAATCCTATAGCTTCTACTACATTAGTATACCCACCTGAAAGCATGTGGTTTTATTGTAGAGTTTATACTGCTACTCTTTGTGTGGATGTAATTGATAGCGTGTTCGTAGAGGTAATTCCTAGTGATATTGTCTCAGTTAATGCTACCACAACCGATTCACTAATTTGTAGAGGAGATACGATAACGTTACAAGCCAATTCACAAACACAGATATTTTACGATAATTTTAATAGCGGTATAAGTACTAATTGGCTCGCAGTAACCGGAGGTGAAGCATCTACTGCTTGCGGGTCTACCACAGGTGATGGCCTTTGGTTTAATGAGGCTGGAGCGAGAGAAGCCATTACCCAAGATTTAAATGTAAATGGTGGAGGTACTATATCATTTGATTTAAAAATTGCAGACGGCACATTCCCTTGCGATAATGCTAATTTTGGAGAAGATGTTGTATTGGAATACTCTATAGATAATGGTATTACTTGGAATAATATTGCTACTTTTTATGAAATCTCTTATCCTGATTTTACTAAAATAAAATTGTCTATTCCGGGAATCGCAGCTACTAATAATACGAGATTTAGATGGAGACAATTAGCTAACAGTGGACTTAATCAGGATAATTGGATTTTGGATGAAGTGCTGATCACTGCAGTTGATTCTATAGGGTTTACTTATAGCTGGACACCAGCCGATAGTGTATTTTTCAATAATGCTTTTACCACTCAAGCCAGTCCTAACAATGATATCAAATATTATATAGAAGTTGAGTCTGCTACAGGTTGTATTTACAAAGATTCCCTCACCATAGGGGTAGGAGAACCTTTTGATTTAATAACTACTAATGACACCTTAATGTGTTATTTAAATGGTATAGAAATTCAAGCCCTGCCTACTGCGGGTGAAGGCCATTCAATTGTTTGGACACCAGATAGCAGTTTGTCTGATCCTATGAGCTTTATGCCTATTGCTACTCCGGATGTAACTACTAATTACACAGCAACCGTAACTTCCAGGCATGGTTGTCAGGCTATAGACACTATAATACTCACTTACGTCCGAAAAGCGGAACTATTAATTGATCCGCCCGGAAATACTATTTGTATAGGAGATACACTCAATTTAATTAGCCGTATATATAATGCGAGAGGATGTTATACTGATACAATGCTTATAGCTATAGATATTGATACTGTTACTGTAATTGACACAACTATATTAGATATTTCTACAAGCATATTTAATGCAGAAGGTACCGACATGAAAAGACTACAATATAAGCTGAATTATGCTACCGACTTCGGCGAGTACTTTGCGGGCGGTCCATTATTAGATGCAGGATTAGTTGCAGACGAACTAATATTAGGAATTGCACTTTTCGTAGACTCTACCGGTATAGATAGCACCTTTGAGAATTTCACCATAAGAATGGGATGTGAAGATGCTAATAATATTCTTAATGGAGGATTTGGGGTATACGAATTTTATCAAAACTTAAGCACCGTTTATTTACCTAAAACTATAGACCTGCATAAGGGATGGAATTACTTTATTTTTGATACCGCATATTTCATACAAGGTGATATAGGAAATGTTTATGTAGATATGTGTTATTCTAATAGTGACTCCAATAGCTTTGCCTCTATTAAGGTGGATAATACTACTCAAATTTCTGGCACCTATTCTGGAGAAAATGCTTGTGATACATCAGATGGTAATTTATATGATTATGTCCCTGCTACTAGAGTTATACATTCTGCTGTTAGAGAACCTAATATAGTATATAATTGGTCTCCCGGAACTGAAGTTGACGACTCTACTAATTATCAAGTTACAACCTCTCCTGATGCTACAACTATTTTTATGCTTACCGCTAGAGATACAGTTACTGGTTGTGTTTTTAATAATACTTCTAGCATACAAGTAGATGATAGCGTAATAAATGTTACGGTGACTCCTTTAGATACGTTCATTTGTGAAGGCAGAATTGTTCAACTACAAGCTCTAGGAGGCAATTTTTATTCTTGGGCTCCAACTACAGGTTTAAATAATCCCAATATTCCTAACCCGGTTGCATCACCAATGGATAGCACTACTTACACGGTCACTATTTCAAATGCATGCTGGACTACTACCAGAGAAGCAACAATTGATATAAAACAGTCTCCTTCTATAGAAAAACCTGATGATATAACTATATGTTTAGGAGATACCGTGCAAGCCAATTTAAATAGTGATGATGGAATAATTTTATGGACGCCGGCTTTTGGACTTAGTAATCCTAATATTAAAAATCCGTTTATATTCCCCGATCAAACGCTTACCTATAGAATATTACTTACCGATTCAAATACAAATTGTTACAGTTCTACTTCATTTACAGTTGATGTGGCAAATCAAACTGGAGAAATCTTAACACCTGATACAACTATTTGCATAGGAGATACCATTCAATTGCGAGCTACAGGAGCTGAAGAATATAATTGGGCACCTAATGATTTAGTAGGCTCTCCTACATCTTCAATTACGGATGCTTTTCCTAATCAAACTACAGATTTTCAAGTAGTTTTTACTTTTCAATATTGTGAAGCAGATACGCAACAAGTCACGGTAGATGTACAAGACTTTTCCTTTCAGATAATTCAAGATACTGCTATTTGCTTAGGAGAGAGCGTGCTGCTATATGCTACGGGAAATGAGCCTTTAGAGTATTCTTGGTCACCGCAAATTGATTTAACTGAAATAACTGATGATACGGTATTAGTAACTCCTAACATTACTACTATATATGTAGCGACTGCTCAAAACGCACTTGGTTGTATGAATAAAGACTCTGCTACTGTTACTGTTATTGACCTTTCAACTATTAGTTCTTTAAGTGATACTAGTATTGTATTAGGAACATCTATTCGGATCATAGGATTGCAGGATGGATATGTATACAATTGGACTCCGGATGATTATTTAAGCTGTAATGATTGTCCTTCTCCAATTGCTAATCCTGAAGAAAATATAACTTATATTGTAACGATTGAGGATAGCTTAGGAACTTGTATATTTATAGATACCATTACTATTTCTGTAATTGATCCTTTCTTAGAAATCCCTTCCGCCTTCAGTCCGAATGGGGATGGTAATAACGATATTTTTATTCCTGTACAAGCAGGTGTGAAAGAGGTGATTCGTTTTGATATATACAATAGATGGGGGCAACTAGTCTTTTCAACAGAGCAAACCAACAGCGGATGGGATGGCTCTTTTAATGGAAAAGTTCAACCTATTGGAATCTATAATTATATATTTAAAGCAACTATGTTTGGAGAAGGTGGTAATGAAGAAGTGGAAAGAAGTGGCACAGTGTTGTTAGCGAGGTAACTCTATTCTTTATTTTTACTGTCGATAATAATAGTGACGGGCCCCTCATTGACTAAAGCTACTTGCATATCCGCTCCAAAAGTTCCAGTATGAATTGGCTTGCCTAAATCGGATTCTAATTGGTGGATAAATTGCTCATATAATGGGATAGCAACCTCCGGCCTGGCTGCTTTGATGTAGGAAGGACGGTTCCCTTTTTTCGTACTGGCATGCAAGGTGAATTGACTGATCAATAAGACATCTCCATTAATATCTAAAACTGATTGATTCATCACGCTTTCTTCATCGTTAAAAATTCTCAATCGAGCTATTTTTCCGGAAAGCCATTCTATATCTGCTTTGGCATCGTCAGCTTCAATACCCAACAATATCATTAATCCTTTTTGTATAGATGCTTTTTGGAGCTGATCAATAGTAACTAATGCTTGACTAACTCTTTGAATAACTGCACGCATTCTTACCGATAAAGTTCAGATACCTTTGCAAAATAAAATATTACTCAAATTCTACTAAAATGGTTTCAATATTCGAAAAAAACTAATCGTATACAACTTTCACATCATTAGTCAACGGATGTGATTGACAAGTAAGGATATATCCTTCTTTAATCTCTTCTTCCGTTAATCCTTCTCTTTCATCCATTCTTACTTTCCCTGATATTAATTTTGCGCGGCAAGTAGAGCAAATGCCACTCTGACAAGAATATGGAGGATCAAGATCGATTTCCATCGCAGCATCTAAAATATTTTGTCCTAATGCTAATGGTACTATATGTTCCTCATCATCTAAAATAACTGTAACAGATTCTATATCAGAACTTGCTTCAATTACTTTTTCTTCAACCTTGTTTTCTTCTACATCAACCATAGTTTGCTCCTTCGAGGTAGTAACGGGAGTGGTGAAATATTCGCGATGGATATTGCCCGGAAACACGCCCATACTGATCAACGCACTTTCCGCTCCTTCAATCATCTCTCCGGGCCCACATAGAAAAAATAAAGCATTTCGCACATCGGTAGTAACTGATGATTTTAATAATTTATTTAAATAGTCACCGGCCAATCTGCCTTTAGCCCCTTGCCAGCTGCTTCCGGGCTGACTAATAGAATATACAATATTTAGACGTTCAGAAAATTCATTTTCCAACTTGATGAGCTTATCTTTAAAAATAATATTCTCCTCATTTCTATTGCCATATAACAATGTTACCTTACTGCCTTTTTCCTTTATTAAAACAGTTTGAAGTATAGACACTAAAGGAGTAATACCGCTTCCGGCACCAATCAACACATAATGAAGCTTATTATCTTCTGCTGTTTCTACAAAGAAATGTCCGGCGGGATCCATCACATCAACGGTGTCGCCTTTTTTTAAGGTATCATTAATATAGTTAGAAACTAATCCATCTCTGACTTTTTTACAAGTAACCGTAATATATTCGTCTTTTCCCGGACAGCTGCTGATAGAGTATGACCTTCTGGCTTCTTTACCGTTAATATTAAATTTTAAATTGAGATATTGTCCTGATTTATATGCGAAATTTTGCTTCAATGATTCAGGAACTTCAAATGCTATAGAAACGGTATCCTGTGTTTCTCTAATAATATCCGCAACTTTCAGGGAGTGAAAATGTAATGACATACCTTTATACTAACAAAATTGTTCGAATGCTTGAATTAAATTCTGAGCAATGATCTCAGCCGGCCTTCCCTCTATTTGATGACGTTCAATAAAATGAACAATTTCCCCATCTTTAAATAATGCCATAGAAGGAGAAGAAGGAGGATAAGGCAACATGTATTCTCGAGCTTTTGCTACAGCTTCTTTATCTACACCTGCAAATACGGTTACTATATTATCAGGAGTCGTAGTATTTTTAATAGCCATTTTCACAGCAGGCCTTGCATTAGCTGCAGCGCATCCACATACTGAGTTAATTACTACTAAAGTAGAGCCTTCTTTTTTATCTAGAATATTTGCTACTTCCTCTGCTGATTTTAATTCTTTTACACCTGCTTGAGTTAAATCTGTTCTCATCGGTGCTACTAGTGCTTCTGGGTACATAATTTAAATTTTAGATTTTTAATAATTAATAACTTGTTGCTCCATCATTTCAGGCATTTCTCTGTGTTCATATTGTTGATTTCTGAGTTGTGATTCAAAACCGGCCTCTCGGATGGCTTCTTGAATGCCTTCTGAGGTAAAACGATGTGGTGCTCCGGCAGCAGATACCACATTTTCTTCGATCATAATTGAGCCAAAATCATTAGCCCCTGCATGTAAACAAATTTTTGCCACTTCTTTGCCTACAGTTAACCAGGAGGCTTGAATATTCTTAATATTAGGCAACATAATTCGGCTAATAGCGATCATACGAATATATTCTTCAGGTGTAGACGTATTGACTACACTTCGTACATTTTTCAATTTAGTATCCTCATCTTGAAAAGTCCACGGGATAAATGCTAAAAACCCCTTTGCATCTTCCGGCTTTTCAGCTTGCACTTCTCTAATTTTCACCAGATGTTCAAAACGTTCCGTCACGGTTTCTTCGTGAGCAAACATCATCGTAGCAGAGGTAGTGATATTCAGTTTATGAGCTTCACGCATCACATCCAACCATTGCTGAGAATTACATTTCCCATTGGAGACCAAACGCCGCACTCTATCCGTCAAAATTTCTGCTCCTGCGCCCGGAAGTGAATCTAATCCGGCATTTTGCAATTGTGAAAGCACTTCATGATAAGACAGTTTATCTATTTTAGCAATATGATGAATCTCCGGTGGCCCTAAAGCGTGTAATTTTAAGTTGGGATATAAAGATTTTAAATCTTTAAACAAATCTATATAAAAAGAAAGCCCTAACTCAGGATGATGCCCTCCTTGTAATAATAGTTGTTCTCCGCCATAGCGAAACGTTTCGTCAATCTTTCTTTTATACTCTTCTATTGAAGTAATATATGCCTCAGGATGGCCCGGCACTCGGAAGAAATTACAAAATTTACAGTTAGCAACGCAAACATTCGTTGTGTTGACATTTCGGTCGATGATCCATGTAACCTTATTATCAGGTTTTTGGATTTTACGAAGTTCATCAGCAATTAACATCAATTCGGCAGTAGGAGCATGCTCAAAAAGATATTGCCCTTCTTCTACTGACAGAAACTCAAAATTGGAAGCTTTTTTATATAAATCTTGAATATTCATCATTCATTTTTCTTAACAACAAACCTCGAACAATGGTTTGTGAAAGTACTACAAAGATAGAAAAAGGATAGGAGTATACCAATGTAGGATTAAAGAAGTATAGGCCATGCAATCTTTATAAGCATCTTCAATGGATTCCTGTGTATGTTATTATTTTTTTAACAGTTGATTACTTAACTTCATATCAATTATGGCTCCATCTCAATTAGATATTTTTAGTAGTAAAACCGAAAAACCTTCTCCTGGTCAAGCTTCAATGTTTGAAAAAATCTTGGCAGGTTTAAATTCTAATCAAAAAAAGGCAGTGGAACACACCGAAGGGCCGGTGCTCGTGGTTGCAGGCCCCGGAACAGGCAAAACGCAAATTATAGCTGCCCGTATTGGAAATATTCTAAATACCACAGACGCACTGCCTAGTAACATTTTATGCTTGACTTATACCGATGCGGGTACGATCGCCATGCGCAAGCGCTTAGCTGAGTTTATTGGCTCTACAGCATACAATGTTAATATTTACACCTTTCATGCTTTTTGTAATGATGTGATTCAAAGTAATCTCAGCCTGTTTGGGAAGTGGGAGCTGGAGCCTATTTCAGACTTAGAAAATATTCAATTGCTTTATAAATTAGTGGAAGATTTACCTGTCGATCACATCCTTAAGCGACTCAAAGGCGATATTTATTTTGAAGTTTCCAGATTAAATATTCTTTTTCAAATGATGAAAAAGGAAGATTGGACTGTCAGCAAAACTATTCAAGCTATTGATGCTTACATTAATGATCTCCCCAACAGGGAAGAGTTTATTTATAAAAGAGGAAACTCGAAAGCTGGGATTGAAAAAGGCGATGTCAAACAGCATAAAGTAGATGAAGAAAAAGAAAAAATGGAGTTGTTAAGAGCTGCCGTTGATCTTTTTCCGCAATATCAGGAGATGATGCTCAAAATGAATCGGTATGATTACAATGACATGATTCTTTGGGTGATCAAAGCTTTTAAGGAAAATGAAAACCTTCTCCGAACCTATCAAGAACAGTTTTTATATTTTTTAGTAGATGAATATCAAGATACAAGCGGTTCGCAAAATGAGTTATTACAACTCTTAATTGATTATTGGGAAAGTCCGAATGTATTTGTGGTAGGAGATGATGACCAGTCTATTTTTGAGTTTCAAGGAGCTCGCGTGCAGAACATCTTAGATTTTTATAAGCGATATCAAGACAATATACAACTCATTACCTTAACAGATAATTATCGTTCTACACAAGCTATTTTAGATACGGCAAAATTAGTGATTGACCAGAATGAAGATCGACTGGTAGCTAAGATCAGCGAATTAGACAAGACATTAATTGCGCAACATCCTGTATTTAAAAATTCTAAAACGCTTCCGCAGATAATAGAATATCATAATACTGCGCATGAAGAAGCGGATATTGTTTTACAAATAGAGCAATTATATAAGTCAGGAGCAGACTTGAATGATGTAGCAGTTATTTATTATAAGCATAAGCAAGCAGATAACATCATTAAGCTTTTAGAAAAAAAGAATATTCCTTACAAAGTAAAAAAGCGGATCAATATATTAGAACTAAAGTTGATCAAGCAATTGCTACAAATTCTTTACTATGTGCAAGCTGAGTATGAGTTACCTAAAAAAGGAGAGCCATTCCTCTTTGAATTATTGCATTATCGTTTTTTTAACTTATCGGCTCATGATATTTCAAAAATTGCGATTCATTGTGGCAATTGGAGAAATAAGTCTACTTGGACAGAAACAATTACCGATGAAGAAGAATTAAAGAAGATCGGTGTACAAAATATTCCAAGCATAATAAAAGTATCTAATCACTTAATTAACTGGGTTAGTGATATGGCCAATGAGACACTGCAAAAACTCATTGAAAAGGTGATGAACGAGAGTGGCATATTAGCATCAATCCTTTCTGATAAAAATAAAAATTTTGACCTTCAGGTGCTTAAGACTTTCTTTCAATTTGCACAAGAAGAAAGTGCGAAAAACCTGATATAACGCTAACAGACTTGTTACGCATAATAGAACAGATGCAAGCTAACTACATTCGTTTAGATGTAAACAAAACCATTTATCAAGAGCAAGGCGTAGAGTTCATTACGGCACATTCATCTAAAGGATTGGAGTTTAAACACGTTTATCTCATGGGCTGTACTAAGGATATGTGGGAAAAATCAAGATCCGGATATAGAGGCTACTCTCTTCCGGACACGCTGACCAATACTGTCGAAGAAAATAAATTAGAAACCAGCCGGCGATTATTCTATGTAGGGATGACAAGAGCTAAGGAGCATCTGCAAATATCCTATGCTGCTCAAAATGTCAATGGTAAAAATCTAGAACACTCTCAGTTTGTAGAGGAAAGCCTTGCCAATTTAAATCTTGATGTAACCCAGAAATATGTAGCAGATGAGCAATTGTTTTCATTAGAATATGCTTTGATGCAATCTCGGGAAGACAAAAAAGCAACTGTTTTAGACAAAGGATTTTTAGATGATCTTTTGAAAAATTACTCCTTAAGCGTAACACATATCAACCAATACTTAAGGTGCCCGATCTCCTTTTATTATGAAAATATCTTACGCGTTCCGGGAGCCAAAAATCAAGCGATGGGATTTGGTAGCGCAGTGCATTATACCCTAAGAAGATTATTTGAAAAAATGAAAGAAGATGAACAGCAAAGCTTTCCTTCTTTAGATATCTTTTTAAAAGATTTTTATTCGGGATTAAAACAAAATGCAGCCTTTTTTACGCCTTTAGAGTACAAATTAAGCAAAGCTTTAGGAGAGCAAGTATTACCCGAATACTATAAACATTATTTCGATAACTGGAATAAAATATGTGTGGTAGAATATCCGGTTAGAAATATTCAGGTAGAAGGCGTTCCAATTAATGGATTTATTGATAAAATAGAATTCACAGGCAGAGATGTGAATGTCGTAGATTATAAAACTGCTAACCCTGACGGTACTTCGGCGAAAAGTATTTATCCACCTTCTGATAAAGAGCCTATGGGAGGAAATTACTGGCGACAAATTGTTTTTTATAAAATATTATTAGATCATTACCCTATGAAGCAATGGAATATGATCAGCGGAGAGATCGACTATTTAGAAAAATCTAAAAAAGATAATGCTTTTAAAAAGTCTAAAATAATAGTCCGCGAACAAGATATACAGTTTGTAAAGCAACAGATCAAGGAGGTCTACCACAAAGTAAAAACCCATCAATTTACCGAAGGATGCGGCGAGGAAGATTGTTATTGGTGTAATTTTGAAGAAAGATTATAATATAATAACATTATAAATTCTCCAATACAAAATTGGTCATCTTTTTATACAGATGATAGCTCGTATTGCCGCCACTGATTCCATGAGCTTTATCGGGATAAGTAAAAAACTCAAAATCTTTATCTGCATCAATTAACTGTTTTGCTAAGACCGCAGCATTTTGATAATGCACGTTATCATCGGCAGAACCGTGAATAAGCAGATAATTTCCTTTCAGCTCTTCTATATAATTTTTATGAGCACTGGAATCATATCCCTCCGCATTATTTTTCGGCAGGTTCATATACCGTTCTGTATAGATTGAATCATAAAACCGCCAATCAGTGACCGGGGCAACGGCAATGGCCATTTTAAAAACTTCTGCACCTCGCAATAAACTCATAGTAGACATATACCCGCCATAGCTCCATCCAAATATGCCTATTCTAGACTCATCTATATATTTCAAACTTCCCAAATATTTTGCAGCAGCTATTTGATCTGCTACTTCTAATTCTCCTAATTTCCCATAGGTACTTTTCATAAATTTGCTTCCCCTTCCGCCGGTACCTCTATTGTCTACAGAAACCACAATATATCCTTGGGTAGTGAGATAAGAAAGCCACATATCTCGATGTCCGCTCGCCCAGTCATTCGTGACCGTTTGAGACCCCGGTCCTCCATATACATACATAAAAACCGGATATTTCTTTTTTTTATTAAACTTCTTAGGTTTCATCATTGACCCATTTAAAGTCACACCTTCATCTGTAGTAAAAGTGAAAAAATCTTTTTGAGGAAGTTTTTTAGATTTGGTCAATTTGTTAAGTTCTTCATTATTTTCTATCACTCTTACCATTTCTCCATTAATGCTTTTAATAGAAATAACAGGAGGCAGAGTAGTATTTGAAACATAATGAATAAAATAAGTAAATTGGTCATTAAAGCGAGCATAATGCATACCCGGCTCAGCAGAAAGATTTTTTTTATTTTCCCCCGTAAGGGAAATAGCATATATATGTCGCTCTAGCGGAGACGCCTCAGCTGACTGGTAATAAACAGTATTGCTTTCTAAACCATAAACATTCGTAACATCCCACTCGCCATTTGTAAGTTGCTGTTTTAATTCACCATTGAGATCATAATAGTATAAATGATTAAAACCGGATTGATCACTTGTCCATAAAAAGCCGTTGTCAGTAAATACCCAATTGTCATGAATATCGATAAAAGTTGACTGCTCTTCAGTAAGGATTGTTTTAGTAGTGTTTTCTTTAGAATTATAAAGCAATATATCCAGCTTGTTTTGAGTTCTATTAAGTCTTTGTATAGCTAATAAGTTATCATTTTTAGTCCATTTGATACGTGGGATATATTGATCTTTTTCAGATCCAAAGTCTACACTAGAAATTTGCTGAGTTTTCAGATTATAGATTTTAATATCTACGAAAGCATTTTGCTCACCTGCTTTTGGATATTTAAAAGTATATAGCTCCGGATAATTGCCATTTCGATAAACAGGCATGTGGAATTCTTTCACATGTGTTTCATTAAATCGATAAAAGGCAATTTGCGTGCCTTCCAGTGACCATTCGAATGCTTTTGTAAATCCAAATTCTTCTTCATATACCCAGTCTGTTGATCCATTAATGATATGATTAAATAGCCCATCGTTCGTTATTTGTGTAATCTCTCCTGACACTAAGTCTTTAACAAAAAGATTATTCCCGCTTACAAATGCCACCTTTGAGCCATCGGGCGAAAATGTGGCCAATTGTTGAGTACTATCTCCCAAAGCAGTTAGACTTTCTTTTTTTCTATCCCATATATAATATTTAGCGGTATACGATCGCCTGTAAATCCTTTGCACATTAGTCGTAAGCAATATCTTTTGTTGATCTTCAGAGAAGTGGTAGCTATTGAATTCTATAGCAGTAGTATCTATCATAAGATTTTTACCTTTTAAGATTGTATCTACTATTGCTCCGGTTGCTATATCATATTCTAAAATATTATTAATATCTTTTTCTTCGTCGATTACAACCTGACTATAGTGTTGGCCATCATTTAAAAAGTAGATATCCTCAATAGGATTTTCGTTGAATAAATGCTCTTGAAAAATATCCTCAAGGGTGAAGGAAGCGTAGGTAAAAGTCGTAAATATTGAGAATAGAATTAAAGTCAAAAAATGACGACACATAAATAGGATTTGATTGTTTATGCTTCCAAGATAATAATAATCTGTATTATAGATTTAAGGATCTTTAATATACAGCAGCATATTCATTATAAAAAGGCAAGTATAATATTATATGCTTTGCAAGACTATATAGGTGAAGACAAAGTGAATAAGGCTATGCGTAATTTTTTGGAGGCACATAAGTATAAAACGCCTTATCCAACTTCTCTAGATTTTTTAAGTTATTTAGAACCCCAAGTGCCTGATTCATTGAGTTATCTAATAGATGATTGGTTTAAGGAGATTACCTTATATGATAATCGTTTGAATAGTGCTACATATGAGAAAAAGGATGATAATAAGTACAAAGTTACCTTTTATATCGAATCCTATAAAATAAAAGCAGATACATTGGGAGTCGAGACAATAACTACTATTAATGACTGGGTTGATATCGGACTCTTTTCTGATGAAGCCGGAGAGGATTTAGAATTCATAAAGCGTATTAAACTAAATCAACCAAACACTACTTATACCGTAGAAGTTGACTTTAAGCCTGTAAAAGCTGCGGTAGATCCTAAGCAGTTGTTGATTGATAAATCTTATGAAGATAATGTTGTGCTCCTCAAAGGTGATGTAGCCGGCTAGATAGATTTCAAGTAGAGTAATTGTATAGTGAGCGGGTGACTTTTTGAACAAAGTCTATGAAATAATGGTGCTCATTTGCATTGAATACCGGAGTCACCCGCTCACTAAATAATTTGCATTACATTCCAAAGTCAAACTTTAAGCAGTTTTCAACTTCTTATAATTTACAATTAACACCAAAGTAGAGATTCCGATAAAGCTTCCCATAATTAAGTAAGTAGTGGTAATATTTCCTTCTGTAAGGAAGTATGGCATAGCGAACAAGTAAGTGAATATTAACCTAAATATCATATGCACGATGAAAAATACGCTCATCGCCCTTCCAATTATATGATTAGATATTCTATTAAATAAATAAGTAACCCTTTTAATTCTGATGCCGGCATTACTGTAACCTAATAATAGCATAATAATGCAAAGAACAGCCACATTTTTATTAATAGTAAATAGGAAGAATATGCTGCAGGATATAATCGACAGAGTAATAATTGCGCCTAAATTACTCATCTTTTTAAAAAATCTATTGACAGTACTTGCCGCTATAATGGCTCCTAAAGCAAAGAGCATTTCTTGAACGGCATATAAACCTGAGTTGGCTTTCATAAAATCTTTAATATAAATAGGCAGGAGAAAAAATGCATTTACGATAATACAGACAAATGTTGCAATAGAAGCGCTTCCAAACAAGAAAAGTAATGGATTCTTTTTTAGAAAAATAAATCCTTCTTGCGTACGCTTCCACACATTCTCGACTGTTTTTGTACGAGGTAGTGGCGTGTATTGAATTCCCATTAATAAAAATATGGTGATGATATACGTACTGCCGTCCAGTAAGAATATTTTTTCTAATGACCACGCCTCAAAACTTATAGGAATAGTGAAAGTCATTCCGATAAGGTTAAAAGTGGGATTATCTAACCCCGTTAATAATACAGCAGCAGCAGCGCCGGCAAGCATATTAGTTGATTGGCCCAAGATTTCTAAGTAAGAAGTAATCTTTTCGTAATACTCAGGTGGCGTCACTTCTTGTCCGAATGCATATAAATTAGGATAATGAATGTTAAAAATGAAAAAGGTAATGGCAAAAACTATAATTACTAATAGATCCGGGATATTTCCCATGTAATAACCCATCGCTGATACGGATATAAGTACCAAAGCACCTACTATAGAATTAGCGATGAAAATATTTTTCCTGTTGTATTTATCTACTAATGTACCGGCATATACTCCCCAAAACAAAGAAATTATATTGATGGTAGCGTAAGCAATGCCAAACAGTGGTGCTTTATTGATGATATTTGTAAAATACCAAGGAATGGCAATCATGCTGATACCTTGAGCTATTCCTGAAATAGCATTAGCGCTGAAAAGTAAAGTTAATGCCCTATTTGCCTTCAAAAAATTATAGATTCGCCTCGCGAAGCTACGTAAATGAGTCAGTATAAAAAAGCAAAATGGATAGGTAAAGATGCTGCCTTGCAGAAACTCAGGCATTATTGTGCTTATCAAGAAAGATGCCATCAAGAGGTAAGAAGCAAGCTATTAACTATTGGTTTACGAGGTGAAGAATTAGAGGAAGTGATGGCTCAGTTGATCAGTGAGGATTTTTTAAATGAAGAGCGATTTGCTAAAGCGTATATAGGCGGAAAGTTCAGAATCAAAAAATGGGGGAAAATCAAAACCATTCAAGCTTTAAAGCAAAAGCATATTTCTGATTATAGTATTAAAAAGGGGCTTTTAGAAATTAGCGAGGAAGATTATCTTCATACTGTTCAAGCACTTATAGCTAAAAAAAGAGATGAATTAAAGAGCAAAATATTCGATACTTATGAAATAAACAGTAAAATTGCTCAATATTTGATTAGCCGAGGTTATGAGCCAGATTTAGTTTGGAAAGAATTAAAATTAGAATAATATCTAATTGGAACTTAAATCTATAACCGCTGTAACCAACGAGACAAAAAGCAATTATATACTTGATAGCTATTTTGACCATCTTTATCAACTTCTCGCATAACCATTTCTTTATCTACGAGGGCTTGTAAACTCCTCCGTACAGATGCAGGATTTCCCAGATGGTATTTGCTGATAAAATTATTACTTGTAGGCTGTACCACTATATCTTCTTTTCCAATAGCTTCTAACAACTCCCATTGGCCGGAAGTGAGCAAATTTCGATATTGAAAAAATATATTTTCTTGTTCTCTTAAAATAGTATCACAAGCATTATATACATCTGCTAACTTGATATTTAGTTTGTTTTGAGCGTATACTTTATTGCAAACGGCTTGTGTATAATAAGTATGTACTTTAGTCCAGTCGAGGATGAATATTATGGCTTCTTTTTCAATTGACCGATCTTGTTTTTTAAATAACCGCTCAATAAATGCACTATACTTTTTTCGGCTTATTTCCTGTAAAAATAAAGATTGGGTACTGGAAAAAAACGGACGTTTAACATTATTAAACATTTCAATTAACATATGTTTATGGCTTCCGCTAAAAATAAAGGAAACATTTTTTAATCGTTGGACAATTGTTCTGAGTATAGCCTCTATGTTTTTCTCAGGATAATTTGCAATTTGCTGAAATTCATCTATGGCTATGACTATTCCTATTGCTTGCTGATCTAAAAAATTAAACAGCTCTTTTAACGAATACTCGCTTTGTTTAGTGGTATGATAATTAAAAGATACTTCCGGCACTCCGGTTAATGGATCATAGGTGATGCTCGGACTAAAGCCTTTGATCAAGTCTATAAACTTTTTGCCAAAACTTTTATGATGCGGAAAAACTTTAAGAATAGCTGAAGCAATTTGCTCGGTAAATTGTGATAAGCTTTGTGTAGCGTAAATATCTATATATATCCCTTTCCAGCTTTTATCTCTTTCTAACTGTTTAAACACATGATGGATCAAACCTGTTTTACCCATCCTTCTGACAGAAAGCAAAGTAGTATTGATGCCATTTTTTGCATTGTTAAGCAGAGATGTTGTTTCTTCTTCCCTATCACAAAAATAAGTGGAGCCATAATAGCCTTCTAAATAAAATGGATTGCGATCTGTTTTCACATCCCAAAGATATGGTGCAAAAAGTATATTACAAAATGTATATTACAAAATGTAAAATATTATTTACTCATATTTTGCTCTAAACTTACGATAAAGCGCTTTTTGCTTGTTATCTAAGTCCATTGATCTGCCATCAATAAAAGCATACTCTATGGTAGACGTTTTCATGTCTAAAACATCTCCGGACGAAACTATTATAGTTGCCTGTTTACCTTTTTCTATGGTGCCTACTTTTTCAGCAATACCAAGTATCTTTGCTGTATTCACCGTAATTGCCTGCAAAGCTTGCTCCTTGGTTAGTCCATATGCAGCAGCCGTACCTGCTTGAAAAGGCAAATTTCTTATATCCCAGTTCCCGGCCATTCCGATACAAAAATCCACTCCTGCTTGTTGCAACAAATAAGGCGTTTTATAAGGCAAGTCAATATCATCTTCCTGCCGGTAAGGCAAACTATGAGGTTGAGTATAAATGACCGAAACATTATTTTCTTTCAATATTTCTATAGCCATCCAACTATCACGGCCGCCTACTATAGTCATATTTATATTGAATGGTTTAACAAAATTAACAGCCGCTATGATCTCTCTTACATAGTCAGTATTAACATATAATCTTTTAGTACTGTCAAATAATCCCTTCATAGATTCATACCTGATATTTTTTTGAGGATGTTCTGAGATTTCAGCATAAGCTTGAGCTTCTTGAAAAAGTTTTTGTAGCTCTAATACTTGCTGAGTATATTTATCATTATGTTCATCAGGTGCAGGGTCAGCCCACCAACCTTTTTCAATTTGCATTTTAGGCCAATTTAAATGTATGCCATCATCTACTTTTACTATAGCATCTTCCCAATTCCATGCATCTAGTTGCACTATTGAGGAAGTTCCGGCAATTCTGCCTCCCACGGGCGTCACTTGAGAAATCAAAATACCATTAGAACGTATGGTGGGCGTTACTCGTGAGTCTGTATTATACGCTACAATCGAGCGTACGTGTGGATTGAGGCTGCCCACTTCTGCATAATCTCGAGTAGCTCTTACCGCATCAATTTCGGATACTCCTAGAGTGTTTACCGGAGCAATGATGCCGGGATAAATATGCTTGCCGGTTATATCAAATTTTTTCCAATTGGCTTTTTCAGGATACTCATTCCCTTGTCCCACGAAAGTGATTACGCCATTTTCAAAACCAATTGCAGCATTTTCAATTACTTCTCCTGTGCCCAAATGAGCTGTTGCGCCCATCAACAAAATCGGCTCCGATTGAGGTGGAGCGGGAGTGGGAACGGCATCTTGAGCAAACAAAGTAGTTGAGTATGTTATTAGCAGCAGGCAATGTGCAAAAAGAATTTTAAATTTTAAATGTTGAATGTTGAATTTTTCAATCTTCATAATTTTTGAATCTGCAATTTGTAATTTATAATCTGTAACCTTTTAATCTGCAATCTACTCACACGTGCCGCATACTTCATCTTCCCAATCATCGCAATGGTATAATTTCTCTTTTTCCGGTTTAACCGATTGTGTTTTTGCGCCCTTTTCGATAGCTTGTACAGTTTTTGTTATTAAGCGATTTCTTTCCTTAGCAATTTCTTTTCTCATAATTTCATCTTTTGCCCGGTCATAAAAGCAGATTCCATCTACGTAAGTAGATTCAGCTTTAGTATAAATAGACATCGGATGATCTGACCATAATACTAAGTCAGCATCTTTTCCTATTTTTATACTACCTATTTTGTCATCCAGCTTCATCATTTTAGCCGGATTAAGCGTAACAAATTTCCACGCTTCTTCTTCAGAAACATTGCCATACTTGATCGCTTTAGCTGCTTCTTGATTCAATCTTCTGCCCATCTCAGCATCATCAGAATTGAAAGCTGTCAACACACCTGCATTGTGCATAATTGCACCATTATAAGGAATGGCATCAATTACTTCATACTTATATGCCCACCAGTCGGCAAAGGTAGATCCTGCAGCTCCGTGTGCTTTCATTTTATCAGCCACTTTATATCCTTCTAAAATATGGGTAAATGTATTTACCGTAAAACCAAAATCTTCTGCTATTTTCATCAGCATGTTAATTTCCGATTGCACGTATGAGTGACAAGAGATCAGTCGCTTTCCATTTAAAACTTCTAAAACTATTTCCAGTTCTAAATCTTTTCTAGGAGGTGTGGTTGTATTCTTTAACTTTTTAGATAATCCTTTATAGTTTTCCCATGCTTTTTGATACTCTCTAGCACGAGTAAATGCATCCACATATACTTGCTCCACTCCCATCCTAGTTTGCGGAAATCGTTTGGTAGCAAAATCTCCAAAATTAGAGCGTTTAACATTTTCTCCTAAGGCAAATTTGATCCGACCCGGTGCATCTTTGATTTTCATATCTTCCGGAAGCAACCCCCATCGCAACTTGATCAAGGCAGATTGGCCGCCAATTGGATTACATGAACCATGTAGTAATTGAGCAGCGGTAACGCCACCGGAAAGTTGCCGGTAAATATTAATATCTTCAGAGTTTATTACATTTGCTATACTCACTTCTGCCGTCACCGCTTGGGTACATTCATTCACTCCCCTAGAAATTGCTATATGTGAATGTTCATCAATGATACCTGAAGTAAGGTGCTTACCGGTTGCGTCAATCACTTTTGCATCTTTATCAGATAGATTATTGCCGATACTGATTATTTTCCCGTTTTGTAAGAGCACATCAGTATTTTGTAAGATTCCTTCTTCTTCGTTTGTCCAAACAGTTGCATTTTTAAATAATATCGTCTCTTGCTCAGGCTTTTCATTCCACCCATATGGTAAAAAAGGATATATTAACATGCCATACGTAATGCTATCTTGCTTTGCAGTATCAACACTTATTTCATTTTCCTTAATAAAAGTAGCAATCCAATCTGTCCAACTTCCGTTCGGTAACTGACCCCTGCCTTTAATAATATTGCTTTCAATAATTCCACTTAATCTTACAGAAGCAGAATCTGTTTTATCATGTTTGAAAGAAAGCGTGATCAAATCGCCATTTAGTTGATGAGTAATTTTCAACTTTGTACTATCTTCCTTTTCTAATTCGAATTTGTATTTTCCACCTTTTTCAGAAACTATTAAGTGATAGGTAGATAAATTTTGAACTGCCAAATGATACTTTCCGTCTTTCAGTTTACCTACTTCATCATTTATAACATATCCAATACCCTGCACCCAATTTTCAACTAAAACATTCTCTTTATTGAAAACAGAATCAGTACAAATAATGAAATTTGCCAATTTACCCCGCTCAAGACTTCCTATTTTATCATAAGCCCGTATTAATTTTGCCGGTGTATAAGTTAATGCCTTTAGCGCTTTTTCTTCAGAAAGTCCGTATTGGATAGCTTTTCTTATATTTCCCCAAAAATCTTTTTTTGAGGGTAGGCCATCTGCGGTAATAGCAAAATCTATGTTATGTTTTTCTAGTATGGCCGGATTTGCCGGAGCCATTTCCCAATGTTTTAAATCAGTTAGGCTTACATTCATAGCATCATAAGGATCAGCCACATTATAGGCATCAGGGAAATTTAACGGAACAATTAAAGATCCTCCTATTGCTTTAATATCATTTATTCGCTGATACTCATCTCCTACTGAACGGTATATGTATTTTTGTCCAAATTCTTTAGCAATCTCATTCGCTCTGAAAATATCTAACCAATCTTGTACTTCAAAAACCTGTGGTAAATCTTTTAAATTATCATTCCAAGCTTGTAGGGAAAAATTAGTTTCTGCTTTTTCTCCCGCTTTTGCATACCATTCAGCATCATAGTAAGTTTGTTTGATTAACGCAATTGATCCCATCAAGGATCCCGGATACCCTTGAGAAGAAGTTCCTTTATTAAAAGATAAATGTGAAGAAGCAATCGGTTTGATGAAAATTTCATTTTCCTTTTCATCCGCTAAAGTCACCATAGCACCGGTACCTCTGGCAATTCCATCCTGCCGATGGCTTAGAACCGTTCCAAAACCGATATTACGATAATCCTCTGCTGTTTTATTATTTTTTTTAAAGTCTTTATGTGCATTATACTCCGGAGTTAGGGCTTCATTCCAACTATATGCCCCGGGAATATCAGAGAGCATTTGCTGAGCCCGGTTAGTATTAGTGGACTTTTGCTTTGCTGATGTGCCGTAGTCTGCATAAATATCAATAAAGGAAGGATAAATATATTTTCCATTGAGATCTTTTTTAACATATCCTTTAGGGACTGTTCCATTTTTATTGACAGATTTAATCAACCCTTTCTCTATTAAAAGCGTGGCATTTTCAATTTTGGTTTTATAATCAATAAATATAGTGGCATTGGTAAATGCATATTTTCCTTCTTTATCATCGTGTGTTCCATTTACAGGATAGGTTTCTTGCGAAAACCCGTTAATGTAAATGCAAAGTGTTAAGGTAAATAGTAAAAAGCGTATCATGTTTATTTAACTTTGAAAACAAATATACTTTTATCTTCTTAAATATTGCTAATCCTACATGTTAAAGGTTGTTAAATATAAAGCTGAAGAAATTTCCTATCAAGATACAGGCAAAGGGACTACCGTTGTTTTGCTTCATGGCTTTTGTTTAGACAACTCGATATGGCAACCCGTAATAAAAGATTTAGCCAAGCAATATAGAATTATTGCGCCTGACTTACCCGGTTATGGAGTAAGCAAGCAATTCAAAAACAAAATTTCTCTTGCTTTATACACTGATTTAATCCACGAAATATTACAAACAGCAAATATAGCCTTATGTGTAATGATCGGACATTCCATGGGCGGATATGTTGCATTGGATTTTGCAAAGAAATATCCAAAAAAATTGGCCGGGTTAGGCTTATTTCACTCAAATATTTACGCTGATGCGGGTGATCGCGTGATCAACAGAAATAAAGCTATTGAATTTATCAAAAAACATGGATCTAAACATTTCATTCATGAATTGATCCCTATTTTATTTCACGAAGAGTATAAAAATCAGCATCCGGAAATTATTGATCAATACATACAGAAAGCATTAATGTATAAAGAAGATGTTATTATTCAATCTTTAGAAACTATGAGAGATCGTGCATCGAATGAAGAATTTATTAAAACGCTAAAAATTCCGTTACATAATATCATTGGAAAATATGATACTACTTATTCCATGGAAAATGCGCTTCAACAATCTTATTTAGCAACTATTACGCAATTAGAAATAATGGAAACCGGCCACATGGGTATGTTAGAAGATGCTTTAAACTCTACTAAATCTATCTCAGAATTCATTTCTCTTTGTGAAATTTCAATAAATTAAATATACAAATAATGTCAAAATTATTGTTTGAATGTTATTGGAAAAGTATTATTTTTGAGCAAAATGTATTAAACAAACTAAGTTTTTATTTATTCCCCACCACCATGAAAAAACTATTACTACTTATTGGAATTATTGTATCTGTTATTAATAGCAATTATGCAGAAACTTTTACGGTCACTACTACTGCATCAAGTGGATCTGGATCCTTGGACAGTATTATGGATGTGGCAAATAATAATGGAAGCTTTGATACTATAATATTTGCATCTTCTTTATCTGGAAGTACTATTCCCCCACCAAATTACGTAGGAAGCGATATTTACATGAATGGAGATATTAATGGTGACAATCTTCCGGATATAATAATTAGAGATACTAGTTCTTTAGAATTATATGGGTTTGATATAGATGGTGATGACGTTACTATCAGAGGCTTTGTAATAGGCGGCTTTGTGGCTACCACTGATGGAGCGGCAATTCATGCTGAAGGAAGTAATATTATTATTGAGTATAATTATATCGGTACTACATTGGATGGCTTAGATACTATGCCTAATCTGTTTGGTATATATATAAGCAACGACTTTACTAACAGTGTCATTTCGAATAACCTTATATCTGCAAATTATAATGGTGGCATTATGATTAAAGGAAATATTTCAACTATAATAGAAAATAATAAAATTTTAAGCAATATTATTGGTCTAAATAAAACTATGAATGCCAAATTATCTGGTCAAACTTATGGAATATTCATTAACAGAAATAGTAATTTATTAGAAATTGGAGATGGTACAAGTACCGGTAAAAATATCATATCAGGTAATATGGAAAGTGGCATACATATAGACAATAGCATATACAACACTGTAAATGATGTCATCCTTAAAGCTAATTATATTGGAGTTGGCAGTAATGGTAAAGATATCTTTGCTAATGGCCACAACGGTATTTATATTGAGGGCAATAATCAAATCCAAAATTTTCTTATTGGTGGTGCTACAGCTTCAGAAGGAAATGTGATTTCCGGAAATGATAGTTGTGGAATTTTCATCTCGGCAAATTTTAATAGTGTTAGTAGCCCCGAGGTTAATATTTTCAATAATAAAATTGGCATCGCTGCCGATGGAATAACTCCGGCAGGAAATAAGCTGAGTGGCATCCGTTTAATTGATGGTGTACAAAATGATACTATATTAAATAATATTATAGCGTATAATGCTGATAATGGCATTGAATTATCAGACGCTAATACATTTAATAATATTTTTAACATAAATTCTATTTATAGTAATGGATCTGAAGCTATTTATTTTGATTTAGATAATGATAATCCCCAAAATGGTGTGCAAGCTCCTAATATAGATAGTTTAGTAGGTGATATTTTATATGGTACGGCTCGCGTAAACGCAACAGTTTATATTTATACTGATAAAGGCGATCAGGCAAGATATTTTTTAGACGCTACTATGGCAAATGGAAACGGTGAATGGAGCTATGAACTATCTTCCATTCCTTATGGATTAAAAATAACTGCTCTGCAAGAAGAAAATGGTAATACATCTGAATTATCCGATCCTTTGAGAGGCTATATATTGACAGGAAATGCATTTTATAAAGATCTTGGAACTAGAATAGATACCGGCACTGTAGAGCTTTATTTAGTAACAACAAATAATAATTCTAATGTTGAGATTTTAAAACTTATTAATACTGCTATTGTTGAAGACTACCAAGCTGCTAATTTTAACTTTGAAAATTTATTTGAAGGAACTTATATGTTAAAATGTCAGCCGTATAAACCTGATTATCCTAACAGTGTACCTACTTGGTATAGGAATTCAATAAAATGGTTTGATGGCGAAAAAATACCTTTAACAGCTGATACCTTCTTTCTTAGCCTAATAGTACAAGCAGTAGCACCACGTTTTGGCCCGGGTACCATTGAAGGTGTTATTGAAGAAGGTGCTGGATTTGGTAAAGTGGCTGCTCCGGGTGAGCCGCTGGGGGGAATAGACATCTCTCTCATTGATAAATCTACTTCTTCTCCTGTAGCATTTATCGAATCTAGTAATGACGGTGGATTTGATTTTAATGATTTAGCGCTGGGTAAAGAATATTTAATCCATGCTGATATTGCAGGCATACCAATCGATACAAATACAACTTATACTTTAACTGAAGAAAATAATGATATAGATAATATTCTTATTGTAGCGGACTCTAATATGATCAGGTTTACAACACAAACAACTGGCTTAAATTCTTCCACTAATAAAGATGCCGTGGAAGTTTATCCTAATCCGTTTGTAGATGTAATTAACATTCGATTTAATCTACAAAAAGAGGAATCAATAACATTAAATGTATACAGCATTACCGGACAAAAAGTTGTTTCCAAAACATTCAAACAATCAGAAGGATATACTTCCTTATATTATAGATTTGCTGATGTAGCTTTGGAGGCCGGCTCATATATAATCGAGCTGCAAACTTCTGAAGGCACGGTACGAAAAGAATTAATGCACGTAGCAAATTAATTCAATTAGCCTATTAGCTAATTGAGTTAATTTGCAAATGACAAGGCTTTTATCATCAAGACTTTGGAGAATTCAGTGAGAATAATACATTGATTTTAAAGATCGCAAGTAAGGCAATTATTAAGTCTAAGTTCCTGGGTTGGGAAGCGGTCTTTTTTTCCAAGCAACTACAATCATTTTCGAATTAGCCTATTAGCTAATTAATTTTATTACTGCTAGAAAGCTCGGAATCAAGCGATCTGAATTCTTCCAGGCTCCTCAAGAGTTTTTGGAATACAAAATCTTGTACTATCAGAAATTCTTTTCCATTATTAAGACTGATAAAATATCTGTCAGTGTCGTAAGGCATTAAATTTCCTTCTTCATCATATTGTTGTTTTGTCCCTTTATCTAACGGCTTGTGATAAAGTTTGCCGGTATTTTCATAACCGGTTACATCTTTAACCGTGATGATACAAAAAGGCTCATTACCTAAAATAGAGTCTTTTTTGGCATAATCATTCATAAAAGCTTCGGCAGCAATGAAACGGTAAAATCCTAAGTATGCACTCATATTTTCTTGAGAAGCATTAAAATCCACAGGTTTGCCTGAAGCAGTTCTTAGCAAGAATGAATCTTCATTCACCACCTCTATTTGCAATCCTTTCTTAACACTATCAGGATACATTACTGAAACTGACTGAATATCTTCAATTCGGTAAGCAAAAATGCTCCTGTCACGCCACTCCGTTTCGTTTAATAAAAAACGGGTAGTTAAGTATCCGTTAAAGAGTGGCACCGTCATCACATATGGAGCTTGAGCACCTTCCATAATCATATAAGTACCGGTATAATCTTCCGTAGGGCCACCTACATAGAAAGTTTTAACTAAATTATTTTCTCCTTTATAAACTTCGACCTTTATTCCCCTAGTAGCTAGTGCTTTTACCACTTCATTTTTTGCGCTTTTAGGAACAGGGAATTTAACTTTTAAAGTATTGATGGTTTTAAGTAAAATTTCCATCGCTTTTGGCCGTACTATGTATCTCCTATTAACTAGCCAATCATCATCTTGTTTAGTTAATAATACCTTTCGGCCATCTTTACTGGTCATAAATATTTGATCAACTTCCTCTATATTCTTTACTGCAAATCCTGTTTCATCAACATTTAGTGAACTGTTACTTTGATCTTTTAATAATAAATAAGCAACTACTGAAAGTGCGAATAAAATGATGATGTATAAGTAAGTTTTTTTCATAAAATTATCATATTAATTTTCATAGTTATATCTATTGTTTATCTGTTGCACAATTGCCGTCATTCCGGCTCTCGCAATGCCTTTGGCATTACCGGACTGGAATGACGTTACCTTTAGACACATTCTCAAATCAGCACATCAACTAATTATCGAATTAATTATTTAGCATATTTTTTCTTGCGAATAAAGTTGAATACCAGCCCAAATAAGATAACTAAAGCAATCGGTAGTACAGTATTAAATAATTTCCACTTTGCCGCTTCTTCTTTTACTTTTATTCTATCCAGTAACCTGATCTTTACTTCTCTGTTTCGTGTTTGGATTAAATTTGATTCATCACTTAAATATTCTATAGCATTTAACAAGAAGTTTTTATTGTCATACGTTTGTTCTGTATACCGATAAAAGCCTAACGGATAATGAACTCCCTTAGCAGTGTATTCATTCTTCATCACATCACCATCTGATATCACGATCATTTTGGAAGGTTGTCCTTCTGTTTTGAAATCCAGCTCGTCAAGTGTATCTATCATATTTAATGTAGAAGGTGCTAGCCTATTTTTAAAAACAGATGTAAAATTACCTTCAAGCAAGACTGCAACCGGTAAATTGGGCTGATTATACATAGCAGGATTGGGCTTCTGTTGTAACATGGAAAGGTGTACCCTAACTGGATACAACAAGGCTTTGGTATAGGGAGATGTTTTTAATAAAATAGTTTTTCGCACATTTTGACTTTTCACAGTATCAATAGAATTAACAAATTGGAAAGCTATGGCATCTAAATTTTTAACTACCGGATGTTGTGCTTCAGCAAATACCAGCGGGAAATACGGCCAAGGATATAATTGTGTTTGGGGAGCATTACCGAGCTGGCCGACTACTATCGGGATAGGTAACGAGTTCAAATCTTGTATCAGATCATTATTAATTCGTATTCCATACTTGAATAGTTGATCACTCAAGTTTGTTTCATTAAGTGGAGTAACAAATACTTGATCTTCCTTCATGTATTGCATATCGGCCTTGAGGGATTCTACCAGCCACAGTACATTCCCACCTCGCATGATGTATTGATCAATTTTAAATTTATCTTTTTCTGAATAAGATTTTGTAGGCTTGGCAATAATGATACTTTTATAATTCGCTGGAATAAACAGCGTAGTAGGTAAATGAATGGTATCTACTTGATAGTAATCATCCAATGCTTGTTTAAAATCATACGCTTCATCATTATTCAATTCTCCTTGCCCTCTGATGAACGCTATTTTAGGTTTTTGTTCATTCACAAGTTTTTTAATAGAATTAACGATACCATATTCTAATAATGAAATGGAATTATGTAAAACCTGTTGAGAACCCAAAGAAACTTGATTTTGCAACAGTACTAATGGCGTTTCTTTGCCTTGATAAGATAAAATTGCACCGGGAAATATCACTTTTTGAGAATAGCTGCCTTCTTCTTGTATATTTAGACTGGTAGGTTGTAAACCTTTTTTCACCATATCTCGATATACTTCTTTTTGCTGATCAGCATTTACTCCAGCTAAAGGATCGATAAATTCATATTGAATTTTGCTCCCTGCATAGCTTCGCATCTCATCAAGCATTTCTCGAGTAGCAGTTTGCAGTTTTTGAAATCCGGCCGGAAAACCCTCTCCTTCTAAATACACTTGGACATACACGACATCTTCTAGATTATCTAATAAGGTTTTTGTAGCATCTGACAATGTGTATCTTTTATCAGTCGTAAGGTCTAAACGAGTATAAACAGAAGATGAAATGATATTTACTGCGATTATAATCGCTAATAATAGCCCAAGCTTAATAATGGATTGTATTTTTTTAGAAGTACGTTTCATTTTACCACTTTCTGCTTTCCACCACCGTTTTAGTTACTAATAAAAAAACTAAGATTAAGCTTAAAAAATAGATGATATCTCTTGTATCTACTACACCTCTGCTGATAGAGTTGTAATGTTCGTTAATGCCCAAGTTTAAAATAAATGTATCAAACGTACCTATAAAAATCCCAATACTACTCAAATAATCAAATCCGATATAGCAAAAAAAACACAAAAATAATCCTACCACAAAAGCTACCACCTGGTTATCGGTAAGAGAAGAAGCAAAGAGCCCGATCGCTACAAAACCTGCACTTAGCATTATTAGGCCAATATAAGAGCCCCAAGTGGCGCCGACATCTAGATTGCCTACCGGACTACCAAGCTGTAAAATGGTGTAATAATAAAGTAGTGTCGGCAATAAGGCAATCAATACTAATATCAACGACGCAAAATATTTTCCTAATACAATTTGTAAGTCAGTTAATGGTTTAGTAGCAAGCAATTCTATCGTGCCTGTTTTGAACTCTTCCGCAAACAATCGCATGGTAATAGCAGGGATTAAAAAGATAAAAAACCAAGGAGCCATTACAAAAAGTGGATCAAGATTTGCATAGCCCTGGTCGAGAATACCGGTATCAGGAAAAACCCATATAAACAAACCCGCGGCTAATAAAAACACGATGAGAATGATGTAGCCTATCATGGAACTGAAAAATAAATTAATTTCCTTTTTTAAGATGCTAATCATTTTGAGGTCAATTTCCTGAATATTGTTTCCAGATTATCTGTTTCTTTTTGAATTGTCAAAATACCTAATTCTTTTTCTATGGCAAATTTTGAAATAGCTGAACGTATATCACGATCCGCTATAATATGCCATACATTCCCCTTACTATTTTTTAAGGTAGTAATTCCGGGGAGTGTCGACAAGATCTCTTTTTCTACAACCTGTTCAAACTCTACTGTTATCACTACCTCAGATTTAATTTTCTGTTGCTGTAGCTGATCCGGTTGATCATCCGCTACTATTTTCCCGCTATCAATGATGATTACTCTATTACATATCGCTTGTACCTCCTGCATAATGTGCGTAGACAGCATTACTGTTTTTTCTTTACCAATGTCTTGAATCAACTGCCTAATACCCACCAGTTGGTTTGGATCTAATCCCGAAGTAGGCTCATCTAAAATCAATACTTCCGGATCATGGATCATGGCTTGAGCTAGGCCTACTCTTTGCCTATACCCTTTCGATAAGGCTCCTATCTTTTTATGAGATTCAGGTGTCAATCCAGTTAGGCCAACCATTTCAGAAACACGTTGCGTAATATTTTTTAATTTGTAGATGCCGGCAACAAAACCTAAATACTCTCGCACATACATATCTAAATACAGCGGATTATGTTCCGGCAAGTAACCGATTTTTTTTCTAGCTTCGATGGGATGAGTAGTCACGTCATATCCGCAGACTTTGGCGATACCTTCGGTGGGAGGAATAAAGCAAGAAAGAATTTTCATTGTGGTAGATTTTCCGGCACCATTTGGGCCAAGAAAACCAACAACCTCACCTTTAGGAATTTCAAATGATACATCATCTACTGCTTTTTGTGTTCCATAGATTTTAGTAAGATGTTGAATATCGATCGACATGTTTTAAAATTACGAATTTAGAATAAGAAGTAAGATATAAGAAATACGAAATGTAATTTAAGTTTTACCAACTAGAGTAATAAATCTTACTTCTTAATTCATACCTCAAACTGTAAGAGTTCACAACGTTAGTAAAAATCAAAAATTGTAATTCTAAAATCGTAATCAAAAGGATTATCTTTGCTTCATGGCAAACAACGACAATCTTTTTAAGAATATTATAGGGCATTGCAAAGAGTACGGATATATTTTCCAATCAAGTGAAATATATGACGGGCTCAGTGCGGTATATGATTATGGGCAGTATGGCAGTGAGCTAAAAAATAATATTAAACAGTATTGGTGGAAAAGCATGGTGCAGATGCATGAAAATATTGTAGGAATTGATGCGGCTATCTTCATGCATCCCACTACTTGGAAAGCTTCGGGCCATGTGGATGCTTTTAATGATCCATTAATTGACAATAAAGTGTCAAAAAAAAGATATCGTGCAGATGTATTGATTGAAGAGCATATTGAAAAAATAAGAGGGAAAATTGATAAAGAAGTAGATAAAGCAGCTAAACGATTTGGTGATTCCTTTGATAAGGAACAATTTGTTGCCACTAACGGAAGAGTGTTAGAAAATCAAAAGAAGATTGATGATATCAACAATCGATTTAAAACAGCCATGGAAGCGGAGGATTTGGAAGCGGTACGACAATTAATCATCGACTGTGAAATAGCCGATCCGGTAAGTGGCTCCAAAGAGTGGACAGATGTGAGACAGTTTAATCTAATGTTCAGCACCGATATGGGTTCTACGGCTGATAACGCCAGCAAAATCTATCTCCGTCCGGAAACTGCTCAAGGTATTTTTGTTAATTATCTGAATGTGCAAAAAACCGGAAGAATGAAAATTCCTTTTGGTATTGCACAGATTGGTAAGGCTTTTAGAAATGAAATTATTGCTCGTCAATTTATCTTTCGGATGCGTGAGTTTGAGCAGATGGAGATGCAGTTTTTCGTAAAGCCCGGCGAAGAAATGAAATGGTATGATTACTGGAAAGGGCAGCGTATTAAATGGCATAAAGCATTAGGAATCGATGAAAGTAAATATCGTTTTCACGATCATGTGAAATTAGCTCATTACGCAAATGCTGCTTGTGATATTGAGTTTGATTTCCCTATGGGTTTTAAAGAGCTGGAAGGCATTCATTCCAGAACAGATTTTGACTTAAAGAGCCACGAAGAGCATTCCGGGAAAAAGTTGCAATATTTTGATCCTGAAGAAAACACAAGTTATGTGCCTTATGTAGTCGAAACTTCGATTGGACTAGATAGAATGTTTTTAGCAATCATTGCAAATGGTTATCATGAAGAAAAGCTGGAAGATGGCTCTGCAAGAGTAGTATTGAAGATACCGGCTCCACTTGCTCCAATCAAAGCAGCCATAATGCCATTGACTAAAAAAGACAATTTGCCGGAAAAAGCAAGAAGTATATTGGATACGCTCAAGTTAGATATCAATTGTCAGTACGACGAGAAAGATTCGATTGGCAAAAGATATCGCCGACAAGATGCGATTGGCACGCCATATTGTATTACCGTTGACCATCAATCATTAGAAGATGACACCGTGACGATTAGAGATCGTGATTCTTTATCGCAGGTAAGAGTGAGTATTGACGGGTTGGATAAATTGATTTTAGGGAAAGTGGATATTAAGGGGTTGCTGGCATAACCTGAGTTATAGCATTAATACTAAATTCAGTAGTTAATTTACAAAGCTGCTTGCTATAAACTAATAGCTATAACTGTTAGATTTCAATACCCGGAATTCATAAATCATCCATCCTCCAACAATTAAATATTCTATTGCTATCAACCACATATTTTCTTCGTGTAGCGCATTACTGTATATGTAATAACTCAGCATAATCATAGCTGACCATACTATAACGAATTTAAATCTCGTGAATATACTTAATGCAATAAGTGGAATAATGTACCATGGATGTACCGTCGTGGCTAATAATAAATAAATGCTTAGAGCATATAACATATTATGTGGAAGCTGTAGAACACTTATTTTTTTCTTTAACGACAAAACAAAAATCGATAATAATGTAATAATACTTAGAGATATACCTGCTATGTTAATAATGTTGTATCCCTTAACTTGAAACCCTATCCAGCGGATGATATAATAGATACTTGCATTAAACTCAAATTTCTTAAAATATAATGCTACGCTGGAAAAAAGATTATTAGTCATCGTATTATTAATGAAAGGTAAAAAGCAAAGTATAGTTACTAAACATACAATTGAACAATATTGAAACCATTTTTTATACCTTAAATGCTGGAATAAAAGCGGAAGAAACATCAAGGGAATCAATTTTGTGCAAACTGATAACCCGAAAAAAATAGCTGAAATCCAATATTGATCATTTATCAATAACCAAATTGAAAAAATCATAAAAAATATCATTATCGCTTCAAAATGTATATTGCCCATAGTTTCTATTATTACAAGCGGATTGAGTGCGTATAAGAAAACTTTTTTAGCCGGTAGCTGCCAAATTTTTAAAATGCGTATTATAAAATAGATCGTGCCTATTTCAGCTAGTAATATGAAAGCTTTCATTATAAATACACTTCCCAATATGTTATTTGGCGATAGCCAGGTAGCAAAAGAAAAGACAGCTTGACATACCGGCGGATAAATAGTAAAATAATTAGGCGAATTTAACTGACTAAATAATTTTCGGCCTAAACCTAATCGTTGTAAATCATCAACTACATAATAACTAGGCAAATGATTAAATGGATTTACACCATGATTGATGAGCCTTCCATCCCATATAAACCTTATATAATCATTTGATAGATTTGGGATATTAAATAAAAAGATACAATGAAATAAAAGAGAAATAATCAAAAGAGCCTTATAGTTATTTCCGCTAAGTTTATACAAACCTATATAGCAAAAAAACAAAACTATACATATAAGCAATAAAGACAGAAACTGTTCACGATTGATCTCATAACCTAATAGGTAGTAGCCAACCGCAGAAAAAATAAAAAACAGGTACAAAGAATATTTCTGTATAATAAAAGCCACTTATATCTGTTTGGCTTACCAAGATAGAAAAAGTATTATGAGTTGTACAAACTCAAATATTGATTGTAAGTTTCAAAGATATTATTGACGTAGTCATAGGTTTCATAACCTCTACATTGGCCACACTTTACAACTTCGTCGTTGTAGTATTTCGGTTGAGTTTTGAGTTTAATATATTTGTCTACATGATTACTCCAAACTTCATCATTGCCGCCATATTTCTTAGCTAGATTCACCGCATCTATGATATGCCCGGGCCCGGCATTGTAAGATGCTATAATAAATTTTAGTTGTTCTTCCTTTAATGGGATATCTTTCCAATAGGTACTTAATTCATTCAAATAATTTATCCCGGCTTTGATATTTTCTTGGGCAAAATGAAAGCTGTCGATTCCTTGTTCTTGAGCGGTTAATGGCATTAATTGCATTAATCCTGTCGCTCCTACCGGAGAAACCGCTTCATTATCAAATCTCGATTCATGATAAATTAGAGCGGCAACTAATCTCCAATCCCATTTAGTGGATTTACAATAGGATTTTATTAAATTATCATACCTGCTCATTCCTTTGTTGATAGAAAAAGTTCGGTCATCATATCGAGTAGACAAATAACAATATTCACTTAAATATTTAAACTCTAAATAAGCATAATCGTCTGTTTTTTTATAAGTAGTGATCCATTTATTAAAATTGTTCTGAAAAATAGTAGCATGTTTGCCAACTAGCCAACTGAATGGTTCTCCTTTTACCAATAATTGCTCAGAAAAATCAACCTTTTCAGTTCTTTTATATGCATCTAATTGGCTTTTTCTAACAATAGTACAAAGCTCTTTATTATGCTTTACACTATCTATAATATTGTACTCCGATGTTTCTTTAAGCCTAACTTCTGTATGTAATAATGCTGCTAAATCATCATATCGCTGATAAATTGTATAAAGAGTAGTTGGAATAATAAGTTTTTTAAATTGACTAAAATCATTCACATTAGTTTTTCGGTTAGCAACAATAACCAGATCATCAGTTAATACTGTGTTAGTTAATGTAAAGCCATTCATCTCTTTAGATGATTCCATATTTTTAGCTAAAAGATCAATTTCTCTATTTTTAAGTTGTCTCTTTCCTTCATCTAAATTATTTATTAATTTATAAACTACAGTTACGTCTAAGTAATCCGCATAATCTTTAATAATCTCGTAATTTAAACCCATCACCTTTCCATTAAAAGCGAAATAATCGATATGATTATGTTCAATCCCAACGGTAAGTACTCCCTTATCTACAATATTTTTTAAAATATTATCCTCTAATATAGTTTTAGAGTGATTTGTGAATATAGATGATTGGATTGTATTTTTAAATGGAGAGTAATGGCAAGATATTGATAAAAACCAAATAGTTAATACCAATATTTTTAATAAATTATTATTTATGATACTTTTACTACACGTCATAACACAAATAACGACAATTAGTATGCCATAATCAATATTTATTTAGGTTTGGATCCATTAAACTGTATAAATAGAAGCAAATTGGGGAATAAAGGCTACATCTTAAACTATTTCAGCCTGTACAAATTATGCATCAATTTTAGCATAAGTAGCGTGCTTTTCTATAAATGCTCTTCTAGGAGGAACTTCATCACCCATAAGCATAGAGAAAACATGATCCGCTTCTGCAGCACTATCAATAGTAACTTGCCTAAGTGTCCGCGTTTCGGGATTCATGGTAGTGTCCCATAACTGTTCTGCATTCATCTCTCCAAGTCCTTTATAACGTTGTATGTGCACACTTTCCTTTTTGCCTTCACCTGCAATCCTGGCTACCGCTCTATCTCTATCATTATCATTCCAGGCATACTCGGACTCCTTACCTTTTTTAACTAAATAAAGAGGAGGCGTAGCAATATATATATACCCTTTTTCAACTAATTCTTTCATATATCTAAAAAAGAAGGTAAGAATTAGTGTAGTAATGTGGCTGCCGTCTACATCAGCATCCGTCATGATAATAACTTTATGATACCTTAGCTTAGAAATATCTAATGCTTTGTCATCTTCTTCAGTGCCTACTTTTACACCAAGGCCGGTGAACATATTTTTTATCTCTTCATTTTCATATATCTTATATTCCATTGCTTTTTCAACGTTCAGGATTTTACCTCTAAGGGGTAAAATAGCCTGAAAGACTCGATCTCTACCTTGCTTGGCCGTACCTCCCGCAGAGTCTCCCTCAACTAAATATATTTCACAATCTTCCGGTTGTTTACTGGAACAGTCAGATAATTTACCCGGCAAACCTGTTCCGGATAGTACATTTTTCCGTTGTACCAGCTCTCTAGCTTTTCTGGCAGCATGCCTTGCTGTAGCAGCTAAAATCACTTTTTGAATGATTTGTTTTGCCTCTTTGGGATGCTCTTCTAAATAATTAGTAATGGCTTCTCCTGCACAGGTTTCTACGATTCCGGTAACTTCAGAGTTGCCTAACTTTGTTTTTGTTTGGCCTTCAAATTGTGGCTCCGGTACCTTAACAGAAATGATAGCAGTTAAACCTTCCCTAAAATCATCTCCCGAAATATCAATCTTAAGTTTGTCAAAATATTTGTTTTTTTCGCCATATCCTTTAAATACTCTGGTGATAGCCCTTCTGAAGCCTGCAACATGGGTTCCTCCTTCAATAGTATTAATGTTATTTACATATGAATGCAAGTTTTCACTGAATGAAGTATTGTATTGCAAAGCCAATTCTACTGCTACATTATCTCTTTCTCCTTCGACGTAGATAGGTTCTTGTATTAAAGGGTCTCTTGTGGAATCTAGATAAGCAACAAATTCTTTTAACCCTCCTTCAGAGTAAAACTTGTCCTCTTCATAATTTCCTTCTTCGTTCTTTCTCCGTTCGTCTCTTATTTTTAGATGGATTCCTTTATTTAAGAAAGCAAGTTCGCGCAATCTTGCAGAAAGCGTTTCATAATTATATTCAGAAACGGTAAAAATAGAAGTGTCAGGCTGAAAAGTCACTTCTGTACCGGTTCTATCTGTTTTGCCTATCTCTTTTATGGGAAAAGTTGGTTTTCCGCAAGAATATTCTTGGGTACTGATCACTCCATTCCGGTGAACCACCGCTTTTAAATGCGTAGAAAGTGCGTTAACGCATGAAACACCAACTCCATGCAATCCTCCCGAAACCTTATAAGTATCCTTATCAAATTTACCGCCGGCATGCAACACGGTCATTACGACTTCTAAAGCAGATTTATTTTCTTTTTTATGCAACTCCGTAGGAATTCCTCTACCATCATCTTTTACGGTAATAGAATTCCCTTCATTAATGATCACTTCTATATGAGAGCAATGGCCGGCGAGTGCTTCATCTATCGAGTTGTCTACTACTTCATAAACTAAGTGGTGCAAACCCTTCATGCCAATATCTCCAATATACATGGCAGGCCGTTTTCTGACCGCTTCTAATCCTTCTAATACCTGTATATTATCCGCTGAATAATCACCTTTTTTATTTAATTCTTCACTCATAGTGTGTTGTCTATTTTGTAGATTACAAATATACGAAAAAACAACCTATAAACAGCCTGTAATACTTGCAATTACTGGATTTTACTAACATTGTTATCAACATATTGATTTTGTATAATTAATCACTTCGCAAGCAACTATTTTCCATCCTTATCGTATATTTAACAATGCTCAACCTCAAAGAAAAATATCTTAAAAATTACATCAACGGAGAGTTAGTAGAGCCTTCTACTCAAAACTATATAGAAAACTATAATCCTGCCACCGGTTTAGTATATAATTATTATCCTGACGCTACTGAAAATGATATCAATCATGCCGTTGAAAGTGCAAAAAATGCTTTCCAGGCATGGCGAATTACGCTTCCTGAAATACGGTCTCGAATTATGTTGAGAATTGCAGATATAATGGAGCAACATATCGATGAATTAGCTCATGCAGAATCCATAGATAATGGAAAACCCATGTCTGTGGCTAAATCTATCGATATTCCTATGTCTATCAAACAATGTCGATTTTTTGGTGTGGGAGCTATGGGCTTTGGATCAAAGTTTCATGCTATGCAGCAGGGAACATTTAATTATACGTTGCACAAGCCTATGGGCATTACGTCATGTATTTTGCCTTGGAATTCGCCACTCTACGCATTAACGAAATTAGTTATTCCTGCTTTAGCCCTGGGAAATTGTGCTATAATTAAGCCTTCACAAAATACTCCTTTAACAGCTTATTTATTTTCTCAAATTTGTATTGATGCAGGGCTTCCGCCGGGCGTGGTTAATATCATTTATGGTAAGGATGAAAAAGTAAATCCTATCTTAGGAAATCATAAAGATATTCAAGCCTATGCATACGCCGGAAGTATTAAAAAGGCCACTGACCTGGCTCAGATAGTACTACCCCGATTTAAAAAACTTTTTATTGAGGCAGGCGGTAAAAATCCCAATATCATTTTCGGCGATTGTAATTTCGATGAAATGATGCGTAACACCTTACGGTCTTCTTTTTATAACCAAGGACAAACCTATTTTTGTAATTCAAGAATTTTTGTAGAAGATTCAATTTATGAAAAATTTAAAAATGAATTTATTATTCGTACACAGAAATTAACAGTCGGTGACCCCCTTTCATCCCGAACAAGACAAGGGGCAATAGGATCAAGAAATCATTATACAAAAATTTTGGAACATCTTGCTGATATTGAGAGCGAAGGTGGCAAATTATTAACGGGCGGAAAATCTGCCATGCCTGCAGGAGATCGATGTAAGAATGGCTGGTTTATTGAGCCTACTGTATTTGAAGGCCTTCCGGTGAATGCTAAAAGTAATTATGAGCCTATTCATAGTCCAATTGTAACGCTAACTCCGTTTAAAAACCTAAAACAAGTGCAGAGATATCTTGATAAAGACCAACAAGGGTTAGCTGCCAGTATATGGACGGAAGATATTAATAAAGGACATTTATTAGCTCGAAAGCTATCCTATGCAAATATTTGGATCAACGGTTGGCAAATAGATGACCTGCGTGTTCCGGAAGGTGCGATTAAGTCAGGTATCGGTAGAATGGGAGGAGAATATAGTTATGAATTTTATACAGAACCTAAAAATGTTTGCATTAAAGCCTAGAACCTTCTTCAACATCGTTAGTATTCTTCAATGCATCAAAGTTAAATAATAATGTAAATCGCAAAGTGTTATTTAAAGGATTTTGCTGCCCATTAACCGGGACTAAATAAGAAAAGTCTAATCCAAATACATTATATCGCAGTCCTAATCCCATAGTAAAATACTTTCTATTGCCTTTAGTAGCATGCTCGTGAAAATAACCTGCCCTAACTGCAAATTGATTGTCGTACCAATATTCTACTCCTGTAGAAACGGTAAATTCTCTTAACTCTTCAGAAAAACCACCCGGTGCATCTGCAAAAGAACTGAATATTGCTTCTGGTACACTTTTTTCTTTATGATCAAGAATACTGTTATTATCTGCGTCAATCGTATCGGGCGTAGGGACTAATAATTTATTTACGTCTAAAGCAAAGCCAATTTTGTTATAATCATCCAACTCTACTCCAACAAAAGAACCTAATCCTAGATTCATAGGAATGAAGTCTTTTTCCACAGATTGAGTATAATTTATCTTTGATCCCACATTAGAAATACTTGCTCCTAAAGCATAATTTCCATCTAACCCGCCAATTTGCGCATCTTTAGTATAATATACACCTAAGTCTGCCGCAATAGCACTGGCAGGATTTATTTGAGAATTATTAACTACTTGTCCGGAAGCAAGATCTGATCGAATATACCTAAAAGCAATAGAAGCTGACAAATTAGGAGTTAGTTTACGTGAATAAGCTCCATCAATCGCAAATTCATTAGGATTACCTTCGCCTGTACTCTGTCCATTAATATCAGTAAATTGAATATTACCTAAAGAAAAATAACGTAAAGAAAACGCTAATGTTTGATCTTCATCTATCTTTTTATATCCTGACAAATAAGCTAAATATATATCATCTACCAGCTGCCTTAACCAAGGAGTGTAAGAAACAGCAAATCCCATATCATCTTCTATAAAAGCAAATTTTGCTGCGTTCCAATGAAGTGAGTTAGCATCCGGGGTAGTAGCCACACCCGTTTCTCCCATAGCGCCTGAGCGGGCATTAGGCGAAATTCGCATTAAAGGGACTGCAGAAGTTACTGTGTTAACTTCCCGTCCGTCTAGGAGTTGTAAGTTTTGTGCATTTAAAATGGTGGATATAGTGAGTAATAAAATAACAGAGCAAACACTTAAAAATCTCATTAAAATATCTTTTTATTGATCGATTACAAACTTGAATATCGTTTGCTTTATTTTTGTCTAACGATTAAATATAATTAAATATTGCAAAATATTATTGCAAAATAACTAATTTTTCCAATTCCTCTGCTGTTTGGCTGTTAGAAGCTCTAACCTTGAGCTTATAAATATAAACACCTTTACCAATTTTATCGCCAAAATCATCCAGCCCATTCCAATTAATATCATTTTACTCTATAACCTTGTGTAGCTCTTTCTGTTTGAATAGTTTTTACAAGTTTTCCTGAAACAGTATAAATACGCAAGCTAATTTCCAATAAATCGCCCGGCCGGTTGTGCTCAAAATGAAAGTCAGTATTAGTCGTAAAAGGATTAGGATAATTCAATACATGGTTGATCGCAAAATCTTCTGAAGGAGCTACGACAAATTCTATATATGATTCTGAAGAGTTATTATAAACATCCCAAGCTTTAACTTTTAAGCTATGATTGCCCTGCTCTAAATTAGAAAGTGGATATTCTACTTCACCTTCTTGATAATTATCCAATGCCGCTTCATAAAAATCATTTAATACAATGGTGTTTTTAGTATTATCATCTAACACAGCGGTTAAGTCATGGCCAATACCCGCACCGACTGTATTCATTCCACTCAAATCTTTTAACTTAATTATTAATAACGGACTCTCATCGGTAATGCCACCTGAAGCAAACTTTTCATCATTCAAAAACAAACTGATCTCCGGGCCTGCTTCATCTTCTCCTAAACTATCATTTAATCCTCCTACGACCACACTATCATAAAAGCCAGCGGCATCATCAATATTATTATCGGCATAGAAACTTAACTTCCCATAGCCAAAATTTTGTGCAATATCTTTCGGAGTAATGAAGGTAAAGCTATATTTACCATTTTTTACACTTGCTTTTCCTTTATAAATTACATTATTTCTTACAGAAAAATTCTTGGCACTGCTACCGGGGTCATTTCCTAAGGTAGTTACTTCGCTTGCTTTATCATATATAGTAGGATAAATTATACCGTTAAAATTATTTAAAGCAACTCCATTCTTATCCTTTAGATTCCCACTGATCGTAATTTTTTGTAATGCTTTAATCGTATCTGATGAACTGCTCCCTAATAATTGCCCATTGATACTATCAATAGAAATAACATGTTCGGGATATGGCAGCCTTAGTGCCGGATCTCCCAATAAAGTGAAATTTCTATTGTTAACCCCTCCATTAATAGCATTTTTAGCTCGTAATGCTACTTCGCCAAAGGTGGGTATTTCTCCATTAAAGGGCTCAAATAGATTTTCTAGAAATTTAATATTCAAATTATAATTTCCACCGGCATTTACAATCCTAACAGTAGTCATCAACGCGATTGCTCCTCCATCGGGGTTTAACAATAGCAATTCTCCTCCTGCATCTTTTTCCGGGTTATCATAACGGCTAAAAGAACAAGTAGCAGTTATAAATAAAGGCAACTTATCCTTATTGTTGAGCTTATTAATATCCTCTGTATTAAAAATATGCTCATGCGCCCAACCTGATTCTCCACCATGGCCGGTATAGTTCATGATCATAGTTCCTTTAAAAAGTTGGCTGAGAATAGCATTATTTACTTCAGGATACCTACCTCCGGCCGGGGTAGATTCCTGTTGATAAGCATCTAAATATACTTTTTGTAAGTTATAGCTAGGATAGTGATTGCTTAAATAATCAGTTAAACCATCCTCTACTTGATTAAGGTGAAGATTATTATCTTCATCATCGGCTACAAAACACATTCTATTTCTCCAATCTCCTAAAGTAGCTGAGGAAGAAGCATAATGAATAATTTTATTCACTACTACTGCTGCCTCTTGTGCATTTTTAACCGGCAACCTACCGATAGCAATATCTAGTAATTGTCCTGACGAAGCAATATTATCTCCTTCATTAGCATCTAAAAGGCCATAGTAATCATCAGTAGCATAACTACTTACAGGATGCAAAGAAGTTTTACTTTGATACGTAGGTACTAAATTGGTATTAGAAGGGACTCTATCTTTCACATCATAAGAAGCATCTCCAAAAAGCAATAAGTACCGAGGCATCAATGTGCTGTCATTTCCGGCATTATCATAAAAAAATTTTACAAAGTCTCTAATAGCAGTAATATCTTGTGCCCCGAAAGAAAATTCATTGTATATCTTATCGGTAAGTAGCGACTAATACATTTAATCCATTATTATTTTTATGAAAATTGGCTAATTGGCTTGCTTGTGATAAAATGCTTGGATGAGTCACGATAAGCATGTCAGGAAATCCGGCTCCTCTTAAATTTTGATTAGTAATTTTTCCTACAGCTATTGGCTGTAAATACTCTGCTCCCGAATGAGCAATATAAGTTTTCAAAGCATCTGCAGATTGCTTAAAAACCAATTCACTCCCAGTTAATACAGCACTTTGGACTTTAGTATTGACAGGGTCTGATACATCCCATATTTTTATAGATGAATTAGCATTAGTAATATGATATTGTGCTATTTGGCCTGGGCCGACAGACTTAATATCTCTAAATAGCATTTGATTGCCTGCCATTTGTAACCGTCTGCGCACATTTACAGCTAAATAGTTTAACCATCCGGTGTAAGATGAATTTCCTTGATTATAAATTACATCTATACTTATTTGATTTCCTTGCGGGAAAAAATAATTTTCACTATTTTCTTCTTTAGCATAGGGCGCAGTGTAATCTTCCGGCACTCCTGAAATGGTTGGATTAACTAACGTTGTGTTATTATATTTTATAGTAAAAGAACTAGAAGTACTGGAAGGGATAGATCTAGCTGCTACACTTGCTGAAAAATATGCGGAATCGGTAATGATGACATTTGTAAAATTTTTAAAGGTATAATTTCTTTGTAGGGTAAAGTCAAACTGATCTCCATACCATTCCCTGCCTGTTTTGATAAGATTTTTATCATCATTTTCAATAAAATCATAATCATCAAAACTATTTACTTCATGCGTAGCTACTGCGGAAGATTGAGGCTGAAATGTTATTCTTTTGCCCGCGCCTTGGTCAACAGAAATAAAATA
>CBDBZN010000015.1:0-24350 GCA_965213575.1 Chitinophagales bacterium | reverse complement strand
TCATCTTTAGTTGCTTCAATTTTATTTTCTAAATTTTTACGCCATCAACATAGGTGAACTTTCTTGCACCCGGTGCTTTTTTATATACATACATCCAATGAGGAAAGGCATCTTTATAATTATCTTGTTTATAAAATTCTTTATAGACAGAAAGTTCTTGCATTGCTTTTACACTATCAGCACCCCATTTATCGCATTGCGCAGAAATGTTTGAATGTACTCCAAAGAATACTATAATAGCAAGAGAAATATTTTTAAGATTTATCATTTATTCAATTTTTCTTTTATTAAACCATTTATCATTTAAAGATAATCCGATCGTACTTTTGAAATAAGTGTTTCTTATTAAGTTATCCTTAATACTTCCTGACCTGCCAAATTCTAAAGCTATGTTAAATGGATAGAAAGTATACTTTTGTTTGATATCATTCACGATCAAAATTGTTCTTTTCGGTATACCCATCCCAATAGTTATGCCAAAATTATCTACTTGTTTGGCATTTAACACAAAATGCTTTGTTCCCATGCGGCTTCCCAGCCTATAAGCAAAGCTTCTCCAGCCTTTTCTATCTATATCAGGAATAATTTCACCGCCTAGAGAGAACGTATAGCTATTAGTCAAGTTATCATCTTTTTGTCCGGTCGGTGTCCTATATTTTGACCAGTTTTCCCATCTAACATCCGTTCCTACTTTCCAGGCATTGTCTTTTTTAAACATCATGCCCACTTGAAAGGTAGAGGGCGTATAACCAATGCTTCGGGTCACGAAAGGCCCTACCGTATCTCTAATATTTACTCCGGGAACCGGAATGGTATTGCCTCTAAAAGTCTCTAATCTGGCATGTTGTTCTCCTTGCAATTCTTGCGAAATTTGTCCACTTCCGCCTATAGTTACTGCAACTGCTTCAGTTACTATTGTTGTATACTGAATACCTGCATCCCAAGTAATATTGTTTACAGTAAGATTATTAGTGCTTCTGGTGTTGAAAAAAGCGTTGCTTCCTGAATTGTCAAAAAGTGCATAATCAATTGTTTTTAATACACCAAAAGAATAATGTACGTTTGCACCTATGGAAATATTATGATATTTAGCTCGATCAATATTTACTAACTCTTTAGATTGGGTTACTGCAATTTCGACAATTTGTCCTTGGTAAAGATATTTATTTCGCTTTAACCAAGCAGGTGTGATGCTGTCAGGCAGCATAATGATTGAATCGTTAATTATATAAGAGGTTTTAGAGACCGTTCTTAATACCGTATCCGCTTTGGTTTGATCTATATTTAATAAACTAAAGCCACTACCTACATATATTTGGTTAATTCCTCCTGATGCCCTTGTTATATATTTAACAGAATCAGTTGACGGATCAAATTTTTTGTAAGTTATTTCATAATTAGATTTGCTGTAAGGCCTAATACCAAAACTTCCTCCCCACCATTTGGTTACCGGAAATGCTAATGCCATGTAACTTAAGCTTACATCTCTAGAAGATTGCATTACACTTTCAGTTTTAAAAGTACGGGAAATACCACTTATACCTACTTCAAAGTGGTCAAATCAATCGCGCTGTATGAAGCCGGATTGGCAAAATTTACATTTCATTACTTCTAAAGCCCGCGCTTACTCCTCCCATACCTCGATTAGGAGCAAAATTGCCTTCTTGAAGTTCTCCTAAGCCAAATTGAGAAAAAAGATTATTATCCTGCCCACGCACTATATTATTTATAAATAAAATAAAGATGAGAATGTAACCAATTAGGTGCTTAGCCATGTTGCTTTAATATTTTCATTTAATCCAATGTGAATTAAATTTGAGACTGCAAATATCTCATTTTTAAGTTTTGATCCAAAAAAATTACTGTCTCCACCGGTAATAATTGTAATAAGCTGTTTATATTCTTTATTATATTCATCAATTATTCCATCCATTTCATGTAAAATACCATTGTAAACTCCGGCTAAAATTGCTTCTTCCGTACTTTTGCCAATAAGGCCATTCCAATCTTTTCGCTCTACTAACGGCAGTTTATCTGTAAAATTGTTAAGTGCTTTAAGTCGCATACTAATGCCCGGACTAATGCTGCCACCTAAGTATTTTTTTGTTTTATCAATAAAATCATAGGTAATGCAAGTACCGGCATCAATTACTAAAATATTTTTTTTTTGGATATAAATAGGAAGCACCTATTACTCCTGCCAGCCGGTCTTTACCAAGTGTTTCCGGAGTTTTATAGGTGTTTTTAATCGGAATAGAGCAATGATAGTTAAAATTTATATAAGTTGCTTTATCATGTAAATAATGAATTACTTCTTCTGAAATTGCCTTTCCTACTTCAGCGCTAATTACGGCAGTTATTTCGTAATTGTTAAACAGCTCAATTATATTTATTAAACTAAGATGTTTAAAACCGGCAGTAAAAATTATGTCATCTTGTTGAAAGACAGCAATTTTAGTTTTAGAGTTACCTACATCAATAGTTAGGTTCAATTTAGAATGTTGAATGCTTAATTATAAGATGCTTGAAATTTATCTGATAAGGGATCAATGATAACTAGATTTTTTTCATAAATCACTGCTGCTCCTTGCCCTACTCCTACGCACATCGTTGCCAAACCGTACTTCACATCATCTCGTTTTTGCATTTCATGTAGCAAAGTAGCTGAAATTCTTGCACCGGAAGCTCCTAGTGGATGACCGATAGCAATAGAGCCGCCATTTACATTGACTATGCTTTCATCAAAACCCAACTCTCTCATGCAAACTAAGGATTGAGAAGCAAATGCTTCGTTCAATTCTACCAAATCAATATCTTTTGCTTCTAAGCCGGCTCTTTTTAAAGCTTTTTGAGTGGCAGGTATGGGCCCAATACCCATGCAGTCAGGCGAAACTCCCGCTATTGCCATAGCAATTACTTTAGCCATTGGTTTAAGGTTATATTTTTTTACTGCCTCTTCAGAAGCAATAAGCAATGCTGCCGCTCCATCATTTACACCGGAAGAGTTACCGGCTGTAACCGATCCGCCTTCTCTGAATTCCGGCTTAAGATCACCTAATTTATCTCTTGGCGCATCCGGACGAGGATGTTCATCTTCCTCCACTACTACTAAAGCACTTTTTCGTTGAGGGATTTCTACCGGAACAATTTCATCTTTGAATTTACCTTTAGCATGAGCTGCTTTATATTTTTGTTGAGAACTGTAGGCAAAATCATCTTGGTCTTCTCTCGAAACACCATATTTTTCCACTACATTCTCGGCTGTTTCTCCCATTCCGTAAGGATAATGCATTTTAGCTAACTTAGGGTTGGTAAATCGCCAACCGATAGTCGTATCATATATCTTCCGGTTTCCTGTTAAAGGATGTTTCAGACTTTGCCATAGCAAAAGGGAGCTCTTGTCATGCTTTCTACACCTCCCGCTATGTAAATTTCACCATCTCCGCACATGATTGCTCTTGAAGCATCCATGATCGCCTGTAAACCTGAAGCACACAGCCTATTTACAGTATTGCCACCAACTTCAATAGGTAAGCCGGCTAATAATAAAGCCATTCTAGCTACATCTCTATTATCTTCTCCTGCCTGATTTGCACATCCTAAAATCACATCTTCTATGGCTTTAGGATCAATGTTAGGATTTCTTTCCATCAATGCCCTGATTACTAAAGCGGCTAAATCATCCGGCCTTACTGTGGCTAAAGCACCGGCATATCTTCCGACCGGAGTTCTTACGGCATCTATTACATAAGCTGTTTTCAGTCCTTGTATTTTATAATACAAAGGTAGGGAATAGAATTTTTAAATTTAAATTGGATATGTTGTATGTTTGTAGAAGAAAAGTAAATTGGCCTATTTATAAAAATTGATGTTATGATCCAACGTGTTCAAAGTATTTATTTATTCTTAGCTTCTATTTCTGCAGCTTTATTGTTTTTATTAGATATGTGGATTATAGAAGTTGATAGTGAAAAAGTTATTTACTCAGTTTATTACAACATGCCATTGATGATCTTAGCATGTTTAATGATACTTATGCCATTTATAGCGTTATTTTTATATAAAAATAGAAAACAACAAATCAGATTTTGTCAATTTACGATCACCTTAGCTGCCCTTTTTATAGGAGTAGCAGTTTATGTTCATTCATTTAGCTTAGCTGCAACAGCAGCAATTCATACATATGGATTTGGAATAGTCATTCCGTTTTTTGTAATTTTATTTATCTACTTAGCAATGAGGAGCATCAGAAAAGATGAAAAGCTCGTTCGGTCTATGGATAGGCTGCGCTAACTAAAAGATCATATCTAAATCATCTAGCAACGTAGCTAATATTTTAGCATTTTCTTCTCTTTGTTTCTCTGAAGAAAGGCTATCAGCATTTAAATTGTCGTTTTTTAGATTAGTTTTGTCAAAGTCATCCATACGCAACTTATTTAGTCTAGTAATTAAATTACATTATACGAAGTAATATCTAAATTGTTGCATTATTTTTTAAATGAAAAGCAGAATATTATAATATCTGCTGCCTGCTGTGTAATAATTGTAGTATGCTAGTAAAAACATATGGAAGTACCGTTTACGGTATAGATGCTACCACAATCACCGTAGAAGTAAGCGTAGGAGCTGGAAATAAATACTATATGGTGGGATTGCCTGATAATGCAGTGAAGGAAGCATGGCAACGAATAGAAACAGCAATTAAACATATCGGTTATAAAATGCCGCGGCAAAAGATTGTCATTAATATGGCTCCGGCAGATATTAAAAAAGAAAGGTTCTGCTTATGACCTTACGATGGCAATAGGTATTCTCGCTGCATCAGACCAGGTAAAAAATGAAGATATAGGCAAGTACATCATCATGGGAGAATTATCTTTAGATGGAAGCCTTCAACCTATAAAAGGGGCGCTGCCGATTGCTATCCAAGCTAGAAAAGAAGGATTTAAAGGATTTATTTTGCCGAAAAAAAATGCCAGAGAAGCGGCAATTGTAGATGACTTAGAGGTGTATGGCGTAGAAAATATTCAAGAAACTATTGACTTTATAAATGGAGATAAAATCATTACACCTACTTTTGTAGATACTCGCTCAGAGTTTTCTGCAAATCAAGATCATCCCGACTTAGATTTCGATGATGTAAAAGGACAAAAAAATATTAAAAGAGCTTTAGAAATTGCTGCCTCGGGGGGCCATAATGTAATTTTAATCGGCCCACCGGGAGCAGGAAAAACAATGCTTGCCAAACGCTTGCCTACTATATTGCCTCCGCTTACACTTTATGAAGCATTAGAAACAACTAAGATACATTCTGTAGCCGGGAAGTTATCTACTGAATCGTTGGTTGCAACACGGCCGTTTCGTTCTCCTCATCACACTGTATCAGATGTAGCATTAGTAGGTGGCGGTAACCAACCGCAGCCCGGAGAGATTTCTTTAGCTCATAATGGGGTTTTGTTTTTAGATGAATTGCCGGAATTTAAAAGAACAGTATTAGAGGTGCTCCGCCAACCAATGGAAGAACGCAAGGTTAACATTGCCCGAGCTAGATTTAGTGTGGATTATCCTGCCAGTTTTATGCTTATTGCATCTATGAATCCATGCCCATGTGGTTATTATAATCACCCGGATAAGGAATGTGTTTGTGCTCCCGGCATTGTACAGAAATATTTAAATAAAATATCAGGGCCGTTATTGGATAGGATTGACTTGCATGTGGAAGTAACACCCGTACCGTTTAATGAACTTTCAGATGAAAATACATGCGTTGAAGTAAGTAAAGATATACGCAGTCGAGTAGTAGCTGCCAGGCAGATTCAAGAAAAACGTTTTGAAAAATCAGAAGGGCAGCATTGTAATGCGCAAATGACCAACAAACAACTCAAAGAGATTTGCCAGTTGGATAAAGTTGGGCAAAACTTACTTAAAACCGCTATGGAAAAACTAGACCTTTCTGCTCGTGCGTATGATCGCATCTTAAAAGTGGGCAGAACTATCGCTGACTTGGCTGCATCAGATAATATCCGTCCGGAACATATTGCAGAAGCTATTCAGTATCGGAGTTTGGATAGAGAAGGTTGGGCGGGGTGAGAGATTACAGATTGCAAATTTTAAAATTAAGGTTAGAAAATTCTAGCCGGTAAAATAACTTAGTTTTACCTAGAAAAATGGAAATATCAATTCCAATATTCTATGATAATTGATCGAAAATATAATATAGAACTGCATCAATTAGGAGATTTTTTACCTGTGATTGGCATTTTAGGCCCGAGACAAGTAGGAAAGACTACACTGGTTAAAAAGTATGCAAAATCGATAAATAAAAATTGTATATACATAGATTTAGAAAAGCCTTCAGATTTTCAGAAAATGGAATCTGCAGAATTATTTTTTGATGCCAATAAAGATAATTGCGTTATTATTGACGAGATTCAAATTAAACCGGAGCTTTTCCCGATTATACGTTCATCAGTTGATGAGAATCGAGTGCCGTTACGATTTATCATACTAGGTTCTGCAACCCCACATTTAATCAGAGATTCCTCGGAATCACTCGCCGGTAGAATAGGGTATGTTGAACTTAAACCATTTTCTATATTAGAACTTCCTAATATAGATAGTAACGAGCATCATTTTTTTGGAGGATTTCCGGAGAGCATTTTAGCTAAAACTAATGTACAATCTAAAAACTGGTTAGACAATTTTATAAAAACCTATATAGAACGCGATTTACCCCTTTTAGGATTATCAGCCTCTCCCCAATTGATTCGAAGACTTTGGGAAATGCTATCTTGGCAAAGCGGCTCTCTATTGAATGCTACCGCTATAGGTAATTCATTGGGATTAACTAATCATACCATCAATAAATATATAAACTTTTTAGAAGGCACTTTTATGATTAACCGTTTGTCGCCTTTTTCATTCAATGCTAAAAAGAGAATTGTCAAATCATCTAAAGTTTACATCGCAGATTCAGGACTTCTCCACCGATTAATGAGAATCGACTCCTTTGACGAACTCTTAGGAATGCCGGTTTTAGGAGCTTCATTTGAATCTTACGTTTTACAGCAAATACGTGCAGAAAAATCTTCCGATTTGGATTTGTATTTTTATAGAACTCATGCCGGCACTGAGATAGACATCGTAATTACAAAATCTCTTAACCCAATTGCTTCAATTGAAATAAAGTATTCTACTAATCCTACAGTAACTAAAGGATTAAAAAATGGAATAGAAGATTTAGAAACTAAAAACAACTTCTTCATAATTCCTAAAGATGAAGATTACCCAATCGGAAAAAATATAACAGTATGTGGAATTAAAATTTTTTTAAAGAAATATTTGAAGTCGTTTTAAATCTTCATGAGCAGTATAAAAAATAATGTACTATCTTAATACAAATTCTCATTTATGACTATCTCTACAGTTAAATTTAATATTAAAGATAAACCTGAATTTATTATTGAATTAAGAAGAAAGGTAAATCTTTATTTTAAAGAAAATAATCTTTCTAAACATGGTGATTTTAACATGAAGGCTAAAACTGCTTTTATGCTGGCGCTGTATTTAATTCCATTAGCATGTATGATAGGGGGAATTATTCAATCTTTGGATTTGATGTATTTCATGTGGGTTTTGATGGGATTGGGAATGTCCGGAATAGGCTTGGCTGTAATTCATGATGCAAATCATGGATCATATTCTAAGAAGAAAAAAATAAATAAAGGACTAGGATACTTGATGAATATCATTGGAGCTTTTCACATCACGTGGAAGATACAACATAACGTATTGCACCATTCTTTTACTAATATTGAGGGCTTTGATGAAGATTTGGAAATTGCGGTGATGCGATTTTCTTCAACCCAAAAGCCACATAAAGCTTATTCTTTACAAGCATTCTATGCTCCATTTTTGTATGGATTGATGACAATTTTTAAATTGTTTGTTAAAGATTTTCAACAATTGATAGATTTTAGTAAACGTGGCCTGCTTATTCGTCAAGGACTTACCCCTAAAGAAGCGTGGAGCCACCTTATATTAAATAAGATTATTTATTTACTTTTTACATTAATTTTACCAATTGTAATAATGAATATCAGCTGGTGGCATGTTTTATTGGGTTTTCTACTGATGCAATTTATCAGTGGCCTCTTCTTGGCACTGGTTTTCCAATCAGCCCATGTAGTTAAAGAAACAGAATTCTATGAAGTTGATGAAAATTCAAGTGTCGAAAATAATTGGGCAATTCATCAAATGAATACAACTAGCAATTTTGCTCGAAAGAGTGTGTTTTTCTCTTGGTTTATAGGAGGATTAAATTATCAGATAGAACATCACTTATTTCCTAATATATGCCACGTTCATTATAAAAAATTTCTTATTTGGTAAAAGAAACGGCCAAGGAATTTGATGTGCCTTATAATCAACATAAAACTTTTTTTGGAGCTGTGAAAAGTCATTTTGCTCTACTTCATCTGTTGGGTACCGGAAAGATTTAATTAGCATTGAATAAAATCGGGTAATTAATTATTATCATGATCAACAGATTCTTTAAAGTAATTGTGAAAAATATTTTTATCTTAGAGAAGATTACTATACATCATTGATATTAAGTTAACCTTGCTGCAATGAAAATATTATCATGTATATGTTTCTGGATACTCTGCATCTGCTTCTCAAATGTTGGCGGACAAACAACAGATTCTCTAAATAATAATATTGTCAGTGATTCTGTAAGTATTGTGGCAGCAGTCAATAAGCAAAAGGCCCATATCTTATATAATAGAGGCATTGCACTTTATAATCAAAATAACTTAGATAGTGCTAAACTTTTATTTAATGAAGCTGTAAAACTGGATTCTGCTTTTAAAGATGCCTATTTTAATTTAGGTAACATCTACTATCAAAAATCTGAATATCAAGACGCGATAAATAATTTTTCTCATGCTATTAGCTTTGATTCTACAAATCCATTATCATTTTATGAAAGAGCGATATGTTATTTATCATTAAAAGATGAACATAATGCATATTTAGATTTCTCAAGCACTATAGCCTTAAATCCTGCAAAAGGACAGGCACATTATCAAATGGGCAAAATTCAGTTTAAAGAGGCCGAATATAACAAAGCTATTATTCATTTTACTGATGCTGCAAAGTATTTGGATGATAAGGCACAAGCTTATAATGATCGCGGCAGTGCCAAAAGGAAATTAGAACAATATGAAGATGCGATCAAAGATTATGAATTAGCAATAGGCCAAGACCCTCAACTAAAAATTGCATACAATAACATTGGAAGTGCAAAAAAGATCTTAAAATTATATGATGAAGCTTTACAAGCTTATTCTAAAGCAATTGAGTTGGATTCCACTTATCATATTGCTTATAATAATCGAGGTAGTGTCAAGCACGAAATGAAACAATATAAAAATGCTATTGAAGATTTTTCAAAAGCAATAGCTGCTAAACCTGATTATGCATATGCTTATAATAACCGAGGCTCTGCATATTATGAAATATATGAATATGAAAAAGCAATTAATGATTTTAATAAAGCAATTAACATTAATGCACAATATGGATATGCTTATTTAAATAGAGGTATTACTGCAGAGATGCAACGAAATCCAACCGGTGCATGTAAAGATTGGAAAAAAGCCTTAGAATTAGGCGTTACAGCAGCCCAAGGTTATATAACTGTAGAATGCGAAAAATAATCTTAAACTTAAGCTTTTTTCTCTGTGTTGTCTTTCATATTGCCTATGCACAAGAGAATGTGGAATTTGTTAAAGAAAAATTTCCTAATAAAAAGGATGAATTCAAAGATGCACTCAAGAATTTAGAAAAGGGTGATGATGAATATAATAATGAATATTCCACAGGGGCAGGGAAATACAGACGCGCATTGCCTTTTTATAAACAAGCTAATCGTTTTAACTCAGACAATGCAGAACTCAATTATAAAATCGGAGTCTGCTATATGTTTACGCCTCAAAAAGTTAATGCTATAAAATATTTAGAAAAAGCTTTACAACTAGATCCTGATGTGAATAAAGAGGCGATATATTTACTAGGTTCTGCTTATCAACTAGAGTATGCTTTTGATATTGCCATTGAAAAATTTAAAGAATATTTAAATGCATTAAGTGCAGAGCAGCGTTTTATAGAGCAAAAAAAGGTAAATAAACATATATTAGAGTGTGAATTAGGCAAGTCTTACCTTGCTGAACGTACCAGGGCTTTCATAGACAATATAGGTAAAACTGTAAATTCTCGCTATCCGGATTATGGGCCTTTAATTTCAGCAGATGAAAGTGTGCTGATCTTTACGTCAAGAAGAGAAACTTCAATGGGTGGCGAGTTGTCTGAAATTGATCAAGATTTCTTTGAAGATATTTATATTTCTTATAATGATGGTAATGAGTGGACTGAACCTGCTAATATGGGTGCGCCCATAAACACAGATATTCACGATGCTACTGTTAACTTGACTGCCGACGGACAAAAATTATTTATCTATAAAGATCTGGGATATAATAAAGGAGCCGGTGATATTTTCGAATGTAAATTAGAAGGAAATGAATGGTCAAAGCCAAAGAAACTTCCGAAAGCTATAAACAGTGACTTTCATGAATCTTCTGCTTGTTACTCACATGATGGAAAAAGAATCTATTTTATTACTGATAAGCCCGGTGGCATTGGCGGTAGAGATATTTATTATTCGGATATGGATGAAAAAGGTAAATGGGGAGAAGCAGTGAATATGGGAGAAACCTTAAATACTACTTATGATGAAGAAGGTATTTTTATAAGTCATGACGGCAAAACTATGTATTTTAGTTCACAAGGCCACGAAAGTATGGGCGGATATGATATTTTTAAATCTAAACTTAAAGATGATAGCTGGTCTGAGCCCATTAATCTAGGATATCCTATCAACACACCCGACAACGATGTTTATTTTGTAGTGGCGGCAAATGGAAAACATGCCTATTATGCCTCCGAACGGCTTGATGGCCTTGGTGAAAAAGATATCTACAAAGTAACGCTACTTGGCCCGGAGAAACCTGTGGTTCTAAATACAGAAGATAATTTATTAGCTAATGAGCAGGAGCCTTTAGTAAGTAATATTTACATGGCACCAGTGGTAGCAGTAGAGGAACATCTTCCAACTATATTAAAAGGAAAAGTTTTAGATGAGATAAGTTTAAAACCCGTCCAGGCTTCCATAGAATTAGTAGATAATGAAAAGAATGAAATTGTTGGAGTTTTTGAATCTAACAGTGAAACCGGAAAATATTTAGTGACACTTCCATCCGGATATAATTATGGTATTGCTGTTAAAGCGGAAGGTTATTTATTTCATTCAGAAAATTTTGATATTCCGGAAGTCAGCGAATACAGAGAAATAGTCAAAGATGTAAGATTGAAAAGCATTAAGGTAGGAAGTAAAATTGTATTGAAAAATGTATTTTTTGATACCGATAAGTCCGTTCTTCGGCCATCATCTTATGCAGAGCTGGAACGCTTAACAAAATTGTTAACTGATTTTTCCAAGCTTAAAGTAGAAATTTCAGGACATACAGATAATGTAGGAACAAAAGCTTATAATCAAAAACTTTCCGAAGCCAGAGCTAAAACTATAGTAGATTATTTAGTTAAGGCGGGGGTTGATGTGCAGCGATTAGAATATAAGGGCTATGGCATGGATGCGCCAATTGCTAACAATGATACAGAAGCTGGGCGTCAGGAAAACAGAAGAACAGAATTTAAAATTTTAGAAGATTAATCTTTTGCTTATTAAAACTTTTATTAGATATTTTGAGCTTGTAATAAAGAAATTTAAAATTTAATTGCTTAAAATTAGTACATCAGCTACGCAAACGCTACCTTTCCGTTTTTAAAATAATTATAATTCAATAATGAGTAAAGGAACAGTAAAATTTTTTAATACCAGCAAAGGGTTTGGTTTTATTACACCAGATGATGGTAGCAAAGATGTATTTGTACATCAAAATAGTTTAAGTGAAGATATAGCAGAAGGTGATAAAGTAAGTTATGAAGCAGAAGACAGTCCAAAAGGTTTAAACGCCATAAATGTAACTGTTCTTTAATTTAAGTTTTGCATATTAAAAGCCCGTCTGTTTAAAGATGGGCTTTTTTAATTTTATTCTAATCGAACTTTTTTGTTAAAAGCATTATTAATATACCTAACTAAAACAATTTAAAATATATGGCCAAATCGAAACAAACCTTTGGCAAGAAAGAAAAGGAAAAAAAACGGTTAAAGAAGCAGCAAGAAAAATTATTAAAACGTGAAGAACGTAAAGCAAACACTGAAGAAGGTGCCGGAGACCTGGAAAACATGTTAGCTTATGTAGATGAGAACGGTAATATAGTAGATACTCCTCCGGATCCTGCAAAGAAGAAAAAAGTCGATATCAAAAAAATTGAGCTTGGCGTACCCAAACGTGAAGAAGAAGATCCTATTAAACAAGGAAAGCTAGATTTTTATAATGATGAAAAAGGTTATGGCTTCATCAAAGAAAATGGAACAAACGAAAAATATTTTGTTCATATGAGTAATTTTGAACATGACATTGTAGAAAATGATAACGTCAGCTTTGAATTAGAACGTGGTGAAAAAGGGATGAATGCCGTAAGAGTTAAAAAAGTTTAACTCTTAATCTCCCTTTTGGTTAACTTCTATCTAGCTTAAATATTAAGCTGGGTCCTTCGCTGTTTTTTTAGCAGATTTTTCTGTATTCTCAGTTTTTTCAGGGGTACCTAAAATGGCTGCTTTAATCTTAGTTTCCAGCTCTTCTGCCAGCTCAGGATTATCAATAAGAAGCTGTTTTACATAATCCCGTCCTTGGCCTAATTTATTTCCATCATAGCTAAACCATGATCCACTTTTTTCAATAATATTCAATCCTACTCCGATATCTAAAAGTTCTCCAACTTTTGAGATTCCTTGTCCATACATAATGTCAAATTCCACTACTTTAAAAGGAGGAGCCATTTTATTTTTTACGACTTTTACTTTTGTTCTATTCCCTACGATATCATCGCCGTTTTTAATCTGTCCGATCCTTCTAATATCTAACCTTACGGAAGCATAAAATTTCAAAGCATTGCCACCGGTAGTAGTTTCAGGATTGCCAAACATTACCCCAATTTTTTCTCTCAGCTGATTAATGAACATACAGCAGCAACCGGTTTTGTTGATCGTTCCGGTTAGTTTTCTCAACGCTTGAGACATTAAACGAGCTTGTAAACCCATTTTTGAATCACCCATCTCACCTTCAATTTCCCCTTTAGGGACTAAAGCAGCTACAGAGTCAATCACTACAATATCAATAGCGCCGGAGCGTATTAAGTTATCAGCAATTTCTAATGCTTGCTCGCCATCATCTGGTTGAGAGATCAATAAATTTTCGATATCTACACCTAATTTTTGAGCATAAAACTTATCAAAAGCATGTTCTGCATCAATAAAAGCGGCGATCCCACCTTTTTTTTGTACTTCTGCTATAGCATGAATTGCCAAAGTGGTTTTTCCGGAGGATTCCGGCCCATATATTTCTATAATTCTTCCTTTTGGGAAACCACCTATACCTAAAGCTATATCTAAACCTAACGAACCGGTAGAAGTAGCCTCAGCAGCTACAACTTTAGAGTCGCCTAGCTTCATGACTGTTCCTTTTCCGTAAGTTTTGTCTAATTTATCTAAAGTTAGTTGGAGAGCTTTAAGTTTTTCTGTATTTGCAGCCATTAATGTGATATTTTATATATAAGTATTGTAGAATGAGAAAGATTATGCAAGCATTTTGATGCATGATGTATTCTCAACACCTTCATATAAAGGTATACCTTTTATTATAGAGAAAAATATTTAAGCATAATTATTTATCCACAGAGAAGTGGATGCTTATGCTCATATATTACACGAAATTATGCTATTTCTAAAGCAAGAGAATTTTTACTATACAATAAAATATTTTCAACTACTAGTGCACTAGGATTATATTTTAATTTATTTAATCCTCTTTTTATTTGACCTAAGTCATCTAGTTTTTCAATTAATTCTGAGTCGAATTTTTTTGCTGATAATATGCGGTCACTTAAATCTTGTGGAGCTTCTCCGTAAATGAAAGATATAAGATTTTCTTGGGTAAAATTTGAAAACATAGGCGATATGTGTTTAGGTAGTTATTCATAATATACCCTAATAACGATATCGCCTATTAGTTATTGCTTAATGAATGTTGAATTATAAATTATGAATGTTTAATTCACATTCAAAACTAAAAATTAAACATTCATAACTTCTTACAAGACAACTTGCTTTTCTTCTATCAGTTTTCGTAGATTTTGCAGGGCATATCTCATTCTACCTAAGGCAGTATTGATACTCACATCGGTAATTGCTGCAATTTCTTTAAAACTAAGATTTGCATAATGCCTTAAAATTACTACTTCTTTTTGTTCAGCCGGCAATTGGTTAACCAGGTTTTTTACCTTTTCAGCTGTTTGCCCTTTAACCATTTTATCTTCTGCATTTTCTTCTGAAAACTCTAGAATTTCAAAAATATCAAATCCGTCTCCAGTAGTTACTGAAGGTTTTCTTTTATTTTTTCTGAAATAATCAATGCATAAGTTTCGAGCTATCCTCATTACCCAAGGGGCAAATTTGCCTTCATCTACATATTTGCCTGATTTCAATGTATCAATTACTTTGATAAAAGTATCTTGAAAAATATCTTCAGCTAATGCCCTATCTTTCAAGAACACCACTATAGAGGTAAAGATTTTCTCTTTATGCCGGTTAATTAAAATTTCTAATGCTGATTCTTTGCCTGACTTGTACTGACGAATCAACTCTTTGTCGCTAATTAATTGAGCGTTCATAGCTACTCCTTTTTAAAATGTTAAAAAATAGCGTAGAGTTGAGTTTATAGGCAAAAATTTAGTTTATTGAATGTAAATATAAATATTTTTGTTTTAAAAAGCAATACCTTTAAGGCTTATTAAAGCTTGTTGGGCTTGCATTTAGTTATTTATACGGAGAGAAATCGAAATGGTTACAAAAAATTTTAAAAAAAGCATAAAAAAACATATTAAACAAGATAAAACTATTGACATTAAAGGCGCTAGGGTACATAATCTTAAAAATATTGATGTCCACCTTCCTAAAAATAAATTTATTGTAGTTACAGGTGTATCCGGTTCAGGAAAATCATCTTTGGTTATGGATGTCCTTTTTGCAGAGGGCCAACGCAAATATGTGGAAAGCCTTTCATCATATGCACGTCAGTTTTTGATGCGCATGGATAAGCCGGATGTTGATTACATAAAAGGTATTTGCCCGGCCATAGCTATTGAGCAAAAAGTGGGTACTAAAAACGTTCGTTCTACGGTGGGCACGCTGACTGAAATTTACGATTTCATGAAATTACTTTTTGCTAGGATGGGTACGACCTATTCTCCGATTAGTGGTGAAGAAGTGAAAAAACATACTATAAGTGATATGGTGGACTATATATTAGGATTAGATGAAGGAGCAAAAGTCAATTTGCTTACACCGATCGACAAGCAGGCTAAGAATACTAAGGAAATACTACAGGTTTTATTGCAAATAGGGTTTTCACGAGTTGTTATCAACGACAAAGTTGAGCGCATAGATGATTATCTTCAAACAAAGAGAGCTCTTCCTAAAGATTCTTTATTACTTATAGACCGATTTATAGTTAAAAAAGATGATGAAGAGCTTGCAGGCAGGATTGCAGACTCTGCACAGACAGCTTTTTTTGAAGGAAAAGGAATTTGTTTAGTAAAGGTGTTGGAAGGAGAAGTCCGTACTTTTTCTAATCGTTTTGAATTAGACGGAATGACTTTCGAAGAGCCGACTCCGAATTTCTTTAGTTTTAACAATCCATATGGGGCATGTAATACTTGTGAAGGTTTTGGTTATGTGATCGGCATTGATCCTGATTTAGTCATTCCCGACCCAAGCCTTTCTATCTACGAAGGAGCCGTAGCCGCTTGGCGAGGCGAGAAAATGAAAAAGTGGAAGGATGAATTGATCAAGACTTCATTAGAATTTGACTTTCCGGTACACCGGGCTTACGAAGACCTTTCTGAAAATGAGCAACAATTAGTATGGTCAGGGAATAAACATTTTAAGGGAATCAATCAATTTTTTAAGCATTTAGAAAGTAAAACTTATAAAATACAATATCGAGTGCTACTATCCAGGTACAGAGGCCGGACTATTTGCCCTGACTGCCAAGGAACTAGAATTAGAAAAGATGCTACTTATGTGAAAATAGGTGACAAAAGTATTACTCAATTATTACTGATGCCTATATGGGATTTAATAGTTTTTTTTAAGGAACTACAGCTGACTGCTTATGAAGCAAAACTAAGCAAAAGGCTTGTTATAGAAATTGAGTATCGATTAGATTTTTTGGAAAAAGTCGGGCTAGGGTATTTAACTCTTAATCGACAGTCCAGAACCTTATCAGGAGGAGAGACTCAGCGGATTAACCTAACACGCATATTGGGGAGCAACTTAACTAATTCTTTGTATTTATTAGATGAGCCAAGTATAGGACTTCACCCTAAAGATACCTCTAAGTTAGTTGAAGTGCTAAAGCGTTTAAAGGATTTAGGAAATACAGTAATTGTAGTGGAACATGAAGAAGAAGTGATGAGAAATGCCGATTATATCATAGATATGGGCCCGTTTGCCGGCAAGTTAGGTGGCGAAGTAGTATTTCAGGGAGATTATAATATGTTAACTAATACTAAAAAAAGTTTAACCAGTAAATATCTTAATGAAGAGCTTATTATCCCTGTTCCCCAACATAGAAGAAGGTTTTCTGAAAAAATTATCATTAAAGGCATACGGCAAAACAATTTGAAAAATGTAGATGTCACTATACCATTAGGCGTATTAACGGTAATAACAGGGGTTAGCGGCTCGGGGAAAACTACTTTAGTAAAACAGATATTGTACCCTGCTCTTAAACGGCACATTGAAGGCGTTGGTGATAAACCCGGGAAATTTGAAGAGTTGGCCGGAGATTTAGAAAGTATCACTCAGATCGAATTAGTAGATCAAAACCCAATTGGAAAATCTTCCAGATCTAACCCGGTGACTTATGTAAAGGCCTATGATAGTATCAGAGATCTTTTTGCAAAGCAGCCTTTATCGCTGATGAGAGGATTTAAGCCTAAGCACTTTTCATTTAACGTAGAAGGAGGCAGATGCGAAGTGTGTAAAGGAGAAGGAGAGGTTGTAATAGAAATGCAATTTTTAGCTGATGTGAGATTAACATGTGAAGTCTGTAATGGCGAACGCTTTAAACAGGAAGTGATTGATGTACGATATAAAGAGAAATCAATTTCAGAAGTACTAAATATGACCGTTAGTGAAGCATTAGATTTTTTTAAGGATAAAAAAGATATTCTCAATAAGCTACAACCATTGGAAGATGTGGGATTAGGTTATGTAAATTTAGGGCAATCATCCAGCACACTAAGTGGAGGAGAAGCCCAACGCGTAAAATTAGCTTCTTTTTTAAGCAAAGGTGGAGCAACGAAACCTGTATTATTCATTTTTGACGAACCTACTACCGGGTTGCATTTTCATGATATTAAATATTTATTAACTTCTTTAAATGCTTTAGTTGATAAAGGGCATTCTGTAATAGTCATTGAACATAATATGGACGTTGTTAAGTGCGCTGACTGGGTAATTGACTTAGGCCCTGATGGAGGGAAGGGAGGGGGAAGAATCGTCTATCAAGGCATGCCTGAAGATATTGGATCTGCTGAAAATTCTTATACAAAAGATTACTTATTGCCGAAACTTACAAGCAAAAAATTAGTAAGCAACTAATAACTATTAATATTCTATATCAGTAGTAAACCCGTACCAGCCTTTAATTTCTACTATTCTTTCTTTAGAGATGAAATTATGAGTAAGGTCTAATGTTTTAAGATTTTGTAAATTTTTGAGCGTGTTAGGGACATTTTTTAACTCGTTCTTATTGAGGATTAAAACTTGAAGTTTAGTTAATTGTCCTATTTCTTGAGGTAATTCCTTAACCTCATTATCCCAAATAGATAATTCTACAAGCTTTCCTAGATTACCAATTTCTGCGGGTACGGTTGAAAAGAAATTAGCACCCAAATCTAAATGTTCTAAACTCTTAACTTTACATACTTCTACCGGAAATTCTTCAAATGCATTAATTACTAACTTAAGATCTTTTAAAGCAAACATTTTGCTTAAACTAGGTAGTTCTACAAGATGGTTATTAGAAATATCCATTTCTTCCAGGTAAACTAATTCGCTGATCGCATCCGGTAAGGTCTTTAATGCATTTCTACTAAGAATTAAAATTTTTAATTGATGCAATTCACCTATCTCTTCCGGTAATTTCCTAATACTGTTATGCCATAAATAAAGTTCTTGTAAATTTCTTAATCTTGAAATTTCTTCAGGAATTTTTCTGATAGAGCAACCACTTAAATTCAGTTTTTTAAGGTTGGTCATTTTTAATATTTTCTCAGGAAACTTGATTAATTCTTGTCCGCTCAAATTAAGCCAAAGTACATTCTCCGGGCCTGCTTTAATTGCTTCTGTAATAGATTTATATTCAACCATTTGTTGAGCAACTGCATTTATTCCTATAAGCATTCCTAAAAATAATGTATAAAGTATTTTTTGCATATCGTATAGTTTCTATCGATAAAGGTAATAATTATTTTAACATATAATTTATAATGTAAACTTACCTAATATTTGTAGGGCAATAATGAGGATTGGCAGTCTTGACACCATGATAAGACTTAGTTTTGATATATTTATTTCGTTTTATTTTAATATTAATTTCTCTGTAGTGTCCGATCAATGAGTTCGAGCTTCTAATAGTTTCATCTCCCCATCTACTATTATTGTAAATCCGTCGTTCTTCATAAAAAGTATGGCTTTTATTTAGTGATACTTTGACTCCAAAGCCAAAATAATGGCCTGCTAGATTAGTATATTGCTGATCTTGGTGGTAATTATATTGTCGATAATTATTAATACCTAATTTTATAAAGAATTTTACTGCATACAGATTCACCAATATCAATTCTGAATTAACGTTTAGCGAAGATCCTTTTGTGACGATGTTTTTATTAAATGAGGGAAAGATTTTTCCATAATCCACATTAATTGTAAGGCGATCATGCAATGGAACAGCAAATAGAAAGGTAGGTATAAACATATTTGTAGGGCCTTGAACATATAATGCCCCAACTCCAACACCTAATTTAATTTCTCTAAAAGGTTTTTTTTCTTCTGCAAAAGAGCAGAAAGATAAGTAAAGGAAGGTAAGAGTTATAAAAATACGGTCCATGAGACAATTATAATAAATAACTGATTACAAAGCTTGTACAAATATAATTAATTGTGGAATAATAACTTAAGGCCTTTATAGAAATATTATCCTTAAAGTGGATTTAATCTTATTAGCTGTTTAAATCAATTCAGTCTATTTTCAACCCAATCTTTAGCAGGGTATCCAAAGTCATTATTGCTCCACTTATGAATAAATTGATTATCCTTCGCATATATAAAGTATGGAAACGCTCCATTTGTGATCTCCATTATATCTTCTTGGCCGGGCGCCAGTAAATAATCAAATTCTTGTGTTTGTGTTTCGAGTTGATATGCTAATAATTTAGCCGTGTCTAAAGTATAAAGTACGATAGTTATATCCAGGTCAGGCTCTCTTTTTTTCATTTTTTTCAATCGACTCATTGCTGTTCTGCAAAAAGGGCAGCTTATAGATGCTACGCAAATTATACCATTGTAAGTTGGCTTTGATGAAAAGATTTCTTGTTTTAACTTATTATTACTTAGGTCAGAAGTGATTTCTTGTCCTTTTTTGTTATAATCTTCTAAATAAATAGGAGCTAAGTAAAAATCTATAATTATGAGTCCAATCCCTAAAATGCAAGTTGTGAGTAATAGTAATCTTTTTCTACTTATGATAATTGCCGATATCACACTTATGTGCAATATTAATTTCGGCATTATAAAACTTATTGTCCAGCTTAAGCCAAGTTCTAGTAGAAAATCATAAATTATATTAGGTATAACTAGTGCTATGCAACTAAGGATCAGTAAGAATGAGATAAATAGTAGCCTCATATAATTGTTAAAACGAGGTTATTTGAACCAACATAAAATCTTCCAGATTATATATCGCAATTAACATTACATTTTACGGGTAATAAAATATCAATAATGTATTCCATTATATGACATAAAAAAATCATGCTCCACATGTGAAACATGATTTTAATTTTTAAAAGGATAATTTAAAAAAATTATCTTTTTTCTAGCTCGCAAATGGTTTCATTGCCATTTGGATCTGTATTTTCTTGCGCTTCACAAAAATCATCAGCATCACTTCTAGAACCTTTAAATTCGAAGTTAGCATCAGATATATTAGCACCATTCACATCTGTAGTTTCGCAATCACAGTTGTAATCTTTGCTACATGCAGCAAACGATAAAGCTGCTACGGCTACGATGAATAATTTTTTCATAGTTAAATTTTGTTAGTTAATAAATTATCTTTCTTCTAAAGTACAAGTTGTTACATTGCCATTTGGATCTGTATTTTCTTGTCCGTCACAGAAATCTTCAGCTTCACTTTTCTTTCCTTCGAATTCGAAATTACCATCAGAAATGTTGGCACCATTCACATCTGTAGTTTCGCAATCACAATTGTAGTCTTTACTACATGCAGCAAACGACAAAGCCGCTACAGCAACGATAAATAATTTTTTCATAATTAATTGTTTTAGTTAATAAATAGTATCACAAATATAGGTTTTTTATAATTAAATTATATACATTAAGCTAATAAGTTATTTTTTTGTTTATATTAATTATGTGTTATGAATATATATAATATTACGTGCGCTATACTAATTATTGCTTTGTTTTCATGTAACATAGAAAAATTTAATGATTCAAATAGTGCAGATTTTACATCACAACTCAAAGAATTGAGTGATGAAGCATATCCTGATAATCCGGATATAGAGGTCCGCCATAGTGATTATTTAATTAATGAAATGGACAAAATTGTTATTAGGAAACAAAAAGACAGTTTATTTCATCTTACTGTATTCCCTAAAAAAGATTCAGATGACACTATTTATATGGATAATATTGATTTATTGGAATTTATTCCATCCATACCTGAATATATTAATAGGGATGAATATTTAAGTAAAATTTGTGTAATTAATCAAGAATGGAACAGGAATCAAGTGGTTTATGATATAAAAGATCAAAATTATACTATAGGCGATAAAAAAATTTCACGTATAGATATTGCCAGAAATTGCCTTAATTCTTATTTATGGGAGTTGCAATTTTATGCTAAGGAAGATGGAAAAAATAAAATTTGCTATCATGGTTGGTTTGATTTTCCAAAAGCATTATACACAGCTCTATTTGAGGATAGAAATGGTGTTGATTTTAATATATATAAAGCAGGATTGGAGGAGTGGCTCAGTCCTGAGAGTAAATTTGTAGATTTATCTAATATAAGAAAAGTGAATACAGAAATAGGGCTTTTAGTGAATGATTTGAGTGATGAAATGTATCCGGTACAAGGAGAACGGAAGAAGAAATTTAAAGAAATCATTTATCCTTTAAGTTTTGTATCTATGAGATCCTTACAAACAGATTCCACCTTATTCGCTACCTTTTCGCCACCGGGATTTTATAATCGAAAAGATCCCCGGACAACAGAATTATCCAGATTTAAAAATTTAGATAGTGTTATTTATAGAACAACACAACAGCAGAGTATAGAGCAACAATTAAATGATGAGCTGGAATTAGTGTTTAAATCCGATGATGGGATGGTTACAAGATTTATTATTGGCGGATTAGAAATTGCTAATTTTCCAACTTTAGACCCTAAAGATGCTAATAATGGCCAAATGTATTCCATGGGCATAGGCAACCATCCTTTTTATGAGTCTGAAGAAGAACATTTGAAAAATACAAGTAAACAAAATCCTTATTTCGGATTATTAACGGATAAGGATTATCATTGGTTAGATAGTCATGAGATTGGTATTGATGGGCCGTTATTTCATTTAGATGCTAATGGTGATTTACATTTATGGTTACTATCGTTTGAGCGCCATGCACTAGTAGGCCATTATGAGATGTTTTTTCCAAAAGAAGATATATCTCATAATAGTTTTATATAATTATCTTTCCGTATAACAAAGTGTCGCTATACTAATTTTCGCTGCTCCATTTTTTAATAATTCATGTGCACAAACTTCTAATGTTGCTCCGGTTGTCATTACATCATCTACTAATAGAATATGTTTAGCTGCAATTTCTTTTGTATTATCAGCTTTGAAAGCATTTTGCATAGATTGCCACCTTTGAATTCTTGATTTTTTTGTTTGTGATTCTGATTTATCTGTTCTGAATAATGCCTTAGTTAATAATGGTATATCTATTTTTTTAGCCACTGTACGAGCTATAATTTCAGCTTGGTTGTATCCTCTGATCTTTAATCTGGATTGATGGATAGGTACAGGGATAACTATATCTATATCATCAAAAAAAGTACTTTTCACAATTCGCTCTCCTAATAAATTGCCAAAATATACACCAACTTCTTTTCGGTTTTGGTATTTTAATTTGTGAATTAAATTTTGAACCTTAGAATCTTTATTAAAATAATATAATGCAGTTGCTTGCTGGATCTCAACCCGTCCTAAAAATACTTTAAACATAGGATTATCTGCATATTTTTCGAAATCAGTTTCAGGCAAATCAAATTGACAGTTTGTACAAATGATCTTTTCTCCTTCTAAAAGAATTTCCTCACAAGCAGCACAAGCCTCGGGGTATATAAGATTTATAAGATCAGCAGCTCCTTTGATAATAGATTTTAACATCTATAGATATTTTTAAAAAAGTAATCTATAAATTTCTTCTACTTTGCTTACTGTAACGACCTCTATGCTTAGTTTTGATTTATTAAGCCCTTTTTCGTTGTACTTAGAAATAAAAATCTTTCGAAAGCCTAATTTATCAGCTTCTAAAATTCTCTGTTCAATTCTATTAACTGCCCTAACTTCACCGGATAATCCCACTTCTGCCGAAAAACAATAAGCGGAAGAGATCACTGTATCCTCGTAAGAGGATAATAACGCACAAACTATTGCTAAGTCTATCGCAGGATCATCGACTTTAATGCCACCGGCGATATTTAGAAACACATCTTTTATGCCAAATTTAAACCCACCTCTTTTTTCTAATACTGCCAACAACATATTCATCCTTCTTAAATCGAAACCTGTTGACGAGCGCTGTGGCGTTCCATATACTGCCGGGCTTACTAATGCTTGCGTTTCGATTAGCATAGGCCTGGCGCCTTCCAGCATGGCGGCTACCGCAATACCGCTAAGTTCTTCTTCTTTTCTGGATAATAATATTTCAGAAGGATTAGCAACTTGCCTTAACCCGGTGGCACTCATCTCATAAATACCCAATTCTGCCGTAGAGCCAAATCTATTTTTTATCGTACGCAAAATACGATATACGTGGTGCTGATCACCTTCAAACTGTAAAACAGTATCAACTATGTGTTCTAAAATTTTAGGGCCGGCAATTTGGCCATCTTTATTGATATGGCCTATTATAAAAATGGGTGTATTTGTTTCCTTGGCATATTTTTGAAGCTCTCCTGTACATTCTCGCACTTGAGATACACTTCCAGGTGTAGACTCAACTCGTTCAGAATACAGTGTTTGAATAGAGTCAATGATGATTAAGTGCGGCTCGACTTCTTTAGCTTGTTTAAATATTTTATGTGTTGCGGTTTCGGATAAGATGTAACAATTTTCATTATCAACACCCACGCGTTGAGCACGCATCTTAATCTGTTGCTCACTTTCTTCGCCAGATACATATAGCGCAGAAATGTCTTTCAACGTAACAGCTAATTGAAGTAATAAAGTAGATTTACCGATACCCGGCTCTCCCCCTATTAAAACTAATGAACCGGGAACGATTCCACCACCCAACGTCCTATTAAGCTCTGCATCGGGCGTAGCGTAGCGGTCTGTTTCACCGGGTGGGATAGCAGATAATTTTATTGCTTTAGCAGCCCTCTTCTTTTCCCCTAATTCTTCCCAACTGCGTTCATTTTTGGTAGGTTTTTCAACTACTTCTTCTACATAGGTATTCCACTTGCAGGAAGGGCATTTACCGATCCATTTAGTTGATTGTG
>CBDBZN010000014.1:0-97372 GCA_965213575.1 Chitinophagales bacterium | reverse complement strand
ATTACTCATGGGAGGGGCAGTTACTAACATAACGAGTAAAGAAAAAGCTAATTTTCGAGCAGAGCGGCCTAAGTTTGAATGGGTACACTTGATTCTTTTTGGCGGTATATTTATAACGGCAGCGGTATGGGGTAATATCATCAGCTCAAAACCGCTCATCCTCTTTGAGAATTTTTATCGGTTTGGCAGCTTAGTGTTTGGTGGCGGCCAAGTACTTATCCCAATGATGTATGAACAATTTGTGGAGTATAAGCATTTTCTTACCTCTGAAGAATTTCTTTCAGGCTATGCTTTTGTGCAAGGGTTACCCGGGCCGGTTTTTTCCTTTTCAGCTTTTGCAGGAGGCATGGCGATGTCTGACGGCAGCACTGCACAACAAATTTTAGGTTCAGTGATCGGGGCGGTAGGTATTTTTTTACCCGGAACGCTTTTGATTTTCTTTGTCTACCCTTTTTGGAATTACATGAAAAAATATGTCGTCGTTAAAAGGTCGTTAGAAGGGATCAATGCTGCTGCATCAGGATTAGTGGCCGCCGCTGCCATTATACTGTTTGGTGCGTTGGATTTTCAATGGATCAATGTAATTATTATTTTTATGACGGTTGCACTTAGTTTTTTTAATATTCCTCCGCCTTTAATGGTAGCAATCGCATTGGGTGCGGGGTTTATATTTTAGTCAAATAATAATCATGACCGTATCTAAAAAAACAATAGGATTAGCCCCGGGTTCTTTAGTTTACACAGGAACCGCTAAATCAATAAAGCCCACTATAACAGTTATTGATTACAATGAAAATGAGCTTATTGAAAAACCTTTAAAGATAACAGCGTGCGCTGAATATAAAAATTCACCAAATACCAGCTGGATTAACATTATAGGCATTCATGACGAAAAACTAATAGAAAAGCTAGGCAAACAATTTGATATTCATGCACTAGTCCTAGAAGACATCTTAAATATAGAGCAACGCCCGAAATTTGAAGATTATAAAGATTATATTTTTTTCACCTTAAAAATGTTGAGTTTTGATGAAGCAAATAGAAAGGTCAAATATGAGCAAGTTTCTTTTATTCTAGGTAAAACTTACGTAATCTCACTTCAGGAAGTACCAGGTGATGTCTTTGACCCTGTAAGAGACCGAATGAGAAATAATAAAGGGAAAGTAAGGCAAAAAGGCGCTGACTATTTACTGTATATCCTTATAGATGCAGTAATAGAAAACTATTATTTTATTTTAGAAAAAATTTCAGATTTTACTGAAGATTTAGAAGCGAAAGTTTTACAAGATGTAGACGAAAAAGTATTACTATCTATACAAAAACTTAAACGAGACCTTATTTTATTGCGAAAATCCGTTTATCCGTTACGTGAATCTGTCGGACAGCTCGACCGGTCAGAATCTATTCTTATAGATGCAAGTACTTACAGCTATTTAAAGGATTTATATGATCATACTATTCAAACTATTGAATCTGTGGAAGGATATCGAGATATTATTACCGGCTTAACAGATGTATACATGACTACCGTGAGCAATAGAATGAATAATGTAATGAAAGTATTAACGATCATTGCCACTATTTTTATTCCTTTAACTTTTATTGCAGGCATCTACGGTATGAACTTTGATCATATGCCGGAGTTACACTTTAAATGGGCTTATCCGGCAGTTTGGATACTCATGATCGCTGTAACGATAGGTATGTTGATCTTTTTTAAAAAGAAGCGGTGGTTATAATAAAATAAAAAGCCAATACTTTATGCATTGGCTTTTATTGAGGATTGAGCGATAAGAATTAATCCGTAAAAGTAGTATCTCCTTTTTGTTCTTCAATAAAGTTTTTGATCCACGTTGAAGTAGTAGATTTAGGCCTTTCAATCGGCAGCCCTAACAACCTATCCCAACATAAAGATGCAAGTACCCCCAGGGCTCTGGAAACACCAAATAAGACGGTGTAAAAGTCATATTCTTTCATGCCATAATGTAGTAATAAAGCACCCGAATGTGAATCTACATTCGGCCATGGATTTTTAATTTTTCCTGTAGCTTCTAGAATATCAGGAGCCACTTCGTAAATATCCCAAACAATGTTTACTAACTCGTCATCAGGCATATGTTGCTTAGCAAAATCCATTTGTGCCGTATATCGAGGGTCTGTTTTTCTTAATACTGCATGTCCATAGCCGGGAACAACTTTTCCGGCAGCTAAAGTATCTTTAATATATTGGGCAATTTGCTCTTTGCTTGGCCTTCCACCGCCCAATTCTTCCTTCATGGAAAGTATCCAGCGAATAACTTCTTGGTTGGCTAATCCATGCAATGGCCCCGCTAAGCCGTTCATTCCTGCTGCAAAAGATAAATAGGCATCACTCAATGCAGAACCTACTAAATGTGTACTATGAGCAGAAACATTACCTCCTTCATGGTCGGCATGGATCGTCATATAAAGACGCATTAAAGCTTTAAAGCCATTATCATCATAACCTAGCATATGGGCGAAGTTAGCTGCCCAATCTAAATTTTTGTCAGGCTCTATGTGTTTATTATTCCTATACTTCTTATTGTAAATATAAGCAGCAATTCTTGGTAGGCGGGCAATGAGGTTCATCACATCTTCATACATATATTCCCAAAGGTCTTTCTTATTAACCCCCTCGCTGTATGCTTTTGCAAACTTAGAATCAGATTGCATAGCCATGACACCGATCGAAAATTGCGTCATCGGGTGGGTATCACTATCTAATGCGTCTAATGTTTTGAAAACACCTGCAGGCACATCACTTCTTTTTCTCCATTCCTTGCTAATATTTTTTACATCTTCTTCAGTAGGTAATTCACCCACAAGCATTAAATAAAATAATCCTTCCGGTAGTGGTTCTGTGCCACCGGGAGCTTTAGGCAACCGGTCTCTTAATTCAGGAATAGGATATCCTCTAAAGCGAATGCCTCTTTCAGGATCAAGGCTTGAAGTTTCAGTAACTAGAGCCCGTACACCTCTCATTCCACCATAAGCTTGAGCAATTGATACTTTTCCGATAGTTAAATCTCCATGTTCTTTAATAAAACCTTTAACTTTTTCTGCCATAGGCACGGCATTTGCTGCAAACTTTTCTTTCAATGTGCTCATAATCTATTCTATTTGAAATATTAAACCGTGTGGCCAAATATACTCAAAAGTAGTTTATTTTTTAAATGAAAACCTGTTAATTGTAAGGTTAATATTTTCAATATTCTCCAGGAGAATTAAACATGAGATTTATTATATACTATATTATCGCATTAAATACATCTTTCCCAATCCGCTTTTAAAGTATTTATCTGCTGAAGTTTCGCGATGTTCTATTTGAGTAGCACCATCTAAAGAAGTAACCACGCGATATAAATATAAACCGTTGCCTAGTGGGTCTCCGAACTCATCCCTTCCATCCCAAGCGTATTGGGTAATGTTTCTACCGATATGGATAGGGCCCAGCTCATTAATAGAAATTTCTTTCACGATCTTACCGGTCACCGTCATAATTTGAATTTTAAGATAAACAGGAATTTCAGAGCCTGTCAAGGTAAATACAAACTTAGTGGAGCTGGTAAAAGGATTTGGATAATTTAAAACATTGGTAATACTTGGTTTATTCACCACTTCAAAAGAAATAGTATAATCCAAATCTCCAGACGCATTTCCCGATTTATCTTTTCCTTGTACAATCAATTTATAAGTACCATCTTCTTTAAATTCGGGACGATATTCAATAGTAGCTTTATTATTATTTGATCCTTTTTTATTGGTAGCATTGGCAGGATAAAAAATCATAATATTTTCATCAAAATGAATTTGATTAGTTTGCCCGGAAGGTTGAACTAAAAAGATCTTCATTAAGCTGGTATCATCAATTGCTAAATATTGATTTTCATCTTTTAAGGTAATGACTATTTCAGGTTTGGCAGATACAATATCTCCATCTAATATATGAACTGCATCAAACGTAACATCTAATAACGGATTAGTCTGATCGGTTAGAATATGAATGGGTAAAAAAGCGATATTATTAAAATGAAATTGCTCAGGCTGATCATTATCTGGGTTAAATTCAATAAATAAAAAATTATCTGCGGTATAAGGTGTAGAAGAAGCCTCTAAATCAGCTATAATATGTGCTCCGATTTTAAGAGAGTCTAACCTCGACAGCTTTAATATATGCTCATCGGTATTGCCATCTATTAATTTATATTTTATTAAAATGCTATCCATAGCAGTATTGCTCAAGTTTTCGATAGCAATTGTATTTTTTATATTTGCACCCTGTGAAAGTGTGTCATCACTATAAGAAAATTCAATAGAGGGATTTAATGCAGCTTCGGGTAATTCATCATAAAAAACTCGCCAATAATCTAATTGAGGTGGTGTTTTGAGAGAATCATCATAGGCGTTATAACGTAGCTTTAAATACGGATAAACTGTAGGATCGATAAATGCCAGTGTAGTGTCAAAAGATGTAATGTTAGAGGCCAATATGGTTTCTGATTCATCATGCTTTACGCCGTAAATATCCACACTATACTGATCGACAGGAATTGTATCTAATGAATGTTGTTTCCAAATCAGATTTTTCCAATTAGTAGAAGGGCCAATTAATGTTGATTCCACGTAACCTTCCCCCCAGTCTGCAAAAAAATTAATGGTTGTATCGATAACATCAATAGCTGTATCAGCTAATACTTCTGTTACAGGAAAAGAGGATGAACCTTTTTTACAGAAAAAAACATATGGCAAAGCATATTCATGATCTCTGATTTTGGTGCTCCCCAAATTTTCAAAAGCTGCAAATAGTTCTTCTTTCCAAGTAGCGGTAGACGCATTATTTAAGCTATAGCTTAAAATATAGTTTCCCTCCGGTACATCATTCAGCAAGGCAAGCATGCCTGCGTTATCGACGGTATCATGTCTTTCAAACCTAAAGATCGGAAAATCGTAAGTTTTACAATTTGTTTCACTATATATACTGCCACCCGGCGGAGTTGTCCAAGGCTGGCCAAGTGCAGAATCAAAGACAGCTACATACCAAGCACCTACTCCGCCACATTTCCAATTATGCATCTTCTGGCCATTTAAGTAGTAAGCAATTTGATCAAAACCTATGGTACCTCGCCAATAATTACCGTTCACCACCCTCAGCTCTTTTAGGTCATCTACAAATTGAAAAGACTTATTATTTTTTAATTTTATATTCGTAAACTCATCGTCTTGATATTGATCGTGATGAGATTGATTCCAACCGGAAGAACTTCCTTTTATATATATAAAAGAACTCTTATGCCAATTATATGCTCCTTCTACTGCAGTATCTAATGCTACTCTCCAATAATATACGATACTGTCTTGATAATTAATTGTAGGTTGCCATTTTAGCACGCCGCCTATTTGAGATATTGCCGTAGATTGTTTTAAAGGGCTATTGAAAGCTGCATTTGTATCTATTTCAAAAAGATACTCTTTGATAGGTGTAATGGTAGTAGCCGTAGATGCTTTTAAAGTAATATTTTTATCTGATACGATGCTGTATTCATAAGGATATACAGGTATAATTTTATCTGACAAAATAAAAGTGGTAAAACTAAGAGAATTATTAAGTTCTGAAATTTCAGCAACTTCATTATCCTTATCAATGGTAACCGTAAATTTATTCAACCCAAAAGCATTAATAGGGTCGGTAGCTATTTGAATAGTAATTAATTTTTGAAAATAAGGAGCTGCTATTTTCTCATTATATACCGCTACTTCACTGCCATCCGGATATTCTCGCATGACTTCCAATATGATAGAGTCGTTTACTGCTTTTCCAATATTAGTCGTATTAATTTGTAGCTCAAAATTCTCATCACTTAAAAAAACGATAGAAGGATTAAGCTCTACTAAACATTCTTCTATTACATAGTCAGGAGCGGCATGCGTATTCATAAAGATAGCCGGGTCTCCATTGAAAGTCATCTGCTGACAAACCATTTTGTTATAACTGCTTGCCGAAGAGTTACTAATATTGGTAATAGCCTGTTTGATCACATCGCCTGCTCCGTCATGATAACTTTCTCTGCTTAGTGCCTTATAAAAATTGCTTGCAAAAGTATTTAAGCCGGAAGTAACGGAATAAGAAGAAGAAGAAAGAAAAGCAATCGCACCTTTGTTTTCTATCAACACAAAATCTTCACTTAATCCTCTTCCGGGCAAAAAGATGGCACCCGTGAAACATGCATTAGAAAAAATGACAGGGTATTTCCCTTGATTATTGTAATTAGCCGGGTCATCTACGCTGTAATCGAAGGAGTTTGTGGAGCCATGGCCAAAGAACGTCATCAATGAAACGCCATTGGTGATCAGATTGTTGATTTGCTCAGATTCTGAAATTTGAATAGGATCAGAACTGGTTTTAAAAAATGAAAACACATTACCGCCATAAGCCGTGTCTTCAATCAAATTTTCATAATTAGCTAAATAATTCTTAAACTGATTTTGTTCGTTTGCATTCGTACCTCCACCCAAATGAATTATTCGCTTCATCCAAGCTTTATCAGCTACAGTTTGTGGCAAATTTTTATTAGCATCATATTCTTGTATTTTATTAAGGTATAGATTTATATCTGAAGGAGAAGTAGTAGATAATCGTCCGGTACTGAGCTGAGGAATAAATGAATTTAGTTTTGCCGTGAGCATGTTGTCAGATCCCGGCTCACCAAACGTAGGGACTAAACATTGGCTGCGATATACGTCAAATCTGTTGTATTCAATTCCTTTCCCGATAATAAACAAATGCTTAGGTGCAATGGTCCACTTGTCGATTGCATACTGACAAAAATTTCTAATAGCTAATGGATGCTTTGAAACGCCATGGGCAAATTGATCATATAATTGATCGATCATTACTACGATAGGATCATAGCCTGTAGTATTTCGATATGCACGATAAGCCTCTACATAGTTATTCCCGTTTCCATCATCTAATAAACTTTTTTCAGAAATGATAATATAATCACCTTGATTAGCCAGTTGATTATAATTAATAAAATTAGCAGGTTTTAAGGCAACGTTACGAATGTTTGAAGTGGATTGATTGGTTACAAATAATGTGCGGCCTTGTCCGGAAACAGGTAAATGATATTTAATAATTCCGCTTTCAATAATTCCTTCTATTCTTAAATTATTTGTAAGGTCATAAAGAATAGGTGCTGTTCCCGCATTGTTAAAATTTTCCAGTTCTATATATTTAGAAAAGGTAGAAGCATTTAATTTAAATTGAAACTTGCTGACATTATTAAAATCAAAACTTCGAGGATAATCAACCTTGATATAGGCAACGTTATTTTTATCATAAACTGCAGAATTAAGTGCTTTAAATTGAAATGAAGACACAGGAGTCAAGTTAGCGGCCGGCACATTGAAAGAGAAAGTTTGAATGCCAAAGCCATTATAAGAGGTATTGATATAAGAAGTATTATTTACTTTTATGCTTAATTGATGCGCTACATCGTAATTTCCTAAAACTACACATGTAACTGTGGGGGTAAATCCACCGGGTACTATATTTTCGATCGGAATGCCATAAACAATAGAATCATTATATGCTCCGGAGTTAGTGGAGAAACTACGGCCGGCAGGGCCTTCACCTTCTTCAAAATCAGACGTAAAAACATCTAGTGAAGAGGTGCTGTAAGGCTTGCCATGGCTAAATTCTTGATTATATATATTTAAAGATTCATAGATAAAATGATCTTCTTTGGCAGGAATACCTGAAAGGTCATTTATAACTTGGTTAATTCTAAGATTATTATTATTGCTATTCCAAGTAAGAAAATAAGTAGCAGAATCTTCAAACAAGCTGGTGAATTGATGTAACTGCCAATTAGGATCATCGTATAATTTAGCGTCTAATTTTCCATCATTGCGTTGTCCATAAAATTCAATGAAGTCTCCGTTAGAAAAAGTTCCACCGGTAGTCGTATAAATAGGATATTCCGTACCTGATCTGAATAATTGAAAATTATCACCAACAATAGTATTTACCGGAATGCCTGCATCGGCCAATTCATCGTAGGTAATTCGGTACAAACCCGATTGAGCAATTCTTATTTTATAGTAAGATTGGGCATAGTTGATCCATTCATTCTCATATGTTGCTTGTGCAAAAGATGAGATGAAAAATATGATGAGAAAACATACATAAATTAACCTAATCAAGGTTCAGTAGTTGTAGGGTTTTTATCTATATGAACTTTTAAAGAGAAAAAATTTGAATAGATAGGTAAGCTAGTGTTTAATCTACTTAACGAATAATCCAAATAAAAGTTTCCTATCTTCAATCCTAGTCCAATACTAGGCGTGATCAACACACTCTTTTTATCTGTAAAATCTTGAGTAGCCGTTTGAAAATTACTAACTCCGGCCCGCAAGAAAATAAACTTTTTATAATTCCCTTCTAATCCTGCCCTCGGATCAATACTGATTATATTGGTTTTTATCAATGTGTTTCGTTTTCCATCAGTAGTGATTTCAAAGTCTGTTGTGCCTAAAAGCCCGAATTTATCACCCAGTTTTTTATAATACCCCGTACCCAAAAAAAGCCGGGGCAAAGTTATCTCTAATGAACTTTCAGGGATAATGTTATCTGTAGCAGCTAAGACTTCTTTTTCATCCTCTTCGAAAGAAAATGACCAAGCGTTGAAAGTGGAAGTAATATCACGTGCAAAAGCACCAAATTGCCAATTTTTATAGGTGAATTGAGCACCTGCATCAAAGCCAAATCCCCATGCCTGAGCAAAATCTCCTACTTTTCGATAGATAACTTTAGCATTAGCGCCTACATCAATAGCAACTTCTTTAATTTTTATTTTTTGAGCATAGGAAAAGATAAAGGCATAGTCAGCTACTGAAAAGGAAGTGATGTTATCATAATTTACACTTCCATCCGGCTCTATAAGAAATAAGGTATTAGGAATGTCATCTACACCGAAACGGATAATTGATAAGCCAATTACGCGTGAATTATCTTTTATGGGCAAAGCAAAACTACCGTAATCATATTTTCCTATACCGGCAAAATATTCTGCATGCATTAAAGCAGCCTGAGCATCATTTTTAATTAAATTTAATCCTGCAGGATTCCAATAGCCGGAGTATACATCACTTGTTAAAGCTACTTGGGCACCCCCCATTGCTTGAGCCCTGGCTCCTACACCAATAGATAAAAATTCGTTGCTGTATTTTCTGGTTTGAGCGGTTGAATTATAAGTTGATATAGCCAATAATAATATTGGAATAGTAACTCTACTCCAACGTATTCTTTTAGAGTTTGAGGTTTGAGGTTTGAGGTTTAAAAATTTATCAATAGCATTTTTATTATCTATAGAAACTATAGGCTTTAAGTCTGCCACTTTAAACTTTAAACTTAGAATTTTGAACTTCAAACTATATTAATATTTAAATGCTGATAAATAGTCTTTATCTACTATTTTAATAGAGTTTTTTAACACTTCCAATAGTTTCTGTTTGTCTTTTTCAGAAAAATCAATTCCCGTAACTCTTTGATATACCCTCCCTAACGCAAAAATAATATTTTCATTGTGTAGGTATTGTCTTATGTATTGCTCCTTTCTAAATTGATCAAAAAAATAATAGAATCGTGGGCCAAGTTTTTCTTTTTTAATTAACGTAAAATAATTCAAGATGGTTTCTTTTTTTACTTTCGTTAATTCATTATAAAAATCATCACATAAATGATTGTTACGTATAATTAAGATTTTATCAAGTATAATTTCCAACATGATATGCGCAATAAAATACTTGTATTTTACAATTAGTTCAAATTCTATTGCTTTTAACTCTTTATTGATTAAATCTGTGTAGGTGTGAAAAAATGCTGAACGGTGAAATAAAAGATCAGTATAATGATGAAATATTATTCCTTTACTAATATTGCTATATGCTTTTATTTCTGTTTGTTGCAAATTTTTCTCTTGGATGCGGAGATTTTTATGAACTACTTTTGCGAGATCAGGTAAAATATTACCAAGTGTATAATGTGGGTTTTTTTCTAATCTAACTAAGTAGTAGTGAGAAATAAAATTCATTGTTTCTCAAAATACACATTTCCACTAATTAGTTAACAGTAAAAGAGAAAGTTTATGGGAAATAGAATTTGTTAATTCTCTAATTGTGCTACAAGTTGATCAATTTTATTTATATAATCACCGATAGTTTCTTTAATATTGGTTTTTTCTTGATCGTTGATAGTATTGGCAGGTTCGGTAGGTAGTGGGTTTGTTTTAAGTTGCTCTTTTTCTGCTTTCAATCGATTGTTCTCTTGTCTTAATGCTTTATTAAGCATGACCAAGTGATGGACTTTTTCTGTGATTATGTCTAATCTTTCTATTGTTTCTGACATGTTCAAAATTGAATTGAGAAAATTTGAAACGGTTTAAAGTTACAAATTAGTTTAGAATTGTTGGAAGGCTACTTATTAAGGATATAATTGAAAAATCAGAAATAATAAGATAATTTCAAGTTCATTACCTAAGTTTTTCAAATTTATATACCACAGTAAATTGTATCGTAGGATTACTTTCATAATGCACTCCATCTCCTTTGCGTATAAGTTGGTTCATATAACCTAATTGTATATTTCCTCTATCAGAAAAGCGATAACCTAACCCGGCATATAACCAATTTTGATTAAAACTTAATGGCATAAAATTATCTGCTAATATTATCCATGCTTCATCAAAAAAAGCACCAAACCACTTTCCATCTTTTATAATTGGAAATGTGCCTGTAAGCCTATAACGAAATCGTTGTGCATAGGAAGTCCCTTGTATGTCATAACTACCTTTATTGTTTAATACCGGATCTCCAATAAATCGATGTTCTAACCGATATCGATGGCTAAAGTTTACGATTCCGATGCCATGATTTAAAATAATTTGTTCCCATATATTATTTTCGGGAGTGGTAGTCGCCAGGGGTTGTTCTCCGTATGGATAAGAAAGTATATAAGTATATCCGGCTGTAAAATGTATATTTTCATTAAGCTTATAATTTACTGCCGGCCTAAATAGAAATTGCTGCCAACTATGAAACCCGTTTGTCCTGCGAATGTGAACTTCTGAACTCAAGTACCAGTGATCATTAAGAATATATTCATTAATATTAGTACTCCAAATATTAAAGTTATGATCGACAATTTGCGCTTGAGCTTTAATCGAATTTACTGTTAGTATTAATAATAGAGTAGTTGTAAAAAGAGTTTTTAAGAACATTCATATAAATTTAATGTGTGAATTACTTCTGATGAAAGCCACTTTAAAAATCAGTAAATGCTTACTATTTTCTAATCACCGCACCCAAATCTTTTTCGTAGCTCGTCATTAGTTTGTTCATGATCGCATCAATTTCTTTATCAGTTAAGGTTCTATTTTGGTGCTGAAAATCAAAACTTACGGCATAAGATTTTTTATCTTTTCCGATCTTATTATCTTCATATACATCAAAAAGAGATACTTGTTGTAAGATTGTTTTATCAACTGTTTTAGCAATTTTTTCAATCTCTCCAAAAGAAATTTGCTTATCTAAGATTAAGGCTAAATCTCGTTGTGTACCCGGATATTTAGAGATCGGTTGATAAAATACTTCCGATTTGTGTAGTTGGCAGAGCATTTTCCAATCTATTTCTGCATAATAAACGACTTGCTTGACGTTCATTTTTTTTGCAATATCTGATTTTACTTTTCCTATTTTAGCTAATGGTTTTTTACCCTTTTTATATACTGCTCCTTCCTCAAAATAATTATCATCAATGGCTTCTATACTTGAAAATGCTGCATTGCTGATTTTAAATATATTTTCAACAATAGATTTAAGATAATAAAAAGAAGCTTTTTCTGTCTTTTGGAGCCAATTGCCTTCATTCTTACCCGAAATTGTTAACGTAAGCAAACTTTTTTCTGTAAATACATCATCTTTAACTTTATGATAGGTTTTACCTAACTCATATAAGCGCAAATTTTCATTTTTTCGATTTACATTATACGCAACGGCTTCTAGTGAGGAAAGCAGCATGGTGGGCCGCAGTACATCCAAATCAGCGCTGGAAGTACTCAATAATGGAATAATGGACGTTTTATAATCATTTAAAACTTGATCAAAATGCTTAGAATTAGTCAGGGAGGTGCCAAGCGTTTCATAAAAGCCATTATTGGTAAGATAATCCGCTGTAGCGTTATAGAGCTGATCAGTATTTAGTTTGGGAGAGTATGCTAGGGAAGATTTTGAAGTAATAGAGGTGGGTACACTTTCGAAGCCGATGATGCGAATGATTTCTTCAATAAGATCAGCTTCTCGAGTCACGTCGGAGCGATACCTGGGAACTTTTACAACTAGTTTCTGATCGTCTTCTTTGTCAATTTGAATCTCTAAAGCAGTTAAAATATGTTTAATCGTTTCTTTAGCTATATCAAATCCTAATAATGTATTCACGCGATTAAATCTCAAAGTAACTTTATACGGTTCGATGGGTTGAGAATAAACATCTTTGATCTCAGAAGCAATCTCTCCTCCGGCTATTTCCACGATCACCATTGCCGCTCTTTTTAAAGAATAGATCACTCTGTCAGGGTCAATTCCTTTTTCAAAACGAATGGCAGCATCTGTTCGCAAACCGTGTTTGTTAGAAGTTTTTCTAATGTGATCAGGGTCGAAATAGGCACTTTCTAAGAAAATACTCGTGGTACTAGGTTTTACTCCTGATTGCACGCCACCGAATACTCCCGCAATACACATGGGTGCGGAGGCATTGCAGATGATTAGGTCTTCTGCCTGTAGCTTTCGTTTCTTCTCGTCCAGCGTAGTAAAAACTGTATCTTCAGGTAATTTTTGAACAATGATTTTATTGCCTTTAATTTCCTGCGCATCAAAAGCGTGAAGCGGCTGTCCTAATTCATGCAAAATAAAGTTGGTAACATCCACAATATTGTTGATCGGACTTAAGCCGATTGATCTCAATCTGTTCTGTAACCACAAAGGAGAATCTTTCACCGTAAGGTTGTTGATACAGACACCTGCATATCTCGGACAAGCTTCCGGATCTTTTACTTCTATCTCAATATCTAAGGAGTTATTAGCAGTCGGATAACTTTCTACCGAAGGCCATTTTAACGCACCTTTAAAATCATGATTTATTTTTAAAGCTACTGCTAAATCTCTCGCTACACCGATGTGAGACAAAGCATCCGACCGATTCGGCGTTAAGCCTATTTCAAAGATTACATCTTGCTCGATATTGTAATAATCTTTTAAAAGGCTGCCCATTTTGTAATCATCTGGTAACACCATAATACCCTCGTGACTTTTCCCGAGTCCAATCTCATCTTCCGCACAGATCATTCCGTGAGATTCTATGCCGCGAAGTTTTGCTTTTTTCAATTTGATGGGATCATGGCCGATGGGATAGATCGTGCTGCCAACAGGCGCCACTACTACTTTTTGATCTTTTGCGATGTTATTGGCTCCGCAAACTATTTGCAAGGGAGTGCCACTGTTGATATCCACAGTAGCTACTTTCAGTTTGTCTGCATCGGGGTGTTGTTTTAATTCAGTAACCTGACCAACTACCAAACCTTCCAAGCCCCCTTTGATATTTTCAAGATGCTCCGTGCCTTCTACCTCCAAGCCAATATTTGTAAGAATAGCAGCAACTTCTTCTGCGGGTAGATCGATATCGAGATATGTTTTTAACCAATTATAGGAAATATGCATTTATTGCTCAATTTTCTCTTTAGAAGCAGCTATTTTTTTAGCTAATTGATCGCAAAAGTCTTTTACTTCTTGCATCACAAAATCTTGCCGAGTAGCTTTTTGATAATTTTCTGCCATAATGAACATACTTTGCAAGTAATGGCTTTCCATCTCTTCGATCAACATTTCATTTGTCCACAACCCAATACTTAAGGTGTTTCTCTCTTCCTTATCCCACATGAAAATGTTTAACGACTTCGATTTTTTCACTTCGTTATTAGCTGAGTCAGATGCTTTCCACTCAATTTTTTGAGGGATGTTGCTTTCATCCAACTCAATGGTAAAACGAATTTTGGAAGTCTTGGTTTTAGAAGACATAATTTTATGATTTATAAGTATCCATTAAATATTTTGAGAAAGCCAGTAATTCTGCTTCTTTAAACTTTTTACTAATAACCTGCATCCCAAAAGGCAACCCGTTTTTATCTTTGTAAAGTGGTAAAGAGATTGCCGGCATGCCGGTATGATTTGCTTGTACGGTGAAGATATCAGCTAAATACATTGCTATGGGGTCATCTGCTTTCGCACCTATTTTAAAAGCAGAAGTAGGAGTAGTTGGAATTATAATAAAATCATATTTATTGAGTATTTCTTCTGTTTTATCCGTAATTAATCGTCTTATCTTTTGTGCTTTGCCATAGTAGGCGTCATAATATCCTTCGCTTAAAACGAAAGTGCCTGCCATGATCCTGCGTTTAACTTCTGAGCCAAAACCTTCTGACCTGGATAATTTATAAGTAGATTCTAAGTCGGTCGCATTCGGACTTGCATATCCGAAATGCACGCCATCGTATCGAGCTAGATTGGAAGAGGCCTCTGCCGTTGTGAGCACATAATATGCCGGCACCATATAATCTAAGTAAGGAAAGTCTACCCCTGCTACTTGATGTCCATTTTCCGAAAGGCCCTTGTATAAATTTTGAGCAGCATTTTTAATATCTTCCGCAATGCCTTCACTGTCTATGATATCATTTAAATAAGCAATACTGTATTTTTCTTTGGGCTTAAGTTGTTTAGAGTAGTGAGGAACAGTTTCTTTAACGGCTGTGGCATCATACTCGTCTTTTCCCGCAATGACTTCCATTACCAAAGCAGCATCCTCCACACTATTAGAAAAAGTCCCAATTTGATCGTAAGAAGAAGCGTAAGCGATCAAACCATATCTGGAAACACGGCCGTAGGTAGGCTTAAAACCAACTACTCCACAAAAAGAAGCCGGTTGCCTGATCGAACCTCCGGTGTCAGACCCCAGCGCTACATTACATAATCCTGCTGCAACTGCCGCTGCTGAGCCGCCCGAAGAGCCTCCGGGAACACGTTTTTGATCATAAGGATTTAGGACATTTCCGTATGCAGAATTTTCATTGGATGAGCCCATGGCGAATTCATCACAATTAAGCCGCCCGATAATAATAGCATCTTCTTCTAATAATCGGTCTACTACCGTAGCGCTGTATAAGCTGGTAAAATTTTCCAGTACTTTAGAACTGGCAGATACATTATGAGCTTTATAGCAAAGATTATCTTTCAACCCAACTACTAAGCCATGAAGTTTTCCTTTTTCTGATTTTTTATCTAATTTCTTAGCTCTCTCTAAAGCTTCATCTGCAAAAACTTCTAGAAAGGCATTTAAATCTTTTTGTTGCTCTATCTGCTGCAGATAATGCTCAACAACGGCATAACAAGAGGAGCGAGTTTCATTTATTGCCGCTTTATGGTCAACATAAGAAGCGGGATCAGGCAATTCCAAATGCAGCTTATTTTGGTCGCAATTATGGCCGAGTTGCCTCTGCCTTTTCTTTCTCATTCATCCCTTCTTCTAACTCAGATTTAAGCGATGTTTTGGCATTGTTAAATTCTCTAATGCCTTTGCCTACACCTCTCATCAGTTCAGGAATTTTTTTACCTCCAAATAATAATAAAATTGCTAACAAGATCAACACCCATTCACCTCCGCCGGGTAATGGAAATAATAATAGTAATGTACACATAATTATAAGTTTAGAATAGCTATTTACTACAAAAATACTGAATTTTTAATAGATGTGCTTATTGTTAAGAGAAATAATTAGGAATATGAGAAAAACACATGAAATTAATAATGATCTTCTATATATTCAATTTTTCCATTAATCAATGAGATCGGCTTATCTATTCTTTCTGTAGTATCGTTCTCTAGCTTTAATACGCCCCGGGGGCATACAGCCGAGCAAATGCCACATCCAACACAAGATGCCCTTACCACATCCTGTCCTCTTTGAGCATACCATTTTACATCAATACCTTGTTCGCAGTAAGTTGAGCAGTTGCCACAAGAAATACATTGGCCTCCATTAGTTGTAATTCTGAATCTTGATTTAAATCGTTGCACGATTCCCAAATATGCGGCTAAAGGGCACCCAAACCGGCACCAAACTCTATTGCCCATAAAAGGATAAAATCCAACACCTATAACACCTGCAAAAGCAGCACCTATTAAAAACCCATAAGTTTCGCGCATAGTGGTAGTGCTGATTCCTAAAAGTTTATCTGTACCGGTAAAATAGCTGTACAATACGCCTGCAGTCATTACTACTACAAACACTAAAATGGAATGTACCAACCAACGCTCTATCTTCCAAGCTTTTAAAGATTTGTCTGATAAATGCCTATATGGATCTCCCAATGTTTCGGCCAATCCACCACAACCGCATACCCATGAGCAATACCATCGCTTGCCATAAAAATAAGTGATTAACGGTACGCCTATGGCAAATAAGATAATTCCCCAAATTAGCATAAACATACCCAGTTGGCCGGAGCTGATAAGCTTATCTAAGTGCCAGTCATAAAAAAAATCATAATCTAACGGCCACATTAGTTTAAAATCCATATAAGGTTTGTTTAATCGAACTAAGATCTCGGGGATTAAAAAAGCAAACGCTAATTGGAAAAACATAACAGAAAAAGTACGAATGACCTGATATTTATTATGTCGATATTTTATGATCATTTTAACACCCATCACCAGTATGGCCAATGTATATAAAAAGCCATATAAAAACCATTGGCTGGCAGGGTTTCCACTAATGGCTTTGCTTAAGGGGTCTACCAACAATACCCAATTAGTCATATATTCAGGAAACCAATATAATACTATATAAAAAGCAATTAAAAGTGTTCCGGTTATAATGCCGATCCAGCCAACGGAAGTTGCAGGATGCGTCATTATATGATCATTTTTAATACCAGCCGGCCCCTCTAATTGTTTTCTTGGAATAATATTCATTAGCCCGCCGACAATACATAAGCCTAAGCTTAGGCAAAACATTAAGAGCTTATTATTTTTTAATATTCCTTTAGTAGAAGCTTTGGTAACTGAGTAAGCGTAATTATTATAAATTACCTGGTCCCATTTTTTTTCTTTCTTAAGCTTATTATTGACTTCTCTTATAATTTTTTTAAGGTCATTTGCAAACTTTACATTAAGGGTATATCCTTTGCCTAACATTTTTTCCTCCAACTTAGGTTGTAATACAGCAAGATGCTTATCATCAAACTGTTTTTCCATCACCTTTTCTGTAAGCTTATATTTACCAATGGTGAGACATCCCATGAAAATGGTTAATCCGATTAAGAATAAGGCTAAGCCTGATATTCTGATAATTTTTAATGTTTGATAATTCATGATTGATATTGTTAGATTACGATAAATTATATATTGTTAGCAGCAAAAGTCTCTTGTTCAAATTTCTCTTTTATAAGCGGTTCGTACTTATCGTAAAGCTCGGGGTCGAAATTGGCTTTTCTTAAATGCTCGATAACATATTCGATCGTTTTACCTTCATCTATCCAATTTGCACATATGTTATGAATAAATCGTATGCCAAAAAGATTAAATCCCAAGACTTTTTTATCCTTCTTATTATAATTGATCCGGATTAGTATATTTTTATGAGGATGTTTCCAAAAAAATGTCTTTTGGCCCTCTTTGGGTTCATTCCATACCCATCCATATGTTTGATACTCAATATCAAAAAATTTTGCAGAATTAAACCAAACACCCGGATTATAAGCTTTTTTATCACCACATAAAGTATGGGCCAGTGTTTCTCCCATAATTTTACCGGTATACCATACTTGCTCAATTTTTTTTCTTTCTCCCGGCGGGTTTTTATGTTGAGCACAATCGCCTATTGCATAAACATCTTCTATATTGGTTTCAAAATATTCGTTGATTAAAATTCCTTTATCACGTTCTAATTTTGAGTGTTTTAAGAAATCAATATTTGGCGTAACGCCTGCAGTTAGACCAACAAATTCACAATCTATTTGTTCACCATCTTTTGTTTTAATGGCTCTAACTCTACCATTTTCATCCGGCAATACCTCATCTAACTCACATTCTAATCTTAAATCAACATGGTGTTCTCTAATATGCCCATTGACCATAGCAGATTCCTCTTTAGGCAACACACTATTCCAAAAACTATCTTCTCGAACTAAAAACGTAACCGGGATATTTCTAGACCTGAGCATTTCTGCCATTTCTATACCAATTAAGCCTCCCCCTACTACCACCGCACGATTAATATCTTTTGTATAAGTATCCATAGATTCCAGGTCAGGATAACCGTATAAGCCTTGAACTCCTTTAAGGTCTTGGCCGGGCCAATCAAATTTATTGGGCTTTGAGCCCACTCCCAGTACTAATTTGTCATACTTTAACGACCGGCCATTTTGGTAATGCAGTGTTTTGGCGTTAAAATCTATAGATTCAACATAATCATACACTAAATTGATCCTGTTTTTTTTCCAAAACCAATCTTCATAAGGTTTTATGTTTTCATATTTCATATGTCCCATATACACATACATAAGTGCTGTCCTGGAAAAGTAATGTTCTGTTTCAGCAGAAATAACCGTTATTTCATGATCACTTTTTTTGCGAATATATCGAGCTGCGGTGATACCGGAAACGCCATTCCCAATAATTACTATATGAGCCATTATAATATATTATAGACTATTTACTTTATCAAAAGTAGATACGAATAAATTAATAAATCAGTTTTATGTAATATACTTTTTTAACTTTAAAACTTAAATTTAAGTATAAGCAAAATCATCAAAGACAATCAATGGTTAGATTACTGATAATTTTTCAAATATTTACGTATCTCTCTCATGGGCAAATTCTACAAACTCCATATGAAAAAGGTAACGGAAATCAAACTGCTACGTGGGAAGAAACGATTGATTTTTATCAAATGTTAGATGAGAAATTTGAAAAAGCAAAGCTGATAGAATATGGGCTTACTGATATTGGAAAGCCTTTACATCTTTTCGTCATTGATCAAGACAAGAATTTTTCACCAGAAATAATAGAAACACAAGATAAAGTAGTATTCATGATCAATAATGGCATTCATCCCGGTGAGCCGGAAGGAATAGATGCGTCAATGGCATTAGCGAGAGATTTGTTGACTAATTCCACATATGATTCTCTTTTAAGCAATGTTGTAATTATAATCGTACCTATTTACAATGTGGGCGGTGCTTTAAATAGGAATTCAACCTCCCGAACCAATCAAAGTGGGCCTGAAGAATATGGATTTCGGGGAAATGCTAAAAATTTAGATTTAAACCGCGATTTTATTAAGCTTGATTCGCGAAATGCTCAAACATTTACGCAAATTTTTAGAACCTGGAAACCTCATTTTTTTATAGACACGCATACTTCTAATGGAGCAGATTATCAATATGTCATGACATTGATCGCTACTCAAAAAGATAAGTTGCAACCTAATTTAGCGCAATATATGAATGCATCTATACTGCCCTCTTTGTATAAAAAAATGGAAGAAGAATCTTATCCTATGATTCCATATGTGAATACTATAGAGGCAATTCCTGATTCTGGTATCAAAGCATATTTAGAAACGCCAAGATATTCAACCGGATATGCTGCTTTGTATAATTGTATTGGATTAGTTAGCGAAACCCATATGTTGAAACCTTTTCCAGAAAGAATGAAAGCTACCTATGCTTTATTATTAAATGCGTTAGAATTACTCCATCAAGAAGCGCTTCCTTTAAAATATGAAAAGGCAAAGGCAGATGAAGTGATTAAAAATCAACAAAAGTTTGATTTAAACTGGGAACTTGATCAAACTAAGTTCAATATGATCGATTTTAAAGGTTATGAAGCATTTTATGAAAAAAGTAAGTTGACTAAGCAAGACCAGCTTTTTTACAATGATAATAAACCATATGATAAAAAAATCAGATTTTATGATTCTTATCAACCAACGGCTTCTGTTTTGAAACCTGAATATTACATAGTTCCGCAGGCTTATCAATCAGTTATTAATCTATTACAGTTAAACGATGTGAAAATGTCTGTTATCCAAAATGATACTGCGCTAGCGGTAGAAGTAAGTTATATCGAAAATTACAGCACTTATCCTAATCCCTACGAAGGGCATTATTTACATTATAATACAACCATTTTAAAAGATACCCAAGAATTGAAATTCTATAGAGGTGATTACATAATTTATACTGATCAATTTGCTAATCGATACATTATTGAAACTTTAGAACCTGAAGGTGTTGACTCATATTTTAACTGGGGCTTTTTTGATAATATATTGCAAGAAAGAGAAGGATTCTCCGATTATGTTTTTCATAAAGAAGCAGAAGAAATGATTGAAAAAGATCCTGATCTAAAAAAAGATTTTTATAAATACAGAGCACAAAATAAGGAGTTGAAAGGAAATGAATTATTAGAGTTTATCTACAAACGCTCTCCACATTATTATACTAAAAGCATGCGATATCCGGTAGTCCGGTCTATTCAATAGCTAGTGTGCAAATAGATACCAATTACTTATAGGATAAAGTAGTGTATTTATAACTTGCTCACAAATACATTTTTTTGTATTTTAATGTATACATATTAATTCCGATCTTAATCCTATGAAGCATATTATTACTATCCTAATTGGCTTTTTTGTATATAATCTCACAACAGCCAATGTTCAATATAATCCCGAAGTTACCTTTTATAATACCAAGCCATCCAAAGCTAATTTAGCTGTCCAAAATAAGTTGAGAAAACAAGTTGCTTGGCAGAACTTCACACGAAAATACGGGCAGTGGTATGTAGAGTTTAATGAAAAGAGCGGAACGCCGCACAGAGCTTTCGGAAAACCAGTTGCAATAAATGAAGGTGCTACCATTAAAGATAAAGCTGATCTCTTTCTTCAACCTCTTTTACAAGACCTTGGGCTGAGTATGAATAATTTACAGTTGACTAACATCACCACTTCAAAATATCATTATGTCAATTATCAGCAAACTTATAATGGCTTAGAAATACTAGGAGCTCGAACAACATTGCGTATGACTAAAGGTAATGAAGTTGTCATGTTTGGAATAGATGCATTTAAAGATATTAATATAGCAATTGAACCAACCGTATCATTTAATGAAGCTGTTTTAAATGGGATACAAGATTTAGAATATGATGCAATTAGTATAGAAGATGTTTATACTTTAAAAGTTTTACCGATTCCGGGAGAAAAGCAATATAATTATCATTTAGTATATGAATTTTTTGTGTCAACTAAAAAAGAAGGCAATATACCCGGTGAATTTTACATCTTAACAGATGCTCATACTGGGAAGGTGCTTTACAGAACTAATCGCATTCATACTGCTGATAATGTAGCCGTAACAGTGATAGGGACGGCATATGAAAAAAATCCTTTGACTCCTCCTGTACAAATGGCGGTGCCTAATTTAGAAATTATCTTGCAGAATCCTAAAAGAGTTTTCTACACAGATGAAAATGGTTTTGTAAATTTTAATGACTCTACAACGTTTGATGTTTCCGTAGATCTAGATGGCCGATGGTCCACGGTGATCCATGAGCCAACTAACGAAGTAGTAGGAGTAGATACCAGCTTCATGCCCGGTACAGATACATTTTCATTTACTAATTTGGTCAGTACTAATCATGTAAGTGCATATAATTTTGTGAACGATATTCATGATCATATGAAAGGAAATTTGCCGGAGTTTAGCGGGATGGATTTTAATTTACGTACAAATGTTGAACGTACAGACGGATCTTGTAATGCCTTTTATAGTGGTTATGAAAATAATATAAATTTTTATCGTGCTACCGCTCAATGCAATACTTTTGCTGCTGTTGGAGACGTAGTATATCATGAATATGGGCACGCGATCAATGCTAATTTTTATCAGTCACAAGGAGCTACCTATATGTATAATGGTGCGCTAAATGAAGGATACGCAGATATTTGGGCTTTATCTTTAACTAAAGATCCTGTATTGGGGAAAGGTACTTTTTCTTTATCACCCGGCCAATATATTAGAAGATATGATGTAGAAAGCAAAGTTTTCCCTGAAGATTTAGTAGGAGAAGTTCATGCAGATGGAGAGATCATCGCAGGTGCTTGGTGGGATGTAGGACAGCATTTAGATTCGATTGATCTGATGATGGAGATTTTTTCTGAAGCATTCTACGGAGTAGCAGATGGATTTAATGGCAATGAAGGAGAGATTTATAAAGATGTGTTGTTAGACGCACTACTAGCTGATGACGATGATGGTAATATATTTAATGGTACGCCGCACGCTTTAGCAATAGTAGAAGGTTTTGCTGAGCATGGTATTATACTTCTAGCAGGTGTAATTGCTCACGAAGAAGTTCAATCTGCCCAACCTGATTCCATCATTTCTTTATCTACAGAGGTATTATTGCCGTTTTTTTACTTAGAAGATCCGGTATTGTTTTATAAATCCCAAACTGACGATATATGGAAGAGAATAGCCTTAGATCCTTTAGATGCTACTAATTATTTTACAGAAATTGATCCACAACCGGCCGGTACTATATTGGAATATTACTTCCAAATTGAAGATAATTTTGATTTAGACTCTGCAACGCTTCCTATTGATATGGATCGTTTTGACAAATTTGAGTCTAATATCCCATACCAAATATTAATAGGGCATACGTTAGAAGTAGAAAAAAACTTTGATAGTGGAGATGAAAATGAATGGAGCTTGCATGACAGCGATGATGATGCTAGAGGCGGGGAGTGGGAGATAGGTACTTCAATTGGATCATATGAGGAAGGGCATGTTTTTGACCCTGCTTATCTTATTCAACCCGACAATGGACATACGGATGATACTGAAAATCCATGTGCCTTTACAGAAAATGCTAATTCGGTTTATACTTTTCCTGCTTCACGTGATGTAGATTTTGGAAAAACAACTTTATTTTCTCCTATATTCAACTTATCGGCATACTCAAATCCTGTCTTTAGCTACTATAGATGGTTTTATAGTGAATATAATATCGATGATTCTTGGAAAACATATATAACTTCTAATGGAACTGATTGGATGTTAGTAGAAGAAACGACTATTAGTGATGCTTCTTGGCGAAGATTTGCCTTTTTGCCCGGTACCTATATAGATCCTCAATCTACTTATGTGCAGCTAAAATTTGTAATAGAAGATGAAGGGCAGCCTACTGTAGTTGAAGGTGCCTTAGATGATTTACAATTATTCAATTATCAAGCACCGGAAGTAATAGAACCTTCAGTAGGTTCTGTAGCCTTGTATCCGAATCCAACTCAAGGAGACTTTACTCTTGCTATGCCTAGTATTTTGCCGGAAGAAACGGTTAATATTAAAATATCAGATATTACAGGCCGGATAATTTTTGCTGATAATCAAGTTGCTCATACAAATGGTGTGATCAACTTTTCTCTAAACGGACTGAATACCGGTAATTATTTTGTTGAGATTGTTACCTCTGAGCTGAGTGAAGTAAAGAAAATAATCTATTCAAAGTAAAATAAGATGCATTGATACTTAGAGCCTTTAAGGAAAGGCACTATTGATTGTTTATTGTGCACAAGCCTCACATTAATATCACCTATTCTTTGATCGTTTACATATTTTTATATATTTTTCCGCCCAAAGAATCAAAATTGCTACCCTTTTATCTGTCAAATAGATAAATATATTCAAAGTGATCAAAAGATTTTTAACATTTTATATCCATAGTCTATGCAAAAAATAGCTTTTACATTTCTTTTACTACTTTTTTTTAGTATTCAAGTAGTAAAAGCACAATCTGACACGATTCGATCAGAGAATGTAGAGTTGATAGGCTGGGATGAGCAAGTTAATGAAGCCCTCACACCGGCCACTGAATTTATTACCAGCATTGTCTTTTTCACTATACCTATCGGAGATAAAGAAGTGCCTTTTGTTTTGATATGGCTTTTAGCAGGAGCGATCATTTTTACGGTATACATGAAATTCGTGAATATTACCGGCTTCAAGCACGCTATTGATATTGTGAGAGGGAAATATGATGATCCCGAAGACCCCGGAGAGGTTTCTCACTTTCAGGCACTCACCGCTGCGCTCTCCGGTACGGTAGGGCTAGGGAATATTGCCGGCGTAGCTATTGCAATTAGTATTGGGGGGCCCGGGGCCACTTTCTGGATGATCATAGCAGGATTGCTGGGCATGAGTTCAAAATTTGTTGAATGTACCCTTGGTGTTATGTATAGAAATATTGCTCCGGATGGCGATGTATCCGGAGGGCCAATGTATTTTCTTTCTAAAGCATTTAAAGAGAAAGGTAAATTATGGGGCGGCTTTGGCTCCTTCCTTGCCATCCTTTTTTCTATTATGTGCATTGGCGGTTCTTTTGGGGGTGGTAATATGTTTCAAGTTAATCAAGCTTGCCAGCAATTTATTGATATTACAGGTGGTGAAAGCAGCTTTTTATATGGAAAGGGGTGGCTATTTGGTATTGTAGTTGCCATACTAGTTGCATTTGTAATTATCGGAGGTATTAAGAGTATTGCAAAAGTTACAGATAAGATTGTTCCATTTATGTGTGGAGTATATGTAATAGCTGCTTTATTAGTAATTTTTGGCCATTTTACACACATCCCTGCTGCATTTATGTTAATTATAAAAGGGGCTTTCGCTCCGGGTGCAGCATTAGGCGGTGTAGTAGGCGTGTTAATAGCAGGCTTTCAAAGAGCTGCCTTTTCTAATGAAGCCGGAATAGGCTCTGCTTCGATCGCTCACTCAGCAGTAAAAACAGATGAGCCGGTCACGGAAGGATTAGTAGCTTTATTAGAGCCATTTATTGATACAGTTGTTATTTGTACAATGACTGCATTAGTGATTGTAATCACCGGCGCATACGATAATTCCGGTGGTATAGATGGCATTTCTTTAACATCCGGTGCTTTTGAGAGCGTGATTCCCGGTTCAAGATATGTGTTAGCTGTTGCGGTGATTCTTTTTGCCTTTTCTACGATGATATCCTGGTCTTATTATGGATTAAAAGCGTGGACATTTATTTTTGGTGACAACACAGTAGCGGAGATTACATACAAAATAATATTTTGTGGTTTTGTGGTGATTGGGGCTTCTATGAGCTTAGGAAATGTGATCAGTTTTTCTGATGCCATGATCTTTGCCATGTGCTTTCCTAATATTATAGGATTGGTGATCTTAGCTCCTAAAGTGAAATTTGCACTGAATTCATTTGTTGGGAGGATTAAAAGCGGAGAGATTAAAACGTTTAAATAGATCAATAAACCACTGTTCCTAATATCGCACAGATCTCTCCTCTCATTTCTTCTAATTTTTTATTTATTTTAAGAAGCGTCATAAGGTCTTCATCGGGTTTAACTTGCTTGATTTGCTCTCGGTTCTCTGCGATCATCTGATTGATTTTTTTTAATTTAAAACGCATTAATCCCGATTGAATATCTTGCTTATAAATAAGCTCCATATCTGAAATAGTAATATCATGCATTTTCTCCCAATTTTCACTTATATGATATGGAGAAGTACTCAATTCTATGGCTATATTGCTAATCACCTCATCATCGTGATTGACAAAATGTTTATTCGTTAATATGTTGCCGTTTTTTGTAAAGGCTTGGATGATCTCTTCGACTATTTTAGCATAGGTAGGGTCATTAAATGTAATTTCTTCAAGTTCAGATAAAATATACTCTGTAACAGTAGTTTTTTCATCAATCAATTTATGGCCATATTGTATTAAAATCCGAATAATATCTTTTTCTTGATAATTAGTATCATCATCAATTCTATCTTTTAATTCATCTGAAATTGCTTCGTTAATTCCATCTTGGGCGCGAGATTTTTCAGTATTGCTGGAAGACAGGCTATTTCGAAGTTTTTGATTGACAGCTTTCGACATTAAGTCTTCTGAAACATCTATATTTCTACTAGAATCTTTTATATATAGTGATCTGTTTTGAGAGCTTTTAATTCGTGATAGGGTGTTTGCCAAGTCATCAACTAATTCAGATTTGCTTATTTGCTTATTGGCTAATTCTTTAATTAAAGCTTCAGTTTTAAAAACTATAAAATCCTTAGCTTGTTCTTTTAAGAATTTCTTAAAATCTGTAGAGCCAATTTTTTTTAAGTATGAATCAGGATCTTCCTGTTCCGGAAGAGAGATAACTTTAACATTCAACCCTTCTTCCAGTATTAACTCAATACCCCTAAAAGCAGCTTTTACTCCTGCTTGATCACCATCAAATAATACCGTTATATTTTTTGTATATCGGCGAATAAGCCTAATCTGCTCTGTAGTAAGTGACGTTCCGGAAGACGCTACAACATTTTCAATACCACCTTGGTGTAAGCTAATCACATCCGTATATCCCTCTACTAAAAAGCATTCATCTTCCTTACGAATAGGCCCCTTAGCAAAATACGCTCCATATAATACTTTGCTTTTATGATAAATAGGTGATTCGGGAGAATTAAGATATTTAGGAATTTTCTTGTCACTCTTAAGTGTTCTTCCTCCAAAGCCAATTACTTTCCCCGACAGGTTATGAATAGGGAAAATCACTCTTTCTCGAAAGAAATCATTCTCTTTTTCTGTTGTTAATCCTAGTTTTTTTAATAATTCTAGTTGAAAGCCTTTATTAATAGCTGCTTTAGTGAATGCCTCCTGCTGCGAGAGGCTGTATCCAAGTTCAAATTTTTGTACTACTGATTCATTAAATCCTCTTTCTTTAAAATAGCTGAGACCCACCTGCTTGCCTTCTGCATGATTAAAAAGATTCTCGGTAAAATATTGTTGAGCAAATTCATTAATGACATAAAGGCCGTCTCTAAAGCTTGCTTCCTCTCGATAGGTGTCATCTTGCTCCGCTTCTTCTACTTCAATATTATATTTATTTGCTAAAAACCTTAATGCCTCAGGATAAGAATAGTGCTCATGTTCCATAAGAAATTTAGTGGAATTGCCCGCAGCACCGCATCCAAAACATTTATAAATTCCCTTAGCAGGCGAAACCGTAAAAGAAGGCGTCTTTTCATTATGAAAAGGGCACAGGCCAATGTAATTAACTCCTCTTTTTTTGAGCGTAATAAACTCGCCCAACACCTCCTCAACTTGAGCAGTTTCTAAAATTTTCTCTACAGTATCTTGTGGAATCATGGAGATATAAAGATATGGGGCCTTTGCAAAATAAGAAATTATGAGTGCATTTCAATAAATGACCTCAATCTTCTTTGTTGCTTAACTTGTAAATCTTCAAAATCATTAAGATATTTTACTCACATCACTATATGATTAAAAGTTTTATAGTTATTGAATAATAAGCTTAACAGGAGCTGAAATTTTATTAGAGGACAATCGTACATTGTAAATACCACTAGGCAATTCAATATCAAGATTTTCTATCATTGATTGAGTAGCAATCTTTTTTTCAAATACAAGAGTGCCCCATATATTGTATATGGTTAAAAATGCTTCTTCATATAAAATTGACTTTTCATAAGCAATTGAGAATTGGCCGTTATTGGGGTTAGGGCTTATCGAAAATTGATGATTATTTGTTAAGGAAATTCCTGTAGTATTTGTATTCGTTGCAGAGTCACGTATTACTAAATTTCGACTAATTGTGCTATCGGGACAAAAATCATTAGAAACAGTTAATTCTATAGTAAGCGTATCCTCATTAAAAAAAGTATTACTAAAAGTGGCTTCTTCAGAAACAGAAATCTCATCTATACTCCACTTGTAATCTTTAGCAAAAGAAGAAGTGCTAGTAAATACAACAGGCTCACCCGTAATTGCAGGGTCAGGTGAAATAGTAAAATTAGCAACAGGCCTCGCTATGAGCGTTATATCTTGCATGGAAGAATCAGTAGTGAGCCCGGCAGAGTCACCTGTCAATAAGATAGTAATATTTTTACTGGAATCACCTTCCAGTAATAAATTTGTAAAGGTATAAGTCAAATCTTGTTCAGTAGATACCAAACTGTTGTTAATATACCACTTATAGCTACTACTATTTGCCCCATTTGAAATATTCGTAAAGGTAATAGTCGTGTTTTCACAAATAGTGTTCGGACCGGAATAAGTATAATCTATTTCTAAATCAGGAGCAGTAGAGTTGGAAGAAAGATTTATTATACTTGTATATATTTTCCCTTCTGAGCCGACGATAAACCCTAAGGAGTCATTAGCAAAAGCAACTGCAGAAAGGTTAGTTTTTTCATTATTAGGTAAAGTATCTTGATCCCATTCACCCCCTCCGTTAAAAGTAGTAAAAATAGTGCCGCTATCACCTACTACAATACCACTATTAGTACTTGAAAAATATAAGTTCTTTAAAGGATGAGGGGCAGCTAAAATTTTTGTCCAAGTTTGGCCACTATTAGTGCTTCTCCATACCGCTCCTGAATCACCTTCTGTACTTACGGCATAGCCGGTGGCCTCAATAGGGAATTTTATTTTATTAAACACACGGCCCGGTGAACCGGCAGGAGAAACATCTGTCCAAGTGACTCCAGTATCAGTTGTTTTTACAATTCTTCCGCCTTCACCTACTGCATAACCTACTTCCGCAGAAAAAAAATCAATACCATATATACCATTCACTGTAGTATTATTAGCTCGGGCATCAACTCTACTCCAATTGGCTCCGGCATCCTGTGATCTTAAAAGAGTCTTAAAGGGACAAGTAGGAGTAGTACAAAATCCAGGTGGCTCTAAAGTTGGAAACCCTGAAGTATAGAGTGTGGAGGCGTTAACAACCTGTAAATCATAGGCATTTACTTCTCTTATAGTGTCTTTACTCCAAGAAAGTCCTCCATCATCAGTTGTAAGCAATTCTGAATAAAATTTATTGAAGCCACTAGAGTTATCCGTAGCTGGTTGGCCAATAGCAAACCCGTTATTATTATCCATAAAATCAACTGCACGAATCTCTATAGTATGTGACACGGAAGCCGGCGACCAAGAAAAGCCGGTATTATCGGATTTGAGAATCGTTCCATTAGTGCCAACAATTACAGCACTAGTACTGGAATTAAAAATTATATCATTTAAATTTTCAGCACTACCGGATGAAACAGTCGTCCACTCTGTTGCAAAAGCTAAATTTCCTACTAACAATAATATAGTGATGATCTTTTTCATATTACATTTTATATGCAGAAGTGATATAATTAAAGTTAAAGATATTTAGGTATAAAATTACGAATTAATATTACTTGATTTTTGGTTTCTGATTCTTATTATATTTATAAAAAATAAAGCTGAATGAAAAAATTAGATGAAATTAAGCAAGTGATTAGATCCATGTCTCTTTCTGAAAAAAGGTATTTTAAATTGTATAGTTCTTTATATAGCAAAGAAAAGATAAATATTCATGAACAGCTCTTCGAAATAATAGAGCAAAATGTTTCTGCATCAGAAGGAGAGATTAAAAATGAATTTAAAACACAAGGAGGCAAGTTAAGTTATTACTCTTACTACAATAATTACTTGTATAATTTACTGCTTAAAAGTTTAGTATTATATAGAAAAAAACATAGCAAGAAGAGTCAATTGAGAGAAACGATAGAATTTTCTGAAGTGCTTATAAATCGCTCACTTGAGAAGCAGGCTTTAAAAATTATAGATAAAGGTATACAAAAAGCCAACCTAGAACAGTATAGTTTGATAGAGTTAGCTTTTCTAGAACAGAGAGACACAGCATGGCAAAGAATTAATTTGCGCGGCTTAAATTCCGATGATATACAAAATGCATATCAACTTAAGATTCATATTATGGAAAAATACAAATTCACTTCTGAGCTCTATTTGATTCTTCAGCAATTATACCTCTCCCTCCAAATTGGAGGAATTGACCAAAGAAAAACTTTTTTGAAAAACATCGAGCCTAAATTACTTTCTCTTAAAAACAGGGAAATTATTAGAAAAGAGCATTTTTTAAAGATTGAGCATCTGCAATTAATGGTGAAAGTCTTTATATTCTGTAGAGAATTTGAAAAAGCTTATAAAAATGCCCAAATTCTCTATAATAATTTATTGAATAAAACGAATACTGAAGTGGAAAACAAGCTCCTGTTAATAGGATGCATGAATATGATAGCGATAACTGCTATTTTAACTGGCCATAATAACACTTTTTTTACTTTTACCAAACTTACAGAAAAATATAAGGTACATGAACCTCGGCTGGTAATTGCTAAGTTTTCGGGTAAACTTGTTACGCTAGTTTTTTATTCGATGACGGGACAACAAAATTTATTTCAGCATGCATTAAATAACTGTATCGATATATTGAATAATTACAAACCTCTTGGATCTAGGCCTTATCAAAACTATGTGATTGACTATTGGAGTATATATAACTGTATATTACTTACAGAATATGAAAAAGGCTTTGAATTAAGTGCTGCCTTTTTATCAAAAAACAAGGAACAAAAAGAGTATTTTCAATATGCTAAACTTATTCAATTGATTTGTGCTCTAGAATTGAATTATAAAGACTTTTTTTATAATGCTTTGCCATCTGTGAAAAAATATTTTTATAAACATGAATTTTTTTTAGATCAACGTATACTTATATCCGCAATAAATGTAATAGCGAAAAATAAAAATATAGATAAAATGCTAGGCCGGCTACTTTTAGACTTGGAGGAGAAGGAACAAAATCACTTTAACGATATAGGAAAACCGTATTTTACAACGTGGGCTTGGATTTATTCAAAACAAAAAAATATTAACCTAGCTGAGGCTACACAGATTTGGTATCAAAAAAGATTTGGATCCATAGAGGCTAGTTAACCAACATAACGTTTCCCGTATATTGGGTTCCATTAATAACTATTTGATAAGTAAAAACATCATTTTCAAGTTTTTTTCCGTTAAGGCTTTTACCATCCCAATAGTAACCTGTTTGAGTATCAGTTGTAGAAAATATGAGACTGCCAAAGCGATTGTAAATATCCATCATATAATCACTACCAGAAGGTAAGTTTAACGGATAAAAAATACCATTCAAATCGTTACCGGGCGAAAATGCATTCGGGATAAAGATATCAGTAGGTGGGCATAAGCTATCCACAAATATATTAAAAATAGTAGTATGCTTACAAGCATATTCGGGAGCATTATATGATACACTATACTCACTAGAATCCATTTGCACCAAAACATTAATCTTAGGAAATTCAACTCCATTATGCCATAGAATTTCACTTGCATTTGATGGAGCTGATAATTGTATTTTGTCTGACTGGCAACCGCTAGAATCAACTACTATGGGAGGCACACTATCATACAGATTAATATGCCATTTAGTAGTCACATAGCACGGATTAGAGATTACTTCAAATAGCGTGTCGTTTTCATTTGGTGTGATAGTAATAGTAGATGTAGTTTCACCTGTACTCCATTCAAAACTAGAAGAAGGAATAGGACTTAATGTATAAAGAACTTTTGGCTCTTCTTTACATAGAGTAAGGGTATCTTCATATATTTTATCAAGTTTAAATTTCGATACAAACATTTCTTCGCGATAGCCATTTGAATTACCGGTCCAAGCAAAAGTATTATCAAAATATGCTCCATTGCCGGGATTAACAAATTGGTAAGTGTTTGGATCCAAAACTTGATCCCAACCTTTTCTGAATCCACCAGCCAAGTAATAGTTATTTTCAAAAGGATCAATCCATGTACAATTTACTAATTCATTACCTACCCCTCCAAAATAAGTACCCCATTGTTGTTCTGTTTCAGGAGAAAATCTAGCTAAATAAATATCGTACTGCCCTGCATCACCTATGTAATCTCTTTTATAATCTAAGATGCAATCTCTAATCACCGGCATGTTACTAGATCTAGCGTACACTGCAATATAAATATTGTTGAGTGTGTCAATACTAATTGCATTGGAAATAATACTTTCCGGCTCATCACCTCCAAAGTAGGTTGACCATAATTGAGTACCATTAGGTGAGAACTTACAGATAATACCATCTTGTGCCCCACTATATACATCATCATAATATCCACCTCCATCTTTCATTAGTAAATCATCCGAAAAAGTGTAACCACTTACGTACACATTGTTTGACAAATCAACTTTTATATCCCATAAATAATCTAATGAATCTCCCCCATACATAGTACCCCATAACATATTACCCTGTTCGTCAAATTTTATGATAAAGCCATCCTCGTCATTTTGGTAAGTTTGATAAAAAGTACCATTGTCGAGTAAATCTAAATTGTTTGAGGAACTCTTTCCTACTATATAAATATTATCCTCCAAATCCACCGTAATCCCTTCAACTTCGTCATCACCATTTCCACCATAATACGTCCCCCACACAATATTCCCTGCCGCGTCAAACTTTGTAATAAATCCATCTCTATACCCTCCACCATAAGTATCTATATAGTAAGTGCTATTATCTTCTATTACTAATTCCTCATCATTAGTCAATCCACATATGTACACATTGCCTTTAGAATCTGTGGTGATGCTATTAACATCCGCCACATCTGCAGGGTCATCTTTTCCATACATCGTTGCCCAAATAAGTTCGCCCGTATAGTTGAATTGTAGAATCACGGTCAACCAACGTAAACTACTTATAGGAGCAGTCTCTTTATAATACCCCCCTTTATCTCTGCCGGGAATTGTTTTTGAATCAGACCTTACCGCAATATAAATATTGTCATTTAAATCAATCGACAAATCCCGTGCATACTCATTCCCATTTCCGCTATAATAAGTGCTCCAAATTGCTTTTTCATTTTCGTCAAACTGAGTGATATAGGGAGTAGAACCTCCATTATAAGTATTTTGGAAATATGCTCCATCTTTTTGTATAAGGGGGTATTCAGATCCAAAAAGTCCTCCGATAGATCCTGCAACAAAAATATTACCCTTGCTATCGTTTTGTATACCGACGGGCCGCTCGGTAGCATTTATCTGATCTGTTGAATATAATGTTGTCCATTTTAATTCGGGATCAATAATTAGCGTTTTTGTTACATCATAATTTTCTATACTGACACTCACTTCTTGAGTAGGAAAAGCATGTGTTACTACCTCCGGAGTGGTGCCGTCAGTATATAAAGGCAACATTTTTTTATTAATCGTATAGGAAGAAGCCACTTCTTCATCATCTTGGTAACACAACAGCTTGCCTTCACTTAATGTTACTTCTGAGGTGGCAATAATAATCTCATTATTATTTTTCACCTCAATCTCACCAGCACCTCTGTATAACAATTTTATTTGATTAGGATCAGCTCCCGGATGCACCACAAATTGATATTTTATATTTCCATTTTCTTGTTGGAAAATCTCCCAATCAATTCCAGGATATACATCTCTGATTTTTATAGCTTGAAATCGTCGCACTTCCATAACTCCCTCTGGGCAATGAGGTAGATAGTAGTTGTTATATTTATCATAAGGATTTTCTTTAATAATATTTTCTTGCAAAATACGAGCACCTTTTAATATAACATCCATCCGCTCTGTTGTATAAGAAAGAAAAACTTCTTCTTCAAAGTTAGGATCTAGCTGTTGAGAGGCTAAATGCTTCTTTGTCGCGTTTTCTATAGGTTTTAAAAAAACATATGATAAACCATGTTCAGTAATAAATAATTCTGTTAAGCCATTTGAGATATGAAAGTACACGAAATCTGCACTAGTACCTGCGGTCGTTGAAAACTGGCCTTTATTTTCTATAAATCCCTTAGTATAGACATTAAACGGAGAAGAAATGGTATTTGTAGCATAAAGTTTACTAATGCAAAATGTAAAAATCATCAAGAAAGCTAAGCACCCTTTTAATTTTTTTCTTTGAATAAAATATAAATGCATATGAAAATTTTAATACTGAAATTAATAATTACTTGTGCTTAAACAAAGGATGAAAAAAGCAACTAATTTTGGTTTCTGATATTTTGATAGTAGCTAAATCTAGTTCTTTTGCTTTATTCAAATTTTTATATTAATAATAAATGCAAACCGCTAACTTTAAACTTTGAAAAAATTACTTTATTATTTCTGTATACCATTCATTTACGGCATTTCTCTTTTGCCGTTTCCTGTCTTATATCTTTTATCAGATATTCTATATGTAGTCGTCTATAAAGGTTTCGGATATAGGACAACAGTTGTCATTAATAATCTCAAAAATGCTTTCCCGCAGAAAAACGAGCAAGAAAGAAAAATCATCTGCGATCAGTTTTATAAGCACTTTTTTGACCTGATTTTAGAAATTTTTAAAACCCTCACCATTTCTAAAAGTGAACTTCGAAAAAGGGTTCAACTACAAAATTTTGAACTTTTTGAAAAATTCCAATCTCAAAATCAAAGCTTAGTAGTGGTAATGGGGCACCTAGGTAATTGGGAATGGGCAGGAGCTCGCTTTTCATTAGAAGATTACCATCAGCTATACGCGATATACAAGCCGCTAAAAAATAAGTATTTTGATCAACTCTTTATAAAGCTAAGAACTCGGTTTGGAGGAAATGTGTATGCTATGAAAGATGTTTTTCGAGGTATGGTAAAGAACAAAGCTGAATTAACTGCAACTACTTTTATTACTGACCAAACACCTTCTAACCACGAAACTTATTGGACAAAATTCCTTTCTCAAGAAACTCCCATTTATTTAGGAGCAGAAAAAAATAGCCAAAAAGTTTAATTATCCTGTAGTATATATTTCTACAAAAAAACTAAAACGAGGATACTATTTACTAGCTGCTGAGCTCATTGAAGAGCATCCTTTTCAAACTGCAGCTTTTAAGGTTTCAGAAAAGCATACTAAACGATTGGAACAAGACATTATTGATCAACCTTCAATATGGCTCTGGACACATAGGAGATGGAAACATACTAAATAATGAACTGATTTGCGGATTTTATCGTATTTTTAAGGAACAATATTTCATAACATGAATTATAATAAAACATCCCTATTCACCGGGCTATTCTTTTTTTTATTTCCTATTCTACTTTCTGCACAAGAGGTTTGCAATAACGGCATCGATGATGATAACGATGGATTAGTAGATTGTTATGATGGTGATTGCATAAGTAATGAGGCTTGCGAAAAATTTTTTTATAATATTCCTGCGCCTGATGATAGTAATTGTATAAGTCCAAAGCCTGTTACAAATTTTGAATTTGAAATTTTATGGCAATCCGACTTTGGGACATCTACAGCTACTCCCTATGCTGCAGATATTAATAATGATGGTATAATAGAAATAATTGCTAATGGTGATGTAATAAGTGGTTCTACTGGTGAAGTTTTAGGTTCTTTATTTGGAGCTTTAACTGATATAGCTATTGGTGATGTTGATAAAGATGGATTAGCTGAAATATTTGCTCCTGCTCCGGATTTTAGTAACAATTCTCCTATTAAATGTTTTAATAGTGATTTTACAGAAAAATGGATCAGTGATAGTAGTTTCCTCAAAGTTTCCAATTATCCAAAAACAAATTTAGCAGATTTTAATTACGATGGAGTACCGGAGGTATGGGTGGGAGATCTCGTTTTAAATGCTGTAACAGGAGCTTACATCGCTAGAATACCTCTTGTAGATTTTTCTCCTCCCGTTGCAGCAGATTTGTTAGATCAAGCGGATTGTGCAGATTGTGAAGGATTAGAGTTGACAGATGGTAGACAAATCTATTCTGTAAATATTGAAACCGGGACGATCACATTAGTTATGACAGCTCCTCCCGGAAGTCCTGATGGAGAAAGTACGATAGCTGATATAGACTTAGATGGCAATTTGGATATAGTAATGGGATCTGTTACGGGCCCATTTGGCAGCGGATCTCAATTATATATTTGGAGTCCTTCTAGAAACATTCAACTAGGTCAAACTATTAGTATGCCCGGAATTGCTCAAGCAAGAGCGAACCCGGGTAATTTTAATGGAGATAATTTAGTTGATATTGCCATAGGAGGTAACCAATTTTTCACTTTATTCAGTTATGACCCAGTTTTAGATAGCTTAATAGAACAATGGCGAACTCCGGTAAGTGACAACTCCGGAAGTGTTGGAAGCACGTCATTTGATTTTGATTGTAATGGTATATTTGACATTGTTTATAGAGGGGATACTGCTTTATATATAATCCAAGGTGATAATGGCCAGGTGCTTAAAACATACTCATGTATTTCTGTTACTAATGATGAAGTTCCGGTTGTTGTAGATGTGAATGCAGATGGTAGTGCAGATATTTTATGCGGATGTGAAAGAACTAATGGCAGTCAAGGAATAGAAGCTCTTTCAAATATTAATAATTCTTGGTCTCCCTCAAGAAAAGTCTTTAATCAATATAATTATTCCGCTGTTAATATAAATGATGACCTTTCTATTCCACGACAACAACAAAATCATGCACACCCTGATCTCCCGGCATTAAATGGATATATGAATCAGCCCACCTTAAGAGATGAATTTGGAAATCCGATATGTTATGATATTATTCCTAAGGTTGATATCAGCTTTCCTTCTGATACATCAATTTGTTTTGGAGGCTCTGTAATGTTAGCTGTTGAGAATGCAGCATCAGCTTCTTGGCAACCTATTACGGGCGTGAGTGATCCCAATATAACTAATCCCGTTTTAAGCCCTAAAACTACTACTACTTATACTATAATTGCTGAAGACGCTACAGGTTGTACAAAAGATTCTCAAACGATAGAAGTATTTGTAGATAATGTGATATCATTACCTGTAGAAGATACAATACTTCTCTTTCAGGGAAACTGTATACAAATTAACGATTTTGATTGGCCTAGTTTTTTATCAAAACCTTTAATAGTTTCAAATGGTGATAGCAGCTTCTCTTTTCCTCTATGTCCTGTTCAAAATACTTTTTATGAGATTATTTTTACAGACAATAATGGTTGTATTTCTAAGACAGGTTTTTTTTGTAAAAATTACCGATGAAATGGTATTGGAATTACCCTCAGCATTCAGTCCGAATGAAGATGGCCAAAATGATCTTTTAGCATTGATTAATTTAGGAATTGCTTCTATTGAATTTTGGGAAGTTTTTAATAGATGGGGAGATCTGGTTTTTGTAACTAATGATTTGTCTGCAACTTGGGATGGAACATTTAATGGAAATCATTTGCCTATTGGTGTTTACTTTTATAAGATAGCAGCAAAAGATTTTAAAGATGATGAAATATATAAAGAGGGGAATGTTACACTTCTTCGGTAATACTCCTCAAACTTTTTTAAATTGAATGATTATCTCATAATAATCCTATAGATTTAATTTGGCGTTAATTTGTCGAAAATAATTTATGTACACTCAGGCTCTGCAAAATGACTTATTAAATCAAACTAAACAATGGCAAAAGCAAACCATTATTGATGTTAATACTCCAGAAGCCATTAAAAACCTATCATCAATACTTCGCTACCACGACTGGCGATATTACATATTAGCTGATCCAATCATTTCTGATTATGAGTACGACCAGCTTTTTCAATTGCTTAAAGAAGCAGAAGCAACAAATCCGCAACTTATTTTTCCCGATTCTCCTACACAAAGAATAGCAACCGGCTTAACGAAAGACTTTCCGGAAGTGGAGCATATCGTTCCGATGTTGTCTTTAGACAATTCATATAACATTGAAGACCTAAATGAATGGGAAAAACGAGTGCAAAAAACAGCTGAACTAGAGCAAGTGGAATTTTCTGCTGAGCCAAAATTCGACGGAAGCGGCATTTCTCTTATTTATGAAAATGATCAATTAGTGAGAGGTGCAACACGAGGTGACGGATTAAAAGGAGAAGACATCACCACTAATCTTAAAATTTTAAGGTCTATTCCATTGTCTGCTAAGTTTTCTAAATATGGCATACATACCATAGAAATAAGAGGAGAAGTGGTTATCAGAAAAGATTTTTTCAAAGAAATGAATAAAAGGAGAATAGAAGAAGGATTAGCTCCTTTAGCAAATCCCAGAAATTCTGCAGCGGGTTCTTTAAGAATGCAAGATCCTCAAGAAGTAGCAAAAAGAGGGTTAGAAGCATTTGTTTATCATGTCAGCTATGCCGTTGACAAGACAGGAAATGATTTATTAAAAGAACAAATCAAAACGCATAGCGAATGTATCGAGATGTTGTATCAATTAGGCTTTAAATCACCTGCTGATGAATTAAAAACTTTTATTAATACAGATGCTTTACAACACTACTGCAACGAATGGGAAATCAAAAGAGACAATTATCCATATGAAATTGATGGAATGGTACTAAAAGTAAATACACTTAATACCCAACAAAAAGTTGGCTCCACTTCCCATCATCCGCGTTGGGCAATGGCATATAAATTCAAAGCGCGACAAGCTAGCACTAAATTAATAGATGTAGTTTTTAATGTGGGCCGAACAGGTGCGGTAACCCCTGTCGCTAAGCTGGAGCCAGTCCAAATTGGTGGTGTAACCGTGTCTTCGGTGTCTATGTTTAATGAAGAGTTTTTAATTGTAAAAGATATTCGGATAGGAGATACAGTACTAGTAGAAAGAGCCGGCGATGTTATTCCATATATTGCTAAATCTGTAGCGGATGTGCGGACAGGAAATGAACAAAAAATAGATTATCCGACTAGCTGTCCTGTTTGTAGTACACCTTTGGTTAAACCTGAGGAAGAAGCAGTATGGCGATGCACTAATATTGCTTGTGAAGCACAAGTAGTTGAGCGAATGATTCATTTTGTTTCTAAAAATGCAATGAATATTAAAGGATTTGGTGAAAGGTATATCAGGCGCTTCCATGAAATGGGCTTATTAGATTCTATTGTAGATATTTATCGTTTGGATTATAATCAAATTTTTACCTTAGAAGGATTTAAAGAAAAGTCTGTCGAAAATCTAAAAACTGCCATTGAAAAATCTAAAGATCAGCCTATTCACCGATTAATATTTGGATTAGGAATGCGATATGTGGGGGAGCAAACTGCTAAAACATTAGCCAATAGAGTTGCAAATGTGTTAGAATTAGCCACACTGTCTGAAGAGCAACTTATGGAATTAGAAGATATAGGCCCCAAAGTAGCAACGGGAATATTGGAATTTTTTGCTAATAAAGAAAATATACATTTAATCGAGCAACTTGCTTCATTAGGCGTTAACATCGAAAATCAAAAATCTGCCAAAATTTCACGAAGTGCCCTTAGTGGAAAAACTTTTGTCATTACCGGAACTTTGGAAAAGTATTCTCGAGATGAAGCAACAGAGAAAATAGAGAATTTAGGAGGCAAAGTTACGGGATCGGTAAGTTCAAAAACTAATTATTTAATTGCTGGAGAAGCAGCCGGATCAAAATTAGCGAAAGCTCAAAAGTTAGGAATTAACGTTTTAAACGAAGAAGAATTTATAAACCTTTTACAAAGTTCCACTCCTTGAAGAAAAGATAAAGGAGTGGTAAAATAATAAAAACACATCATGAACTTACTAAACCCCCAACTATCTAAATATACCGAGCAGCATACTTCCCCAGAATCTGATGTATTAAAAGAACTTAATAGAGAAACAAACGCAAAGATAATGATGCCTCAGATGCTTTCCGGACATCTGCAGGGACGATTTTTAAGTATGATCAGCCACATGATCAAACCTAAATCTATTTTAGAAATTGGTACTTATACGGGTTACTCAGCAATCTGTTTAGCCGAAGGGTTACAAGAAAATGGAATGCTACACACGATTGATATAAATGAAGAGCTGACAACTTTAGTAAAAAGTTATTTAGCGAAAGCTAATGTACAAGATAAAGTCAAATGTTATGTGGGCAATGCTTTAGAAATCATTCCGACTATTGAGGATCAATTTGACTTGGTTTTTATTGATGCGGATAAAATTAACTATGCCAATTATTTTGACTTGGTAATTGACAAAGTAGCTCCTGGCGGTTATATCATGGCTGATAATGTGTTGTGGAGTGGGAAAGTAGTCGATGAAAAGAAAGATAAAGATACTGCTGCTTTGGATACCTATAATAAAAAGATACACGCTGATGCTAGAGTTGAGAATGTGTTAGTGCCTATCAGAGATGGTGTTTTAATCGCTCGTAAGCTATGAATAGCTAATAAAGCTTCTGCTGCATGCTCTTTATTTTCTGATTATGACTGCTATACTTTTCATCTGGTAGCTTCATAATTTTTAAAATAATACATATATTCACATCTTTTCTCAGAGCTTACCTTATAAGTAGCACAACACATAAAAATTTAATCGATGGATCCCAAAGATCAAGTTCATAAGAATCAACCTATTAAACCTGAGCCCCCAAGTGAATGGTTTGGCCATCCCAAAGGATTATTTTACTTGTTTTTTGCAGAACTCTGGGAGCGGTTCAGCTTTTACGGAATGCGCGCATTGCTCACTTTGTACATGGCAAAAGAATTGTTTCATGCTATTCAAGACGGTGAAACTTTAGCCATCGGCATTTATGCGGCTTATGGTTCATTAGTATATGCTACTCCGGTTATAGGCGGAATGATTGCCGATAGGATCATTGGTTATAGAAAATCTATCATGTTGGGATCAGTGCTAATGGCATTGGGACACTTTGCTTTAGCTGTCGAGCACCCTATCTTTTTTTATGGTTCATTAGGCCTGTTAATCGTTGGTAATGGTTTTTTTAAGCCTAATATATCCAGTATGGTCGGAGCTTTATATAAAGAAGGTGATGATAGGCGAGATGCGGGATTTACAATCTTTTATATGGGTATAAATATAGGTGCGTGGGCAGCTCCACTTTTGTGTGGTTGGCTTGGAGAAACATACGGTTGGCATTATGGGTTTGGATTAGCAGGCCTGGGAATGTTAGTTGGGCTATTAATGTTTTGGCAAGGAACTAACAGTAATGTTTTTGGAAATAATGGCTTACAACCTGCAGAATACATAAACAAAAAGTGGGCCGGGCTTAAAGCTGCAAATGTTATTTATATTCTGGCTTTTGCATCCGTTCCGGTTTTTGCTTATTTAGTATTATTCAATTATGTGATGTCTTGGGTATTGTTAGGCTTACTTACTGTGATAGCTGTATATTTAATCATCACTCTTACTCAAGTCAGTAAAGTAGAAAGAGAACGATTGTATGTGGTTATTATATTAACTTTTTTTATTACCGTATTCTGGTCTTTCTTTGAGCAAGCCGGCAGCTCCTTAACCCTATTTGCTGATAAAAATGTCAACTTAACTTGGCTAAGCGCTTCTCAAACTAATTCTATTAATCCCGGCTATATTATTTTATTAGCCATTCCCTTTTCATTAATGTGGGTAGCTTTATCAAAAAGAAACCTCAATCCCAGAACACCTATTAAGTTTGCTATGGGAATCGCACAGTTAGGATTAGGATTTTTAGTGTTTGCTTATAGTGCCAATTTTATGGACAGTTCAGGCAAAGTACCTTTCATATTTTTGATGGCAGGATACTTTCTGATCACCACCGGCGAATTGTTTATTTCTCCTATAGGACTTTCTAAAGTGACAGAGCTTTCGCCTAAAAAGATTGTAGCATTTATGATGGGCGTATATTTTTTATCCTCCGCTTTTGCTCATCATATAGCAGGAATTATAGCCAAGTTAACTACACCAACTTCTGCTACGGCTGATTCCGGCGATACTGCATGGTCGGCCATCATAGAACCTGTTACCGGATTTTCCGGCCAGATAGTAGCTGCGGGATCTGAAACAGTGAGGTCACTCGCACTTTATACGTCGGTATTTACCCAAATTGCAATTATTGCATTCGGATTTGCCGTATTAGCTTTGCTCTTAACGCCGCTTATGAAAAAGTGGATGCATGGCGCGCACTAAAATTGGCATTAATTTTGTACATAGGTAATTAAATTTAATATTATGAAACATCTATTAACCGGATTTTTATGTTGGATTGCTATTAACTTTACGGTTACTGCACAAGAAAATGCATTGATAGTCAATAATTGGCAAATAAAAGCTGTAGAAGAGTTTGGAGCCGAATATGATCCTGAAGAGCAACAAGCAAATGACTGGATTAATTTTATGGCAGATAAAACCTTTGAAGCTTCTTTCGAAAATCAATCTCTCTCCGGTACTTGGTCTGAAAAAAATGGAACAGTTACGCTTATCCCAGGTAAAAATTCTGATTTTGAAGTGAATTGGATGAGGGTAGAGAGTTTAGAAAAAGAGCGGTTAGCTATTAAATTTCAAATTCCAAGCCTCGTTAAAACTACGTATATATTTGTTCCTAAAGAATAATTGTCAATTCTATATTAATTAATAAGAACTATCTTTCTGAGTTATTCTTGAGAGCATGTTATAAGTTTTTCAAGACTAATTTTCACTACATTTTTTGTATATTTACGAACGAACGTTCGTATCAATATGGAAACTAAAACTAAACATAAGCATTTAAAAAATATTGCACAAAACCTCTTTAAGGAAAAAGGCTTTGCAGCAACTTCCATGCGTGATTTAGCTAATGAGGCAAATATGGGTGTAGCGTCTCTTTATAACCATATTTCATCTAAAGAAGATATTCTTCAAGAAATATGCTTTAGAATAGCAAACGAGTTTTTTGAAACTTTACAAGAAGGGGATACTCATATAAAGCTTTCGCCTGATCAAAAACTTGATCTAGCCATTAAGGGCCATGTAAAAGTTATCATCAACAATATAGATGCTACAGCTGTTTTTATGAACGAATGGAAACATTTAACCGAACCGTCTTTATCAGAATTTATAGTTTTACGGAACAAATACGAACGATCGTTCGTTAAGATTATTAAGAGTGGAATAAAAGATGGCATTTTTCAAAAAATAAAACCAAAATTTGCGGCTTTAACCATACTATCAGCTTTAAATGGTATTTATGATTGGTATAAGCCATCCGGTAAAATGACCCAAGAAGAAATTGGTGAAAACCTTAGTAAATTATTGATCAAAGGATTATTAAAATGAACTTGACTGATAAAATAATAAGCGCTATCGAGCCCATTGCTAATAAATATGATATTAAAGGCTTAGTATTATACGGATCTATGGTTCATCGGACGGATACAGCTAACGATGTGGATATTTGTTATATTAGAAAAGGAAGACTTTCTTTTGATGAATTATTGGATTGCATACACGACTTATCAAATGTTTTTAATCGTGATAAAGTGGATTTGGTTTACTGGAGTGATGCAAGTCCTCTGCTGAAAAATGAGATGGCACTCACTAATCAAAAACTTTATGGGGAGGAAAGTTTCGTTAATCAATATCTAAATGCCGGACAGCGAATGTACTGGGATCACAAGAAGTATTATGATTTGACAAAAGAAAAAATGATTAAAGACGCAAGTCATGAATGAAGATTTTATTTATCAAAAACTTAAAATGATTCAAATAGATATTGATAAGATTGATAATTTAAATGTTTCTTCTATTCAAGCATTAGAGGATTATAAGATATTTCATTTAGTTGAAAGATTGATTGAAAAAATTGTGGATTGTGCCATTGATATTAACCAACATATTTTAAGAGAACAGTTTAATCAAGCAACCCTATCCGGAAAAGAATCATTTGTTAAGTTAGGAGAAATGAAAGTTTTGTCTACTGAGTTTGCTAATAATATATCTCGCTCAGTAGGATTGCGAAATACCATTATCCACCAATATCAAAAATTAGAAGAAGAAATTCTTTTCAGAGCAATAGCATTAACTAGTAAAGAATATAAAAAGTATTGTGATCAAATTATTAAATGGCTTAATAATTCTGCAATCGTAAATCATAAATTTTAATCATGTACGGAAATGCCTATATAGATCCTAATGAAAAGCATAAAAACTTAACTGAAGGCGATGATGATCAAAAGCTAGCAGCGTTTGAAGATCGTATCGAAAAAGGAGAAAAAATTGAACCCAACGATTGGATGCCTGCTGAGTACAGAAAGCAGTTGATCAGGATGATCGAGCAACATGCACATTCAGAGATTATCGGGTCCTTGCCTGAGGGCACTTGGATTACTCGTGCACCCGGTTTTAGGCGAAAGCTTTCGATTATGGCAAAAGTGCAAGATGAGATTGGCCATGGACAATTGTTATACGCTGCCGCAGAAACATTAGGAAAGTCTCGAGAAGATATGTTTAACGACTTGTTAAGTGGAAAATCAAAATACTCCAACGTATTTAATTATCCGGCAGAAACATGGGCAGATGTTACAGTAATAGGATTTTTAATTGATGCAGCAGCTATTATTAACCAAATTACTAATTCAAAAGGTTCTTACGGGCCTTATTGCAGAGCATTGGATAGAATATGTTTTGAAGAAGCTTTTCACCTAAAGCAAGGCCATGATGCTTTTGTAGCGCTTGCTGTTGGCACGAAAGAGCAGCGAAAAATGTTGCAAGAAGCACTTAACAGATGGTGGCCACCGATTATGCACTTTTTTGGCCCATCTGACAAACAATCTGTACATTCAGAAAAATTGATGAAATGGAAAGTGAAACTAGCCAGTAATGATGAAATGAGAAATCAATTTTTAGATACGTATGTGCCTAAAATATGGGAGCTAGGCTTAACATTGCCTGATCCTAATCTTAAAAGAGATGAAGAAACCGGTATATGGGCTTACACCGAGCCTGATTGGGATGAGTTTTTTAAAGTAATTAGAGGAGATGGGCCTTGTAATGCAGAACGATTAGCCGTCCGCCGATGGGCAGAAGAAAAAGGTAAATGGGTTAGAGAAGCGTTGTTTCAACCGAAAGAGAAATATGTTTTGCCTTTAGCTTAGAAATTAATTACAAGTTAAAAATTGCTGATTACAAATTATTATGGGTACGGTTAAAAAATTTGAGGATTTAGAAGTTTGGACTAAAGCTTCAAAGGTTGCTATTAAGGTACTTGAATTAACTTCTTCTGAAAAGTTTAAAAATGATTGGGGAATAAGAGATCAGTTAAGACGAGCGACTTTTTCTATTTCGATATCTAAAACAGTATCAATAAAATAAAAAATCTGTTATTTTGTAATCTGTAATTATCAATCTTAAAATTATGACACAGTCATTAGACCCCAGAATGCAACGACTTGACTTGATCAATGAAGATCGGGTACAAACAGAAGCTCATAAACACTGGCAAACCTATGAGGTTTTTCATCAAAAGAAAAGAGGTGATCAAGCTCGGCATGAAGGTATTGTCCATGCACCTAATCCGGAATTGGCATTAGTTTTTGCTAAAGAACAATACGGACGCCGTTTTAAAAGTGCTAACATCTGGGTAGTGAAATCCTCGGAGGTATACACTTTTAATTATGAAGATGAAGATATCTTTGAAACAACTCCTGAAAAAAAATACAGAGACGGCGACTTTTACAAAGTGCGGGAAAAAGTGGAGAAGTTTCAACAAGAAAATAACATGAAAAGTGGTGTGAGTACGAATTATTTTGGAATATAGATTAATTTAAGGTTGAAAGTCTAGAGTTTAAAGTTATGCCTGATATCAAGATTTTTTGGAATAATAATATATATGTATGCAGACGATCATAATCCACCGCATTTACATGCAAAATATAATGAATACTTTGCTGTTTTAAAATTAGATTCTGCTGAAATAATGGAAGGCAGCCTACCTACTAAACAGCTTCGCTTAGTTCAAGCATGGATTGAAATACATCAAGATGAATTAATGCAAAACTGGAAAGAAACCCAAAAGGAGCTTCCAAACATCAAAAAAATATCACCATTGAAATAATTATTATGATACACCTTGTAGAAGAAATAATTGATATAAAACCTTATAAATTATATTTAAAATTTAATACCGGTGAGGTTAAACAAATTGATTTACGCAATAAATTAGAACAGAAAAGTACGACTCACAAGAGTATGTATAAACAACTTCTAACTCCTGAATATTTTAAAAAAGTAGAACTTAATACAGAAATGAAAAGTATTTATTGGCCTAATGGCGTCGATTTTTGTCCGGATACATTATATGAAATGGGAGAAGTTATTTAATTATATTTTATCATTTTCATTAAACATTTAAAACTCAACATTAAAAATTAAAATAGGTGGAACATATAAAAGAACTATTATACAAAATGGCTGATGACGCCTTAATTATTGGACATAGAAATTCTGAATGGACCGGATTAGGGCCTACTCTAGAGGAAGACATCTCATTTGCATCCATGGCACAAGATAAAGTAGGACATGCTTATAATCTATACCAAATATTAAATGAACAGTTTAGTGAAGCTGATCCGGACACGCTTGGGTTTAAAAGAAACGAAAGTAATTTTAAATGCTGCCATTTAGTAGAATATCCGATATGGGGAGCAGGAAGTTCAGAAGATGGAGGGTATGACTTTAGCTTAGTGAGAAATTTTTTGTTTAATCACGCAGAATATATAAGGTATACAGCGTTAGCCAGTTCAAGCTATCAGCCTTTAGCGAACTTTGCCAAAAAGGTAAAAGGGGAAATTAAATATCACATTATTCATGCAGATACTTGGTTACAGCAGCTGGGCAATGGCTCTGAAGAAAGCCATGCGAGAATGCAAGCTTCTTTAGACGAAGCATTTCCATTAGCACTTGGTATTTTTGAAGAAGGCGATTATGAAAATAAGTTAACTTCAGAAAACGTTTTTGTAGGTGAAAAAGCCATTAAAGAACAATGGCTAGCTGCTATCCAACCTGTTATCGAGCGATCAAATCTTAAAATGCCGGATGCCAGGTCATTAGAACCTGCTTTAGGTGGAAGAAAAGGATATCATACCGAATATCTTAAGCCACTTTTAGATGAAATGACGGAAGTTTTGTCAATTGATGCGAATGCTGAATGGTAGATGAATTGAAGATTGAAGATTACAGATTACAAATTGAAAAACTAAGGATTGGAAGATTATAGAAGTCTAAATTTTAAATGTTGAATATTGAATTTTCTCAATTAGAGAAAGACATATGGAAAGCACTTGAGGAGGTGAAAGACCCGGAGATACCTGCTATATCGGTGGTTGATCTGGGTATGATCACTAATGTTAGCGTAGATGATCATAAAGCAGTTACTGTAACGATGACGCCTACTTTCGCGGCGTGTCCTGCTATTGAAGTATTGCAACAATCTATTAAAAAACAAATTCAGGATAACATAAAGCAATTAGGTATTAATAAAGTGGATGTGCAAGTAAATTATGATATTCAATGGGATAGTAACCGCATCACGGAGAAAGGAAAGAAAATCTTAAAAAAATTCGGATTGGCCCCTCCACCTAGTCATGCCGGAGATATAGAAGCTGGTATGCTTCAAAATGTGGAGTGCCCTTTTTGTGACAGTACAAATACTTCTCTAAAATCTACCTTTGGCAGCACGTTATGTAGAGCTATCCATTTTTGCAATAATTGTAAGCAAAGCTTTGAGCAGTTTAAGCCGGTAGCTTAATAGCTATGTTACTAAAAGGTAGAGTAAATTAAAAGATTGGAACGAATTTTACTTTGTTGCAGATTGTTGTAAATTGCAAAGAAACAAAACTTTATTTTATGAAAATTGCAGTATTAATAGCTAGAATAATTCTCGGACTAGTTTTCTTTGTTTTCGGATTAAATGGATTTTTCCAATTTATTCCTGTCCCACCCATGGAAGGAGATGCCTTAACATTTATGACTGGCCTGAAAGTATCAGGTTATTTCTTTCCATTATTAAAATCAGTAGAAGTGTTGGGAGGTATTATATTATTAACCGGTTTATTTCTTCCTTTAGGTTTAGTGATTTTATTGCCAATTACATTGAATATTTTTTTCTTCCATCTATGTTTAGCTCCTGAAGGATTGCCAATGGCTATAGTTATGTTAGGGCTGCACTTATTTTTAGCTTGGGCGTACAGAGGTTATTACAAAACATTACTCAGTAAAAAAGCAGTATTGGATTAATTGCAAATGCTTTTATCAGAGCCTGAAGGAAATAAAACGTATTATACGCCCTTTTTCTAAGTGCATTTTTTCATAATATGTCTGTATGAAAAGCCTTTCATCTCCATGATCTTCTTCATAAACATCATTAATTAAAGATACAGGCTGAATATCTTTTTCAGTCAGCACCTCTTTGGTAAATTCGAATAACTCCGGTGAATCAGTTTTTAGTTGAACAAGGCCTTCAGGTTTTAGAACTTGTTTGTATCTAGCTAAGAAAGGTGGGGAGGTTAGGCGTTTACTGCTTTTGCTTTTTTTAAGATACGGGTCGGGAAAAGTGATCCATATTTCTGAAACAGTATTTTTTTCAAAAAATTGTGGTAGTTTATCTATGTATGTTCTGAGAAATAGTACATTATATAATTTTTTATCCAAAGCAGCTTTGGCACCGGTCCATATTCTATTTCCTTTAATATCTACACCAATAAAATTTTTGTCAGGGTACTTTTCAGCTAATGCTATTGTATAATCACCTTTGCCACAAGCTAGCTCCAAAACTATTGGGTGATCATTTTTAAAATAGCCTTGATACCAGCCTTTTTCAAAACCTACCGGTTTAACAGGAATAGGAGTGCCGTCTTGAAAAACGTTGGGCATCTCGCCAATATCTGCGAATTTTTCTAACTTACCTTTGCTCATTAGCTATAATACGTATTTTGACCTATTATGCTGTAAAAATACTATATTTTATGGAGGAACTATTCATACTGAAATATGCGTTATATTGATATGGATAAAGACATATTTAATGTATATCTGATCTCTGATCAAAGAGATTTAATATCCGGCTTGAGGCAGTTGATTATCAATTTACAACTTAAGTCGTCTGTATTAAATTTTTTCACCTATTCTTCGGTTTCAAATATTACTGATATAGGTAAACAATCGCCAATTCTGTTGGTTGATAATGATAACTTTAATCACCATAAGTTAGATAAGCAGGCTTATATTATTAATATTGGAGGATTATCCATGAAAGAAATCCATCAAAAATTAATGGAAGCTATTAACCAACTAAAGAAAAATGCTATTAATAAAGCAGGTAAGTCATTTCTAAAAAAGTTTTTTATTGGCCTGGGTGTGTTACTGACTACGCTCATTTTAGTGTATACTTATTTGCCTGATTATTTACCTTATATTATGATGGTACTGTTCGGGTTAGTAGTAGGCAAACAAGTATTCAAAGCTATTTTAGCACTCTTTAATAAACAAGAAAGCAAAACGGCTAAAAAGTTAGGATGCCTTTAGTAGTGATATATTTTAAATTTGATTGTTAAATTTATATATTAATTTTCAAGGAATTAAAAGTTTTATAAATGGTTCTCTTTATTAAATTTTCTCGCCTTCCTTCTTCTCGTAAATTTGACTATCAACCGTTATATTATGATCCGGTTAAAGAAGAATTAGAACAGCGAATAGAAAATGCAGAGAAAAAGGCAAAAGGAGAATTTAAGGGGAATATCACTCATCTATATAGGCAAAACAGACAATTTTCCAGGTCTGAGCACAAAACCAGAAGTATGCGGTTACTTATTATAGTAATTATTTTATCTTTAATAGCATACTATTTATTCTATTAGATGACAGATGTAATTAATTTATTACCGGATGCAGTAGCCAATCAAATCGCTGCCGGAGAAGTTATTCAAAGGCCTGCTTCTGCGGTAAAAGAACTAATGGAAAATGCTATTGATGCCGGAGCTACGTCTATCCAACTAATTGTTAAAGAATCAGGAAACAAATTGATCCAAGTGATTGATGACGGGTCGGGTATGTCTGAAACAGATGCTCGAATGTGTTTTGAGAAACATGCTACTTCCAAGATTAAATCGGTTGATGACCTCTTTGTTATCCGAACAATGGGGTTTAGAGGAGAAGCGTTAGCCTCTATCGCTGCTATTGCGCAGGTAGAGCTTAAAACAAAAAGAAAGGAGGAGGAATTAGGAACTTGCATCCTCATAGAAGGTTCTGAGGTAAAAAAACAGGAAGCTTGCCAGACAAAATCCGGGACAAATATTGTGGTTAAAAATTTATTTTACAATGTGCCGGCCAGAAGAAACTTTTTAAAGTCGCCCGCTGTAGAAATGCGGCATATCTTAGATGAATTTCAACGAATTGCACTCATTCACAATGATATAGGTTTTGATCTGTATCATAATGACCAGGAAGTTTTTAGATTAAAGCCGGGTAACTTACGGCAAAGAATTATTGGCATATTTGGTGATAAATATAACCAAAAACTTATACCGGTCGATGAACAAACAGAAGTGGTTAATATCATCGGATTTGTAGGTAAATCGGAATTTGCTAAAAAAACACGAGGCGAGCAATATTTTTTCGTCAATCAGCGGTTTATTAAAAGTCCTTATCTAAACCATGCTTTGATGAAGGCTTATCAGGATATCATTCCTGATAAAAGTTTTCCTTTATATGTTTTATCATTAGAAATAGATCCTAAACGCATTGATATTAATGTTCATCCTACTAAACAAGAGATCAAGTTTGATGATGAAAGAATATTATATGCATTCATACAATCTTCAGTAAAACACGCTTTAGGCCAATATAATGTGGCTCCTTCTATCGACTTTGATCAAGAGGTGAGCTTTAGCAACCTACAAAGCGTTAAAATGGGCCCTCCAAAAGATATTCAAGCAAGTAATTTTGCTATAGACCGATCTTTTAGAAATCCGAGTTTACACACTAAAACGGAAGAATGGGAAAAAATTTATGGTATTGCAAAGGCGCCTAGTCAGATGTCTCCAATTTTTTTTTCAGACAATGGACTAGACGGCAAGCCTTCAGATAAAACACCTTATCAAATTCATAATAAATACATTATTTCTCCCATCAAATCCGGGTTTATCATTATTGACCAGCAAGCAGCTCATGAAAGGATTATATATGAAGAGCTCACCAGGTCTTTGGAAAACCAAATAAGTACTACGCAGCAAGAGCTTTTCTCTCAAACGATAGAGCTGAATCCTACTGATGCGGCGTTGCTAAAAGATATTTTGCCTAATTTAAATCAACTAGGATTTGATATAGAAGAATTTGGAAAAAATACTTTTGTTATTAATGGCATGCCTCCCGATATTTCAGAGGATGCTAATGCAGAAACCTTAATAGAACAAATTTTAGAACAGTTTAAATACAACAGTAGCAATCTTAGCTTAGATATTAGAGAAAGTTTACTTCGCTCTTTAGCAAAAAGCACTGCGCTTAAAAAAGGCAGAAAATTATCCATAGAAGAAATGAATGAAGTAATCGATAGATTATTTGCCTGTACCTATCCGAATTATACACCATCGGGTAAAAAAACGGTAATCACCCAACAATTAAATGAGTTAGAAAGGATGTTTGGAAACAAATAGTTTTTTAATTCGCAAGTTCTAGATTTTATGCCGGTTTTGTCGGCAAAGCGAATGCTACCCCTACAAACTAAACTATGTTCAAATTGATTAATTAGTAAATAAGCTAATTGTTTTACAATCCAATATTAAAACCCATTCGTATCACAGGATTAGTATAAGGCGAATAAAGATTATCCAAGACATTAAATAATATTAATATATTAAAAGAACTATTAGTACCAATCCTTTGTCGGTAGCCACCACCTACAAATAAACTCGGGACCCAGCGTCTTGGCAAAATAAATATAGATCCTGTGTTATCTATAAAAGCAGGCTCAAAATTAAGCACTTCGTATTCTGCATGAACAAATATATTTTCAAATATATGATATCTGGCAAATGGCCCGATTCCATAACTTGAAGTTTGATATTTAATAATATTATCTTTAAAATAGGTATAATTGAAGTTTACACCGGCTAAAAATCTATCTGTAATCTTGTAACCTAATGTGGGAGTTGCCGAAATATAAATTTGAGATCCAAATGCCAGTCCGATATTGCCTCCTGTAAATACTCTGTCCCAACTAAATCCTTTTTGTTTTGGAGAAGTAGGATTGCTGTTATGATTTGGCGGATGAAAAGAATCATCATCTTGCGCCACTGTGAAAATGGGTAAAAGAAATATCAAAAAAATATATAAATTCTTTCTCTTGATCATCAACATATAACGTGAAGATACGGCAACTATTATTTATTTCAATATAAAATGAGGCCTTTGCATGATTATGGCTGAAGATCCTTTTTTCTATAGACTCTTTTTAACCATCTTGGTAATATAATCACACCGAGAACTAAGTAAGGATAATAACTGAGTAATCTCCATAGTAAAGCCATAGGCGCAGTATATGTTTCAGGAATAAATCCGGCTAAAAATTCTGAAAAAGCAAATTCTGCTACGCCACTTCCACCAGGTGTAGGAGTAACCAGCATCAATACCCACACTACAATTTGCCGAGCATAGATTAAAATTTGATCAGAAAAAGAAACACTTGTAAAAGCTAATATCATACAATTTACTTGAATGAATCTCGCTGACCAGGAGAGGACAGTAGCGCCAAATGTTTTGATCCAGAATGACTTTGTTTCATTTTGAAATTTATCGGCAGTAACGACAATATCTTCTCCCATTTGAACCGCATCATCTTGCCATTTTTTTAAAAATTTTACAGAGAAAAGCTTTGTTAATAAATACTTTAAGCCTCTTGGATTAATTAATAAGCCATAAGCCAACATTAATGTGTAAAGGAATAAGAGGCCATAGCCGAAAAGGAAAAAATAAAAGTATGGACTTTCAGTAGCATGCCCTACATTTGGAAAAATTTTGTTAAATCCGATGAGTAAAAAACTCAGGGGAGCAATGAGCATGAAAAACAGCTCGTCTAAAAATCCTGTTAATAAAACAATAGAAGTCGTTTTACCCGGGCTTATACCTTCCTTTATCAAAAGAAAGATAGCAAAAGCTGCTCCTCCCACGATAGAAGGAGTTGCCGCAGATGCAAATTCCCAAAGGAGAATGAAAACAAAACTCTGCCATAGGTCCAATTTATAATCGGTGAGTACCCTTATTCGATACATGTAAGCATAATGACGAATTCCGCCCATTACCAGCGCCATTAATATCCAAAAAGTAGATTTCCATGACCACGTGAGCGCACGAAAAGCTTGTTGATCAAAATCTTTAATGATCAGAAAAACAACAACAGACAGCCCTAAAAGAATTATTAAAAAAACTCTTGCCGGGGTAAATTGTTGTAATATTTTAGGCTGCTCCATTATATAATTATGCTGCTGAAACCCAAAAATTATTTATTCCCAATCCCATTTTTATTTTTAGCTCTTGCAATTGGATCAACTCTAATAACGCTAAAAAAGTAAATATAGCTTGTACTCTGTTTTGACAAGTTTCAAAAATCTTTTCAAAAGCGGTAGGTTTATTTTTTGTAATCAAAGAAGTTAAAAACGATTTTTGCTCCTTTATTGTGTAAGGATATTCTTTGATATGATGTTCTATTTTTACAGAACGCTCTTGCATCTTAGTCATGGTTTTGTTAAAAACCTTTAATAAGTTAAACAAGTTCAAGTCGTATAATTCCATCTCTGCACTGTAAGCTTCCATGATGGTATTGATATCATGTTGGACATTTCCTCGCGTATAGCTTAAAGCTCTATCTCTTTCCAGCCGCTCCAGGTCTTTGATCACACTTTTATACCTTCTATACTCTAAGAGTTGCTGAATTAATTCCTCTCTAGGGTCGATCTCTTTCCCTTCTTCATCTAATTCTTTTCTCGGCAAAAGTGTTTTTGCTTTTATCCGCATCAGCGTGGCAGCTACCAAAATAAACTCACTCGCCAATTCGATATTGAGCGTTTTCATCTGATGAATATAATCTAAGAAATCGTTGGTAATGGTAGCAATGGGAATATTATAAATATCTAGTTCATCCCTTTCTATAAAAAATAGTAAAAGGTCAAAAGGGCCTTCAAATTGAGGCAACTTTATCGCATATCCCATATCGTTGAAATAGGGTTTAACCTTTATAAAAAGGAGCTTTCACCACTTTTGCTTTCAACTTTTTATTCCTTACTTCTATAAAAATATTGCTGCCTTCTTCAGCGAAATTTTTATCTACATAACCCATCCCGATAGCTTTTTGTAAAGTAGGAGCTTGTGTGCCGGATGTTACACGGCCTATAGTCTCGCCTCCTTCGTTAAGAATGTTGTAATCATGGCGAGGAATGCCTTTATCGATCATCTCAAAACCAACTAACTTTTTTGAAATTCCTGCTTCTTTTTGTTTAACGAAATAATCTTTGTTGACAAAATCATCTGATTGTAATTTCGTGATCCACCCTAATCCTGCTTCTAAGGGTGAAGTGGTATCATCTATATCATTACCATATAAACAAAAGCCCATTTCTAATCGTAAAGTATCTCTTGCACCTAACCCGATCGGCTTAATGTCAAACTCTTTTCCGGCTTCAAATATTGCATCCCAAATTTTATCGGCATATTTATTCTCAAAATAAATCTCGAAACCTCCTGATCCGGTATATCCGGTAGCAGAAATTAACACGTTTTCACAACCTGCGAATGTGCCTTTTCTAAAAGTATAGAACTTAATATCATCTAAATTAACTTCTGTAAGTTTTTGCAAAGTAGCCGTTGCCTTAGGCCCTTGTACTGCCAATAATGTAGTTTCATCAGAAATGTTGATCATTTCAGCATGATCGGAATTATGTTGTTTGATCCAGTTCCAATCTTTTTCAATGTTTGATGCATTCACTACTAGCATATATTCATCTTTACCTATCATATAGACCAATAAATCATCTACGATACCGCCTTTATCATTAGGCAAGCAAGAATATTGAGCTTTATTAGGTTCTAATTTAGACACATCATTACTAGTTACTTTTTGTACCAATTCAAAGGCTCCTTCTCCTCTCACAATAAACTCTCCCATATGAGAGACATCAAAAACACCGACTCCTTCTCTTACAACTTTATGTTCTTCATTGATACCGCTATAAACAATAGGCATATTATAACCTGCGAACTCAGCCATCTTTGCTCCTAATGCGATGTGTTTGTCTGTTAATGCTGTCTTTTTCATAAGAATGATCGTTATTTGTGATGATACCAAGGAGGTCAAAAATAATACTTTAAAAACAAAGTAGCTTAAGAAAGATATAATTTTCATCAGCAAAAAGCCTTTTTAAAACCTCAATAAGATATAATGGACAAAAGTTGTTTATGCGATATATGATATTTGTTTTAATTTCGTAAGCATAAATACTATTTAATATTAGATCATGCAATTCCCCGAAATTCCCATACGTGAGATCAATAAGATTGTTAATTGTACCCTTACGGGGAATGATATACTAATCGTTTCCGGTATTAATGAAATTCACAAAGTCACTGACGGTGATATCACTTTTGTAGATAATGCTAAATACTATAAAAAAGCTTTAACCTCAGCAGCTTCTGTTATCATTATCAACCAAGAAACAGATTGTCCGGAAGGAAAAGCTTTACTCATATCAGATGATCCTTTTAGAGATTATAATAAAATTGTCAGTCATTTTAGAACATTTGAAAAATCAGATCAGTTTATCAATACACAAGAAATTGGGGAAGGTACTATTATACAACCGGGCGTATTTATTGGAAAAAATGTAACAATTGGCAAAAATTGCCTGATCCATCCCAACGTAGTAATTTATGATCATACGATTATAGGCGATAACGTGATCATTCATGCAAATGCAGTGATCGGGGCGGATGCTTTTTACTACAAACGACGACCTAGCGGTTACGACAAACTTTTGTCTTGTGGCAGAGTAGTCATTCACAATAATGTAGAAATTGGAGCCGCTACTACTATTGACAAAGGTGTTTCGGGAGATACTATCATAGGAGAAGGTACTAAAATCGATAATAAGGTGCACATAGGGCATGGAGCGGTGATTGGTAAAAACTGTTTATTTGCTGCTCAAGTGGGCATTGGCGGTAAGGCAATTATTGAAGATAATGTCATCCTTTGGGGCCAAGTAGGTGTTTCAAAAGATTTGACTATCGGGGAGGGAGCTGTCGTATATGGACAATCTGGCGTGGGTAAATCATTAAAAGGCAACACTACTTACCTTGGCTCACCGGTAGATGAAGCACGCAAGAAATTCAAAGAAATGGCAATGGTGAAGAGGTGGGTGGAGGAGCAGTAGGAATAACAAGTAAGCGGAGGACTTTATATTTACATCTATGGCAATATTTGCTATGTATTTAGGCAAAATCAAGAGCCATCCGCTCACTTTAATATATTAGAATCGGGTTTTATTATCAAATTCTTTCCGGTCGTAAAACTTATCATCTACTTTAGTACCTTCAGGAAATTGATCTTCACCTCTGTAAGTTCTCATTACTAAAAGTTCATAGTCTTGCTGAATAGGCTTTCTTTTTCCAATTCTTTTTGTTTTAGCAAAAGTATTATAGTCAACATCATTTACTTTAACATATTTGTTGTCTTTATCTAATACTGCCAAACCTATTGGTACGATCAAATGATTTTCACCGTCTTCATTGATATACTCATGAACATTCTGATTCGAGACTTTATTTGTAGCTTTATGTCCGGCTTCAATAATAGAATCATCCACTTCAACATCAAGGTAACGAACTCTTTTAGCTTCCTTATTTACTAAAAAGCTTTCCACTTTTCCGATAGTTCTATCCTCGGCATCTTTAACTTTCCATCCTCTTACATCCGGGTCTTCAGAGGCTACTTTATAATCTGATAAGTCATCTAAATATTGTAAATGCGCATTATTTTTGGTATCCATAGTTATTATTTTTTTGTGTTACTCATATCTGATAATATATCAGAAGCTGTGTTAAAAAATGATTTTATATTATCTTTTTGCTCCAAGGTAGGTACATCCTCTTGTACGCTATTCGCAAGCTGATCTAATTGATCAATATCAGTTTCTAAGCCTCCGAATTTTGCCTGTTGCAGATTTCGCATTGCTTTAGCAATTACCATAAATCCATCTTTAATCATATTAGCATGCTTTAAAGACATAGGATCTTTTTTAATGGCATCACTTTTTTGCTCCGCACTTTCTAAATCAACTTTTAGGTCATAATTATTTTCTTCCGCTACTTCTCGAATGGCTGCTATCAATTTGTCAAATGCAGCATGTGTATAATCATGATCTAGGCCCATTTTATCTTCATCATTCCTTACGTAGGTTGTGTAAGCTGATACTAAAGCATATTGATTATTCATATATGCATCGTCGTTCATAGTTGCATCATCATTTACTTCATTGGCCATGACTTCTTCGGTGTTGTCAGTATTATCTGCATAAGGTTCTGCCTCATCGTTATCTCTCAATAAGAAAAAGGCAATCAACCCTATTATTAACAATGCTAAGAGGATCCAAGGCCATATTGTACTTTTCTTTTCAATTTTAATTTCTGCCATATTATAATTTTGTTATGTGGTTTAATTTTAAATTAATGTTACTTCTTGCAATTGATCAATAGTTATTCCATTCATCTAATAAATAGTCAACAGTCTTTAAAACCTACTAATATCCAGTGAATATTTGGGTCTTGATATAATAAAATAACTAATAAAGTGAGGATAAAATGCCTATATAACGGAAAGATATTCAACAATAAATTTTCGATTCAAGAAAAAGTTTAGCAAGTATAGTTATTGAAAGATATTCAAAAATCAAATAGGACTTAATCTCATATTTTTCTTCTCCACATTCAAATATTTTTGTATTAGGTTATCTTATTTGCAATTGTTTTCTTTGATATATGAAAGTTGTTATTAATCAATTTATTTGTGCAGTATTTTTGTTAATTTATTCTCTATCAGGTAAAAGCCAAGAGGTGTTTCAAAATATCTATAAAACACCTCTTAGTAGTATTTATGCAACAGTCCACATGATTGAAGATTCTAACTATCTTACTACTGGTTGGTTAGAAGATTTTAATTATGATTTTATATCAAAAATCGGCCCCTCAGGTAATGTCGTTTGGACTAAATATGTAGAATATAACGGTTTGCTGAGAAATGCGATAGAAGCGTGGGATGAAGGGATTATTATTTCCGGCAATTATAATTTTAGTGGCCATACGGGAGATAACCGGCCTGCTTTATTTAAGTTAGATGATGAGCAAAATATAGTATGGGTAAAAACATACGGCGTACCTTATTCAAATACCGGGAATGAGATTATAAAGACTTTAGGTGGTGGATATGCTATTACCGGAGATGCGCTGGAGCTTTATAAAGAAACTTCCTGGCATGACATATATTTTATTAAAACAAATAACAATGGTGACCCGCTTATTATGAAAGCATACGGATCTAATAATTTTATACGTGAACAGGGAATAGGCCTTATTCAACTACCGGATTCGGGTTATTTTTTAGTAGGGATCTCTGAAGAGTATGATAGTGATCAGCAAGAAGATATACTAGTTTTACGGTTAGACAAAGAAGGAAATCTAATTTGGTCAAATGTATATGGAGGCTCAGCAACCGACGTAGCTTTATCCATTACACAGTTATCAAACAGTACCCTACTAATTACCGGATCAACCCGTAGCTTTGATTTGCCTAAAGCCTTAATTTATCTTATTAATATTGATTTAGATGGAAATGTTATCTGGGAACAAGCTGTAGGTGATACCAATCTTGTTAATGATGAATTTGGTATGAAAAGTATACCGGACCCTCTAGGAAATGGGGCTATAGTGTTAGGTAATAACTATGATGCTACTTATGAATCCACTTATTTATTTAAAGTAAACTTAGAAGGAGATATTCAATGGGCAAAAGAAGTAGGAACAGATCAACCAGACGGAGCTTATGACTTTAAAATAACCAAGAATAACGAATATGTTTTAGCTGGTGATCATCATGGTGAAATATCAGCAAGTTACCTTATCAAAACTAATGAGCATATTAATACTACATGTAATGAAGCAGCAATTGACTTGCAAATCTATCCTACTAGCTCAATTATCAACCCGGGCCCGGATGCATCTGTTGATCTTGATAATTTTCGTAATGAGGCGCTAACATTAGCGGATTTAACGTTTGAACAAGAAAATTTATGCTATTTCAAAAGAAGTCCGTTAGTAGCTGACTTTTCTCTATCCGATAGCTTGTCTTGTGGAAATAATTGTGCGGCATTTATAGACAATAGTAAAGGAGATATTGCCGGTTGGGAGTGGCTCTTCCCCGGTGGCACACCAAGTTCGTCTTTTAATCAAAATCCCGGAAAAATATGTTATAGTGAAAATGGAGTATATGATGTCACTTTAATAGTGCATGATGATATTAGCAGTGATACCTTTTATGCTGAAAATGTTGTGACTAATCATAAAAATCAATGTGAATTATTTTTTCCCAATGCTTTCTCTCCGGATAGCAGGGGAGTAAATGACTTGTTTAAATGTACCTGTAAGGGATTAGATTTTTATGAATTGAATATCTATGACCGGTATGGTAAATTGATCTATTTTACGAATGATTATACAGAAGGATGGAACGGTAAAAATGAAGAAAATTTACATGTCGAAGGCGTATATATGTATAGCTGCAAATATTCTTTTCAAAATGATCCCGTGAGTGATTCTCTAAAGCTTGCTTATGGAAATTTTACGCTTCTTCGTTAAGAAACGATTTATAATTAAAGTGAGTGGATGACTTCGTATTTAAATTTATAGCATTAGTGGGTAGGAACAAGATCAAAGCGTTATCTGCTCACTTAATCGCCGCCTTATCAAACAGTTTTAAGTATAAATCTTTGTTAGCTTCTACAGAAAATTCTTTTATGACAGTTTTCCTGCCTTCTTTGCCAATTTCTTCCCTAAGCTCAGCTGAAGCGAGAAGTTGCTCAATAATTTGAATCCACTTTTTATCAGTTGCTGCTAAAAATCCGTTCTTACCGTGCTGGATAATTTCACTATTCACTCCAACCGGAGACATGATCGTTGGAATTGCTAAAGCCATATACTGAAGGCCTTTTAATCCACATTTTCCTTTCGACCACTCATCATTGGGTAAAGGCATTATCCCAATATCGATTGTTTGCAATTGTTTTAGCTCTTCTTCTTTATTCCAATCGATACCCACTGTATCTAATTCTTTTGATCTAAAACTGCCATCACCAATGATTTTAAAAATAACTCGATCGCCATATTTATTCTTAATCTCCTTTAAAAAAGGCAATGCTGACTCAAAATGCTTAATCGTTGTTTTGCTGCCACTCCAACCAATACAAATAGGCTTTTGCTTAATCATTCTTTCAACGGGTTTATATTCGGTTGTGTCAATGGTAGTAGGAAGAATAAATACAGCAGGATTGTACTTTTTTGCATAATCAGTCAAGTATTTATTACCTGCAAAAACCATATCTGACATAGCAATCAGCTTAGCGGTTTTATTCGGATTTTTAAGAAATTTTAATTGTTCATTTCCTTTTGAGACATCCATTTTCCAAATAGCATCATCAAAATCAAAAATCATTTTAGCCCTAGATTTAGCGATACGCCTTTCAAAAAAAGTGGTGCCAAGCATAAAAGCTTCTCTTTGAATAAAAATAATATCATATTTATTCGCCCTGGCAGTATCTCGCCAACGTTTTAGAAATGATTTAATAACTATCCAAAACTTAATTAAGTAATTCCCTTTGCTGTAAAAATTTCGATCATCCCAAGCACTTAATAAATACGAAAAATCGTATTTGATACCATTCTCTTTTAAAAAGTCAAAATATTGTTCGAACCTGAACCGTTGCGAAGGAGATCTATTGGGACGATGAGCTGCTAAAAAGAGGATTTTCATGTTTTAGCTGATAAAAGAAAGCTGAAGGTGTTTTACAATTTTACTCTCTCCAAGATGGAGGTAGGTTTTCAGAGATCTCAATATTGGAAAATTTTTGACTTGATTTTGCCCCGGCTTTCTGTGCCCATTTTGCCATTTTACTAATTCCTTCTTTTAAAGATACTGCTTCTCCCATATCAAAAATATTTTGAGCTTTTGAATGATCAGCATAAGCGTCTACCACCTCATTTCTAGGGGGTAGATGTGTGATTTCAGTATGGCTGTTCATCGCTTGCATAATTTCATAAGCTAAGTCATTTACTGAAAACTCTTTATCTGCGCCAATATTAAAAGTTTGATTATACGCCTCAGGATTATTAATAGAGCGGGCAATGTAAGGAGCAACATCACTAATATAACTAAATGCTCTTGTCTGCTCTCCGTCGCCAAAAATAGTTAACGGTTTATTTTGCATGATTTGATTCATAAAAATGCCTACTACATTTCTATATTTATCTCCTAAATTTTGATATTCGCCATATACATTATGTGGCCTGAAAATGATATAATCTAAGCCAAACATTTCCTTAGTAACCTTTAAATCTTGCTCCACTGCTAATTTTGCAATACCATAAGGATCTTCAGGAACAGGAATCATATCTTCCCTCAAAGGTACTTGACCTGCTCCATACACAGCGATAGAAGAGGTAAATACAAAACATTTTACCTTGTGTTTGACCGATTCATTGATCAAATTTACACTGCCGATCAAATTATTATTATAATTAAAACGTTTAATGAAATGGCTTAAGCCTTCTGCTGCATAAGCAGCTAAATGAAATATATAGTCAAATTTATATTCAGCAAAAAGATACTCCAACATTTCATGATCGGTGATGGAGCCTTTTATAAAAGTTGTTCTTGAATTTACATTTTCTTCAAATCCTCCACTCAAATCATCCAAGGCTACTACTTGATGCCCCATAGCGATCAATTCATTAGTCACATGTGCTCCTATAAATCCGGCTCCTCCGGTTACTAGTGATTTCAATATTTTTTATTTTTTACAAGTATAAAGAAAAAGAATGAAATTATGTTTCTATAACTTTCATCACCATCATCAGTTATCTTACGCTATTATTTATGAGCTATAAATTATAAATTTGCAATTAGTTCGGGGTATAGCTCAGTCCGGTTAGAGTACACGTCTGGGGGGCGTGGGGTCGGCAGTTCGAGTCTGCCTACCCCGACATTTTTCTCTATTTCACCTCAAATTTCCTATCAATACTATTTCCATTTTCATCTACTATAGTTAAAAGATGATTGCCGGGAGTAGGGGATAATGATACCTTATGCTCGCCGTTGGTCGTTGCGATAAATGTTTCATCTAAATGCCAATAAATAGTAGCATTGGGATTGCGATGTGCTGCTTCAAAGATGATCTTTTCTTGCTCACCTGATAAACCTTTCGGAGCATAAACGGCCATTCCTTTTTGGGGATAGATCAAGTCCATCATTTGCTGCGTGCCGTATGTACGACATTCAGGAAGAAGGGGTGGTAGGGAGCGATAATGCGGATCAACCGATTTATAATACCATTCTTGAATGGGTGGCAACAAAAACCAAGATTTTGTAATCATATCAGTTACCGGATAACAGCTAGAATTAACTAAAATGGTTTCTGTTTTATCTAAATGTACCAACTGATGATAATTGCATACAGGAGTCTTAAGGGCCGAAGTAGCAATATATTGTGTATCAGCCGGACAAATAGTTGTTGCTCGATGTCCGCTTCTTTTGCAAATTGGAACAGCGGTTAAATCATCATAAGGTGTTTTAAACCAAGTAGTAGTTGGCAACAGCTTAAACACATCAAAAAGAATAGGTGCAGCCACATTTACGCCGGTCAATCCCGGCCTTCCCTCCCCATCAGCGTTCCCAACCCATACACCAACTACATATTCAGGCGTGATACCTACTGACCAAGCATCTCGATGTCCGAAGCTAGTACCTGTTTTCCAAGCGACTTTTCTGGAGGAAGAAAAACTTTCCCAACCGCTTTCTTCCGCAGGCCGATTCAACGCAGACAACGCCTCAAATGTATGCCAAATAGAAGCTGCATTAAAAACACTTGTTTCTTTAAATTCTTTTTTCAATGGAGAATGATTATTTTTTGTAAAAACTGCTGCTTTATAATCTGTAGGATCATAACGAGCACTCAAATCTGCAAAATTATTAAGTGTTCGTGCCATGCCGGCATAAACATTCACTAAGTCCCACAAAGTGGCTTCTGCGCCACCGAGAATAATTGATAACCCATAATGATCTACATCTTTATCAATAGTACTAAAATTCAATTTTTGCAATTTAGCATAAAATCGCTCTGTGCCATATTCTTGTAACATTCTCACCGCCGGAATGTTTAATGACCGAGCCAAAGCTTCACTAGCAGGCACTGCCCCATCGTAAGTTTTATTAAAATTCTTAGGAGCATATCCGGCTATTTGTGTAGGCACATCTTTTACCAGCATATCCGGCAAAAGCTCCCCGTCCGTAAGCATCGCAGCGTATAAGAAAGGTTTTAAAATACTTCCAGTGCTTCTTGGAGAGGTAATGATATCCACTTGATGTCCCTCGTGCTCATCAGTACCGGAAGTATTGCCGATGTATCCCTTTAATTCTCCGCTAGCCACCTCTATCAAAACGATGGCTAGGTTATGAATTTCGTTTTGCTTTAAATGCTTGTAGTATTTATTGGTAATATTATTTAATCGTTTTTGCCATGCTGTATTCAACGTAGTTGTCCATCTTTTCCCTTCTCCATTCTCTTGAATAATCCTCATTAATAAGTGAGGAGCAATTTGTGGAAGTGATTTAGGCCGCTGGGGCAAGGGTTCACTTTTTGCTAAATCACAAGTTATTTGGTCGATAATATTTTTTGAGTTAAGTTTATCCAACAATCTGTCTCTTTTCTTTAGAAGTTTAAGCTGATTTTTACCCGGGTATATTAAAGCTGGGGCATTAGGCAGTACAGCTAAGGTTGCTGCTTCTCCCCATGATAATTGATCAGCCGGCCGGCCGTAATATCGCCAAGCAGCAGCATCCAATCCAACTACATTCCCTCCAAAAGGAGCATGAGCAGTGTATAAACTTAGAACTTCTTGTTTGCTGTGCGTCAACTCTAATCTGATTGCTTGAATGATTTCTACAATTTTTTCAAAGTAAGTTCTTGATTTCCCTTTTCGGGAAAGTCGAATGACTTGCATCGTCAGTGTGCTACCGCCACTAACTACCTCTCCTGATGTGAGGTTTTGTTTCAAAGCTCTGAACAATGCCAGTGGATTTACGCCGGGATGATAGGGGAAATATTCATCTTCAAAATGAAGGATGGCTTGTTTAAATTTCTCAGGTACGTGATCACTTTTAGGAAACCGCCACTGTCCGTCGGTTGCAATCTTAGCAGCGATGAGCGTTTCTTTTTGATCTTCTAAAACAGTAGCATATGGATCTTGGAACAGAGGATTTTTTAAACAAAATATGAAGTAATCTATTAGGACAACAAGTACAGCATATAATATGATTTTAAAGGATTTTTTTCGAGTCATATAGGTCAAAAGTAAAGACTTTTGCGAAATTAATAATGTCAAATGATAGGGCGTCATGCCATAATGAAAAAGGAGGATTTCGAGTCTCATGCTGCTTAGGCAGCATTCACCATCGAAATGACGAACTCACTTTGTCACATTGGTATTATTGCTCTTCATACCATTCAACATTTACCATTCAAAAACGTAACATTGACAAATCGCACCTCGTAAATCTACAATCTTAAGTTTCAGTATGATGATTTTATCTCACCACTTTAACCCAATCGCCAGTCTTTGTAGCACTAATCGTATTGTCATACATTGCTTCGCAGTTAACTGCCGGCAGGTAAAACTCTCCTTCATAAGTTGCATTTAATAATATTCTAAACGTTTTAGTGCTATTCTTTTCAATATCAAAATAAGTATACACTCGATCACCCCTGATATCTTGATACGTTGGTTCATCCACAATTTTAGTTGAACTAACTTCATCTAATCGGGTATTTCTTATTTCCCATCCCGATGGGAATAATTGAGTTAATGCCATCTCCTGATATGTTCTTCTGACTCCCGGATGGTGGAGTTTTACTTCTGCCATGAAGTCTGTTCCTTGTCGCAGGTTGGCAGGATCAATAGTATTACCCGCCATATCTAAATAGCGAACGGTCATTTCTAAATCTCGCTCTTGGTTAATCGCTTTTCCTGCTGCAGGAATACCATCTAATTGAACTTTCACAAACAACACCTGACTTCCTTCATTAGTTACTTTAACTTTTCCGGAGGTTACGCTCGACATAGGAATTTTTATCTGTGAAACAGGATGATCAGTTCGGATGGTTTCGCTTTTCCCGTTAAGGGTATACTGATAATCCAGCATTGTTTTTTCATCATTTTCCCCGGTAAATTTGGCGATTGCCAACAAAGTATAAGCAGTAGTTTGTGTGCTGTGCCAACTACCGGAATTAAATTCTTTCACCAAGTCATCTAATACTTTCTTCGCTCTTGATTTATCATTTAGCAACACTAAAGTCTCTAATATCATAGCCTGATCTCGCTCAGAACTACCATAGGAGTAAGCCAACTCTTTATATGGCTGAATTTTAGTGCTTAACGCTTGAACTAATTCTTTTGCCACTTCCGTTTTTCCTGTTAATTGGTAAGCGCTTGCGAGCCGCCACACCGCTGCTGTGCTTGAAGTTTTATTTTCTCTCATTCTATTCATCGCTCCGAGAGCAGGCTCTCCTGCCAATGCCAACGTATATAAACGATACGATTGTATCAGTTCATCGCTACGATGATAATATTTGCCCTCCGATTGCTTAGGCTGCCAATCATTTGCCATTTGGGTTTGATATTGTATCCAAGCCGGTAAAAACCCGATCGGAAGATCATATCCTTTCGTTTTTGCTTCTAACATAAAGTGCCCTGCATAACTCGTACCCCATTCATTTGCAGTGCGATCGTAACTGCCCGGCCAATAAGATAAACCACCATTATTAACTTGGAATTTCTTTAAATTGTTGATGGCAGTCCGAATATTGTCTTCAATTTGAATCTTTCGATCAGCATCTAACTCTATTAAATTACTCAAAAATAATTGCGGGAAAACTGCTGAAGTTATTTGCTCTACACATCCGTGAGGATAGCTGATCAAGTATTTTAATCTCGTCTCTAAATCAATAGATGGAATACGAGAAACTTCCAGCACGCCATGATTTGTTCCTTTCATGCCAACAGCTTCATATTTTTGTTCCCATGACTGCCCTGATCCCACAACACCATCAATCACTTTCGTGATGCGTGGGTTAGGTGCTCTAATTTTAAGCTCAATATCATACACTGACTTTGTTTTCCCACTTTCAGCTATTATTTTAACTGCTCCAACGCCAATTCGTTCTGCCACTTTCAAATCGAAGGTTACAATTTGATCCCCTTCTTCATTAAATCGGATATTTTGTTGTGTTGCTCCTACAATAGGCAACATGTCGTTTGTTACAATTTGCACCGACACATTTTTAATGTTTTTGTCCATGGCGAAGACCGTTACCGGAAGTTTGACCGACTCTCCCGGACTTAATACTCTCGGTAATGTACCTAGTACCATCAGTGGCTGTTTAACAGGCGTAGTTTCTTCTGCAAAACCGTAGGCTCCATCTTGGCCGGCGATAACCATTGTCCTTACAGAGCCCACATAATTAGGCATCGTGAAAGTGTGCGTTGCCGTCTTACCACGATCTAATTCAAAAGGGCCCATAAATTTTACTACGGGTTTAAATCGGTTAACATCTTTTTGCTCTTTATTATTGATAAACTCATCTCCACCAAGTGCTAATAAGCCCGCCATCTCACCGGTAAAAGCACCCAAAACATATTTATACATATCCCATGTTTTTACGCCAAGTGCTTCTCTTGTATAGAAATGTTCCCAAGGGTTAGGCGTTTTGAACCTTGTGAGGTCTAATAATCCTTCATCAACAACTGCCACCGTGTAGGTCATTTTTTTATTATTTTTTTCAGACACTTTAATAGTTACCTTAGACTCCGGCGATAATTCTTCTGCCATACTAATGACCGGATTTAAGTGCGTATTTGGATCTTCAATAGCAATCGATTGAACGCCATATAACCTGATCGGCAAATCATTGTCATGCTTATGTGGTTGAAGTAATGTTAAGTGCACATACACATTTGGAGCCATATCCGGAGTCGCTTTAAAGCGAAAAGATTTTTTGCCCGCTTCCATTTGTACCCAAAATGTTTGTATCACTTTTGAGCCTGATTCAATACTTACTAAAGTTCTTCCTTTTTGAGCATTGGGTAATTCTACTTGCACTTCTTCCCCAACTTTATAGGATTTTTTATCCGTAGTAAAAGTGAGCATTTCGGCACCACCGGGGTTTTCTGTGCCGGAGCTGTTCCACCAACCTTTGTAAGAAGTATAAAATAGTTGTCCGGTACTATGTCCGCTCACCGGATCCGTCACCTTAATGTATTTTCTACCCCAATATTCTCCATCCAGATTCATTTCATACATTGCTTTTCCATTAGCAGTTGAAATGTAGTCTGTTTTAAGAAGGTTTTTTTCTCGGTTAGACACATAACGAGCTAAGTCATAATCATCACTACTTTCCCACCACCATCGCCAATAGACATCAAATATTTCAATTTTCACTTTATCACGACTAGTCGGATTACCATTTTCATCTACTATAACAACAGGAACTAAGGTATTTTCATTAGAGTATATAGCGCTATTCCAACCGGAGCCTTCGGGAACTTTTACTCCTATATAACTGCGGTAGGGAGAATACGGTAACACGTAACGATCAATACTAAAATCACCACTATTTTCAAATACTCTAGTTTTAAACTGTGCCTTTAACATGCCCGGCGCGTTGTTACCCACTTGAAAAGCAGGGTTAATAGTTGCAATGCCATTTTCATCTAAATTACCTTCAAAAATAGTTTTCTCTTGTGCTTCAAAATTTTTAGCGGGGTCGTCAAAGTGGTAGTCGGGATAATTTTTAAAATTGGTTTTGCCTTCAGCCAAAATGGTTTCCACATCTGCTTTAAGATTTTTAGCAGTTGCTCCATGCAGCCATTTAGCCTGCAGTTGGCCTTTTTGCCCGCCGATATTAGTCAATATTTCATTTCCAAAGTCGATAATAATTTTTAGCCGATTAGGTTTAATGGCTTCAATCCTAATCGTTTGTGTAAATTCAGAACCTCCGATCTTTACCTTTGCCAACCATTTGCCGGTAGGGGCATCAGGCTCAGTCTCGAATGTGAAATTATAAAAACCGTTGAGCGAAGTAGTTCTAACTATTCTTTTAATTAGCTGATTTTCAGGTGTATATAATTCTAAAACTACCGGATGATTATCAGGTATGGTTGCCAATTCATCTTCCATAATAAAATTTAAAAAGACGGTATCGCCCGGCCTCCATACTCCTCTTTCACCATATAAAAATCCTTTTACCCCTTTTTGGTTTTCTTGTCCTCCAATGTTAAACATACTCATAGACAATGCAGAGCCATCATCTAATCTTAAATACCCAACTTGTTTTCCATTAGTTGCAACCAATAAGAAAGGTTTTTTAGTAAGGCCAATGTTGGCCATGCCATCGCCATCGGTTTTGGCTTCAGTCATAAGTCTATTTTGAAAATTATAGATTTTTAACTTTACGCCAGGCAAAGGATCAGTGGTTCGCAGGTCAGTGACTACTACTTTAAGATTATTGCTATTGCCACCTTTTGCAATGATGCCTAAATCTGAAGCAAAAACATTCCGAGCGATACTGTGAGCGTTGCGAGCATAATAAGAGGAACTGCACGGATTATCTTTTTCATCCCAATTGTAATCATAACCATAATCATCATAATAGTAATCGTCGTAATAATAGTAATCATCTGGTGAATCAAAACCGGCCATTTCCGGATCCTCTCCTATACCCACTTGCTCATTACCCAATTGCTCATTATCATTGCAAGGGTAAAGCGACTGATATTGATCGAAGCTGATATGTACTCTGTAAATCGCTCCCGGATCTGTTTGTATAAGGTCAGCAAGATTAAGTGAAAAAGTGTTCCATTGTCCGTAATCTATAGGTTTATCTGAAGTAAGTTGCACTGTATTTTTATATACAATTCTTCCCACTCGTTTCATCTCTCGTGTGCCGTCAAACTGATTTACTTGTAAAAACTGGGCGACATTATCTTCAAAAATTTTGATGATTTTGACATTCACAGCTTTTAAGCTTACTGCTTTAAAAGGGAAAATTAGTCCATCGCTGCTCGGTAGAATGATACCATCACCGATCAATTCTATATTAGGTTTCACACTCCTAAAAGTGACGTTTTGAGCAAATTCTTCCATTAAATTATAACCGAGTGTGTTCCTGATTCCATCTTCAATAAGTACGTTCACTTCTCCGAGTAATCTTTCCTTTGGATAGATTTTAACGATGTTTTCTTCAACGATCCAACGCACTTCTTGATCTAAAATTCGCACCAGCCCTTCTAGGTTTTGATTAGGGTCAACCGGATCAGAAAAGTATGCTGCTATATATTGTGTTGGCTGTTGTACTACATTTAGGTTAAGCACTTTAAACTCTCCTAAGGGTGGGATTTCTACCTCCATTTCTCCTTCTGATGTTGAACCAATAATGCTCCCATCCCATTCCAATATTACTTTTCCCCTATCTTCTGTCCGATGGACACTATCGATCATAAATTGGTGAACACGAGTGCCGGATTCATGTGCCCATTTGATGTTCAATACTTTTCCGTTTTGTTTCGCAGTTAATATTTTTTCGATGTTATTATCATTAGCTTGATCAGAGGTGTTTAATTTTCCAATAATTTTTTGCCATTTTAAATCTTTGGTATCCATTGCTTTCATTCCTTCATAATATACACTCACCGACTGTTGCATCACTTGAAACTGAAACGTTAACGTTTTTAAATTATCCGGCACTTTTATAAGTTTGGATAAGAAAAACTCCGCCTCGTATATTTGTCCTGACGGAAGCTCCTCATCAGGCTTAAATTCTATCGTTCGTTGGTCTATCCAATACGCTTTCCCTGCAATATCTGGCTCAAAATCAAATAAATCTTTTTCAATCAATTGATTAACAGTTACATTCTTCATATTTTCCATCAATCGCACTTGAATGGTAGATCGGCTTGATAACACACCGGAGGTGAAAGCAGCAACATATCCGGTAAAGGCGGGATTTACCGCTTGTTTAGATATCTTTTTATCATCTCCACATTGAATTAATAGCAGGAAAACAAACGACAACAATAAGTAGCGATATAAATTGGATAGGTACATGGATTATGTATTGAAATTAAAGTATATGCAAAGAAATATACTTTATGGAATAAAAAAAGGAAAAATACGGATAAAATAATATGGCTCTAATCCAATTAATTAATTTTCAAATTAACGCATTAGCTAATTAGGGTCTCAGTTGTTGCGCTTGAAATATAAATTGGTATGTAAAAAGTTAAATGATTGATCTCTTATCTTTAACACTTCATTCCACTCCTGAGGTGAAAATCCATTCTTTTTAAAGCTTTGATTGAATGATATGTTTAATGTCGAATTTGAGTAGTCGTAGTCGGTTATAATAGCCCCTATATTATTTTCATAATTATTTTCTAAAAATATATTTTCCAACCACTTATAATGGTTGCCCAAATCGATATCAATGATATACTGAACAACAGGTTCATCATAAAGATACCCCGGGAAATCCCTATTTCTTTTCATGTAATTAGGAGTGTTATAACTATTTTCAACAAATAAATCCAACCTCAAATGAATCACCTCCATTTTATTATTCGCTCTTGGACTTATAATATACTTATACTCAATCAACCACTTAGCGTCATCCGCTTTAAATTGAATGTCATAGATAGAATCAACTTCATCAGCAACAATAAGTTGATCTTTGATAAACTTTTTTAATAGCTTAGCAGTATTTACAGAATCCTGAATAATGTTAAATACTTGAGGCTTAATATTAAGCCAGAAGCCACCTTCAAAACTAGCATCCTCATCTATTTGATATACTAATCTTTTTGATGTCGATTGTTTTAATTGAATATGAACTTCCTTTTTATAAATACTTTTTTTATCCGACTTTGGAATTCGATCAAAAGAATAAGTTCTATCTCCTTTGTCGGATTGCGAGATGGTAAAGCAATCGGTATCTTGATATTTTAGTTGAACTTCATCTAGTTTGGAATATGGTTCAATCAAGGGCACAAAGTGTAGCTTACCGTTTTCGTCTTTAAAAGAAATTAAAATATTATTAAATTGATAGAGCGAGATGTACAATGAATCGAAATTTCCATAATTTTTATCTACTACTAAGTGAAAGTCCACCGGCATATTTAATTTTTTCATTAGCTTAGAAATATTTTTAGCATAACTCCACGCTACATCAATGTTGTCCTGAAACTCATCATAAAGATTGAAGTTTTTTTCAAGAGGACTATTTATTTTTTCTAAGAGCAATTCAAACTTAGCCTGGGTACTATTTAGTTGCCCCAACTGTTCTTCAGCATCTAATATGTTTTCACCATCAAACATTACATTATGTTTTGTATCCTTTCGCCGAGGCTTAAAATCACGAGCTAACTCTTTCCAGCTATCACCTTCTATATTTAGTTTATAGTTAGTTGTAATGTATTGAATATATGGCTGATCCAACGCTGTTTTTGTGTACGGGCTATGAGATAATTTCTTTATATTTTTCAACGAAATTTTTATACCTCCCTTATATTCAAAATTGGCATTTTTAGAAATCTCATTATTGAAGTTATATGGCCATATCGCTGTTTCGTAGATGTCGGACTCAAAGAAAACAGACTTTTCCAAGCAATAGTGATCTCCACTAAAACTAATTCTATCAGATTTATAAAAGTTTTCAGCATCGGTATTATAGTGTTTCTTTATGGAATAAATATATTCTATTTCATCGCCAATGCTAATATCATTTAAAGCTAGCATCTTAAAATTTCCGGTTACCTTATAGAAAAATGGGGTATTAGCGGGTAAAGTGGTAGTAACAAATTGTGATTTATCAGTATTTATTGAAGTATTATTATTCTTTATAACTTTGGCTTTACAATTGACCAATTCTATTGTAAAGTTTAAATCATCATACGTTGGAATATATAATTTATTAAATTGCTCTAAGCCATTCAAAGAGTTAATCTTAATTTTACGATGAATGGTAACGTCAATGACTACCTGGCTTTCGTGTGCTATGTCTGAATTGTAATAAGTTCGATCAAATAATATGATGGCATCATCATGGTCAGAAATATTAATGTCTTCATAGGTTGAGTTGGTATAATTCGTCCATGCTTCATTGCTAATTGCAGCTTTAGATGTACTGAAAATAGCAAAAACTAATAAAGTGGCTATCAGCTTACTCATTCATATTTATAAGTCAGTGGAGAAGAATAGAGAGACATCATTTGGGAAAGAAACTCGTTCCATTCCGGTGATTTATTTAAAGGAGAGTGTAAAACATTCATGTACAATTTTTGTTGAATAATTATTTTGTTATCCTTTGACTCTTTATCAAAACTACCATAATAAGCATCTGTGCCAACTTCTTGTAACCCATAGCTAGGGGCGAGCATGCCTTCTTTTTCTATTTCAACGACTACATTGATAATATGGGGGAAGTCTACATAGGTAGGAGGATTTAGTTCTTCTAAAAAGTCATAATTTATAATATTTAAGAATGGAAATATAGTGAGTGATTGCTTGTTTTTTGCAAAATTTAAATAAGTACCTGAGATCGTATAAGAAATTTTATCTGCTCCAATTTCAAAACCTTTAATGTCCTCAACCTTACATCCCTCCAAGTAATCTTTGATATATAAGAATGGAATATCTTCTTGGAGTTCAAGGGGCACATAATTAAGATAACTGATATAGTCTCTCATGAAGTGGCCTTTTAACTCAATATCAAAATTAAATTGTGGCAGAGGCGATTGGATATCTAACTTGCCGATAATGTTAATCATATTGTTTTCCGGCATTGATTTTTGAATAGTATCTACCTGATAAGCTGTATTCTGTGCCACTAGTACTTCTTTCCCTTCGAGGTGAGGAGGCGGAATTTGCCAAACAGCTGACTTTGAAGTTCCATCTAAATAATATCGCTGATCTTTAAAATCTAGTGCACAGATCATATGATTGTCAACCAATAAAGATGGAATTGAATAATTATAGTTATTACTTCTAGTGCCTATCCATGCATGATTGGCTGTAAAACCGGCTGATTTCAACATATTAACTAACAGGTTAGCCATACCTTTACAATCACCACGTTTTAATTTTGCCACCTCATCAGCTTCTGCCGGTTTAAATCCGGCAATTCCATATTCAAAAGCTACGTATTGAATATTATTTTGTACCCAATTGAATATTGCTGTTATCTTTTTTTCCTCAGAAAAGTCAGACTTTAATAATGAGGCTGTTAATGCTTTGATGTATGATTCATCGGGCTTTAGTTCTTGAATGAGAGCATTGTACCAATTATACATATCATTTGTGGAAGTAAGTACCTTTGAAGTTTCATTGAGCTTTTGGGTTGATTTTACAGACACTATGAGATGAGGTAAATAGTAACTGCCCTTTACAGAAGATGGGTTCTGCTTATACTTTTTTAAGCGTGTACCTTTATACTTTATGTATGTGTCACTTTCTGATTTAATTATATCATGGCCTAGGTTAAATTCAAAGACGGAAAAATCAACATTCGTATTTTTTTTTATGGAAATTTCTACTTCTTTCAGATTCGTCAGCATGTTGAAAATAAAAAGCTGATAAAAACTTCAGATCCTTATAGATCATTTTATAAGAGTAGTTGACTAAATATTTTTCAGGAAGCGGTATTTCACTCTTAAACTGTTTCACTTTTAAGTCTGTATAAAAGATGTTTTTAATAAAGAAATCTTTCGTATCAGCGTATTTAACTTTAACATTCTCGATGAGGATTTTTTCGCCGGCAGAATCCAGTTTATAGAACCTAGCATTTTCTAGTTCAACTTCTTGATAGTTATTAAACGGAATTTGTGTCAGACCATTATTTGTTTCTGCTTCGGAATAGAGTTTCTCATACCTATGAAGCACATTAGCATTATAGGATTGTGTTTTCTCGTTAAAAAAGAAAGATATTTTGATCGTTTTCTTTAACGAAACTTCTCCTGTGCCATATACCTTTTCAAGGTTTTCCAAATTTATTTGTCCTGAAATACTGAAAGATATTAAGACAAATAAAAAGGAAATAAATGTATAATAACTACAATTAGTTCTCAAGTTGACTTTTGTATTTAGCAGCTCGAGCTACAACCTTTCTTTGAATCTCTTCTAAGGTGGCAGGCTTTAATCGCTTATTACCTAAAAAGGCAAAGATTACATTATCACCATCAGTTGATAGTATTACATTATAGTGGTAAGTAATAAGGATATTTCGAGTATAAACAGGAAAGTCCTTCCAATAATAACTCTCAGGATCACCTTCTATTCTTTGTTTTTCTATTTCAGCATTTGTAGTTAATCTATATTTACTTAATCTCCATAACTTTAAAGCTTCCTTTAAATCAGCAGTTCTTGCAGCAGCTTTCTTAGGATTTTTATGTTCACTTTTAGGTACTAAAAAGGTTTTCGTATCAATTTCGTCGTGAAAATCCACTAGGTTTTGTTTATATTTATTCTTGATATTTCCCCTGCTCTTATCACCTTCTTCTTCCGCTTCTGCAGCAGTATTTAAGGATTCATTAAGCATATTCATCATTAATCTTATATCATTTTTTGAAGTCAAGTCTAATCCCGTTATAATTGTTCGTGCAATAACTTTTCTTTTAGGGGAGGTGACCATCAAAATAGCAGATTCATTCCCATGTTCATCTGTCATATAATAAAGCAGTATAGCCTCTTTGTTTTTGCTTTTAATTAATTCCTTCCTGTCAAAAGCTCTGATTTCATAATCTGTAGCATCATAAGATGATTCCGCCATTGCCCCTTTCCATGCATTATTATAATTACTGGCAGTATTTTTAGCTTTTGTTACTTTGTCAAATTTTCCCTTTTTTCCCATTCTTTCAATATAAGATTTGGATGCTTCATAGGTAGGCAAATAAAGCTTTTTCCCTTCTAGTAAAGAATAGTCAAAATTCTTAACTGCTGCCATTTGAGAAAACCCGATTTGTACGAAAACAAATAGTCCGAAGATTATCAAAAACTGTCTTAATTTATTCATAAGGTATTTTTTTAAATTTTTTATTTTATGATAGTATAGTAAATTGTAAATATGTATTGAATTGTGAAGATAACAATCTTGTATAGCTTTCCAACTATGTATCTTTATAAAGATTACAAATATACAACCGGCGAACTATAGGAATTAAAGTGCCACAAAAGCAATGGTATGCATTATGGGGCTTATTCTTATCAATGATGTAGATACGAAAAGTATGGCAGCAGGAGCTGATTTTTTTTGAGTTCGTTATGCAGGCCTTCAAAAGACTCCATTGTTATTCAATTTCGCATCAGCCATTTCCATGCAAGCCGATAAGTTTTGTTGTTTAGGTTTAGATGAATTCATATCGCGAGTTTCATTTTGTCGGAATGTTTCAAAATCTACATGATCTGTTTCGCTGGCACGCTCTAAACTTCTTTCATACCGCTTTTCGATATCAGCATCTACAGCAAATAAATCTTTTTCAATCAATTGATTAACAGTTACATTTTCCATCAATCGCAATTTAAATGGTAGATCGGCTTGATAACACACCGGAGGTGAAAGCAGCAATATATCCGGTAAAAGCCGGATCTACCGTTTGTTTAGATATCTTTTTATCATTTCCACATTGAATTATTAGCAAAAAAACAAACGACAACAATAAGTAGCGATAAAATTGGATAGGTACATGGATTATGTATTGAAATTAAAGTATATGCAAAGAAACGTACTTTTTTAATAAGAATATAATCATAACTTGTTAAAGGATTAGTTTAATTAGCTTAACAAAAATTGAATTATTATATTCAATCTTACTTTAACTCAAAAAATAAATCATGAAAAAAATAAAATTTCTCTCTTTAGTATTAGCCGTATGTGTTTTTTCATCCTGTTATACTATTAAACATACTGTAGGTAGTGGTGGTACTTCAGGAGCTCAGATGGAAAAAAAGCAATGGTATGCGGTGTGGGGATTAGTTCCGATAAATAAAATCGATACTAAAGCAATGGCAGCCGGTGCTGAAAACTACACGATTACTACCCAACATTCTTTCGTAGATTATGTAATCTCTTTTTTTACTAATATTGTTACTATTAATGTAATGACCGTAAAGGTGGAAAAGTAGTTTTATACTTAATGGTAATCTGAATTATGTTTAGATTACCATTATCTGTTCAATAGAATTTACTGCATAATAACAATCTCTTCCGTATATATTTGAACTCCATTTAAGCGAAAGTCTAAAATATATAAACCACTTCCAAAGCTACTGGTGGGGAAAGAGAACTCTTTTTCACCGGCCACAACGGATTGATCAATCAGTGTAGTTACCAATTTACCGTATTCATCAAATAAACTTACTTGCAATATCCCGTCTTTAGGTACATCAATTACCGAATACATTCTTATGCTTCCCGGATTTGGATATAATAAAATTTTTCTGTTTTCAGGAAGTTGTAAATATTCTATGTCAGGAGCTTGTACGCCTGCTATCCATGTTCCATTTCTACTTAAATGTACATTCCCATTGGGAGAAAAATCTCTTCCATAAAATCCGCTCATCCAGGCCTGCCCCGGCTCATTATACTTTCTTTGTAAACCAAAATAGTCACCCCATCGTTCATATTCTGCTCCTAATGGAGGAGGCGCAATGACGACATTTACAAGGGTATCGCCAGCCTTAATTATTTGCCTTTCGGAATAAGCTGATTCAATATTATCATTTCTATAAAATATGGCAGAAATACCGGCAAATCCTGACGAATCACTATTAATACCCGAATGATCAAATGCTATGACAGCGTGATTTTGATCACCACCATTACCAACATAAGCAATGTTGGGAAATCCAAAATCTACCATGGTATCCGGGTCATTGATAACATGCCCTTTTATAGTTCTTTTATCTTCTAAATCGCTTATCACTCCGTGATAGATACCCGGAAAGTTAGTCTCCGGATCACGGGTGTTTTGAACATATTGGATCAAGCCATTTTCAATAAAAGCTCCCAGAATTCTAGAGTCGTTGACGTCAAAATAATGTCCTTGAGGCTGTCTTGCGTTGGGCGGCAACCCATAGGGTATATCCGCAAGAGAAACATTTACATTTACCGGGGTATTTATATTATCCAATGCATTATTTACTTCAATAATAAAGATGCTATCATTTTCTATATCAAAATTTCTGTTTGATAAAAAGTACATATTTGGGCCGGTTAATCCCGAGCCACTTTGTACAGGGGTTAAATTTCGAATAGAGCTGCCATTATAAAAAACACTGTCATGATACACCATATTTAAAGTACTTTCCCCTTCAAAGCCGGAAAATTTATCTATTTGCCATATTAGGCTTTCTTTAAAAAGAAATTTCCAAGCATCAGGAGTGTTTAAATTATTGTTTCTTAAGAGATTGATCGTTATGAATAGTTCTCCTTCAGACAAACCTACAGCTGGAAAGTCAGACCAACTGGTATCATTTTTAGGATTTCCCGGCAAGGAATATAAATTCCATCCTTCAGTGGGATCATTTGTTTGACTAAATCCCACTATAATATACGTGCTTTGATCATCTCTTCCTGCTAAACAAACCAGGATAAACTTATCTTCATTTGGATCATAAAGTAGTTTAGGATCATATTTAATGTCTGTGATATCGAGCGGGTCAGTAAACTCCTCTAAAGAGATTTTATCAACGGGCATAGTATCTTCATTCACATCAAAAAAATATAAGCTTCTGTTAATACCGGATATGAGTTTGCCATTATTGGAGATAGCCATAGTATTATCATTTGGTGCTCCGGATGACATCGCAGGCGATTCGTACAAATTCCCTTCAAAGCTGGCCATAATAGCAGGTTTTTCAGCATTAAGCCGGTTCATATTTTTATTGCTCGCTTTTTGTTTGGGATATTGTTGATTTAACTGTTGCTTAATTTGCTGTAAGTTATTTCTGTAATTTGAAGAACCGGGCTCCGGAGCTTCAATATTGTATACCTTTGGAGGTAAATTTTTTATTGCATTCGATACATTTATCGTCTTTTTCTCTGACGATTTTATTACCTGAGATCTTTTCCCTGTATTTTGGCTATAAACCGTGGAAAAACAAAGGATAAAACATAATAGAATAAAAGAAATTGATCGTATCATTTATTTTAATTAGCAACTTCAGACATGAATTTGATGCGCATCAATTGAAGATCTTCATAAGTTACATCTTCGTCTATCAATTCATCATATGCCTCATCTAAATCATCTGAATCGGCTGTACTGAAATAGTCAAATATAATGTCTTGTTTTTCTTCATCAACAACATCATCGATATAGTAATTAATGTTTATTTTAGTCCCTGAGTTCACTATGATCTCTAATTCTTCTAATATCTCATCTACAGCAATGCCTTTCAGCCTTGCAATTTCTTCTAAAGGGATTTTTTTATCGATGCATTGTATAATAAAAACTTTCAGCCCTGATTTATTAACTACTGACTTAATAATTAGGTCATCCGGCCTCTCTATCTCATTTTCTTCAACATATTGCTCGATGAGTTTAACAAATTTACTGCCATACTTCAAAGCCTTGCCTTTACTCACCCCCGTGATATTTTTCAAGTCATCCAGATTAGTTGGATAATGAATGGCAAACTCTTCTAAAGAGGGATCTTGAAAAATGACGAAAGGAGGCAATCCTATTTCTTTAGCGACTACTTTGCGCAGGTCTTTTAGCATAGAAAGTAAAACCGGATCAGCACTTGTAGATCCATTGGTAGGCCTGATATATTCTGATTCTATTTGATCATAATTAATGTTAAGGGCAATTTCAAATGCTTCAGGTTTAACTAGGAATTTTTTACCTCTTTCTGTTAAATATAATGCACCTTGGTGTTCTATATCTTTACCTAATAAATTATGAAGAATGCTTTGCCTTATAATAGAGTTCCAAAAGTTTTTAGACTTATCTTTTCCTTTTCCAAAACTTGGCAAATTAAAATGCTCATATTCTTTGATATCTCTGGTTATCTGTCCCATTAGGAAATTCACAACATGCGGAATATCAAATTTTTCTTTAATTTCTTTAACTGCTTTTAAAGCTACTACAGCTGCTTCACGTTCATCTGTTTTTTCTCTCGGATTTCTACAGTTGTCACACATTTTAGAACACTGTTGCTCTTGATATTTTTCTCCAAAATATTGTAACACAAATTGCCTTCTACAAGAAGCTGTTTCTACATACCCTACAATATCTGACAATAGCTGTGCATTCACTTCTTTTTCAGCTATAGGTTTATCTTTCATAAACTTCTCTAGCTTAATAATATCGCTATAGCTATAATATGCGATACAATGCCCTTCCATACCATCTCTACCAGCCCTGCCGGTTTCTTGGTAATAATTTTCTAAACTTTTAGGAATATTGTAGTGAATAACAAATCTCACGTCCGGTTTATCAATACCCATCCCAAAAGCTATTGTGGCAACGATCACATCTACATCTTCATTAAGAAATTTATCTTGCGTCGATGAGCGGACGCCCGCGTCTAACCCTGCATGATAAGGAAGAGCTTTAATGCCGTTTGCTTTTAGAAGATTAGCGATCTCTTCTGTAAACTTTCTGCTTAAACAATATATAATACCTGATTTCCCATTATGTTGTTTAATGAAAGTGATCATATCTTTTATTACCCAATCTTTATCTTTTTTAGCTTTAATTTCATAAAAAAGATTTGGCCTATTAAAAGAAGAAAGAAATACCGTTGGATTTCGTAAATGAAGATTCTTTTTAATATCAACCTGTACTTTTGGCGTGGCTGTAGCGGTAAGGGCCACTAAAGGAATGTCAGGATTAATATTATCTATAGTTTTGCGAATGTTTCTGTATTCCGGCCTAAAATCATGACCCCACTCCGAAATGCAATGAGCTTCATCTACGGCTACAAAGGATATATTTAATGACTTGAAAAAATCAATATGACTTTCTTTAGTAAGGGTTTCCGGAGCAATATATAATAATTTTGTAATGCCATTAACCAAGTCTTCTCTGACCTTTTTTGCACCTGATCGCGACAATGTCGAGTTTAAATAATGGGCAATTCCTTCCTTCTCATTATATCCTCTGATTTGATCTACTTGATTTTTCATTAATGCGATCAAAGGTGACACGATAATAGCGGTCCCTTCCATCATGAGAGCAGGCAGTTGGTAGCACAATGATTTGCCTCCACCTGTAGGCATAATGACAAAGGTATCCTTGCCGGAGAAGATGTTCTTTATGATATCCTCTTGTTCTCCTCTGAAATTAGAAAAGCCGAAATGAGTTTTTAGTTCTTTTGAAAGATTGTGGCTTGTACTAATCATTTTAGATCCATCATGATTTACTGTTATAATGAGTTATTTTGATTAAATTTACACAATTAAAACTCAATTTAAAAAGCAAAAGTTGGATTTCTCGGATGAGAATATTAAGATAAGTGCGCAGCACACGATCAGCATTGAGGAACAGGCACTAAAATCTATTAAAAATCATATTAATCAAGATTTTATAGCTGCCATAAAATTATTATATAAAAGCAAGGGCAGAGTAGTGGTAAGTGGAATTGGTAAAAGTGCTATCATAGGCACTAAGATCGTAGCTACGCTGAATTCTACAGGCACTCCGGCATTATTTATGCATGCCGCAGATGCTATTCATGGTGACTTAGGAATGATTCAGGAAGAAGACGTCCTAATTCTTCTCTCTAAAAGCGGTGAAAGCCCTGAGATAAAATTTTTACTTCCTATTATAAAAAATAACGGCAATAAGATCATAGCTATAGTGGGTAATACTGCTTCATATTTAGCTCAACAAGCTGATCATGTTTTAAATACTACTGTTCCGGAAGAGGCTTGTCCTAACAATTTAGCTCCTACCGCCAGTACTATTGCACAGATGGCCATGGGAGATGCATTAGCTATATCATTATTAGAATTAAAAGGTTTTACCGCTAAAGATTTTGCAAAATATCATCCCGGTGGTACATTAGGCAAAAAATTATATCTTCGAGTAGAGGATATTTCAATTAAAAATGAACAACCTTCGGTGAATGCTCAGGCAGATCTAAATACAATAATATTAGAGATAAGCTCCAAAAGGCTAGGTGCAACTGCAGTTGTAAATGATGATAAGCAAATTGTCGGCATCATTACTGACGGAGATTTGAGAAGAATGTTAGCCGGCGGAAATATGCATTCTCAAGCGAAAGATATAATGAACCCACACCCCAAAACTATTCAAAAAGGAGAGTTGATTGTTAATGCCTTAGATAAAATGAGAAAAAATAACATTTCACAAATCATAGTGAAAGAGGATGAAAAATATATAGGAATGATTCATATTCATGATTTAATTAAAGAAGGATTAATATAATGTCAAGAAAAAACAACTATGTAGTTATTATGGCCGGGGGCATCGGCAGTAGGTTTTGGCCTATCAGCCGATCATCTAACCCAAAGCAATTTCTAGATATTTTAGGAATAGGTAAATCGCTTTTACAGTTAACTTACGAGCGATTTTTAAATACTTGCCCGGCAGAAAATATTTATATCGTTACGAATGAAGCATATACTGACTTAGTAAAAGATCAGCTTCCTAACTTGAAAAAAAGTCAAATTTTATCAGAGCCCGCACGAAAAAATACCGCTCCATGTATTGCCTATTTCAGTTATAAAATACACGCAAAAAATCCAAATGCCAGAGTAGTTGTTGCACCGTCTGATCATATTATTTTAAAAGAAGAAGTTTTTACTAAAGTCATTGATCAAGGGCTGAGTGCTGTTACTACAAATGATTATTTAATTACTTTGGGCATTAAACCCTCCAGGCCTGATACAGGATATGGATATATTCAATATGCTGAAAAATCAACTGTAGACGGCATATATAAGGTTAAAACCTTTACCGAAAAGCCTAGTTTAGAAATCGCAGAAACATTTCTAAAAAGTGGTGACTTCTTATGGAATTCAGGAATGTTTATATGGAATGTAAAAAGTATTATCAAGGCGTTTGCTATGCATCTTCCTGAAATTAACGATTTATTTAAAGAGGGAAAAAGTGTGTATAACACACCTAAAGAAAAAAAATTTATAGAGAAAACATATGATTTTTGTCCTAATACTTCCATTGATTACGGTATTATGGAAAAAGCTCAAAATGTATATGTACTACCTGCGGATTTTGGTTGGTCAGATTTAGGAACTTGGTCTTCCTTATTTGATATAAATACACAAAAAGACGGAGATAATAATGTAAAATCTAATAAAAACATTATTACATATGATACCTCAAATTGTATGATTGTAACGGAAGAAGAGAAGTTGGTAGTTATTCAAGGCCTAGATGATTATATTGTAGTAGATACCCATGATGTATTATTAGTCACGCCAAAATCTGAGGAACAAAATATAAAGCAGATTACTACTGACATCAAAAAAATTAAAAAAGAGCATTTCTTATAACACACATGTTGATCAAAACTAAGTTACCCGGAATAAAAACCAGCATTTTTTCCGTCATGTCTGCATTAGCTAAAGAGCACGATGCGATTAATCTTTCTCAAGGTTTTCCTGATTTTGATATTTCTCCTGAATTGGTTGAGCTAGTGACTAAACACATGCAAGCAGGCCATAATCAGTATGCGCCTATGTCGGGTGTATTACCGTTACGGGAAAATATTTCGAAAAAAATCAACAAGCTCTATAGTCATTATTATGATGAGGAATCTGAGATTACAGTCACAGCCGGGGCAACACAAGCTATTTTTACCGCTATAACTGCTTCTATTAAAGAAAACGATGAAGTAATCATATTTGACCCGGCATATGATTGCTATGTGCCGGCAGTTGTATTAAATGGAGGAATCCCTGTACATATCGGGCTTGATTTTCCTGATTATACTATTGACTGGGAGTATGTAAGGCGATGTATTAATTCCCGTACAAAAATGATTATTTTAAATACTCCTCATAACCCTTCGGGTGCTATACTTAATAAGGATGATTTAAACATTTTAGCTAAATTAGTAGAAGGGACGGATATTGTCATTTTAAGTGATGAAGTATATGAACATATTGTTTTTGATAATCAACAGCATCATAGTGTGATAAGACATCCTGAGTTGAGAAAAAGATCATTTGTAACATTTTCATTCGGCAAAACCTTTCATGCAACCGGCTGGAAGATGGGCTATTGCGTCGCTCCTGCAGAGCTCATGAAGGAATTTAGAAAAATTCATCAGTTTGTTGTTTTTAGTGTAAATACACCTATTCAATATGCTTTGGCAGAATTTATGCAACATGAAGCTAATTATAATACTATATCAGGTTTGTACGAAGAAAAGCGCAATCTGTTTTTAAGTAATTTAAAAAGCTCCCGGTTTATTATTAAGCCTGCTCAGGGCACCTATTTTCAAAATCTTTGTTATAAAAATATATCTGATAATAGTGATGTGGAATTTGCTAAAGAATTGACCATTAAACACGGTATAGCATCTATTCCTGTTTCTGTTTTTTATCACGATAAAAGAGATCAAAAAGTATTGCGTTTTTGTTTTGCAAAAAAAGAAAAAACAATTAAAAAAGCCGCGGAAATTTTATGTCAGATCTAAAAGTTGTCCTTATACAAACTGACCTCTACTGGGAAGATATACAAGCCAATTTACATTTATTTGATCATAAAATTGATCAAATAAATGAACAGGTTGACTTAATTATTTTACCTGAAATGTTTTCTACAGGCTTTACGATGAATATTAAAAATTTTTCCAAAGCAAATATTACTTCGCTAGATTGGATGAAAGGAAAAGCTAAACATACGAAAGCAGTTATTACCGGTAGTTTGATATGGGAAGAAGATAAGAATATATATAATCGCCTTTTTTGGGTAACGCCTAATGGTGAATATCAAACGTATGATAAAAAGCATTTGTTCAGCATGGGTAAAGAGGACTTGCATTACAAGGCAGGAACAGAAAAGCTCGTTCTTAAGCTCAATGACTGGACGATCTGTCCGCAAATTTGTTACGACCTTCGCTTCCCTATGTGGAATAGAAATTTAGAAGATTATGATTTATTATTTTTTGTAGCTAACTGGCCTGAAAAAAGAAGTGATGCATGGAAAACTCTTCTTAAAGCTCGTGCTATTGAAAATCAAAGCTATGTAATTGGAGTCAATAGAATAGGTAAAGACGGAAATGAAATAGAATATTCAGGAGATAGCCTCGGCTATGGCCCGATGGGAGAACCAATGTTTAATTTAGCTAATGAAGATGTTGTAAAAATCGCTACACTCAATAAACAAAATCTCAAAGAAATTAGAGAAAAACTACCTTTTCTAAAAGATAGAGACCAATTTTCAATATAAGTTACATAATAGCTAGCCTTCTATTACTTATTGATGAACCATAATGTTGCTTATATAAAATTTTCTTTTCTAAAGCCTCGATCACCGGTACGGTGAAGTCTTTTTTATACATCTTATTCATTGTATGTAAGCCACCCGGGCTAAATACATTAACTTCAATCAGTTTATTACCTGTAATATCCAATCCTGCCATAAAAATACCATCATGCTTTAATTTAGGTTTTATAATTTCAACGGTTTTAAGAATTTGGGGAGTAATTTCAGCAAAATCTATGCTCCCGCCAGCATGTAAATTACTTCTAATATCATCTTTAGCAGAAATTCGTTTAACCGCTGCATATTTTCCATCTATTTGAAGAGGTTCCCCATTTATCATAAAAAGCCTGATATCAGATTCGCTGGCTTTTTTGATAAATTTTTGAACAATAATAAATCCGTCTCGATTGAGTGCTTCAATGGTTTGATTTAAATTTCTGTAATTATCTTCATTAATAAAAAACACACCTTGCCCGCCTGATCCTTGTAGTGGCTTGAGTACAATGTTTTTACCATGTGTATTATAAAATTCCTTAACAGATTCGGCACTCCTTGTAATAATTGTAGGTATTCTTACAATTTTTGGATAATACTGAAAATACATTTTGTTCATAGCGTCTTCCAGTGTGCCCGGGTCATTTACTACAATGATTCCGTTTTCTACCGCTAGTTTTCCAAATAAAACCGGCGTGCCAACCGCCCAAGGCCGTTTAATTACATCTTCAGAAGGATTATTTCTTAAGAATAGGACATCAATATCTTTATGAGTAATCGTACAAGAATTTTCTTCGCTATCTCTGATTGCTTCAAAAAATTCCCTCGAATCTTTATGTTTACCTTTTGGAACTGATTTTGCTTTAATACCAAAGCCTCCATCTTCTAAATACTCTAAGTTAGATACTTCAGAAAAATATACTTTATTTCCACGGTTGTGTGCCGTATATCCTAATAAAGGGGTAGTATATTTAGGATCTTCAGTTGCAAATTCATTAATAAGAAATACTATGTTCATTTAATTTATTTATTAGGTTTACCTAAATCTGTTATTAACAGTCCATTTTTAATACTTTCCAGCCTTTTAATGGCTTTTTCATTTTTCAAATATCTGGGAATGAGTACAGGTTTTTTAAGCATCCCTCTATAGACCAACTCATCAATAATAGAAATATGTTCTTCTGAAATTTTACCTGTCAAAAGTATGTTGTAATCTCCACCGTTGCGCAGATATTCCAACAATTGTGCCAAACCTCTTAAATAAATAGCATCTTTTACAAATCCCCCTCCTCTATATACTCTGGTGGTGACATCAAAAGAAGTTTTTTCAGAAAAATTGTATTTTTCTTTTAAATATAAAAATGTTTCAGAAAATTTATCTCCCCGAGTCATTCTATCTACAGCAATTACTCTCCCGGCAAGCAGGCGCATTCTGCTAAAATTTAATCCACCGGACAAATATTCTGCCATTACTGCCATGCCTTCTTGAAGCTGGTCATAATTCGCAAGCCCATGATGTAAAACCTGCAAAGGTTGCTCTTTGCCGTTAAAATATGTGAGCATATGGGTGCCAACTTCATGTTGAATAAGCGCTTGGGCTCTTTTCTTAGGTATAGAAGTATTTTTGCCAATATATAGATTACTTCCGGCAACCATGAGGCTATTAACATCTTCTCGGATCTGAATTTTATATTTTATATTAGGTAATTCTTTTTTATATGCCGTTAACTCTTTTTCTGCCATATCACGAAATTGATGGCAATCAATCATTTCTCTATCAGTATCTTCTACATTATTAGGCAATGTAACCAACAATCCTTCAGCTAAATCTAATAATTCTTTAGTTACTGGGCCATATAACCTTAATCCTGTATACATAAAAGAAGCAGTTCCTCTTTCTTGTAATAAGGTGATTTCTTTATCTAGTTCATCACGTTTACCCCGATATATAGAGGCTAAAATAGGATCATAAATATCTTCAACGGGTATTTGATATAATTGTTTTTTTAATGCTTCAGGATCTACCGGCAATAACCGGTAAAAGAAATGAGGTTCTTTCTGAAATTTATTTTTAGAAAATTCCTTCCATGTTTTACTGGTATGAATAGGTGTAATAAGCATGAGCAAGGAAAAAGATTTACTGATTTCTGTTAACTGTGCATCAACTGTTTTTGTGATATTTTTTAAATAGCTGCTTCCTACCATTTTATGGCTTACAATATCGCAAGTAGTATGTATTCTTACAAAATCATAAATCGCTTGTTTTAAAATTTCAGATAGTTCACTACTAAAATTTCTAAGAAAAACAGGATATATTTTTTGAGTGAGTTTATTTCTATACACAGGTGGAATTCCGATACCAATTTCTAAACAGCCTATTTCCTTTGCCTCTTTTACCGATAGCAAATTTTTCATTCCTTCAGGGTGGCGTTGTTTTTCAAAATCTATAGACACTTTGAGTCCGGGCACCAATGAAGATAAGTTTGACAAATTATCTGCAAAAGTGTTAATAACATTCTTACCGATTATAGGCGGCGCTTTAAGATGAAAAACAGGTTTGTTCTTGTCTGTTTCTTCTGCCCAAATTTCGATTAAGAAAAAGCCCTTAAATTTTTCATATAGAGCTTGGCCTATTGCTTTAACTAGCTTGCTAAGTGATGTATGGGTATTTTTTTTACTATCTGCTATTAAATAAGAAGATTCTCCTTGAATAAGTTTTATTGTACCATTATCTTTATGATCGGGGATTCTATAAACTAATAGATATGGCATAGCTTTATCTATGTTCAAAGCTCCTCCAGTCGCTAACTTACGTCTAATTATTTTGCCTTCTTTAAGCCTTTCAACTACTTCTTCTATAAATGTAGGCATCACTACATCACTGCCCATCTAATATTTTGTTTGCTTCGTTAATAACGGGATGTATAGTTTTTTCTAACATTTTTTTAATATTATCTATAGCATGCTGATCAGGAACTCCTGTCCATTCATTCATAAAAAATTTTTTAAACTCTATGGCGATGCCGCAGATTTTATCCCCATACTTTTCGTATAAATACTTAGTAAAATACCCACCTCCAAATTTAACATTTTCACGAACATCTAATGACCGATTGTTGTAATTATGATTTTGAGCTGTGGATATCCATTGATCTACTACCGGCCTCCAAATTTGCATATTCATATTTTTAGTACCGATATTTACCTCCGGGTTAAGCTTAGGGTCTGCATATTGCCCTTCTCCATCCCGTTGATAATTATAGGAGTGGATATCATATATAATAGCATATCCAAATTGATCAATAGTTTTGTCAATGAGCTTGCATACGCTCTCATAGAAGGCATGATATTTTTCTAGAGAGTGTTGAATAAATGATTGAGGTAAACTATTCTTCCAGATATCCAAGCCCCAAGCATCTTCAGGTTGTATGTACACAGCCTTTTCTTCAGGGCGGTTAACGTCTACTTCAAATCGCGAGTAATTTACTACTATTCTACTAGTGTTTAATTTTGTCCATTGATTAGTAAAAGGGTCTTCTTCTCGTAGCCGTTCTTTTTCCGTTAGCTTAAAAAGATTTAGTAATTCTTGTCTTACTTGATGCCCATCATGTATTGCTGTGGCAATAATTGGTGTTTCTCGATCCTCAATTAAAGCAAATTTATTTCCCATATAGATTTGATTTTTTACAGTAAAGAATTATGAATAAATTGCAGCTTTAAATAACAGATGGAGATAATTGGTGTAATCAATGATATTAAATTCTCTGTGAGTTTTAATTATGTAAACCTTAATAAGTTTTATGCCAGATATAAAAATATATGCATACTATTTTTATATTCAATGATTTAACCTATACGAATACCACTAACAAATATTTACGGCTTAAATTTCGGGTAATTAATTACCCACATTGCGTATTATTTATATATTGCTAAAATCAGCTTAATTATTAAGAGCTTGTTGATGAGAAGAATAGGGAGGTTTATTACCGGAAGCATTTTGGCATAAAATTTATAAGTATTGGATGGGACCCTTATTTGTTATAATGAATATACTATTGGTAGATGATGAGTTAGATATATGTATATTGCTTACCGGCATATTGCAAAGAGACGGCCATGAGTCAGAATATGTAAATGATATTACTTCGGCAAAAGTAAAAGTTAAAAAAGGAAAATACGACATTATATTTCTCGATTTAAATCTTCCGGATGGTTCCGGGTATGACTTAATCACGCCAATCAAAAATTCTAAGCAAAATACTCATATCATAATTTGTAGTGCTTATGATGAAAAAGAGGAACGAGAAAAAGCTTCAAAAATGGGCGCAGATTTATTTATAGGAAAGCCATTGAGCAGAAAAAAAATTCAAACAGCAATTAATCAATTATATAGTAAATAAACAAGGATTAACTTAACACATCATGACAGAATATAAGATTTTAGTAATAGATGATGAAGAAGATATTTGTTTGCTTCTGTCTAGATATCTATCTAAAAAAGGGTATCAAGTAGATACTGCAAAAAACGGAAAAGAAGGCATTGAGAAACTAAGTAGTGAATTACACCATCTAGTTATTTGTGATTTTAGATTACCGGATATAGACGGAGTAGAAGTATTAAAAAAATAAAAATATTAATCCTCATACGGAAGTAATTATTATTACCGGATATTCTGATGTTAGGACAACTGTACAAGCCATGAAATATGGAGCTTATGATTATGTTACTAAACCTTTATATCATGAAGAGATACTGCTGAAAGTTCAAGAAGCACTCACAAAAAGTAAAAACAAAATTTCAACTTCGTCAGACAATACTACTACAACCTCTTCTCCAGCTAAAAAGAAAAGCCAGCAAGCTCCGCAAGCAAAATATGTAAGAGGAGAGAGTTCTAAGGCTCAACAACTCTTTCAATATGTTGATATAGTTGCCCCTACAGACATGACCGTAATTGTTTATGGAGAAACAGGAACCGGTAAAGAAGCTATTGCCAGAGCAATACATGATCAAAGTCAAAGAAGTAAAGGCCGATTTATCGCAATTGATTGTGGTGCATTACCTAAAGACATCGCTGCGAGTGAATTATTTGGCCATAAAAAGGGCTCGTTTACAGGAGCTGTTACCGATAAAATCGGCCATATTGAGTTAGCCAATGGAGGTACGCTATTTTTAGATGAAATAGGCAATTTATCTTATGAAGTGCAGGTGCAATTACTAAGAGCTTTGCAAGAGCGAAAAGTTAAAAGAGTAGGAGATACTAGAGATATTAAGGTGGATGTAAGAATCATCGTTGCGACTAATGAAGATTTGATGAAAGCAATGAAAGATGGAGATTTTAGAGAAGATTTATATCACCGCTTAAATGAATTCACTATTCATCTGCCGCCTTTAAGAGAGCGAGAGGAAGACATACCTATCTTTGCTGATTATTTTCTTACTCAAGCTAACAGCGAATTAAATAAGGCAGTAGAAGGATTTGATAAAGATGTTATGAATTATTTTAAAAATTATGAGTGGCCTGGTAACCTTAGAGAATTTAAGAATGTAATCAAAAGATCAACGCTTCTGACTAAGGGAAATTATATAGTTGCCAGTACTTTACCACAAGAAATAAAAAATTATCAAATAGTACAAGCTTCAACGAATACTTCTAATAATACGGCAAATGGAGCGCCTGATCTAAAAAAAGCTGCTCAGTTAGCAGAGGGCGAAGCAATAAAAGAATGCGTTGATTCAAACCAAACTATAATAAAACCAAAGCAGCTAAAATGTTAAATATAGATCGAAAAACATTGTATAATAAAATGAAAGTTCATGGCATGTTATCATCTGAAGCTAGTTAATATATTTAAGTTAAGAGCATAATGCAGATAGTGAAGAATATAAAAGTTTTAGGTAGTTGATGATGATGAAGCCGATTTTTTTTTAACCAAAGAAACACTTTCGTTAGTAGAACATTTAGATTTTACGGTAGAATGGGCTAAGAATTACGAGGAGGGGAAAAGTAAAATTCTTAAAAAATTGAACATAATGTTTATTTGCTTGATTACAGATTAAGTATAAAAACCGGATTAGACTTATTATTAGAAGTAAAATCTTTAGGTTGTCGAAAACCTATTATTATTCTAACAGGCCAAGGAGATATTGAAATTGATAAAATGGTTATGCGGGGCCGGAGCAGCTGATTATTCTAGTAAAAGATTCTTTAGAACCTCAAAATATTGAGAGAAGTATCCGCTACGCATTTAGAAAGACATAGAGTTGTTGAGGCTTTGAATGAAAAAGATTTGAGATATAAAAACTTTATTTCAAAAGTCAATTGACGCTATATACATTACTGATAAAGATAATAAGTTTATTGATCTCAATCATTTCGGCAAGCCTACTGATAGGTTGTAATATGCAAAATCTCAATATTTGTACGCTTGCAGGGAATTTTTTGCCAATAAAGAAGAATATAAAAATCTTTTCCAACAAAATTACACAAAAAGAATGTTGTGAAAAATTTTTGAATTCATGTTAAAAAACAAAAAAAACCAACAAACTGACTCCTGCTATGGTAACGTCAGTAGTGCCTTAAAAGACTTAGATGATAATGTAAAAGGATATCAAGGTATTATTCAAGATATTTCTGAGAGAAAAAAAAATGGAACAACAGGTGATGTGGGCTGAAAAATTAAGTATGACAGGAAGAATTGCCCGGACTATAGCTCATGAAATAAGAAATCCCCTGACGAATGTTAATTTGGCGCTAGAAGAATTAGAAGATGAATTAGCTGATGATAATTTGAAAATCTATTATAGTATAATTAAGAAAAACAGTCGCAGAATAGAAGAACTTATCGCAGATTTATTAAATTCTGCAAAGCCTTCAGAATTAGCCCCGGTTAGAAGTTCTATTAATGAATTACTCGATGAAGCAGTCGAACTTTCTAGAGATCGTCTAAATCTTAAAAACATGAAGCTCGAGAAAAAAATATGACTGCGAGATCAGGGAAATTTTAATAAGATAAGGAAAAATTAAAATTAGCATTTTTAAATATTATGATCAATGCAATTGAGGCTATGGAAAGAGACGAAGGTGTGCTTGGAAATTAAAACAGAAGAGCGAAATAACGAATGTGTAGTCATTATTGAAGATAATGGCATCGGCATGAGCAATGAACAACTTAAGTCTTTATTTGAACCATTTTATACAGGTAAAAAAGGTGGTATGGGATTAGGTTTAACAGCTACACAAAAACATAATACATGCTCATAACGGTAAAATTGAAGTTGAAAGCGAAGAGGGCGTAGGTTCACGTTTTATCGTATCTTTTACTATTCCAGATTAACCTTTCTCTCAATTTGAGTATTTTTTTGCTCACATTTATATATTCTCCATTTATTTAAAAATATGCAGGTCTTGATTATCAATGCATTTGGTATTATTTTAAAGTTGGCAAGATATTCTATTTATAGTTATTATAACGAAAGTCGTTAGAAAAGCTTTACTAAGCATTTTATAAACAATTAATATATTTAATAATGAAAAATTCAACTAAAACAGTTTTAGGCGCACTTGTAGGGAGTAGCTGCCAGGTATTGCTGCAGGCATTATATTAGCTCCAGATAAAGGTAAAAATACCAGACAAAAAATAGGTAAAAGATTAGAAGATAACACAAAGAAAGCTTCAAGAAGCTTCATCTCAAGGTAAAGACTTATTAAAAGAAGCTTCTATACATGGAAGAGAAATTTTAAGTGATATTCAAAAATCAGTATCTGAAATCTTTGATTCTGCCACTGAAGAAGTTAAAACTGCAAGTAAAAAAGCAGAATCAACTGCAAAAAAAGTAAATGGAGAAATAAAAAATGCTCAATCATAATTTCTCTTTGAGAAAAACTATGAATGAACACAAATTCAGCTTAGGGAATTTTTCTACTGGCATTAAAGACTAATTTGAAGCTAGAATAGAATTATTCAAAATAGAAATTGCCGAAAAATTCTCTAAGTTTATTTCCGGTATAGTTAGTATATTATTTTTTGCTGTACTAGCTTGTTTAGCGGTTGTTTTTATTTTTACATCTTTAGCATTATGGCTCGGAGTATTAATGCATTCTTATGCATTAGGATTTATTTGTAACTGCCGGGCTTATTATAATTGTTTCTATCCCTATCATCTATTTCAAAAAGTATTTAATTAAACGCCCTGTGGAAAACATGTTTATTAAGGGTTTTTTTAAAATTGATGAGAATGAGTAAGATAATTATTACAGATATAAAGTCTATGCAATATGCTAAGAGGGCATTACAAGGCAGAGTATTAATTGCTGAGGAAAAAATAAAAAAAGAATTTTTAACATTAAGCGGCATTATAACTCAGCTAGCAGTCCCTAGGACTTTTAAAGGTTCTAGATTATTACAAGTTGCACTGACACCTTTACGAGCTTCATTAAACGATCTCACCTACAAATTATTGGGAGATAGGTTTGTCAAAACTGTTTGGTATAGATTATTTAGCCCGGTAATATTTCAGTTAGTTTCAACATTTCTTTTTCGGGGTGCACGTACTACTTTTAATAAGTTTATGAAATAATTTTAGATATCATTATTAAAATTTTAGATATCTTTATTATATGAGCAGTAAAACAGCACTATTTTTAGATAGAGCATATAAAATGCTTGTAGTGCTATTAGTAATTATATTAGGACTGCATTATCTGAAAAGTTTACTCATTCCTCTTGGATTTTCTGCCTTAATATCTTTAATTCTATATCCGTTTTGCAATAAATTAGAAAGGAAGGGCTTTTAGTAGAATATTAGCAGTTACTACAGTAATTGCAGTTGTTATTATAGTGTTTTTTACTATTTTTAGTGCTTTTGCTATGCAATTTGATGACTTCATAACAGAATTGCCTTTATTTAAAAGTAAATCAATTGAACTAGTAGATAGATTAGCCTACAAGGTAGAAGATGTGTTTAATATTCCTTATGATAAGTTTTTAATATGCTGCAGACAAATGTTGATGAATATTTATCATCTGCCGGATCCAATGTTTGGAAACGCAATAATTGCCTCGTCAGGAATAATTACTTTTATTGGTTTAGTTCCTATATTCATTTTCTTCTTTTTGTTATATAGAAGTAAGTTCAAAGGTTTTATACTAGAAGTAGTACCTAAAGATAGTCAAGTTCAAACACTTGAAATATTTATGAGTATTAAAAGAGTGGCAAGAGACTATATAAGCGGACTTGCAATAGTAATTATAATATTAGGAACGTTAGCAAGCGTGGGGTTATTTGCTATAGGTATTAAATATGCTTTATTTTTTGGAGTACTTTCAGCTTTATTGTCAGTGGTGCCTTTATATAGGCGTTTTTATCGGAGCAATTTTACCGATTCTTGCAGCACTATTAACTAAAGACTCTCTTCTTTATCCTATTTTAGTTACCTGTCTATATATATTTATACAATTTATTGAAGGTAATTTCATTACACCAAATGTTATAGGTAATAAAGTTCGTATAAACCCCTTAGCAGCTATAGTAGGTTTATTTTTAGGCGGAATGGTTTGGGGCCTATAGGTATGATTTTAGCTATTCCTTCTGTTGCTATATTTAAAATAATATGTCTACATGTCGAGTTTCTTAAGCCGTTAGCTATATTATTGACTAACTCCAATATTAAAACTGCAGAACAATTAGAAGAACAAAGATCTGATCCTACAAAAAAATAGACTGAGTAATAATCACTCTAAAACTTTCTCTAGCTTAATTCCTCTTGAACCCTTTAATAAAATACAACAGTTTTTAAAGTCTTGATTGACATACCAACTCTTTAAAGCTTCTGCATTAGGAACCCATTTACAATCTATTTGATCTTTAACTTTATTGAATTCTTCACCTACAAGTACAATTTTGCTTAATTGCATTAATTTAAGTTGCTCCACAATATAAAGATGCTCATCATAGCTGGCCCTTCCCATTTCGAGCATATCACCAAGTATAGCGATTTTACAACTGTAATCTAATAAAGTAAGATTTTCGAGAGCTGCTTTCATACTTGAAGGATTAGCATTATACGCATCCATTATAATGGTATTAGATTTTATTTCTAATAATTGAGATCTGTTATTTTTAGGTACATATTGCTCAATAGCAATTTTATTTTTTCATTCTCCACATTAAAATATTTTCCTATACAAATAGCTGCAAGAATATTTTCGAAATTATATGCACCTACCAGTTGAGACTTAATAATTTCATTTTGATATGAGACATTTAAATAGGGAGACAGATTAGAAATACTAGCTTGATAATCAGCTAGTTCATTTGTGCCGTAAGTGATAATATTATTGTCTTTAAGCATGTTTTTAAGGTGATCATTATCTAGATTTAGAAAATTATACCATCATTTCTGCTAAATAGCTGTAAAGTTCTCCGTTCGCTTTTTTGACGCCCTCTAAATCTTTAAATCCTTCTAAATGTTCTTTACCAATATTAGTAATAATACCGTAATCAGGATCAGCGATTTTGCATAGAAAATCAATTTCTTTAGAATGATTCGCACCCATCTCAACAATAGCTATTCTATATTATCAGACATTCCAAGTAATGTAAGCGGTAAGCCAATATGATTATTGAAATTTCCCGGTGTGGCATATACTTTATATTGCTGAGACAATACAGCATTGATGAGTTCTTTAGTAGTTGTTTTTCCGTTAGATCCGGCAATAGCGATGACAGTAGTATTTAGTTGTTGACGATGGTAAGCAGCTAGCTTCTGAAGTGTTTCAAGGGCATTAAGTGCTAAAATATATTTTTTATCATCTTTCTTATAAAAATTGATATTATCAACTACAACATATGCAGCTCCATTTTCTATTGCTTTTGAAGCATATTGATTGCCATCAAAATGTGCTCCGTTAATAGAAAAATATATATTATCTTTTTTGATAGTTCGGGTGTCTATGCTTATCCCTGAGCAATTAAGGAATAATTTATATATATGTTCAATGGTCATTTAAATGCTGCAAAATGATTGAATTAGACTCAAAGTTTGATGGTATAATTTCTTTAATTACTGTTGAACGTAATATTGTTCATTAGTTAGAAGCAATTTACTTGCTTTATACAGCGGATTTTTGTGGCTTTTTGCATAAATATATAATTTTCATCTTTTGGTAGACAATATCTTTCGATAAGTTGTGAATCGATAGACTTAATAAAGTCATCTTCTATAACTTCAAAGCCAACAGAAGAAAGTCGCTTTGGATAATCCAGTCCATACTGCCTTACATGGTCAGCTTGTCCAAAATGCCTTTCTCTTTCTTTTGGACTCGTAATTGTAGCATCTTCATAAGTGTTTTCCCTATGTCTATCCAAGGGTACCATGAATATTCCCCATCCATTCGGTTTTAAAACCCTATAAAATTTCATGCATAACTTTTTTGTCATTTTCTACATGTTCTAATAAGTGATTAGCAAAAATTACGTCAAAAGTGTTTTGTTCAAAAGGAATTTCATGAACATCCATCTTTATATCGGCCCACGGTGAATTTAAATCTGCAGTGGTATATTCTAAATTTTCCATTTTCTTAAATCTTTTTAAAAAGCAATATTCCGGAGCGATATGTAAAACTTTCAAATTTGAATTAAAAAACTTGTTTTTTCCTTAAGGTATAACCAAAATAATCTATGCCTTTCTAATGACATAGAGTCAGGAGCTAAAGCATTTTTTCTTGAATTTACTCTTCCATAAGGAGCAACTTTCTGTATTTGATTTTAGAGATAGGATCCTCGAAGTTATTACCCCGAAAAAAGGGTGATAATAATAATAATGAGAAATGTGAAACATGATGCAAATAATGCCTTGGAATAATTTTTAGTACGATTTTAATTATGTATTTTCATGCTTATTAAAAATAGTGCCTATATGCTAATGTACATTTCCTATCCAAAAATATAAGTTTCCTTTAAATTAAGAAGGCTCGATTAAAATCTTTTAATCGAGCCTTCTTAATTTATAATAGGTTACTTTATTTTGAAAAATTGTTTCCACTCGGGAATTCATTACCCGCAGGGCTACCAACTCTCAGCATCGCACATCTAAAACCAATTTGAGCAGAAGCTTGATCCTTCTTGCATAAATCTTCTATTACCAGGAGATAACCCAATATGCTCTATCAGCCCAAGAACCGCCTTTATATACTCTAGCTTTATTACTCACTAATGTAGATACACCATATTCATAAGTAGATTCAGATTGCTTATCTCCATCTATATAATCAATCACATTAGCAGTGTTAAAGTCTCTTCTACCTACTAATTCTTCATCTTTCAGCTCTCTGTATTTCATTCTACCCAGTGAATCTTTTTTCAGCTATTGCTCCATCTTCATCAGTTTCTATATTTTTAAATACGTTTCCTCTATAAGGATTAAAATCTTCAACATCTTCAGAAGATAATTGCCTATATACATCTAATACCCATTCGCTCCACTTTCCTGCCATATTATATAAACCAAAATCGTTAGGCATATAAGCATCTACAGGTGCGGTAATGTCCGCATTATCATTTAATCCTCGGCTACTCCCATATTATCACCCCTGCCTCTTTTAAAATTTGCTAGAAACTCACCTTGCCATGACCCGTGAA
>CBDBZN010000013.1:0-118724 GCA_965213575.1 Chitinophagales bacterium | reverse complement strand
TTAGCTGCTATTGGGTCAGGTGGCAACATCAATAAGCTATATAAAATGGCTAATAAAAGTAAAAAATGGCAACCACTTACTAAAAGCAATTTGCAAAGCCTTTATGAGCAGTTAAACACCTACTCTTATGAAGAAAGAATAGTTCAATTAGCGCTAAATCCGGATCGGGCTGATGTTATCATTCCGGCTGCTAATATTTTTTTATCAATCATGGAATGGAGCGGTATCAAGAAAATTTATGTGCCTAAAATAGGTGTGGCTGACGGATTGATCAATCAGTTATATAAGGAATATAAGGATACTTCCAAATAAGACCTACCCTTTCCCCCACCTATAAGTTTGCTGATCTAACTCAACCAAATCTATTACTCGGGAAGTAACTGTTTTTGCTAATGCTTCAAAACTATCAGGATTACTATAAAATGAGGGAGAAGCAGGGCAAATAATACCACCGGCCTCTGTAATAGTTTTCATGTTGTTAATATGTATCAAGTTATAAGGGGTATCTCTGATGACTAATATAAGTTTTTTTCGCTCCTTAAGCATCACATCTGCTGCCCGGGTGACTAGATCATTAGACACGCCTGTAGCGATCCTGGACATGGTACCCATCGAACAAGGACAAATAATTAAAGCACTGTAATTGGCAGATCCTGAAGCAAAAGGCGCCATAAAATCATCTTTTTCATAAAAATCGAATGGCAAATTGTTGTAACTTTCATCTTGCAATTCCAGTTTCCAAACGGTTTTTGCATTATCTGACATAACCACAGCTAAGTGTTCTATTTGTTCTTGTAGCGCTTCCAATTGTTTTAATAAAACTTTGGCATATATAGAGCCGCTGGCTCCTGTAATACCTACTATAATTTTATGTTTAACACTCATTTATCGAAGATAAGAAAATTGTAATGCATTAAGTAAATGCTTATATTCGTCACACTACTTATTTTCAAAACAAATATAACTAGCCTATAAACTTGGAACAGTATTTGTAAAGAAATAATTATAAATATAAAATTATAAATTATGAGAAGTACTTTGTTATCCCTATTATTAGCTACATTCAGTCTATTAAATCATTTCGCATTTGCAGGTGAAGATACTTCTACAGAAGGCATTAAATGGATGAACATCGAAGAAGCGCAAGCTGCAGTTAAAAAAGATCCGAGTAAAAAAATTATTATTGATCTATACACCAACTGGTGCGGTTGGTGTAAAAAGATGGATAAATCTACTTTTGGTGATCCGAAAATTGCCAAATATATCAATGAAAACTATATTGCAGTCAAGCTTGATGCAGAATCTAAAGACGAAATTAACTACCAAGGGGAAAAATTGGCAAATACAGGAAGGACGCATCCGGTAGTTAACAAAGTAACGGCAGGTAAATTGACCGGTTATCCTACTATTGCTTTTTTAGATGGTAGTTTAAATGTAATTGATGCTATTTCCAGTTACCTTACTCCTGAACAGCTTGATCCTATTTTGCATTATGTAAGTGAAGAAGCTTACACTACAACTCCTTGGCCGGAATACTCCAAAAGCTATAGCCAACGGTAAATGCTTTTTAATAAGTTTTTACAATCTGCTTTAATATTTATTTTAATTGTAACCAGTTATAGTTGTGCTTTAGCGCAAATCAATTGGATAGATTTTAATACAGCCATAGAGCGTCAGGCAAAAATTCCTAAAAAAATATTGGTTGATGTATATACTGATTGGTGTGGATATTGTAAAAAGATGGATAGGTCAACCTTCACAGACTCAGCTGTTATAGATTTTATAAATAATAATTATTATGCAGTCAAGCTCAATGCAGAATCTAAAGATACTTTTTATGCAAAAGGCAAAATGTTTATTTACAAGCCGGAATATAAAAGTAATGAATTAGCTATAAATTTATTATATGGCAAAATGGGTTATCCGACTTTAGTCATTATTGATGAACAAAACCTTTCTGCTAAACCTCATCCGGGCTATAAATCACCTGAAAATCTACTCGAAGTGCTTAGAACGAGCATTGATAATTAAATATCACATAGATAGGTATTACATCCGAAGTTTTAACAGCCCTTGCGCCGTGTAGTATTTTTACATATATTTGATCAAACAAAAAATTTACAAAACATGAAATTCAAAAAAATAGCTTTACCTACGCTTATAATATTTGGAATATTTGTTCTTTGCCTCTTGTGATAAAAAAGAAGACATTTTAGACTTCACCTTTAATCCGGGCCCTAAAACTTATATGATTGAAGTTCCGGCAATCCCTGTTGCAGGAGATACTACATTTAGTTCATTTGGTGCTGATGTTAATATTGACAGTATTTTAACAGCTAATGGTGCTGGTGGATTAGAACTTAAAAGCGTTAAATTAAAAACCTTAGCATTAACAATTACAAATCCTTCGGGAGCAACTTTTGATCCAATTGAGGAAATTGAAGCAACCTTTTCTGCAAATGGATTACCAGATTTAACTGTTGCGTCTGTAAGCAGTATTCCGGCAGGAGCAACTACTGTCAACATGACTGTAAATAATTCTGAGTTAATAAATTATATCAATTCTTCATCTTTTGAAGTTACTTTAAGTGGTGAAACTAGTTCACCTACACCGGCTATGACTATTCAAGTAGATGTAGATTATTCTATGACGGTAGGGCCGAAGTAATTTTTATTAAAATTTTTTTGTCAAAATCCCGGTTAATCTTGTATTAGCCGGGATTTTTTTTCCATAAATTCAGAAGTAATATTTTTATACTGAGGTTCTCTAAGCATATGGAATTAGCATTTTCTCAAAAATTTTACCATTAAAAATTCCATACCCATCATAATCATTATTAAAATATATAAAAATTTCTGCCGGATTCAGTTTCTTTATTCTATCTGCCCAGCTTTGCAAATTCCTTATCTGAATAATCATATTTATACCAATTTTTTGGATCTTTTCCATGAAATCGAAGATAAGCTGTGTCTGTAGTTTGCAAGGCCCATTCGGGTAAGTCAATAGGCGTAGAGATCATGCAATAAGCTATATGGTACTTTCTTAAAATATTCAAACACTCTTCAGTAAACCATGAGGCATGCCTAAATTCCAACACATTTATATAGCCATTGCTGCAAGCTTCACCAAAAGCGATCAACTTATCTTTATCAAAATGCACGCTGCTGGGCAATTGCCATAATACACAAGAAGTTTTTTCTGCTAATGGTGTTATGGCATCGTAAAAAGTTTTCATGCTGTCTTTAACATCATGCATCTTTTTTATATGCGTAGTATATCGATTTCCTTTTAAAGTGAATTTAAAATCAGGTGGAGTATCAGCATACCATTTTTCAAAACTAGTTTTTTTGGGTATGTTATAAAAGGTATTATTTATTTCTACGGTCTTAAAATGTTCGGCATAATATGAAAGCCAATCTTTCTTCTTCAGATCTTCCGGATAAAAGATTTTTTTCCAATCGTCATAATAAAACCCGGAAGTGCCAATATGAAAATTCATCATCCAGTTATAACAGGCTAAATATATTTAACTATCTACGAAAGCTCTAAAAGGTAAATTTCAATTCAGATAAAGAAACAAAAGTATTATAGCGTCCAATAATGCATGCTTTTTATCTTGCCTCTGTACATACCTTTAAGATCAATCAAGATTCCTTTTTTTCGCCACAGATAACTTTTTAAAATATTCCTCATTAAGATCTATAAAATCATCATGATTTACGGCAACAATAATTGCGTCATATTTTTTGTTTAGGCTCATCAATGAGTCCAAAACCATATTCTTTTTTTCAACTCTTCAGAATCGGCATAAGGGTCATATACATCAACACTTACAGAATAAGATTTAAATTCCTCGACTACGTCGGCAACTTTTGAATTGCGAATATCACTTACATTTTCTTTAAAGGTAGTTCCCATGATCAGAACTTTCGCTTCACTTAACTTTTTCTTTTCTTGCTTAATGATAAGTTGAACGGTGTTTTTAGCTACATATGCGCCCATATAATCATTGATCGAGCGGCCACTTAAAATCACTTTAGGCTCATAGCCTAATTCCATAGATTTATAAGTGAGATAATATGGATCTACACCAATGCAATGGGCCGCCAACTAAGCCTGGATAAAATTTTAAGAAATTCCATTTAGTGCCGGCAGCTTCTAATACATCATAGGTATTGATATTCATTTTATGGAAGATCAATGATAACTCGTTCATCAAAGCAATATTAACATCACGTTGTGTATTTTCTATGATCTTTGCAGCTTCAGCAACTTTTATAGTTGCAGCTTTATGCACACCAGCTTTCACAACAATTTCATAAACTTGTGCAATTTGCTCTAATGATTCTTTATCAGAACCGGATACTACTTTCATAATACTGGCTAATGTGTTTACCTTATCACCCGGGTTTATTCGCTCAGGTGAATATCCTAATTTAAAATCTGTATTCAATTTTAAACCGGTATGATCTTCTAAAATAGGCAAGCAATCTTCTTCTGTACAACCCGGATAAACAGTAGATTCATACACTACGTAATCTCCTTTTTTCAATACTTTTGCTACTGTAGTAGATGCAGAAATCAATGGGTTTAGATCCGGAACTTTATGTTCATCTACAGGCGTAGGTACGGCTACTATATAAAAATTTGCCTCTCTAAGCCTTTTCAATAGAATTGGTAAATTCGATATCTGCACCTTCAAAATCTTTGGCTTCTAATTCTTCGCTGGGATCAATGCAGTTTTTCCATCATTTCCACTCGTTTAGAATTAATATCAAAGCCAATGACTGATATTTTTTTAGCAAACTCAAGGGCAATGGGTAATCCCACATATCCTAATCCAATAACAGCTAATTTCTTTTCTTTATTAATTAATTCTTTATACATCTCTATTAATTATCTTTTCTAACATTATTATTTTCAAAAATATACTTTTCTTTGCTTTCGGGACACGTTGCTTCATTATTTTCAAATTTTAAGCGATGTCCGTATTCGCTCATCCAGCCGATTTGCTTAGCCGGATTGCCAACTACCAAAGCATAGGCCGGAACTTCTTTAGTAACTACCGCCCCTGCTCCTATAAAAGCAAATTCTCCTATGTTATGGCCACACACAATTGTTGCATTTGCACCAATTGATGCTCCTTTTTTAACAATAGTTTGAGTATACTGCTCCCTTCTGTTAACTGCACTTCTGGGGTTAGTTACATTTGTAAAAACCATAGATGGGCCTAAAAAAACATCATCTTCACAAATTACTCCTGAATAAATAGAAACATTGTTCTGAACTTTCACATTTTTCCCTAAAACAACTTTAGGAGAGATCACAACATTCTGCCCGATATTACAACTTTCACCTATTTCACAATTAGGCATAATATGTGAGAAATGCCATATTTTAGTTCCTTTTCCGATGTCACATCCCTCGTCGATGATAGCCGTTTCATGTGCAAAATAGCTCATTACTTTATGATATATTTTTCAAAATTGTTATGCTCTGTTTGATATAACTTTTCTTTAGATAATGACTTAAAATAGTCATAAGTTATTTTTAACCCTTCTTTCCTTTGAACTTTAGGCTCCCAGTTAAGCAAGTCTCTGGCTTTTGAAATATCAGGACGACGCTGCAACGGGTCATCCTGAGGTAAATCTCTATAAATTACCTTTTGATCTGTTCCTGTCAATTGAATGATCTCTTCCGCAAAATCTTTAATAGTTATTTCAGATGGATTGCCAATATTGACCGGAAAAGCATAATCGCTATTTAATAACCGATAAATACCTTCCACTAAATCATTAACATAACAAAATGAGCGAGTCTGGGAGCCATCTCCAAAAATAGTTAAGTCTTCTCCCCTGAGCGCTTGTCCTATAAACGCAGGTAATACTCTACCATCATTTAGTCGCATTCGAGGCCCGTAGGTATTAAAGATTCTAACAATTCTGGTTTCCACCCCATGATATCGATGATAAGCCATGGTGATCGCTTCTTGAAAACGTTTAGCTTCATCATATACGCCACGTGGCCCAATTGGGTTGACATTGCCCCAGTAATCTTCTGTTTGAGGGTGCACTTTGGGGTCTCCATATACTTCTGAAGTAGAAGCAATTAATATTCTCGCATTTTTTGCCTTGGCAAGCCCTAACAAGTTATGGGTACCCAGTGAGCCAACTTTTAATGTTTGAATGGGTATTTTAAGATAATCGATAGGACTGGCAGGTGAAGCAAAATGCAAGATGTAATCTAACTCTCCCGGAACATGAACAAATTTACTGACGTCATGATTATAAAACTCAAAATATTCATTTCCAAACAGATGCTGAATATTATCTAAATCTCCGGTGATAAGGTTATCCATGCCTATGACAGAAAGCCCTTCCTCAATGAATCGATCACAAAGATGAGAACCTAGAAAACCGGCTGCTCCCGTTATGAGTATTTTTTTCAATTGCTGCTATTTATAACTGCTCTACCAATGCTGTTGTAATAAAATCCTAGTTCTTTCATTTGATCTAAATCGTATAAATTTCTGCCATCAAATATCACCGGTTCTTTTAAAGCATTTTTAATCTTATCAAAATCAGGATTTCTAAAAACACTCCATTCTGTAGCTATTGCCAACATATCAGCTCCTTCTAAAGCTTCGTATGGATCGGATGCATAACTGATTTTATCACCTAACTCACTTTTAACATTGTCCATAGCTTCAGGGTCATACACTGAGATAGCAGCTCCTTTTGCCAATAATTTTTCAATGATATGGAGTGCCGGTGCTTCTCTTGTGTCATCAGTATTAGGTTTAAAAGCTAAACCCCAAACAGCAATCTTTTTTCCTTCTAGGTTATCATTAAAATGATTAAGAATCTTAGTAACTAATACCTCTTTTTGAAGTTTATTAACTTCTATGACTCTTTTTAATATCTTAAAATCATAGTTATATTCATTAGCGGTCTTAGCTAAGGCTTGTACATCTTTGGGGAAACAGCTTCCGCCATACCCGATACCGGGAAATAAAAACCGTTTACCTATTCGAGAGTCACTGCCCATGCCTTTTCGCACTGCATTAATATCTGCACCTGCTTCTTCACATAAATTGGCCATCTCATTCATAAATGAAATACGCATGGCTAAGTATGAGTTGGCAGCATATTTAGTCATCTCAGCAGATCGCTCGTCCATAAATATTACCGGATTTCCTTGCCTGATGAATGGTGCGTATAATTTCGCCATTTGCTTCCTGGCACGCTCAGAATTGGTACCTACCACTACCCTGTCCGGTTTCATGAAGTCTTCAACAGCCATTCCTTCGCGCAAAAACTCAGGATTTGAAACTACATCAAATGCCACTTTAGCATTTTTGGTAATAGCTTTGGTAACTCTTTCTGCCGTACCTACCGGAACTGTACTTTTATCGACTATTACTTTGTAATCTTCCATGATCTCGCCCAATTTGTCTGCAACACCTAATACATAAGACAAATCAGCAGAACCGTCTTCTCCGGGAGGTGTAGGCAATGCTAAAAATATAATATCAGATTGTTTCACAGCTTCTTCCAAGGAAGTAGTGAATTTTAACCTGTTTTGCTTGATATTTCTTTCAAACAAAATTTCTAAGCCGGGTTCATAGATAGTGATTTTTCCTGCCCTTAGTTTATTCACTTTTTGTTCATCTATATCTACACAAATAACATTATTTCCTGTTTCTGCAAAACAAGTGCCTGATACTAACCCTACATAACCGGTTCCTACAACTGCAATATTCATTTCTTTACTCTTTTTAATTCATAAATGATAGTACGCTTTCTGTGATATGCGTCAATTGTTCTTCTGTTAATTCAGTATGCATGGGTAAAGAGATGACAGATGAACAAAGTTGCTCTGTAACCGGAAAGCTACCTGCTGTATACCGGTCATCTTGGTAAGCTTTTTGCATATGCAGTGCTATCGGGTAATACACCATGGCCGGAATATTTTTTGATTGTAAATACTCTTTTAGTTCATCTCTATCTTTGCCTTTGATTTTCAACGTATATTGGTGAAAAACATGCGTAGAATTATCTGCCCTGTAAGGTGTATCAATATATTTATTATCAGCAAACGCTCGGTCATAAAAACCTGCTGCTTTGTTTCTGGCAGCAGTAAAATTATTGAGTTCCTTCAACTTGATCCTTAAAATAGCAGCTTGAATACTGTCTAATCTTGAGTTAACTCCTACTCTGTCGTGGTAATATTGTTTCGATTGGCCATGATTAGCAATTTGTCGCATTTTTAATGCTAAATCATCATCATTAGTAAAAATTGCACCGCCATCTCCATAACAACCTAAATTTTTGGAAGGGAAAAATGAAGTTGTCCCTATCGTTCCTATGGTTCCTGCTTTGCTTTTACTTCCCATTGATGAAGTATAATCAGCTCCAATGGCTTGTGCGGTATCTTCTACCACATACAAATTATGGTTTGCTGCAATTTCCATAATAGCATCCATGTTGGCACATTGTCCAAATAAATGTACCGGCACGATTGCTTTAGTTTTTGACGTAATGGCTTTTTCGATCTCGGTAGGATCTATATTAAAAGTATTGGGATCAACATCTACCAAAACAGGCGTTAGTTTTAACAATGCAATTACTTCTGCGGTAGCAACATAGGTAAAACTTGCAGTGATCACTTCATCACCCGGTTGCAATCCTAATCCCATCATAGCAATTTGAAGCGCATCAGTCCCGTTAGCGCAAGGGATCACATGTTTGACAGATAAATATTCTTCCAGCTCTTGCTGAAGAGCTTTGACCTCAGGGCCATTAATGTACTGCGAAGACCTTACAACATCCAAAATAGCTTGATCCATCTTATCTTGCAATTGTTGATACTGCGAAATCAAGTCTACCATTCTTATTTCTTCCATAAGTAAGTTTTAAGGAGGGCAAATATAATATTATTTACCTTTAATAAGGGTATCAACACCTTATCAAATTAATATGATTTTGTATATTATCTAAATTGAAATAATAATTTATAAGGATATGAGGTTATGATTTTTATAATCTATATTTTAGCAGGATGAGACCTGTATACAGAATCACTTGCATCCTTGTTTTCCTATTGTTTAGCTATAATGGTTTTAGCCAAAATACGATCTTAAGAGATTCATCTGTCTCTGCTACTTTAATCAATATAGGCTTAGGTTATAGCTTTCCGGGAGGAGATTTAAAAGATCGATTCGGTAATTGTGGTGTTTTTCAAGTAGGCGTTATAGAAAAATTCAGAAGTAACTGGTTAATTGGATTGAAGGGGGATTTATTTTTTGGAGATGATGTGAGAGAGGATACTATTTTAAAAAATCTTGCTAACAGCTCCGGATTTATCACAAATTCTTCCGGTGCTCCGGCAAATATACAGTTATTGGAGAGAGGCTTTGCTATTGATTTGACTATTGGAAAGATTTTACCTTTTTTAGATGCAAACTCTAATTCCGGGTTAACGATTACCGGAGGTTTGGGCTTTTTACAACATAAAATTCGCATCAATAACTCCGCTAATGATGTTCCTCAACTGGAAGGAAATTATAAAAAAGGATATGACAGGTTATCTAATGGATTAAGGCTGACAGAATTTGTTGGATATACGTATTTAAGTGCAAATAAATTAGCTAATTTTCAAATAGGCATGGAGTTTACGCAAGCATGGACAAAAAACAGAAGAGACATCAATTTTGATACACAGCAGCAAGATAAAAAGACGAGAAACGACTTAATGTATGCCCTCAAACTTATCTGGATCCTACCGCTATATCACGAAATAGTTGAAAAAGAATTCTACTATTAAAGATGGATTTTATTTTTAAAGTAGCTTATAATTTATTTATCAAAATATATTACGTCGCAGCAGTCATTGCTTCATTTACCAATCTAAAAGCAAAGAAATGGTTGTATGCTAGAAAGAATATTTTCGATTCCTTATCTAAAGCATTTCAACCTAATACAGAAAAAATTATTTGGATGCATTGCGCTTCACTTGGCGAATTTGAGCAAGGAAGACCTGTATTAGAAGAGATTAAAAAAAAACACCCTGCTTATAAAATTTTATTAACCTTCTTCTCTCCTTCCGGATATGAAATTAGAAAAGATTACGTGCATGCTGATCATGTTTTTTATCTGCCTTTAGACACACAAAAAAATGCAAAAAAATTTATAAAAATCGTTAAGCCTGACATAGCTATATTCGTAAAATATGAATTTTGGTTTAACTACATACAAATCCTACACAATAGAAATATTCTTACTTATTTAATCTCCGCAAAGTTTAGAGAAAACCAATTTTTCTTCCAGTGGTATGGAAAACCGGCGTTAAAATTATTAAAACTCTATACTTCCATTTTTCTACAAGATGAGGATTCTTATAAGTTGCTAAAAAATAATGGGATACATAATATTTTAATAGCAGGCGATACACGATTTGATCGAGTAACGCAGCAGCAACCTAAGCAACTTCCGATCATTGAAAAATTTAAAGGTGATCAACCATTACTAGTGGTAGGAAGTAGTTGGAAAGCTGAAGAGCAGATGCTAAGAGATATTTTGCGTCGAAATATTTCCCTTTTTAAAAATTATAAAATCATCATTGCACCCCATGAGGTGGACCATCAAAATGTTCAAAGAGTAAAAAATTTATTTACTGAAATATTGCCAACTGTGTTGTACTCTGCTTTTGAATCTAAATCTTCAGCGCAATGTCAGGTGTTAATCATTGATAAAATTGGATTATTAGGAGATATTTATCAATATGGCCAATTTTCTATCATCGGTGGTGGGTTTAATCATGGCATACACAATATTTTAGAATCATCTGTCTATGGCGCACCCTCTATTTTTGGGCCTAAATATCAAAATTTTAAAGAAGCTAATGATTTGTTAAATATAGCAGGAGCTTTTACATTTAGTGATGTTTCTGGATTAGAAAAAATCCTTGCTTCGTTATTATCTGATGCTGAATTACTAAATAGTGCTCAAGATGTTTGTAAAAATTATGTAATGCAACATACAGGGGCGACTAAGATTGTTTTAGATAATATCAAATTTTTCCAAAACTATTGAAAGGCTATTATTAATAATCTTAAGATATAAAACCATTTTTTATTAAGTTTTTCCTTTGCATATATTAATTTTGTAACTCATTACAAATTAATTTTCATGATTACAGTAAATAATGTAACCCTACAATTCGGCAAACGTGTTTTATTTGATGAAGTAAATATTACTTTTACCAATGGCAATTGCTATGGAGTGATTGGTGCGAATGGAGCAGGCAAGTCAACCTTTCTTAAGATTTTGTCGGGCGAAATGGATTCTAATACAGGTAAAGTAGATATAGAACCCGGGAAACGGATGGCTGTATTGAAACAAAATCACTTTGAGTTTGATGAAAACACCGTTCTGGATACTGTTTTAATGGGACATAAAGCTTTATGGAATAACATTCAGCAAAAAAATGAATTATATGCCAAGCAACCTTTTACAGATGCAGATGGAATTAAAGTTGGCGATTTAGAAGCTGAATTTGGTGAAATGGATGGCTGGAACGCAGAACCCAATGCTGCTGCACTGCTAAGCAATCTTGGTATTGACGAAGCGGATCATTATAAGTTAATGAAAGAATTGGATGGAGGCCAAAAAGTAAGGGTATTATTAGCTCAAGCACTATTTGGCAATCCCGATATATTGATTCTCGATGAGCCTACCAATGATTTAGATCTAGCAACCGTTACTTGGCTAGAAGATTTCTTATTAGATTTTAAAAATACAGTAATTGTAGTATCTCACGACAGACATTTTTTAGATACTGTTTGTACTCATATTGTCGACATAGATTTCGGAAAAGTGAAAGCATACACCGGCAACTATACTTTTTGGTATCAATCCAGCCAACTTGCGTTAAGGCAAAGACAATCAGCAAATAAAAAGGCAGAAGATCGTAGAAAAGAATTACAAGAATTCATCAGCCGATTTAGTGCGAATGCTTCTAAATCACGCCAGGCGACCAGCAAAAAGAAATTATTGGAGAAAATTAATGTGGAAGACATCCAGCCGTCTAATAGAAAATATCCGGGCATTATTTTTCAACAAGAGCGAGAAGCAGGAAACGATATTTTAGATGTAAGAAGTTTATCTGCTGCCAGAGAAGGAGAAACATTGTTTGAGAATCTCAGTTTTACGGTAAATAAAGGAGATAAAATTGCATTCATAAGTAAAGAAGGATTGACCATTACTACCCTTTTTAAAATTTTAGCGGGCGAAGTAAAAGCCGATTCAGGAGAATTTACATTTGGACAAACGATCACAACTGCTTATTTACCAAATGAAAATTCAGAATATTTTAACACAGACATGAACTTAATTGATTGGTTAAGGCAATTTTCTGAAAAGGAAAAAGATGAAGTTTATATCAGAGGCTTTTTGGGTAAAATGTTATTTTCGGGAGAAGAAGTACTTAAAAAATCAAGTGTATTGTCGGGTGGAGAGAAAGTGAGATGTATGCTTTCTAAAATGATGCTGGCTAATGCCAATGTATTGATCTTAGATGAGCCAACGAATCACTTAGACTTGGAATCTATCACTGCATTAAACAATTCCCTTAAAGATTTTCCGGGAACTGTTTTATTCACGTCCCATGACCATGAATTTACTCAAACAGTCGCAAACAGAATTATAGAAGTTGGCCCGAGTGGACATTTGGATAAACTCATGACTTATGATGAGTATATATCAGATGAAAGATTTACGGAGAATCGTAAAGATATTTATCAGGTAGCGGTAAAGTAAGTAAGTTTACCTCAGCAGCTACGAATCACCTTTCCTAAGCTCTATAACCGATACCTCCGGCCATATACCTGCCCTACCCGGGAAGCCTAAAAATCCGAAGCCTCTATTTACGTAAAGATATTGTTTTGTATCCTCGTATAGTCCGGCCCAATTAGGATACTTGTATTTTACCGGGCTCCATTTAAATCCGGGTATTTCTATACCGAATTGCATTCCATGCGTATGTCCACTCAAGGTAAGATTAACTTTTTTAGGATACTTTTTGATTTGCGCATCCCAATGAGATGGATCATGAGACATTAGCACACAAAAATCATCTTTACTGACTTTCTCTAATGCTTTATTCAAATCACCTTTTTGCGGGAAAGGTGGCAGTCCCCAGTTTTCAACACCTGCAATCGTGATAGATGCTTCGCCTTTTTTAAGTTGTACACTATCATTGTTGAGCATTTTAAAGCCCATGGATTCATTATGGCTAATAACAGTCTGCAAGTTTTTAATTTTAGCTTGAACGGTAGGCCAAGCTACATAATCTCCATAATCATGATTTCCCAGTACAGAAAACTTACCCATTGGGGCTTCTAAATTTTTAAACATGGAAATATACGGTACAATCTCTTCAGCAAAATTATTAACCAGGTCGCCGGTAAATAAAATCACATCTCCTTGCTGCGCTTGAATTAAATCAATTCCTTTTTGCACTGCTTCTTTATTGTCAAAACTGCCCGAATGTATATCCGATATTTGTACAATTTTAAATCCATCAAAAGCCTCAGGCAAGTCAGGAAATTTAATCGTAGTTCTATGTACTGTAAAATCATATTTACCTTTAAGCACGCCATATAATAAAGATATAAATGGGACAGCTGCTATGCCTACTCCTAAATGAACAAGAAACTTTCTTCGAGAGGGAAAAGAGATTAATTCTCTGTTATATACAACTTTTTCAAACACATATTGAATGGGCCTTACAATATCTGTAATTAAAAGAAATAGCACAAATATTAATTTGGCAATAAAAATGGCGAATGCAATACCAAATAGAATGTTGATCAGTTGATTTGGAAGGATGTAAACAGTTCTAGAGTTCTGTTGGAAAAATAAGAAAATTGCGGTTATACTAAATATTAAAATGGCGACGTATAAGCACAATCCCAATAACTGCTTATTTTGCGACAACATGGATCGTAAACCAGTATAAGCATAGACTTCAATAAATAATAATATGGAAATAAAAACTAAGACCCCGGCCCGCATACTATGATTCTAAAAGTTTACCGGCAATATATCCGGTTGTCCACGCTGCTTGAAAGTTAAACCCTCCCGTAATTCCATCTACATCTAAGACCTCACCGGCAAAATATAAATTTTTACATACTTTGCTTTGCATGGTATTAATATCTACATCAGCCCAAGACACACCACCACAAGTAACAAATTCTTCTTTAAAAGTAGTTTTTCCTTTCACGTTATAAGTGTCGTGAACTAGAACATTTACTAATCTATTTAAGTTCTTTTTGCCCAATTGATTCCAATTTATCCCTTCATCTATTGCTATTTTATTTAATAAGAAAGACCATAACCTATTAGGAAGTTGAAAAGGATTTTTATTGGTTAATTTACGAGATCCTGATTGATTTACCTGATCTACTAGCATTTTTTTAACCAATTCTTCATTTTGCTCACCTACCCAATTAATCAATACCTCAAATTTATAATTTAGGTCATTTAGAATCCTTGCTCCCCAAGCAGAGAGTTTTAAAATTGCAGGCCCGCTCATTCCCCAATGTGTTATTAATAACGGACCTTCACTTTTGAGTTTTATACCTTTTATTTTAACTAATACCTGATCTGCAACTACACCCATGAGCTGTTTTATAGGCTCATCAGGCATATTAAAAGTAAATAACGACGGAACAGGATTTTCAATATGATGTCCTAGGTTTTTTAACCAATCATAATCAGATATTTTATTTCCTCCTCCTGTAGCTATAATTACTTTATCAAAGTGTTGGGAATTATTATTAATAAGTAGTTTAAATCCACTATCTATTTTTTCAACTTTTTGCATAATAGCTTTCGTTTCTACTCTTACATTAAGCTTACGAATTTCTATTAATAAACAATCAATGATTGTTTGAGAATCATCTGTTACAGGAAACATCCTGTTATCCGCTTCAGTCTTTAATTTCACTCCTCTTTGTTCAAACCAATTGACCGTATTTATAACATTAAATTGATTAAAAACTTTTTTAAGTTGTTTTTCGCCTCTCGGATAATATTTAGATAATTGAGTATTATTAAAACAAGCATGTGTCACATTGCACCTACCACCTCCGGAAACTTTTACTTTAGATAGAAGTTTAGTAGATTTTTCAAAAATTATAACGGCAGCATCGGGATGATGTGTTTTACAAGAAATAGCTGCAAAAAAACCTGCTGCACCGCCACCAATTACTGCTACTCTCATCAGTTTAGAATTTAGAATTAATAGTTACTAATTTATAAACTAATAATTGTAAATTCTAAATTAGAAATTGTTACTGTATAATCTTCAAAACAGCTTTTTCGCTCTCTGAAAGTTCAGATAAGCGATCCAGGCCTTTTAAATTGAGCTTTTTATACTCTTCTAAATCACCATTTACCAACACCTCTAGAACTTTCGGATGCATATAGTAGTCTCTGCAAATAGCCACAGTATTGCCTAATGTTTGTGCTACTCTTTTGATGATAGCTGTTTCTAGTTTTCTAGCAGGATGCTTTTTAATGTCATCTAATGCATCCTCGTAATAGTCAATTGATAGCACAGTTCCTCCCCATGTCCTAAAATCTTTAGCAGAAAAGTGATTTCCGGTAAGCTCTCTTATATATTCATTTACATCTCCTGAATCTAATGACTTTCGGTGTTTATTTTCATCTAAGTATTTGAAAACTTCATATCCGGGTAACTGAGAAACGTTCTTAACCAACCGTTTTAACTTAGGATTATCAATAGTTATGTTTCTATATTTATTACTTTTTGCTTTATAGGAAAGCTCAAGTTTTCCATGGTGAAAATCTAAGTGTTTTCTTCTGAGCGTCGTAAGCCCGTAAGTGTGATTATTGCGTTCATAAAATTTATTGCCTATTCGGATATAATATTCGTCTAAAAGCTTCACTACTAATGCCAAAACCTTACGCTGCGGCCAACCCTTAAGCGATAAATCATGATTTAACTTCAGTCTTAGATCTGATAATTGATAGCCAAATTCAACCATTCTCCTGAATTTAGATTGTTGCTGAAACTCATTCCAAAGAGGATGATAAATATATTGGGTTCTATTTTTAAGGTCTTTTCCGGTTACTTGAAGATGTCCATTATCCTTTTTACATATCCACACCTTATCCCAGATAGGAGGAATAACAAATTTTTTGATCCGTTGAATAATTTGCTTATCGCCTATTTTCTCTCCCTTGTCACATACATAAATAAAACCCTTACCCCACTTTTTTCTTGTAAATCCGGGCTCACTGGAAGACACATAAACTAGTGATGGAGGGAGTTGTGCTGACTGATCCATGATTTGTTTTTCAACAATTTTCATGCCAGCGATATTTATGAATTTCTAATTTTGAATGTTAAATATTAATGAAATTAATATTTCCTGCTGCTCTTGAGAGATTATAAAATTACAGATTGCAGATTGAAAAATTATAAATTATAATAAGCTATTGCTTTTGGCTGCTGCTAAACTATTAACTAATAATTCTAAATTTTTCTACACTCTACATTTAAAATTCAACATTCAACATTAAATCTAAAGACTATTGCTTCCTCTTACGTGGCCTATTATCTTTTTTGCCGAAACTTCTTTCACGGCCTGATTTTGGAGATGATGATGAGCGACTGCGCCGGCCTCCGTCTTCATCTTTATTAACTCTTATTTCTCTGTCGTTAACATAGAATCCTTTGAAGCTAGTAGTAACTTTTTTAGCTACTTTTTTATCTACATTAAAATAAGCATGTTTATCCAATAAAGTGATTTCACTTACTTCAGAGCTTTTTATTCCAACTGCGTCAGTTATTAAATTAACCAGGTCTTCTTTAGTAGCATCGTCCATCTTGCCAACATTAATAAAAAAGCGTTCTTTATCAGGATTGCTTCTTCGGTCAGAAGTACTCCTGTCTGAGCGGCCTTTTTCAGAGCCACGGCTTTCTTTTCTGTTTCTTTCTTTACGATCTCTGTTGTTTTGAGGTGCATTTAAATCTCTAGTATCGTTATCATCCATATTAGTAAGCTCTTTACTTAATATTTTCTTGATCAAATCTTCCTTAGAGAATTCTTCAAATTGGTTGAAAGCATATTTAAGCAAGTCTTGATCAATTTTACTAGCAGTATCTTTCTGTTCTTTAATTTTATCTACTAAAGATTTTACTGTATTAGATTGAATATCTTTCGCTTGCGGGATATCTATTTTAGTAAAATTTATATTTAGCATCCTTTCTAGATAAGGGATCTTTCTGATATCTTTTCCGGCAACTAATGCAATTGAAATGCCCTTTTTCCCCGCTCTGGCAGTTCTACCACTACGATGGGTATAGTAAGTATTGTCATCAGGTAACATATGGTGAAAAACATGTGTTAAGTCATTCACATCAATTCCCCTCGCAGCCACGTCTGTAGCCACCAATGCTTGAAGCCCGTGAGCTTTGAACTTTTTCATCACACGATCTCGCTGGGCCTGGCTCAAATCGCCATGAAGTGCTGCGATGTTAAATCCTTTTTTATACAATTCATCTGCTAATTTTTGTGCACCAGCTTTGGTACGACAGAAAATAATACCTCGCATATCCGGATATAGATCTAAAAATCTTTTTAATCCTTCTTCCTTATCATGCGGATTAATGACTGCATATTGATGGTCAATATTTTTATTGGTTTTGTCACCTGAGCTTACAGATACTTCATGAGGATTAGTCATATATTTATCAACGATCTCTCTAATCTCTCTTGGCATCGTAGCTGAAAAAAGCCAAGTGGTAATATTTTCAGGACAATAACTTAATATTTTATCAATATCTTCTTGAAAACCCATGCTTAACATCTCGTCAGCCTCATCAAATACCACGTATTTAATATCGCCCAATCGCAATGCTTTTCTGTTAATCAAATCCAATAACCGTCCCGGCGTACCCACAACGATCTGTGGATTTCTTTTTAAGTCTTTGATTTGATTAACGATAGCTGCCCCACCATATACCACTGTTACGTTCAACCCTTTGATATATTTAGAAAAATGCTCTAGCTGAGTGGCTATCTGTTGTCCAAGCTCCCTGGTTGGCGCTACCACGATGCCTTGTGTGGCTTTTTGATTAAGGTCAATTTTTTGTAAAAGAGGCAATCCGAAAGCAGCAGTTTTGCCGGTACCGGTTTGTGCTAAACCTATTAAATCTTTATTTTCTTTTAATAAAAGCGGAATCGCTTGCTTTTGAATTTCTGTAGGAGATTCAATGTTTAATTCAGGAAGTGCTTTCAGAATATCTTCCGAAAGGCCCAGTTGTGAAAAGTTGTCCAAGAATATTTAGTTATGTGAACCGCAAAGGTAGTAGTTTTTATTCAATGATGAATTTTTAATTTTTTATTTTAAGATTTCAAGATTGGGGAAATTAAAAGATTGAAAGATTACAGATTACAAATTTTTTAATATCTGAATTATATAACTTGAGTTTTCATAAGAGCCTGTTATTTTACGAGTATTAACTTAGAAACTGTTATGGAAAGTGTTTATTAACCGATTCAGAAGCTGTCACGGTGAGGCACTCGAACCATAAAGCTTCTCTTTATATCGCTTTTCAAAATGTATAATTCGAGAACCTCATCGTGACATTTTGAAAAAGGTTTGTTCATGAATTAATCAAAAGATTACAGATTATAGATTGGAAAATTAGAAGCTTTTAAGATTATGGATTTTGAAATTACCGAATTGTAATTCGCAAATCTAAAATCGTCATTTAAAAAAAAGATGCTTCGACAAGCTCAGCATGACAAAATGGGTTTAATTCAAAACTTAAAATTTAAAATTTTTTATAATTGTACCTCGTAAATCTAAAATCGTCAATAAAATCACCGATGTCTTTCTTGCAAAACCGCTAGCACCTCATCTAAAGTAATCGACTTTGCTTCAAACAAAACCAGAAGATGAAAAAGTAAGTCGGCAGCTTCTCCTTTAAATAAGTCATCATTATTATCTTTTGCTTCAATGACAATCTCAACAGCCTCCTCTCCTACTTTTTGAGCAATTTTATTAATCCCTTTTTGAAATAAAGAACTTGTATAAGATTTTTCAGAAGGATTATTTTTCCTTTCTTTAATCACCTTACTAAGATGACTTAAAAATTGAACCTTACCATCATTCTTTTCTCCAAAGCACGTATCTTGGCCCGTGTGACAAACCGGCCCTACAGGATCGGCTTTTATCAGAATAGTATCTTGGTCACAATCTGTTAATATTTCTTTTACTTCTAAAAAGTTACCCGATGTTTCACCCTTCACCCACAATCTTTCTTTAGACCGGCTGTAGAAAGTCACCCGCCCACTCTCTCTGGTTTGTTTTAATGCTTGCTCATTCATATAGCCTAACATTAATACTTTATTCGTGAGTGAATCTTGCACAATAGCCGGCACCAACCCATTTACTTTATTAAAATCTATATTTATATCCATATTATGTTCTTAAATTCTCACTGAAATACCGTTTGCGGCAAGCTCTTTTTTCAATGCCATTAGTTGTATCTCTTTAAAATGAAAAATACTGGCAGCCAATGCTGCATCAGCTTTTCCTTTGTTGAACACCTCTATAAAATGATCAATATTACCTGCGCCGCCCGAAGCAATAACCGGGACATTAATTTCTTGAGTAACTTTAAATAAAATATCGTTAGCAAATCCGGCTTTGGTACCATCATGATCCATAGAAGTTAGAAGGATTTCGCCCGCTCCCCGGCGTGCAACTTCTTTAACCCACTCATGCGTATTTATATGAGTATTAATTGTACCTCCATTCACAAATACTTGGTCTTTTCCATCCACTTTACGAGTGTCTACTGCTACCACAATACATTGATTGCCAAAATTACGGCTTAATTCAGTGATTAGTTCCGGATTTTTAACTGCCGCAGAATTTATCGAAACCTTATCAGCACCTGCTTTTAATAAATCAGAAACTCTTTCGATAGAATTGATCCCACCACCAACAGTGAAAGGAATGTCGAGCTGCTGAGCCACTTCTCTCACAAATTCCACGAAAGTAGCACGTGCTTCCAACGTAGCTGAAATATCTAAAAAAACAAGTTCATCTGCTCCTTCTCGAGCATATAATGCTGCTAGCTCTACCGCATCTCCGGCATCTCTCAGGTTTTCAAAATTAACCCCTTTAACGGTGCGGCCATTTTTAATATCTAAGCAAGGAATAATTCTTTTTTTAAGCACTGTTAAGCCATTATTAGTTTGGAGAGTTCTTTTAACTTAATAGTCCCTTCGTATATAGCTTTACCGATAATTGCTCCATAAAGCTTTTTTGCCTTAAGCCGCTCTATATCTCGTAAAGTTGATACGCCCCCACTGGCAATAATTTGAATGTCGGGAAACTTTTCTTTTAACCGGCTATACAGATTAAATGAAGGGCCTTCCATCATGCCGTCTTTTGCAATATCTGTACATATTACATACTGAATTCCTTCTTTTACGTAGCCTTCTATAAATTCAAATAAATTTATTTTTGTCTCATCTTGCCAACCACTAATAGCTATATTTTCATTTTTCACATCTGCACCTAAAATTATCCGCTCAGGCGAATATTGATTGATCCAGCTGACAAAAGTTGTTCGATCTTTCACTGCAATGCTTCCTCCGGTAACTTGACTAGCACCCGAATTGAAAGCAATCCTTAGATCATCGTATGATTTTAAGCCACCTCCAAAATCGACTGTCAATTTGGTTTGATTGCATATAGTTTCTAAAGTTTTCCAATTAACAATTCTTTTAGCTTTAGCGCCATCTAAATCAACTACATGTAACCTGTTAATTCCATGATTTTCAAATTGCCGTGCAACCTCTAAAGGATTTTCATTATAAATTTTTTTCTGATTATAATCACCTTGTGTTAAGCGAACACACTTGCCGTCAATAATATCTATAGCGGGAATAATTTCCATTATAACTTCATAAAATTTTCCAATATTTTTGACCCTACCTCACTGCTTTTTTCAGGATGAAACTGGACCGCATAAAAATTATCCTTTTGCATAGCAGAAGCATATGGTAAACCATAATCGGTAGTACTTATACAGTGAGGCCCTTTTTCTGCATAATAGCTGTGTACAAAATAAACATCGCTATCTTCTTTAATATCTGTAAACAAACGCGATTCCAGATTATAAATATTATTCCAACCCATGTGAGGCACTTTACCATTGCTGGGTGAAAACTGTTTAATGTTTTCTTCAAAAATACCTAAACAATCAACATTGCCTTCTTCTGAATGACTGCACATCAGCTGCATACCTAAACAAATGCCCAGCACCGGTTGTGTTAGTTTTTTGATGATTTGATCTATGCCATTATTCTGCAAATAGCGCATGGTTGTACTCGCCTCTCCTACGCCGGGAAAAATCACTTTCTCTGCACATTGTAATTCTTGATGATCTGCAGTTACAGTAGCCTCAACGCCTAATCGCTGCAGCGCGAATTGTACAGACTGGATATTACCTGCGTTATAAGCTACTATAGCTATCATGTTGTAAAGGTAAGTATTTGACCTTACTACACGAATAAGTTTATATTATTTCTATAAAATAGGAGAATGCAATGAAAAATTGGGACTACAGAGAATAGTTAAACAATAATTTTTGCAGAATATTGATTTTGTTAATTTAGCTTATAATTTAATAGTTAACGTTCAGATACATGCCGGAGGCTTCCATTAGTTTAAATAAGTTTATTAGCAATACCGGTATGTGTTCTCGCCGAGAAGCTGATAAGTGGATTGAATTAGGGCGAATAAAAATCAACGGACAAATTGCTCAAAAAGGTAATCGGATATTAGCAAATGATCAAGTTACAATAGATGATAAACCAATTAAACAGAATCCACAATTAGTTTACATTGCATTGAATAAACCACCCGGTATTACTTGTACGACCGATTTAAAAGATAAGGATAACATCATTGATTTCATCAACCATCCTATGAGAATATTTCCTATTGGTAGATTAGATAAAGCTTCTTCCGGCTTAATATTATTGACAAATGATGGAGATATAGTAAACAAAATCCTTCGCACAGAAAATAATCATGAAAAGGAGTATATCGTGACCATAAATCAACCTATTACTTCAAGTTTTATAACCAAAATGAGTAATGGATTACCAATATTAGGCACGACTACGAAGCAATGCCATGTACAAAAGCTATCGAATTCTACTTTTAAAATTATATTAACTCAAGGCCTTAACAGGCAAATAAGGAGAATGTGTGAGTATTTAGGATGCAAGGTGCTTACGCTAAAAAGAATTAGGATCATGAATATCACATTAGATTATCTCAAAATTGGAGAATGGCGAGGCCTCACTGCAAGTGAACTAAAAATATTGAAAAAGCTGCTAGCTGATAGCTGATAGCTAAATATGATGATAATTGTTAATTTTACACTTTATAAATAGCTCAACATGAAAAAAATAATACTAATCGTTTTTGCTTCTTTTATCTTTATCAGCACCCATGCGCAAGACTACGCTACCGGCATTGGTATCCGTGGTGGCTTTTCACAAGGGCTAACAATTAAACACTTTTTGACCAGCCATGCTGCTGTAGAAGGAATTGTAGCAACACGTTGGCAGGGATTCATTATAACAGGATTATATGAATTGCATAACTACAATACTTTTGATGTAAATCGATTAAATTGGTATTATGGCATAGGTGGCCATATAGGCACTTGGAATGGCAGTCGTGCTCGCTGGGCTCATGAAAACAGATACTATACTTTAGTGGGGATCGATGCGATTATCGGTATTGAGTACAATTTTACAGAAGCTCCGATCAATATCAGTTTAGACTGGAAACCACTCTTAAATATTGGAAATTATACCGGTTTTTGGGGGGATGCGGGTGGATTATCCATTCGATATATATTTTAAAATACATGGCTTGTTTTAACACGCTACAGTATTTATATATAAATATTCTTTTATATTTTATATCCTTAAAATCTTTTAATAATATTTGGCATAATACATAAAAGTGCCTAATTTTAAATAAATTATAAACCGTAGGATAAGTGTTTTTGAAATTTAATACATCACGGCCTGATACTGATTTGGAATTAGTTGAAAAATACAGAAATTCCAGAGATAAGAAATATGTGGGTGAGCTTTTTCAACGCTATACGCACTTTATTTACGGCATATGCTTTAAACATTTTAAAAATCAAGAGAAGGCAAAGGATGCAGTGATGGAGATTTTCGAAAAATTGTTAACTGAGCTAAAACTTCATAATATAAAACAGTTTAAAGCTTGGTTATACTTTGTGACTAAAAATCATTGTTTGATGGATATTAGAAAAATGCAAGTTCACGGTAATAATGAAACAGCTTATAAAAAATTTAAGCAAAGCGATATGGAATCTGATTACTTATCGCATCTTAAAGATAAAGAACAAAAATTAACACAATTAGAAGAAAATATCAAGCAGCTGAATGAAGAGCAGCGAACATGTATTGAGCTGTTTTATTTAGAAAATAAAAGTTATCATGAAATTGTAGATATAACATCTTTTGACATCAAGCAAGTCAAAAGCCATATTCAAAACGGGAAGCGAAATTTAAAAAATATTATGTTGAGCGATTCAAATGCATAAAAATAAAAAACATATTAAAAAGTCTATTGACCACATCTTCTCAGAAGGCATACCTCCATCTTCAGAACAAATAGCGCTATACTTAACAGGTGAATTAATTGATATTGAAGCGCAGCAACTAGAAGCTCAAATTGCCAATGATGAATTTTTAGAAGATGGGCTAGAAGGGCTTCAAGAGTCAGGAGCTGAACTTAATAAAGTAATACATGAGCTAAATGATGAGATAGCAAAACGAACAGGATATAAAAAATCAGCACCTATTGTGCCTTTTTTCCAACCCAATCAAACTCAAATAGTACTCATAGCCGCCGGCATGTTAGTGCTAATTTCAATGATTGTTTTTATAAATTGGTATACAGGCGAAAAGGAGCCTGCAACTACTTATATTTCTGATGCAAAAACAAAAATAACTTCTAATAATAAAAAGATAACGCAGCCATTATCTATAAACACTGATAGAACAAGAGCAAATATTGACCGAAATTATGATACCGTTATATCGAAAGATCATATTGCAGTAGACTCCGATAAAAATGTTGATCAAGCTATTGAAGAGGGTGATCAAATAAAAACTAAAAAAATTGCACAGCCCATCCAATCTGCAGAACCTACAACAATTATTGAAGAAAAAAAGAAAAAAGATAATCCTAAACCTAAAAATGAAAATAAAACTCTAGCCACACCACTACCGGCTAACAATTCCAAAGCTCCTGCTAAAGAAAATGCAATTCCCTCTTCTTTTAACGGCGTACCTATTGCTGATAATAGATCATTAATGAGTAGTAAAACAAACGAATCCAAATCATCCAATACTTCTTCATCAGATAATGTTAATGAAAGAGATAAAAAAGTTGCAAGCCCATCAAAAACAAAACCATCATTTCCGGGTGGTAATGATGCGTTATATGCTTATATAAAAAATAATTTACAACCTGCTGCAGCAATTGGAGAAAACGGAATAGTACAAATTCAGTACAAGGTTGATAAAAAAGGAAAAATTAAAGATATAAATGTTATTCAAAGTGTATCAGAAAATGCCGATAAAGAAGCTATTAGAATTATAAAATCTATGCCTAAATGGATACCTGCTTCCGAAAATGGTGTTCCTATCGAAAGTACTACCTCTATAAACGTTAAGTTTTAGCAGAATCAAACCATTTTGCGTCACTTTTCGTTTATAAATAAACAACCTCTAATGATTAAAGTACATACATTATATGCCTTATTTGCTCTTATGCTTTCCTTTACTGCATGTGGGCAATCAAATAAAAATAATTCAACAATGAAAACTGAAAAAGATAATACCTATCAAGTAAACAAATCTGACGAAGAATGGAAAAAAGAATTAACAAATCAAGAATATCATGTACTAAGAGAAAAAGGTACAGAACGAGCTTTTACCGGTGAATTCAATGACAATAAAAAGAAAGGTATTTTTGTATGTGCTGCTTGTAAAAATGAGTTATTTTCTTCTGAAAACAAATATGAATCAGGTTCGGGTTGGCCCAGCTACTGGCAACCTATAAACGAAACTGCTGTAGATACTAAAGTAGATAAAACCGCCGGTATGATACGAACAGAAATTAAATGCAAACGCTGCGGCAGCCATTTAGGACATGTTTTCGAGGACGGGCCTCAACCCACAGGACTTCGTTATTGTGTAAACTCTATAGCATTAGACTTCAAAGAAAAATAATTTCGTGCCTGTTAAATCTATAAAATATCAACATGTTATTTGGGATTGGAATGGCACTTTGCTAAATGATATGTGGCTGTGTGTAGAAGTTGTTAATCAACTTTTAGAACAACATAAAAAGCCACTTATCACTTCAGAAGATTATCATAAACATTTTGATTTCCCGGTTCAATATTACTATGAAAAAATAGGCTTCAATTTCAAAACAGATTCTTCATTTGAAGAACTTTCTCGGTTTTTTATTGATGGATACATGGCTAAAGTTCACACTTGCCACCTTCAAGAAACTACTATTGATACTTTAGACGTCATACATAAGCAAAATATCAATCAATATATTCTTTCCGCAGCGAGTCAAAAAGGACTCTTAGCAATGACTACTACCTTTAAAGTTAAAGATTATTTCAAAGCGATTGCAGGCCGTCAGGATGAATATGCGGTGAGTAAAATTGATCATGGCCAAACATTAATGAAAGAATATAATATTGTTCCTGAACAGGCTATAATGATCGGAGATACTTGTCATGATTACGAAGTAGCTAACGCTTTAGGGATAGATTGTTTATTGATCAATAGAGGCCATCATCCAGAAGAGAGATTAAATAAATGTAAAAGTTTAGCGGTGATCAATAATATAAGTGAAGTACTTCCTTATATCAACCCTTCATAAATTTTAATAAAAACATACGCTTTATTTGAAGCTATAAAAAAAACACTTACATTTGCCTTCTTAAATTCGTTAACGGGTATTGATTGCCCACAAAACCTATAATTATGCCAGCAAGAATAAGATTACAAAGACACGGAAGAAAAAGAAGGCCTTTCTATAAAATCGTAGTTGCCGACGTCAGATCTCCAAGAGACGGAAAATATTTAGACAAAGTGGGTGTATATAATCCTACTACGATCCCTGCAACTATCGAATTAGATATCGATAAAGCTATTGATTGGCTTCATAAAGGTGCGCAACCAACAGATACCGTAAGAGCTATTCTTTCATTCAAAGGTGCAATGTATAAGAAACATTTATTAAGAGGCGTTGATAAAGGCGTTGTCAAAGAAGGCGAGGTAGAAAAATTAATGGAAAAGTGGTTCAAAGAAAAAGATGAAAGAACTGCTAAACAGCAAGATAGTAAGAAGAAAAAGAAGGATGAGGCAATAAAGAATAAAGAAAATGAGCTAGCTGCAAAAATAAAAGAAGAAGAGGCTGCTAAAGCTCCTGCTCCTGAAGAAACAGCACCTGAAGCCGTAACAGAAAACCCTGCCGAACCGGAAGTGAAAGAAGAAACTGCGCCAGCAGCAAAAACTGAAGTAGCAGAAAAACAAGAAGCTCCTAAAGCTGAGAAAAAAAGAAGAGGCTGAAATAGAAAAACCTACTATTGGCCAACAACCTACATCTGAAGTAAAAACAGAAGATGATGTAAAGCCGGCTGTTACTGATAACAAAGAAGAAACAGCTCCAAAAGCTGCAGACAAAAAATCAGGAGAGGCAAAAAAGGAAGAAGCTCCTAAAGCAGAAGAAAAAAAAGAAGAAAAGGCTAACTAAGCTTTCATAAAACTTTAAAAATGAGTGTTGGCAACCTAGTCAACGTTGGCTTCATCGGCAAACCGCATGGTTATTTTGGGGTTGCTAAAATCGTTTTCAACGAAAATATTGAGATTAAAGACGAATCTTCTATAAATGTTATATTTATAGAAGATTCTCCCTCTCCTATTCCCTATTTTATAGAAGAATTATCTATTACTCATGCTAATAATGCTTTAATTAAATTAGAAGACATTAATAGCAAAGAAGAAGCCGCTTTATTAAAGGGTAAGGCTATTTTATTAGAAGAAGATAAAATCACCATACAAGAAGTAACAAGCGGACACTATTTAGTCGGGTATAAGGTTATTACTGATGATTCTACTTTATTAGGAATAATAGAAAATGTTCTTATCCTTCCAAGTCATTTAGTGGCTACTTTAACTGTTAATAATAAAGAAGTACTCATACCGTTACACGATGAAACCGTCTTGAACGAAAATACTGATGCCAAAGAATTATATGTAAATCTGCCTGAAGGATTATTAGATATCTATCTATCATAAAATGAGAATCGACATTTTATCTCTTCTTCCTAAGCTTTTAGAAAGCCCCCTGAGTCATTCTATCATGAAAAGAGCTCAAGATAAAGGCTTGATAGAAATAAATATCCATGACTTAAGGATCTATTCTACACATAAACAAAAGCAAGTAGATGATTATCAATACGGTGGCGGAGCCGGAATGGTCTTGATGATTGAGCCGATCGTCAATTGTTTGGAAGCTTTAAAAAAAGATATTGAGTATGATGAGATCATCTATATGTCGCCGGATGGTGAATTATTAGATCAAAAAACCAGCAACGAATTATCTTTAAAAAAAAACATACTTATTTTATGTGGACATTATAAAGGCATTGATGAACGCGTAAGAGAACATTACATTACCAAAGAGGTCTCCATTGGTGATTATGTGTTGACAGGAGGTGAACTTGCCGCTAATGTTTTGATAGACTCTATTGCCCGTTTGTTACCGGGAGTACTATCTAACGAAACCTCAGCTTTATGCGATTCTTTTCAAGATAATTTAATCTCTCCGCCGGTGTATACCAGGCCGGCTGATTTTAAAGGGCATAAAGTACCTGACATTCTTTTATCAGGTAATGAAAAACTAATAGAGGAATGGCGACATCAAAAAGCTTTGGAAAGAACTTACCAAAAAAGACCAAATTTATTGCAATAATAAAAGGTTAATTTTTATTTTATTTTCCTTATCTTTGCAAGCCATAACCAGAAACGGATAACCCATGGAAAATAAAGATCAAGCCAGCAACGAGGTAAAAGAAGATGTAGCCACTAAAGAAGCTGCTCCCCAATCAGAACAAACTGAAGGTACAACCTCAGAAGAAGGAAATGAAGCGCCGGCAGCAGAAAAGGAAAGCATCCAATTTGACGGACAGAATGTTGTAGCTCCCGCATTAAATTATCCTGCATTTAAAGCAGGCGATACCATTACCGTTCATTACAAAATTATTGAAGGTAATAAACAAAGAATTCAGGCTTTTAGAGGAGATGTTATCCAGAAAAAGGGTTCCGGAATTACGCAGACTTTTACCGTAAGAAAAGTTTCTAACGGTATTGGTGTAGAAAGAATTTTTCCTATTCATTCTCCTAATATTGATAAAATTGAGGTGAATAAAAAAGGTTATGTAAGAAGAGCTAAAATATATTACCTAAGAGAATTAAAAGGTAAAAAAGCCAGAATCAAAGAGAAAAGATCTTAATAGTTAGTAAATATCCTTTTTTAAAAAAAGCCGGTAGAATACTATCGGCTTTTTTTGTTATCCGGCATTATTATATCAATTACGTCCGGCAGAATATTTACTTTTAATTGCTTAAACTCCCCTATTGTCTCACCGTCCAACTGAAGTAATTCAGGGTTTTCAAAACTTATTTCTGCTTCCGTAGTAGAAATGACTACACTATCTGGATTATCAAAAAAATCTTCATTGATGGCTGCCAGTCCTGCTCTTAGCAGTGCTTCAATATTAATTTTTTCTATAAGTACGATTTCAAACAAACCATCAGTCGGGTCTCCTTGAACATTTATCGGCATACCTGTTCCATACTTTCGTCCATTACAAATAGCTGCCATATATACATCTTTCTCAACGGTTTTATTATTTGCATCAACTTTTACTTTGAACGGAGAAACAGAGCCCACTGTACTGATAAAATGTTTAATATAGGTGATCATGCCACTACTCTCATCTTTTTCATATTTTTTTACTATATGTGCGTTTATACCCACATCTCCCATATGCAAAGCAAAATATTTATTGTTTACTTGTAACATATCTACTCCATTGATGTTATTAGATTGGATTGCATCCAATAATGCATCTGACGGCTTAGAATTGATACCTAACTCGGTTGCCATGCCATTGGCTGATCCCATAGGTATTATGCCAAGAGGAAAATTAAGTACTTTTTCTTTTAAAACTTTAGCGGTAAATAAAAGAGTGCCGTCTCCTCCAACAGATATCACTTTATCAGGTTTATAGGCACTAAGTGTTTTTTTTAAGTTTTTATCATCATCTTTTCCGGTAGTTTTGAATACTTTAAAATCTACTTGATGTTGTTTACAAATATTTGCCGACTCTTTTAAAAAAGGTTCTTTATCAGTACCACCGGCACTGGGATTTACCACAAATAAGAGCTTCATAAGTAAGGATTAATATAATTTTTCACCTCAATAATTTCTTCTTCTACAGAAAGATCATCTGTAAAATATACAGCTTGCACACCGGTAGCAATTAATTTTCTCCATTGAGCTCGCTGTTGATCATTCTGATTAAAACCGGTCTGCCTAATATAAATTTTCAAAATTTTACCGGCAAATTCTTTTGCTATTTGTGTATAGGCTTCCATATCTTTTTGAGAATCATCACCAAATAGTATAAAATATTTGTTCGGCATGCCTTTAAAAAGAATTTTAAGATGGTCAATCTTATAATTTTTTCCTTTTTTAGGTTTAAAAAGTTGTCGAAATTTTAAATAAGGAGTTAAAATGAGTGCCCCTTTAGGTAATTCATGAAATTTTATGATCTCCGTAATCAATCCAAACAAGTTACTTTCGCTTTTCGATAAGTAAGTTATTCTGAAATTGTGCTGTTCAAATAATTTAAACAATTTATAAGTAAAGTCAATTGCTCTCCGTTTGTTGGGTAAATTAAGCAAGATGGTTTTTACACGCTTTATAAAAGATATTGTATTAGATAGAAATATAGTATCATCTATATCTGATATTACTTCTATATTAGCATTCGTTTCTCTAAAATGTATTGGATAATGACCTGGCATAGCCAGTTCTTGGCCTTTTGCATCTATTAAAGAAAAAGAATCATTCATTCTTCCATTGATTAAAAAAGAAAAATATCCTTTGCTATTGGTAGTAGTAGTAGCCGTAAGATCATTGAAATTGACAGTAATATTACGGTTACGATATGTTTTTTTAAAATATGATTTTATAACTTTAAAAATATGCCCAACTAATGTTGTAGCGTATGGCTTATCTTTAATGTTACCTCGTAAAACAGTACCTGATAAAAAAGTTATTTCATCTAGATCCAGAGCTGATATTTGCCAAATGTAATGCATGCTAACCAGCATACAATAAGTTTGCCATTTGCAAATATCAGCTTACTCATCACAAGAACATAGTAGGACAGTTGCTTACACTCTTCTTCTCTCTACTTCTACCTCTAAATCTCTATCTCGATGTTCTTCTGTAACTGTTAGCAACGGAGAACCGGTCATACCTCCAAAATAAGCTGCAGCAGCTCCTAAAAGAAATACTATAAACGCGATAATACTATATTTTCCAACTGCATCAGCTGCTTTATCGCTGTACGTTATAGCTTTTTGTTTTGCTTGAGCATAATATTTTTCAGCTTTATTTACAGCCTGTTCAATATTTCCATCCCATTTATTTACTAGACCATTAATTTCGGCTTCAGTTAAATTAGTATTAGTAACTAAGTAAGATTTTAATTCTTGCTTATTTAAATAATTTTGCTCCCCTTCTAAGCTAATATCTAAATTGCCATTATTATCAAGATCAAAAGAAAGATCATTAAAAAATTCATCTATATTTTTATCTAAATTCAAGTCTCTGAATGCTTGTCTAGATTGAGATTTTGCATTATATAATACTTGGCGCGTATTTTCTGAAGCATCATCAGGTAATACATTATATCTCTCGCCTGTATTAATTAATTGAAATATTTCTTGCTTTACTTTATCGTAAGAAAATGAAGCGTTATTTTGGCTCCTCCGTTGGGCTTTATCTAAATTGACAACTACTTTTTTAGAATCTGATCCACCAAAGATTCCTGATACTATATTAGACATACCATTCATTGCTGCTCCAATAGATGATGTAACTATAAATACTGAAATCACCGCATATAATCCCCAAGAAAGAAATCCATGAAGGGCGCCATCAGCTTTATCGGGATATCCCGACATACGGCCTGCTACCAAACCACCAAGAAATAAGGCAATAAAATTAGAAACTACCCACCAAATAATAGTTCCCGTTCCCAAACCTTTTAAAGGATCAGCTTCAGTCATAGGGTCAATAGTTGTCATGCCAATGCCTAACCCCAATAAATTTAGCATTAAAATAGTTACTATAGCAGTAAGTGTACCGGCAAATACAGCTGCCCAAGATACCCTTGAAATTTTATCCACTGTGTTATCAAATGTAGTATTAGTATATGTATGTTTCATCATTATATTTTTTATGTTATAAATAAATTTCTATATTAAAAATTAATAGCTTATAAATTATATATTAAACTATTTTATATATCCTTGATACTACACAATAATCATACACTTTTTTATTCATAATGAGATTGATAATGTATCTCCCAATATATAAAGCGATTTATTAATATATTTGAATACTGAGTGCTTAAAGATGCACGGAATATTTTTCCTCATTTTTGAGAATTATCTCTACATCTATGTACGCACATTATTTTTATTTCATCCATCCTACAGTGGTATAAATATTGTCATGAATATTTTTAAATAAATATTATGCGATCAGTTTGGAATGGTAGTATCAGCTTTGGATTAGTTTCTATTCCCGTTAAATTATACAGCGGAAGCGAAGACCGGCGTATTGAATTGGATATGCTGGATCGTAGAGATAACGCACGCATTCGTTATAAGCGAGTAAATGAGGCCACCGGAGAAGAGGTAAAATGGGAAAATATAGTAAAAGGATTTAAAACAGATGACAGATATATAGTGCTCGAAAAAGATGATTTTGAGAAAGCAAATATGAAAAAAAGTAAAACTATAGATATCGAAGAATTTGTTGAAGAAAATCAAGTATCTGAAGTATTATTTAAAAAGCCTTATTTTATTGAACCTCAAAAAGAAGGTAGCAAATCCTATAATTTACTTCGAAATGCCCTTAAAGAAACAGGCAAATTAGGGGTGGCTACTTTTGTGATGCGGCAAAAAGAACACTTGACTCTTATTGGTGTTTATGAAAATGCTTTAGTACTACATGTTATCCGTTTTCAAGATGAAATACATAAAACAGATGAACTCAAGTTGCCTACTGATAAAGTATCTAAAAAAGAAACGGATATGGCCATTTCTTTAATTGAGCAATATAGTGACGATTTTAATTTAAAAAAATACAAAGATGTCTATAATAAGCAGCTAACGAAGATTATTAATGCTAAGGCAAAAGGAAAAACAGGTAAAGTAGAGAAAATAAACACTACTCCTACTCCAGCAAAAGATCTCATGGCACAATTAAAAGCCAGCTTAGAGTTAAAACAAAAAAGAAAAGCCTCCTAGTAATGGGTTTGGATGAGTATATTAAAAAGCGGGATTTTGTAGCTACGCCCGAACCGGAAGCCATTCCGGATCTTTCTGATGCATCCAGATTTGTTATACAACGGCATGATGCTACTCGGTTACATTATGATTTGCGCCTTGAAATAGATGGCGTACTAAAAAGCTGGGCTGTCCCTAAAGGCCCATCTATGAATCCAAAAGATAAACGACTAGCAATACAAACAGAAGACCATCCGGTAAAATATCTCACTTTTGAAGGGGTTATTCCTAAAGGCAATTATGGAGCAGGTGTGATGAATATATGGGATGAGGGTCGATTTGCTGTATTTGATGTAGCGTCTGAAGGAACACCTTCAGAGCAGTGTGAAAAAGGAAACTTAAAATTGGAATTTTTTGGTAAGAAAATCAAAGGCAAATTTGCACTGGTTCGTACTTCCTTTAAGGGATCGCAACCTCAATGGCTGCTTATAAAAAAACAAGATGAATTTGCTACTAAATTAGCCTATGATGCAGAAGCTTATGCTACATCAGCTCCTAAAAAACAAGAAGCTACTACCAAGAAATTAAATACTCAGCAACTTATCAAGCCTATGTTGGCTGATACGTGCGATGAAATATTTGCTGACTCGGAATGGATATACGAACTAAAGTGGGATGGATATCGTATGATTACACACATAATAGATAGTGAAGTAAGTATGTATTCGCGAAATGGTATTTCATTTAAAGAAAAATTTTCACCTTTATTAATTGACCTGGAAAATATTTCTCATGATGTGATATTGGATGGAGAAGTGGTTGTTTTAAATGATAAAGGGCTTTCAGAATTTCAACAGTTACAAAATTATGATCCTGAAACCACTAAAGGCCATCTTATTTATTATGTATTTGATGTATTATATTTAAATGGGCATGACACTAAAAATTTGCCTTTAGTGGATCGTAAAAGCTTATTGCCTTCTATTTTAGAAGATCTCAAAAGTGTTAAATATTGCGATCATATAGAAAGAATGGGGCCGGCATTTTATCAACAGGCTATTGAAAAAGGTATGGAAGGAGTTATTGCAAAGAAGGCAGACTCCTTATATCACCCCAGACAGAGAAGCCGGGATTGGTTAAAAATTAAAGCTATAGAAAGCACTGAAGCTATTATTTGTGGATATACAGAATCTGAAGGGCGTGGAAAATTATTTGGATCGCTCATATTAGGCAGTTATGAAAATAATGAGTTGACCTACATTGGTAATTGTGGCAGTGGCTTTACAGAAGATAAGCAAAAAGAGTTGATGAAAATATTTGATAAACTGACTCTTAAGGAAAATCCTTTTAGTAAAAAGATAAATTTAAAGGGTAAAAAACCACATTGGTTACAACCTGAATTAATATGCGAAGTAACTTTTACCGAATGGACAAAAGATAAATCCATGCGACATCCGGTATTTAAAGGCCTGCGAGAAGATAAGCTATTAACAGATATAAATGTAGAAGCTACTAAAGCTGAGACTTTACAGAAACCATATCCTCAACCCACAGGCGACTCTACTTTAGTAGTAGATGAAGTTACCTTGCATATAACTAATTTGGATAAAGTCTATTGGCCTGAAAGTGATTTAAAAAAATATGACCTGCTTGATTATTACATGCATATTTCTGAAACTATCCTTCCTTATTTAAAAGGCCGCCCTCAAAATTTACACCGGCATCCTAATGGTATTAATGAAGAAGGTTTTTATCAAAAAGATAATGAACATCTGCCCTCTTGGGCCGCTACTAAAAGTATTTATTCTGAATCGTCTAATAAAGATATAGAATATTTATTGTGTGAAAATGAAGCGGCACTGTTATATATGGCTAATCTTGGTTGTATCGAAATTAATCCGTGGAATTCTAGGGTAGAAAACCTAGATTCACCGGATTATACGGTTATCGATATTGATCCTGCTGAAAATCATACTTTTAATCAAGTTATTCAAACTGCTTTAGTGGCTAAAGAGGTGTTAGAAAAGGCAGGGGTTCAAGGATATCCTAAAACCACAGGTAAAAGTGGCCTTCATATATATATACCGCTCGGCTCAAATTATACTTATGATGAAGCTCGTGATTTCACAAAGTTATTATGTTATTATATCCATGAGCAATTACCAAAGTTGACGAGCATGGAGCGAAATATAAAAAAGCGAAACGGTAAAATATATTTGGACTACCTTCAAAATCGCCGAGGGCAGACATTAGCGGCACCTTATTGTGTGCGGCCGGTAAAAGGTGCAACAGTTTCTACGCCGGTTAGTTGGAAAGAACTGAAAGACGGTATAAAAGTTGAAGATTATACAATTAAAACTATTCCCGGCAGGATTAAAGAGGTAGGAGATTTATTTGCTCCAATTCTATCGGAAGGTATTAATATGCAACAAGTACTCGAAAATCTTAATCAATTTAATTAAAAATAAATGTCATGAGTAAACCTAAAGAATTTTCAGATCAGCACCAAAATCAACCGGGTAAACAATATAAAATGGATCCGGAACCTGAGATCATCAGAAGTGATTATAAAGGGAGTGGTAAATTAAAAAATAAAGTTGCCTTAATAACGGGTGGTGATAGTGGCATTGGCCGTAGTGTGGCTGTTCACTTTGCCCGTGAAGGAGCTAATGTGGCTATCGTATATCTTAATGAAGATAAAGATGCTAAAACTACGAAAGAAATGGTTGAAGAGGAAGGTCAAAAATGCCTTTTACTGTCAGGCGACCTCAGCGAAGAAAAATTCTGCAAAGCAATTGTGAAAGATTGCATAGAAGAATATGGACATCTTAATATATTGGTTAACAATGCAGCTAAGCAGTTTCCTAAAGATTCTATTGAAAACATAGGAATGAAACAGTTAAAGGAAACCTTTGAAACTAACGTTTATCCTTTTTTCTATGTAACAAAAGAAGCATTAAAACATTTAACTGATGGGGATGTTATTATCAACACTAGTTCTGTTACCGCTTATCGCGGGAGCGAACATCTGCTGGATTATTCCAGTACAAAAGGCTCAATAGTGAGTTTTACTCGTTCACTCTCTCAGATGTTGGCCGGTAAAAATATCCGAGTTAATGGAGTTGCTCCCGGCCCTATTTGGACCCCTCTTATTCCGGCTACTTTTGATGATATTACTGACTTTGGACAAGATACTCCTTTGGGAAGAGCCGGACAGCCAAGTGAAGTGGCGCCGGCTTATGTATTTTTAGCAAGCAAAGACAGTAGTTATATCACCGGCCAATTTATTCATGTAAATGGTGGAGAAATGATCGGGGGATAATATATGTTGCACCAACCCTAGCCCCTTCTCAAGAAGGGAAAACTAACATATCACATTCAAAAGTAGACAGTCTTTTAAATTCTGAATCTTTGGGTGGGGAAACGGCTTTTTTCAAGAAAAAAGTATATAAATAAATATTGCTAAAAAACTACCTCGATATTTAAGAATTATATCAAAAATCGAGGTAAGCTAGTTTAATTGCCAAAATTTTCTTGAACGGCAATCAAACCAATAATTTGATATTTGCGAATATACTCTAGAAATGGAGTTACAAATAGCTTTTCAATATTTGTCCGGAAAATCTATTAAGTGTGATTTCAATTGTTTTGAGTGAAAACTGTAATTGCATTAAAGTGAGTTCGGCATTGAGCAGCGAAAGCTGAGTTAATCTAAAATCATATCCATTAATAGCACCTCTCTTCAGCTGATCTTCAGCTACTTCATATACCTTTTGACTAGTTGAAACATTATCATTTGCTAAAGTTATTCGTTTAGTTATAGATACATATTCATTGTATAATTGTAAAACCTGAGCATCGAGGTTTTGAGTGGTTTGTTGTTTAGTTAGATGAATATTTTCTGTAGTGATTAAAGTATTTTTTACCTCTCGATTGGCTGCACCACCATTGAATAAATTGAAACTAACATTAACTCCAACGGTAGGGCCGAAATTTCTATTAGATTGAAAAAAACCTACCTCTGCAAGGGTTTTGGAATATTCATATCCGGCAAACAAATCTATTTTAGGGTAGCGATTTGCTTTAGATATTCTTAGTTCTGTCTCAGCAATTAATTCTTGTAAACGTTGTTGCTCCAGTTGATTATTATTATTTGATACCATCATAAGTAAGCTGTCTTTTGAAGCTATTAATAAGGAAGTAAAAACTAAGTCATCTAAGGCTATTTCTTGTTCCAATTCATTATTAAGCACTCTGTTTAATTCTATTTGCAATGATTGAATAACATTTATTTGTGCCAACACTTTAATACTATCTGTTTGATAGTCAACTTTTGCTTGTCCGTAATTCAGAATGGTACCAATGCCTACTTCTTTCCTTTTATTCTCCAGCTTTAAACGATACGCAGAAATTTCTAAGCTTTGCCGGTAATTTTCCAGTAGTTGCTGTTCATAAATTAGTTGATGATAAGCAGTAACAATATCTGCAACCGTTTGTTCGATAAAAAATTTTGAGTTGACTTCCCCTAGTTGTTCCAAGTAGGCCAACTGATTTTTCCTTGCATACACACTAAACCCATTAAATAGGGTCCAATCTGCAATGGCTGATAAAGTAATATTTTGATTTAGGGCATTTTGCCCTTCTCTAATAGAACCATCAGAAAATCTTTGCAGTGTGTTATTATAAGACCTGGAATAAAAACCATTTAAGCTAAGAGAAGGCAATTGGCCAGAATTACCTAGTACGTTATTATTAGAAGATATAATGGCTTCATTTTTAAGAATTTTGATCTGATAATTTTTCGCTAAAGCAGTATTTATTAAATCATTCAGCGATTGAGCAATTCCTTTTGAAGGAAAACTGATTACTATTAGAAATATGCAGTTATATAAAATCTTTTTCATCTATGATTTTGTTCTCTTTACTTGCGATGTAAGAGTATAGTGCCGGAATGAGATATAAAGTGAGTGCTAAGGATAATATCAATCCACCAATAATTGATAATCCCATCGGGATTCTACTAGATGAGGAATCACCTAATGCTAAAGCGATAGGTAACGCTCCTAAAACTGTAGATAAACTGGTCATCAAAATAGGCCTGAATCGTTGAGATGCAGCTTCAGAGGCTGCTTTTATTAAATCCATTCCCGTATCTCGTTTTTGATTAGCAAATTCTACAATTAATATTCCATTTTTGGTAACTATGCCTACCAATACAATCATTCCTATTTGACTGAAAATATTTAATGTTTGTCCAAATATCCATAACGTAAATAGTGCGCCGGCTAAAGCCAAAGGCACGGTCAACATAATCGTTAATGGATCTCTGAAACTTTCAAACTGGGCAGCAAGCGTCAAATAGACCAGTGCTAGAGCAAAAATGAAAATCAACATCGTACTTTTAGAACTGTCAGCCAAATCGGAGGCGCTACCGGCTAATTCTGTGCTAAAGGATTCGTCCAACAACTCTCCGGCAATAGCCCTCATTTCCTCAATTCCGTCTCCTAGGGTATATCCCGGGGCAGGTGACGCTTCTATAGTAGCTGAAGTATAACGATTATATCTTAATAGTGAAGGAGGCCTGCTGTTATAATTAACCTCTACTAAATTATTTAAAGTGATCATTTGATCGGCGTTATTACGCACGGTAATGTTATTTAAATCTAAAGGCTCATCTTTTTTACTTTTGATCGCTTCTGCTAAAACATAATATTGCTTTCCATCTTTTATGAAGTATCCCAAGCGCTGCTCACTTAAAAAAGTCTGTAACGTTTGAGCAATGTCTGCAACACTCACTCCCATTAATGAAGCTTTATTTCTGTTAATGTTAACAGTAATCTCAGGTTTATTAAACTTTAAATCTACTTGAGAAACAGCAAACACAGGGCTTGCCTGTACTTGATCCATAAATTGTGGCAACACAGATTTTAAGCGTTCCAAATCAGGAGCTTGTAATACAAATTGTAAAGGAAGTTTGCCACCACCACCTCCACCGGCACTAATAGTCGGCTCTTGTACTACAAAGGATTTAGCAAAAGTTAATTTACTTAACTGTTGATTGATTTCGTTCGCTAGTTGATCTTGGGATTTCTCTCTTTCGGAAGGCTTTTTTAGAGGCATATAAATGAAAGAGGAGTTGGCAGCAGTAGAAGCTCGAAAGGTAGGAGAAGTTACCCCTAATAGAAATGCTTTTTCAGGTAATGTATCCAGCATTTTCATAAGTTTTACTTGGTAATTATCCATTGCTTTAAATGAAGTACCTTCCGGCGCCGCTGAAATAATTCTCAATTGGCTTTTATCTTCCATAGGTGCAAGCTCTGATTTTAGTTGCATGCCTATTATAAAAATACTGGCTAACATCAGTAAAAGCAGCGGAAACGCTAACCACCTTTTATTCATAAAACTATCTAAAGAATCAGAATATTTATCAGTACTATACTGAACAATTTTGCCAAAAGAACGCATCAAGGCATTTTCCCTATTACTCTTTTTAAGCATTCTAGAACTCATCATTGGAGTGATAGATAAAGTTATAAAAGTAGAAATAACGATTGCTCCAACTACTACCATGGCAAATTCTCGAAATAACTCTCCGGTAAGGCCCGGCATAAAAAATATGGGTACAAATACACAAACTAAAGTGATAGAAGTGGCAATAACGGCAAAAAACACTTCTCGTGAGCCCTCAAAAGCAGCTTTCATAGGGTGCATACCCTCTTCTATTTTAGCATAAATATTTTCCATCACTACAATTGCATCATCTACAACTAAACCGGTCGCCAATACCAAACCTAATAGTGACAAAATGTTAATGGAAAAGCCCGCAGCATATAACACAGCAAAACTTCCAATTAAAGCTATAGGAATAAGTATGACAGGTATTAAGGTAGTTCTCCAGTTTCTTAAAAAGAAAAAAATGACCATTAATACTAATATGAATGCTAAGAGAATAGTGTACTTGACTTCATTAATTGCTTTACGAATTGTAATGGTTTTATCCATAGCGACATCTAATTCAATATCTGCCGGCAGGTCTTTTTTCATTATTTCTATCCGCCGAAAGGCTTCATCGACAATATCAATATAGTTAGACCCCGGCTGTGGTTGTAATGCAATGCCCACCATTGGTACTACACCATTACCTCGTAATAATGTCCGCTCTGCTTCTGCCCCTAACCGGGCAAAACCAATATCTTTTAACCGAATTATAGTATTACCATACTTCTTGATAGCTAAATTATTAAACTCTTCTGGCGTATATAACCGGCCAATCGTTCGTACTGTTAACTCTGTTTCCGTGCCTTCTATCCTACCGGATGGCAATTCAACATTTTGAGTACCTAAAGCAGTTTTTACATCTAAAGGAGTGATATTCAGTTCGTTCATCTTAACGGGGTCAAGCTCCAGCCTCATGGCATATTTTTTCTCACCCCAAATACGGATACTACTTACTCCCGGAATAGTTTGCAAGCGCTCTTTGAAAATGTTATCTCCAATTTGAGTTAAATCTAACAGCGCTCTTTTCTTGCTTTGTACGGTTATGGAAAGAATTGTTTCTGCATTAGCATCTGCTTTATTAACAGTTGGCGGATCAGCGTCAGGTGGCAAACTGCCAATTGCTTTGGCAACTTTATCTCTCACATCATTGGCAGCATTGTTTAAATCCATGTTAGATAAAAACTCAACAGTGATCGTGCTTCTGCCATCAGTACTAATGGAACTTAGCGTTTTTACTCCATCAATACTGTTAATTTGTTCTTCAAGAGGTTCTGTGATCTGTGATTCAATGATTTCTGCATTAGCTCCTACATAATTTGTTTGCACCGTTACTACGGGTGGATCTACGCTAGGATATTCACGTACCCCAAGTGACAAATAACCCACTACACCCAACATTACTATGACAATAGCAAATACAGTGGCTAAAACCGGACGTTTAATGCTTATTTCTGATAAGGTCATTGATTACCGTATTAATTAATTTCCTGCAGAGTGATATTCATCCCATCTTTAATTTGTAATAATCCCGTTGTGATGACAGTATCTCCAGCGGTAATACCTTTTAATATGTGCACTTTATCTGCGGTTCTTGTACCCATTTGCACCACTTTCTTTACCGCCCTTCCTTTTTGATATACATAAACCGTTTGATCATTAATTTCCGGGACTACTGCCTGTGTAGGAACTATCAAAGCATCTTTTACAAAATTAGAGGTCAACAATACTTCTGCATAGGCTCCGGGTATAATTGTATTGGTAGAAGCTTGTGGTAATAAAGCTCTAACATTCAGCATTCTGGATTGCATATTAATCAAAGGGCTTATCGCATAAATCGTTGCTTTCAGCGTGTCTTCGTTGACTAGTATTTGTACTGACTTTCCGACAGCTACATTATTTGTATGCTCTTGGGCAACCGTAAAATCAACCTTGAGCTGATCCATTGCGGTTAGTGTAGTGATTATTTGTCCTTCTTTTAAATAAGCGCCTTTGCTAAAATCCCTCATGCCTAATTGTCCGGAAAAAGGCGCTTTGACCCTTGCTAAATTTATTTTTACTTGCAATTGTTGTAGTTGTGATTTAAGTGTTTGAATGGTAGAAAAAGCCTGATCTATTTCTTCTTGGCTGCTTCCTTCAATTTCCAATAAAGCTTTTTTTCTTTCATAATCTTTTTGAGCTGCATTTAATTTTGCTTTTATACCTATCAACTGAGCTTGCCATTCTCGGTCGTCAATATGCACAATGGCTTCCCCTTTCTTAACCTTTTCCCCCTCTTTAAAATAAATATCCAAAACTTGCCCTGCCATAGGCGCCATGAGCTCTACTTGTTCACTTGGTATCAACTCCGCTGTAATCATAATTTCATCATTAAAAGAAGTGGGCACTACTTTATAACCTTCCACTTGAAGATCCCTAGGAGCTTGTGCAGCATTTTGCTGATCATTATTTCCACAAGACCACGTGAATATCCATACAAGAACAGTGATAATTATAATAGAAATTTTTGCCAGTTTTTGTGACAGTTGACGGAATGCAGAGGGCGGTGGAGCAATATAGTTATTTGTCATTTCTTTTAAAAGCTTTTACTATGAAGGTAGGTTCAGGAAGCGTTTCTATGGTTGCATATAATTTATCCATACTTTGCTTAAATTGTTGTTTTTCATCTTCCGTAAATTGCTGAAATAATAGTTTATTGGTCTGTTTAATGCCTGCTTTTACTTTAGGTAAAATATATAAAGCTTTATCAGTTATCTCTAAGATTTGACATCTTCTGTCTTTTTTATCTTGCTTCCTGATTAATAGCTTTTTTTCACATAAATAGTCTACAATACGCATAGTTGATACTTTATCACGCCCCAAAGCCTGCGCTAAATCCTTTTGGGTTATTTTACCGCTGTATTCACACAGGTAAAGAAACGGCATAAAATACCGTTCTATGTCATGGGGCTTCATAATAGCAGAAAGTGTACTCAAATAAACTTCTGAAACACGTGCCATTTCATAGCCATATACTTTTTGATATTTCATTAATAGTTATTATTTGAAACAGTTACAAATGTAACTATAAATTATTATGCTGAGTAATAATTTCTCATGTTTATTATAATCGTATATTTGATAGCATGAATGTGCGGTTAACACAAGAGCAAAAAATCAAAATTCTTAATTCCGACAACGTATTTAAAATTATGCAACAGGTATTGTTGCGCGAAAACAAGATCAGGCGTAATCAAGAACATTTTTGGATAGTCGGATTAGATACAAAAAACAAACTCTTATTTGTTGAATTGATTAGCCTTGGGGCCACAAACAGCGTTCAAATTAGTCCACCGGAAATTTTCAGAATGGCCATTCATAAATTAGCCATTAAAATGATTTTAGTGCATAATCACACCAGTGGAGATCTAAAACCTTCTCAGGAAGATTTAGACTTAACAGATCGCATGATAAAAACCGGACAGCTGATCAATATAGAAGTCATTGACCATTTAATAATATCTGAAAATAAATATCTCAGTTTTGTAGATAAGGGTATATTTAACGAATTACGCTATAGTGGTAAATATGAAATTTTAGATGCGGAAAAAGCTTTTATGCGAAAATGGAAAGAAGAGGAAGAAAAAGAGAAAGCTATAAAAGAAAACAATCTTGTAATCGCTCGTAAAATGAGAGAAAAAGGCTATGATATCAATACAGTTCAGGAATTGACGGGCCTTTATAAAAAGGATATTAAAAAATTGTAATTCATTGTGTAATAATAATTAGAACTTATATTCATAATTATTTTTAACATATTTCGATATATAGGTACTAAGCCCTTGTCCTTTCTCTGCTAAATCCTTCATTTTTTCTACATGCACTTGGCCGGGATTTTTATAACTAAAATAGTAAGATCCTTGGCTCTTGAATTGAATAATAATATGTTCAGTAAAAATTTCATATTTTAAAACCCCTGAGTTGCCACTTAAATTCTTATACTTTTTCACTATTTTATATAATTTTATTATTAATTGTAAGTTTCGACAAATTACATATGAATCTCTTAAGATACTGTTCATATAATACTTAAACTTTAATATTATATATTTTAATGATCGATATGCAAGTATTAACTCTACAGCAATGAGTAATGATCTAAAATGATATAGCATTTAGAAAATGAATATTTCTTAGGAATATATGAGCACATTCGCAAGTAGAGCAGTTTTAAACTCAGAAATTTCTGAGTTTAGGGAACGGCCTTTTTTTCAAGCTACTACAATCTCGAAATTGAGAGGGAGAGAAACATCAGATGTATGAAGCCACCAATAGGTGGCGAGTTTCTGCTGTTTTAGGTAGCATTTCTGAGATTGTTTGCGAGAAAAATCAGCCTTGAATTTTTTTTTGTTACTTTTATTTTTTTCAAGAAAAAGAAAAGCAAGAAGAAATCATTGCAAAAATAACTCTGATATCAGGCTTTTTTGATTAAAATCGGGGTTGATTTACACCTATAAATTTCATTGAAACCTTGGTATCATTCATTTTTCTTACTTGCGAATTTCCCTTTATGATATTAGTTATATATATCATCTATTTGCTACTCACTTTACGCTAACCTATTCCGCATTTAAAATCAACGGCATTCCATCTTGGCCTCCTACAATGATAATTTTACTATTGGGAGAAGACGCTAATCTTAATGTTGCTTCTATCCCTTTTTCTTTTAAGATTTTATCTGTTAAGGAAGCGCTCAATATTCTATTTGCAGTTGCTTTCCCCTCCGAATCAATTTTTTGACGTTCTGCTTCTTTTCTTGCTTTTTCTAATCGAAATTCATATTCCAGAGTTTCTTGCTCTTGTTTCAATTTGCGCTCAATCGCATCTTTAATGGTTGTTGGCAAAGTTACATCTCTAACCAATACTTCGTTAAGCTTAATATATTGTCCTGATAAAATTTTATTGGTCTCCTCAAAAATCTCATTTTGGATAGCATCTCTTTTACTGGAATAAATTTGTTCAGGAACGTATCTTCCAACCACACTTCTGGTAGCTGACCTTATTGCAGGCATAATTATTCTTTCAATATAATTCTCTCCTTTTTCTTTATGAAGTTTCCCTAAATTTTCTACTTGAGGTAAAAACCAAGCAGTCGCATCTAATTTTATTTCTAATCCGTTAGAAGATAAAACAGACATTTTTTCGAAAAGTTCTTGCTGCCTAACTTCATAAATAAACATTTTATTCCAAGGAGCAATCATATGGAAGCCTTCTGCGTAAGTATGCTCAGTATCTACTCCTCCACTAAATCTTTTATATAAAACACCGGCTTCTCCGGATTCGATAGTAATAGAACATTTTGCAATAATGATGATAGCAGCAATAGTAACTAAAGCTATAGGTATTAATAATTTTGGAATGGTATTCATAGTTTGCAATTATTTTGGATAAATATACAAATAAAAAAGGCCAGACCAAGTGGCCTGACCCCAAACTATAAATAGATATAATTAAATTAATAATTATCATCGTCTCTCCTTACATCATCTACTCTACTCAAACCAAAGGCTAACCCTACAGACATACCTAATGAATTGTTATGAACTTCTCTTTCAGGGAATAAAAATGGCGTATCATTTGCATCTGTTAAGCCTAATGTATAATATACATCAAAGTTCAACCAAATTGCATCAGCTAATTCATAGTTAAAACCAGTACCTAGAACTAAGCCTAAATCAATAGCTTGAAAATCATCATCTAATTCTGCGTTAGAATCTCTATCATCAGCATCAGTTAAGAAACCTAAGCTAAAACCAGCATTAACTTTTGGCCTAAACTCATCATCAAAATCTCTAAAAAAGTAATTAAATTTTGGTACTAATTTAAAATAATTAAGTTTCACCTCTTTGCTGTTGACGCTACCAAAATTATTAATGCTGTACAAACCACCAGCTTGGGAATACAGTAAATCTAAACTTAAAGCACGGTTTTCATCTGAGCTGTAAATGGCAAATATTCCTGCATCAACTCCCATGATGTCAGCCGATGACAAGGCAAATTCAGAAAAAGAGTTAAAAGTTGCTCCACCTTTAAAACCTAAAGATAATGTTCCCCTTTGAGCAAAGGAAAAAGTACTAAAAAGCGTTAAGCCAGCTATTGCAAATAATGTTGTTATTTTTTTCATTTTTATAAATTTTAGTTTGTTAATACGCTTGATAATAGAAACAAATATACCAATTGTCAAAGCATTGATAATTAATCATATATATTTTAAAAACCATTACAAATGTAGAAAAAATTACTCAAACTTGGAATTGCAGTATCCATATATGATTTTTTAACTATATGAATTCTAATGGGGAGAAATATTAGTAGATTATTTCATTAACTTCTACCTCCAATCACTTTTTCAATAGGTGCCGATTTATGCTTAATTCCTCTTGCCGGAGCATATTCACGGCCATAATATATAATTTGCAAATGAAGCTTATTCCAAATTTCTCTAGGAAAGAGTCTTTTGGCATCTTTTTCTGTCTGAGTAACATTTTTACCATTTGTAAGGCCCCACCTACACATCAATCTATGGATGTGTGTATCCACCGGAAAAGCAGGATATTCAAAAGCTTGGCTCATAACAACGGAAGCAGTTTTATGACCTACGCCGGGTAAGCTTTCTAAATCTTCAAATGTTTGCGGAACAGTGCCATTGTATTTATCAATTAATATGCGTGATAAATTGTAGATAGCTTTAGATTTGGTAGGCGAAAGTCCGCATGGCTTTATAATTTGCCTGATATCATCTATTGTTAACTTTATCATATCAGCCGGATTATCAGCTTTATTAAATAAAATTGGCGTTACTGTGTTTACCCGTTTATCAGTGCATTGCGCAGATAATAATACAGCAATTAATAAGGTATATGGATCTTTATGCTCCAGCGGAATAGGTACTTCCGGAAAAAGTTCTTCCAGTTTTTCTATAATAAAATTGACTTTTTCTTTTTTGGTCATTTGTTTAGGAATTAGGGATTAGAAACTGGCACTAGAATTAGTTATACTAAACAAAGCCTATCCACCATCAAAATTAACAAAATGAATGATATAATACACTAATAGGTTAGTAGCTAGTAGCTAAAGGCCAAACGTTAAAGGCGATAGCTAAACGCTAAAAGCTATTGATCTTCGTTAACTAATAACTATATTTGTTTTATAAAATTACGTATGCAATCAAATATCCAACCTATCAAAGGATTTTCTAAGTTATCAAAAGAGGCTAAACTAGAATGGCTGGCTGACCAATATTTATTAGATGGCGATGAAGCAATAGAAACCCTTAAAAGCTATTGGCATAATGATCAACTTACTCAAGCATTGCATGATGAGTTTATAGAAAATACTATTTCAAATTTCTACCTTCCGTTTGGCATTGCTCCTAATTTTTTAATAAACGATACGCTGTATTGCCTTCCAATGGCTATTGAAGAAAGTTCAGTAGTCGCAGCAGCTTCAAAAGCAGCAAATTATTGGTTAAAAAGAGGTGGTTTTAAAGCTAATATTATATCTACTAAAAAAATTGGACATGTGCATTTCCTGTGGAGTGGCCAAGACGTTAATAAGCTAAGAAATTTTATCCCACAGATCAAATCTAAACTAATTGAACAGACTAATGATATTACCGCTAATATGCGAAGGCGCGGAGGTGGTATATTAGATGTCGAATTGGTAGATAAAACTCTGGAAGAACCGGATTATTACCAGCTTAAAGCAACTTTTGAGACTTGTGATTCCATGGGAGCTAATTTTATTAATTCTATTTTAGAAAATTTTGCTATTACACTTAAAAATGAATTATTAACTGCTAAAGGTTTCAGCGATAAAGAAAAAGAAGTTTCTATTATCATGTGCATCCTTTCCAATTATACACCGGAATGTTTAGTAAGAGCAGAAGTCAACTGTGCGGTTGACGATTTAGTTGAAGGAGATAATATGTCGACAAAAGACTTTATTGAAAAATTCCAACGAGCTATACGAATCGCTCAAAAAGAGCCGTATCGGGCAACAACTCATAATAAAGGTATTATGAATGGCATTGATGCTGTTATTATTGCTACAGGTAACGACTTCAGGGCAGTAGAAGCTTGTGCACATACGTACGCCGCCAGAGATGGTCAATATCGAAGCCTCACAGATGTAGCGGTAAAGGATGATATATTTACATTTTTTTTAGAAATTCCCATGGCTTTAGGTACAGTTGGAGGATTAACATCTTTACATCCTATGGTAAAATTCGCTCATAAAATGTTAGGTAAACCGAATGCTCAAGAATTAATGCAGATAGTGGCTTGTGCAGGATTAGCACAGAATTTTGGAGCTATTCGCTCTTTAGTTACGACAGGTATACAAAAAGGCCATATGAAAATGCATCTTTTAAATATTCTAAATCAACTGGGTGCAAATAATGAGGAAAAAGAAAAAGCAAAGAAATATTTCACTGATAAAGTAGTAAATGTCCAATCGGCTACTGCTTATTTTTATAAATTAAGAGGTATCACTAATCCTAATGCAGTAATTAAAAAATAGTTTGGTTTGCAGTTTTTTAAGAGCAATGGAAAACTATTACTCACAGGCGAATACATAGTTTTAGATGGTGCTAAAGCGCTCGCTTTACCTACTAAAAAAAGCCAAACATTAACGGTCAGGCAATCAAAACTGGCAGAAAGCATACCTATATTGAGTTGGATAAGCTTAAATGATGATGGGACAGTATGGTTTTCCGGCACTTTTAAGCTGTCTGACTTTAAACCAATCATTAGTAATCATAAAGTAATTGCAAATACTTTACAGCAAATTTTATTGATCACACGCAAATTAAATAAATCTTTTTTAAGCCAACAACATACCGTTGAAGTCACAACAAAACTAGATTTTAATAAAAATTGGGGATTAGGGAGCAGTTCTACTTTAATTAATAATATTGCTCAATGGGCAAAGATTGATCCTTTTACACTGTTAAAAACTACATTTGGTGGCAGTGGGTATGATATCGCCGCTGCTCAGTCTACCGGCCCCATAGTTTACCAGTTGAAAAATAATATTCCTTATTGGGAAACTGCTAAATTTGATCCTCCTTTTAAGGATCAGCTTTTTTTTGTTTATCTGGGTAAGAAGCAAAATAGTAGGGAGGCAATTGAAAACTATAAACAATTTCAGATTGCAAATTTCAAATTTCAGGTTTTCGATGAAATAACAACTTCCATGTTATCATGCAAAACACTCTCTAATTTCGAATCTCTAATTAAAGAACATGAGGAAAATATAAGTAAATTAATCAAACAGCCTCCAATCAAACAACAGCTCTTTTCAGATTATACTGGTAGTATCAAATCGCTTGGGGCTTGGGGTGGTGATTTTATACTTGCCACCGGAAGTAATAAGGAATATTTTCAAAACAAAGGCTACAATGTAATCTTTTCTTACGCAGACTTGATCAGATGAGTACCTATTTAACTAATACCACATTTCCATTGATAGATAGCTCTTTACCGCTATTAGTTCTACCACTAAGTTGGTAAAGATAAACGCCTATCCCCTGCTCTTTACCGTGATAGGTACCATCCCATCCATCATTAACGTTATTACTTTCAAAAATAAGCGTCCCCCAACGGTTATATATTTTAAAATAAGTCACTTCTGCAACATTGAAAACGGCCGGCTTAAATACATCATTAAGACCATCTCCATTTGGAGAAAACACATCAGGTACAGCTATACAAGTTTCATTAGCATTATCTACTACAATCATTTGTTCAATAGAAGATTGACACCCATTATCATCTATCACTGATAAAATAACGATATAATTACCGGGGGCATCATATATTTTATTAGGAAAACACTCATCAGAAGTGGTATTATCTCCAAAAACCCATTCGCAGCTGACAATTCCCGCTACATCACTGGAAAACAACACTCTATACGCTATACATGAATCTAAGATGAAATTAAACAAAGCCTCAGGTGTTTCATTAACAGAGACATTTACAGTAACAGGACAGGTAGTATCTTCTTCAGATACTATAGTATATTGTGTTTGAGTAATAGGATAAGCATCTACTGTTGAACCTGTATTGCTGCTCAAACTGTTACTAGGTGTCCAAACCAAATCCTCTGCTCCAGTAACATTTAATGTGATAGTATCACCAGCACAAATCGTTGCTTCCTCCGGATCTGCAATAAGGTCAATTACTGACACAGTAAAACTATCAGTATATCCGCAAAATCCAGGACACGTTATAGTTGCTACATATGTAGTCGTCACATCTGGAGATGCCATTGGATGAGCAATCGTAGGATCACTTAAGCCTGCAGTTGGAGTCCAAGAGTATGAAGCACCTCCATCATATGCATTTAGTTTAGCACTATCTCCTTTACATATATATGCATTTTTTATATCTCTACTACAAGAATCATCTTCACAATAAGCAAACTTATTACAATGATTTAAATTAACTGAGGCTATATAACCATCACCTGTAGCAATAATTTCTCCTCCCGAGCCAAAAGCTAAATCAAACACTGGTCCAATAGACGCTGAGTCAATCATTTCTAGGTTTTGATTAAATTTAAATACACCTAGATTTGAACCAACATATACATTGCCACATTCATCTACCAAGGTTCCACTACCTCCTTCAAACTCCCCTCCTGGAATTTCAACTTCATCTACAAAATTGCCTAGTAGAAAATCCCATTTCTTTAAAATATCACCATTGTGAGCATAAACAAAGTTCGTATCAGCCGCAAGAAAATTATTAGTACCCGGGTTAGGATCAGGATCATAGGCAGGACCATAATATTGAAAGCCTAGGCCGTGTAGAAACAGATTATATATGGTAAGATCATGACATAAAAAAAATACTGTTTCTAATTTAAGCAATATAAATCCTCCTTTAGGCCCTGTAATTGAAGTTCTAATTTCATCTGTTCCCCCCGCAAAATCACCGGGAGGAAGTGTGTCTATTTTCTCGCCTGTAGAAAGATCTAAATACACCGGTGATAACATTCCTCCAATCATAAGTTTATCTTTACTACAATTCAAACTTATAGACCAGGGTTCATCAGCAAAAATAAATCCAAAACTATCGTTCAGCCATATTAAATTTCCATCCGAAGAAATTTTATATACGCGTGTTAAACCGGTACCTAAATAAAGATCACCATTCTCTTTATTAATTTCTAAATTCCCAAACCAGTCAACTTCCATTGTTTCAAAAACCCACTCTAAAGTACCTGCGGGAGTGTATTTTCTAATTTCAGCGGGCCTAGATCCTCCACCACCATATGCATAAATATTACCCGCATTATCAGTCACGACATGACGCACTATTGATGCGCCACTAAAATTAGTAACTGTAAGCCAAGGGTCAATAATTAAATCTTTCGAGTCATCGTAATGGTTAATATTAAAACTAACCTTATTGTTCTCTAAAATAGAGTTAGATTCAACTATATCTCTTTGATTTTCTCCTTGATAGCTAACCGGGTTAGCATCTTTTATAAAATTTCCACTCTTTTCTATTAAAATATTTCCATTGTCTTCACTTATATCATCTACCCCAATATATTCCATAACTATTTGTGAAGGGTCACCACCAGGGTGAACAACTATATTATATTTAAGGCCTCCTTCGTCATGTATAAAATACTCCACGTCAACATTAGGATAAATATTACGATATATTAATTTGTTATAAGCTTTTGCATTAATAGTTCCTCTTTGATAGTTATTTGTTGTCACAGGGTTTAACTCAGTATTGTTAATAAAATTATATGAAGCTTGATTTAAACCTTCACTGACCACAGTTACACCTTCATTAAAATTTTCCCATTTTATCTGAAAGGTAGTTACATCATGTATTGACATATTTTTCAAAGCTATTTCTATTTCTTTTTCTTTTAACACTTCCAACGCTCTTTCTTCCGGTGAAAGTTTTTCCCAATTGGCTTCTAGTTTAACTTTTTCGTTTTTTTCTTCTTCCATTAAATCTAAATAAGTATCCTGTTTTTCAGGATTGATTACAGAAAAACGATAAATGATTCCAGTAGAGGTAAAGAATATTTCAGCTCCTTGTTGTTTTGTACCATATAGAATAGCTTCTGTATCTAACTGATCCGCATTATATTGACCGGCATTTTCAATAAATACGTTTGTTTCAAATGCTTTATCGTTCATCCATCCGGTAGTTTGAATGTTAGCAAAAACATGTATCAATAGAAAGGAGGTGCATATGAAAATTAGTAATAATCTCATTATGATTAATTAAATAGGTAAATAATTAAATTACACCTGTAATTTACAAAAAAAAGGCTATTAAAAACAAAAGGTGTGGTACAGAATTAATTTAGATCAAGAAGTTACCTTAATAATTTATCCACCACCTCCCTCACTCCTTCTGTAGCATTTTTTGCTATTACCGCTACCCTATTTGATAATTTCACTTCTTCAGCTTTCGGATCAATATAATAAATAGGAATATCACTACTTGCATAATTGACTAATCCGGCTGCTGGATATACCTGCATAGATGTTCCAATTATAATCAAAATATCTGCTTGAGACACCAACTCAATTGCCTCCTCTAATGCAGGCACCATTTCTCCAAACCATACTATATGAGGCCTAAGTTGGCTGTTTTTCTCACAAACATCGCCTAAGCAAACATCGTCTAAAGAATCATAAATTAATTGTTCATCTATCGTGCTGCGCGATTTAAATATTTCTCCATGCAGATGTAAAATATTCGTAGAACCGGCCCGTTCATGTAGGTCATCTATGTTTTGAGTAATTATATTTACTTTATATTTTTCTTCCAATTCAACTAGTGCCAGGTGTGCCTTATTGGGTTGTACAGCATTAACATTTTTCCTTCGTGCATTATAAAAGTCCAAAACTTTTTTAGGATTTTCTTCCCATCCTTCCGGTGAAGCTACTTCCATAATATCATAGCCTTCCCATAATCCGCCCGAATCTCTGAATGTTTTAATCCCACTTTCTGCACTAATCCCCGCACCGGTGAGCACAACAATATTTTTATCTATTGTCATAATTTAGTATTAAATGAAAGAGTAATTAATGTTAAAATTGAACCTTCGTAGCGCCCGTAACAGCCATATCTTCTACATTTTGAATATATAAAAAAATTTGAGTATTCTTTTTATTAATATAATCAGGAATGGTAAGATTGGCTTCACCAGTAAAATCTCCTTCCGGAACTTTATAGGTACTAAATTCTCTGACAACATTGGTATGATTCAATTGCTTTCCTTTATTCTCTCCTTTTTTTACATCAGATTTCAAATCATTTTCTACTATTGCAACATTTAGATAACTTTTTTGAGGTACATTGGATAGCTGATAGGCGATATTTAATTTGCCATCAGTTTTTATATTACTTTCTATGATTTCAATTTTTGAAATAGCGGCTTTATTTAATGCTTTAGTTAAAGCAGCCTCAAGCTTAGGCCTGTTTGACCCTACTAATTCGTCCTCTCCATTCACAATTAATTGTGGCGTATAAACACTACTATTTAAAAATTTCGCATAATTTCTTTGCCTCTCAGAAAAATCAGTTTTACTATATGGATCATCCCAACCAATATAATTCCAATAATCTACATGAAAGCCAAGAACAAATAGTGGCAGACTTGATTGGTAATCTTGTGCAGTTTCCATTAACAGCCTATCAGCAGGTGGACAACTGGAGCAGCCTTCCGAAGTAAACAGTTCTAATACAGCAACAGCTTCCGATTTTGCTTCATATTCTTTTTTTAATGAATTGCCATGACTATTGCATGAAGAATTGAATATTACAATTAATGAAATCATACAAAAAGTGAATAGAATATGTTTATTCATAGTAGAAATTTTAAGTTTAGTGAATATTATTAAAGAAAATTTCATGCCAGAAATGATATTAATAGAAATTGCATAATCATTGTTCCATCGACTAGGCCTAAGTAAAAAAAATCTGTTCTCTTGATATTTGTATAAAAAATAACCATACATAATAATATGGACATTAGCATTTGTATGTAAAATAATATATCTAAGCCAAAATGCAGATAATAAATTACACAGAGCATTAATACAAGTATATACCCTAATAGTTTAGTGTTCTTAATACCTAATAAAATGGGAATAGTATTTATATTATCTCGCTTATCCCATACAGCATCTCTAATATCAAAAGGTAGGCATAGAATAAAAATAAATAAAAATTGTTCTATTAATCGCAGAATAAAAATTTCATTATCATACGAAAAACCTAAATCAACAGCCGGCAACATAACAGTTACGGCAGTCCATGTAATAGTTATAAGAAAAATTTTTAAATATGCTACCCCTCTTAAGCCTGCCCTGCCTTTACCTAATGAGAAAAAAGGAGCAATATACAATAAGGCAATCATAGTAAATGGGAGTAAGCATATTATTGTTAAATAGGATAACTGCCTTAAATATATTAATGAACCAACGAGAGAAATAATTAATAATATTTTAAAACTATTTGGATACCATTTAATCCAGTTTTTCCGGTTGATTATTTCACCTCCACCCGATTCAACTCCTCGCGAGGTTGGCCTATTATCAAATACACTATAAAATGAATATATAAATAAGGTACTAAAAAAAGCTAAAAAACAGATATTCCACCGAACATGTACGCGCAACAAAAAATAGGTTGTAGCAGTAGTACACAACGCTGCTACAGCTATAAAAATGTTGCTAGCAAGTATCCATGCAATGACCTTTTTCAAAGAAAAAGCCTATTTGAGATATTTAAAATTATGATTAGGCTCTATAGCTTGGATTGTTTCGTATATGAGTTTAATAATTTGTTCTACGTCGTCTTTGTGCACCGATTCAACTGTTGTGTGCATATAACGCATAGGTAGCGATATTAATGCTGAAGGCACACCACCATTTGAGTAAGCAAAAGCATCTGTGTCAGTACCGGTATACCTTGATGCTGCAGCATGCTGGAATTTCATCTTTTTCTTTTCAGCAGTTTTTATGATTAATTCCAGCAAAATGTTATGTACTGAAGGCCCATGCATAAGCACAGGGCCATTACCACATTTAAAATCTCCTTGCTCTTTTTTATTTATTAAAGGCGTAGTGGTATCATGACAAACATCTGTAATAATAGCGGCATCAGGTTTAATGGTATCTGTTATCATTTGTGCACCGCGTAATCCTACTTCTTCTTGGACAGAATTTACAATATACAGGCCAAATGGCAATTTTACTTTATTCTTTTTTAACAATTTGGCTACTTCAGCGATCATAAAGCCACCTATTCTATTATCTATAGCTCTACCGGTATAATATTTATCGTTTAATGTCATAAACCCATCCTCATAAGTAATGACACAACCTACGTGAATACCTAATTCAAGCACTTCTTCTTTTGAAGTACACCCGCAATCTAAAAAAATATTCTCCAAAGTTGCTGAAGGCTCTTTATCAGTGCCTTTCCTGGTATGGATTGCCGGCCATCCAAATATTGCCTTTTTAATACCTTTTTTAGTATGAATATTAACGCGTTTGGAAGGGGCGATCTGGTGATCAGAACCTCCATTTTTACATACATAAATAAATCCATCATCATCAGTTATATAATTAACATACCAGGAGATTTCATCAGAATGCGCTTCTATCACTACTTTATAATCTGCCTTCGGATTTATAATACCATACACGGTACCATAATTATCTACTTTATACTCATCAATATATGGTTTAATATAATCCAGCCATAATTTTTGGCCTTCAGATTCATATCCTGTAGGAGATGCATTATTAATATATTTTTCTAAAAATTTTTCTGAGTCTTTAGTAATTGTTGACATATAATTTATGTATTTTAGTAAGGTGGGCAAAGGTAAAAATAATGTTCTAAACGGATAAGCGATTTGTTAAATAACTCAGATTTTGTAATTTTAGTAATACAGAGACTTTAACTATTTAATATTATTTTACTTTTATTGAAACTTTTTTTTACTTATAACGTTATATATAGTGTACTTCCTCTTATAATTCTTTCTACTTAAAACACAAATACTCAAATTATGAAAAAGCACATCAAGTATTTAAAATTCGCAGGTTTTGCTCTACTAGCAACTACTAAAATGTATGCTAATCCCAACGAAAAAAGTACCTACTACTACTAAGATATCTCCTGCATATAATGACTTTAATATTTATGAAGAAATGAATCTTGTTAAACAAGGTTTATCATACGAAGTCTTTACCAAAGCATATAACGGCTATAAAAAATTAGAAAAAGAAAATAAATTATCTACTGTTAAAAGAAAACTAACTATTGTAGATTTTTCTTTAAGTTCTAATGAAAAACGAATTTGGGTAATTGACTTAACTCAACGCAAGTTAGTATATCATAATTTAGTTTCTCATGGTAGAAATTCTGGAAACTTGATGGCTAACCAATTTTCTAATCAACCCGGCTCATATATGAGCAGTTTAGGATTTTATGTAACTGGACAAACTTATTTTGGCAAACATGGCCTTTCTTTAAGATTAAATGGAATGGAAAAAGGTTTTAATGACAATGCTTATGACCGAGCTGTTGTAATTCATTCAGCTGATTATGTATCTGAAGAATTTGTTAAAAAAGTTGGCCGATTAGGGAGAAGTCAAGGATGTCCTGCTATACCTGAAGAAGGCCACGAGGAATTTATCAACCAAATTTCCGGAGGTACTTGCTTATTCTTATATTATCCTGATAAAGCTTATGAAGCAAATTCATCTTATATGGCTCCTGAATTATCAGCTTTGAAATAAAAGCTCTATAAATTTGTACCTCTCGTATACATTAATTTCTAATCGCATAATGCCATTTTCACTGTCTAAGCAATTACGAAAAAAGTGTATACGAGATTTTTTTGGATTTATAATTTTCTGTTTTTAATATAATACTCATATAGTTTACAATTTCCAACTATCCTCTTTTAATAATTATTTGCCATATAAACTGCTACTTTAAATAGCAGCATTATCTACCTTATTAAAGTTAAATGACTGTAATGTTGGCAATTACAGTTCTATATAATAATTATATATATAGGTTTATATTTTAAGATATACTGAAACTATATCATACCGATAACGTATATATACCTGATTAACAATATTAGTTACCATTATTTACCTCAAATTGAGATTGGTTAGAGGCTAAATACACACATATGAATTAATATTTTATGTAAAATATTTTATTATAATAATATAACTCTACATATTCATTAAATAATTAATGAAAATTGATATGAATTTAAGATTAAAAAAAGCTTTTTTCTTATATGTTATGTTTGATTATCGATATTATCCTAAAATTTTTATCATAAATGGCATGCTTTTTGATTCCGGATGCTCAACCAACTAGTATAAATATATTATGAATTTACGTTATATAAATACCTGGCTTTATTTAACATTATTATTACTCCCACTTATTACATTTGGAGATCATATCATCGGGGGAGAGCTTTCTTATAGATTATTAGATAATGTTACTTATCGATATGGAATCCAACTAAAGTTATATAGAGATTGTAACGAAACCAATTTCGACAATCCGGCTAATATTGATTTTTTTGATGGGGCCGGCAATCATATTAAACGTATAGAGATTCCTTTAGGCGCTACTCAATCAGTTGATATATTTAGTGAAGACCCCTGTTTAGTAGTCCCGGGTGGTATTTGTGTAGAAACTACTATCTATCAAGCTACAGTACTGCTACCTCCTATCCCCGGAGGATATCAATTATCTTATCAGCGATATGCCCGAAATAATGGAATTAGTAATATCGTTGCCCCTGATAACACCGGAGCAGCATTTTATGCCAATATACCGGATACAGCTATCGCTAAAGAAAACAGTAGTCCTATTTTTGATGAATATCCTCGTATTGCATTTTGTGTAGGTAAAGAATATATTTTTAATCATACTGCTACAGATATTGATGGAGATTCATTAGTATACAAATTTTGCAAACCATTTGACACTCATACAAATCATATTAAGCCTGCTCCGGGCACAAGTAATCCACCTTTCCCTGAAGTAGATTGGCGGCCGGGGTTTTCTGCATCAAATCCATTACCGGGGCCCGAAAGTTATGATTCAGCAGGCCTTTTCACGGCAATACCAAGTCAACTTGGGCTGTACGTAGCCGCTCTTTGTGTATTGGAATACAGAGATGGCGTATTATTGAGCAGACACTCTCAAGATGTTCAATTTTATGTGGTTGATTGTGATAATCCCACTGCAGTTACTGTAGATAATATACAGACCTGCGGTAATTTGACCGTTTCATTTACGAATAACAGTACAAATGTGAGCAATTATTTTTGGGATTTTGGCGTAGCATCTTTAACGAATGATACATCTAATTTAGAATCTCCCAGCTATACCTATCCAGGCCCCGGAACCTACACCACTACGCTTATTGTCAATAAAAATTCTGCTTGTCAAGATACAGCATACACTGTAGTTGATATTAATGAATTGCCGCAAGCTGATTTTACGGTTGATTCTGCATGTACTAATGATACGGTAACTATAACAGACTTATCTATGCCTTCTGGTAACCCTATAATAAATTATACTTGGAACATGGGAGATGGAAACATAATAAATACTGTTGGCAGTTTTAAATATGTTTATAACACCCCGGGTAATTATAATATTAGACTTACTATTACTTCATCAGGTGGTTGCGCTAGCACAGTTACCAGGCCTACTAAAATTTACCCTATTCCATTTTTTGATTTAAAAGGCAATATTTCACAATGTAAAAAAGATACGGTTATATATAGGCCTTCGGGAGGCAGCCAATATACTTTTACTTGGACTCCTCCTGATAATGTATATCAAATATCTCCGGATAGTATTCTTGTAGTAGTAGATTCTCAGATTGTATACTCTCTATTAGTAACTAGCCAATTTGGATGTACCTATGTTGATCAAGTTGAGATGGATAAAATTTTTACCCTCAAATTTGAAGGTGATACTGTATGTTTGGGAGAATCTATCAATTTTGTAGATGAGTCTATTGCCGGCTTGAATAGCTCTATAACTGGCCGTGTATGGGATATGGGAAATGGCGAGCGAATAATTAATCAATCTAATTTTAATTATACCTATTCTAATTATGGTACTTATAAGGTGCTTTTAACTTTAACTAACAATTATGGATGTACGGATACTATATCTCGTACTGTAGTAGTTGCATCCCAGTCCTGCTTTAGATTTAGATAACAACTCTTCTGACTGTGCGTATGACCCTACATATTTTTATTTAGACTCCTCATTCAATACTGTATTTAATTGGCAACCCATGACAGGAATTACTCAAATTTCTCCTGATACATTTTTAATGGATATTGACACAGCGATATTTTATCATGTTACTGCTACCAATCAATTTGGTTGTATGGTAGTAGACAGTATTGCTTTTGACACATTTTTAGATCCCGGATTTTGGCAGAGTCTGTCTGTTTAGGAGAAGATGCACTTATAATAAATCAATCCTACACTAATTTGAGTATTGCCACGGGAAATTATTCTTGGATAATGGGAAATGGGGATACTATAAAAAATGAAAATGGTTCTTTCTATTATTTATATAGCGATACCGGAACATACAATATTACCTTAGAATTAATAACTTATAATAAATGCTCTGCCACGGTTATACATCCTATACAAATATTTCCGGCACCCAATATCCCTGTTGAAGGAAATGTGTCACAGTGCATTGAGGATACACTGCCAATATCATTTGATAACGATTTTTCAACTGTATACACTTGGACACCAAGTTATAATATTACTACTGTATTAGATGATTCATTTTTAATAGCTATTGATTCTCAAGTTAATTATCAATTACTTGCAGAAAATCAATTTGGTTGTTCAAAAAATGCACAGTTTTGGTGGATATCGTTTTAACACCGGCATTTATTTCTGATACAGTATGTATCGGAGAAACATCTTTAGGACAAAATTTATCTACCGCAGGTATAGGTAGCTCTATAAGTAATTATAAATGGACTATTGAAACAGATACTGTTCTGTTCACTAATGGATTTAATTATAATTTTTCAGATACCGGCTTATATAATGTAAAACTTGAAATCACCTCTAATTACGGTTGTAAGGACAGTACCGATGGAACATTCTTTGTAAGCCCATATCCTGATTTTAATATAAATAATAATGTTGAAACGTGTGAATTTGAGGAAATGCTACTGCAACTTGACGATACATATAATGTGGACTATCTCTGGCAGCCAAATGTAGGAATTGAGATGTTAACTAACGGAAATTATAAAGTATCGGTTGACTCTTTAGTAAATTATAATGTAATAGGTACCAATAAGTTTGGATGTGCCTCATCTGACAGCTTTTTTTGTAGAGGTTATACTGGAGTCTGATTTTCGTGTGAGGCCGGCTTGTTTCGGCGAGAAAGCTTATTTTATAGATTTGTCAACTTCAGGAGATAGTACCTTTATAAAAAGTAATAGTTGGACGTTGGGCAATGGAGATGTCGTAGTTGATACTAATTTATTTGGGTATTTATATGGATCACCCGGCACTTATGAGGTGACACTTACAAATATTACAGATTATGGTTGTGAACAGGAAATTACAAAACTAGTAGATGTCTATCCGGTTCCGGAAATTAATCTTCCGAATGATACAGCTATTTGTACGAACACAACATTAACCTATAATTTGCCTACAGAGTATCAAACAATGTATTTTTGGTCTCCTGATACACACTTAATATTTCAAGAACCATCTACGTATACATTTTATCCTAACGATTCAATTCAATATACTCTTCAAGTCGTTAATGAATTTGGTTGTGCTATAGCAGATACAATGACCATTGATACCTTAAGTACTCCAAATATTATTGCTATTCCAGAAAGTGATACCGTAGTTATTGGTGAATCCTTGCAATTAGAAGCATCTGGAGGCTATATATATGAGTGGGTGAGCGATTTATGGTTGGATGACCCCTTCTCTCCTACTCCGACAACTACTCCTTTAGATAACATTGTATATGTAGTGCATGGAGAAGATGAAAACGGTTGTATGAATTCTGACACCGTACATATCTATATAAAAAATGAGATTATTTTGTGGATTCCAAATGCTATTAAAGTTCCGGTACCAACAATATTTTTAGAATTATAGGGCATGGGATTCGAGATCTGGTAGAATATCAAATATTTGACCGATATGGAAAATTAGTATTTAAAGGAGAAACTGTTGACCAAGAATGGGATGGAACTTTGAATGGGAAAAGGCTTTCTACCGGTAGTTATTTATTACATTTTAAAGCAATCGGTTATAATGGACAAGTTATAGAGAAAATTCAAATGATACAGCTGCTATAAGCTGTGTACCATTATACCATCTCGCATAACAAGCTTTTTATCGGAAAGTTCGGCAAGTTTATCATTATGTGTTACAATAATGAATGTTTGATTAAATTCTTTTTTTAAATCGAAGAATAATTGATGAAGCTCTTCAGAATTTTTAGAGTCTAAATTACCGGATGGTTCATCTGCAAAAATAACAGCAGGGTCATTTATTAAAGCCCTTGCTACGGCAACTCTTTGCTGCTCCCCACCGGATAATTCATTTGGTTTATGATTTAATCTGGCAGATAAACCTAGCCTTTCTAAAAGTGAACTTGCTTTATTTCTAACTTGTTTTTCAGATTTTTTAGCAATATATCCTGGAATACAGACATTTTCAAAAGCAGTAAATTCAGGTAATAAATGATGGAATTGAAAAATAAATCCAATTTGAAGATTTCTAAAATGAGCTAGTTTCTTACCTTTCAGATAATTTGTTCGCTGATTATCGATTATAATCTCTCCTTCATCAGGCGTATCTAATGTTCCTAAGATTTGTAGTAAAGTACTTTTCCCTGCTCCCGATGCCCCTACAATAGAGATCAATTCTCCTTTAGCTACGGTAATATCTACGCCTTTCAGTACTTCTAGTTCTCCATAAGATTTATGTATGCCTTTAGCTACTATCATGTTGTAAAGATACATTAATTGAAAATTACACCTTACAGATTACTCTAAAAATGATAAAATTTTATTTATTTGCTTCTATTACATACTACATTTTGAATAGTTGAACAAATAGCGTTATTTTTAAGCCCTTATAAAATACAAAAAAGAGCAGAATGAATCTACACGAATACCAAAGTAAAGAGATCTTGAAATCACATGGCGTTGATATCCAAAGAGGTATAGCCGTTGACAATGCTGATGAAATTTTAGATGCTACTAAAAAACTAAATAGCGAAACCGGAACTGAATGGTACGTAGTCAAAGCTCAAATACATGCCGGAGGAAGAGGAAAAGGTGGCGGTGTAAAATTGGCTAAATCTCAAGATGAAGCAGTAAAAATTGGGAAAGAGATTTTAGGGATGCAATTAGTAACTCCTCAAACTAGTGCCGAAGGCAAAACGGTTAATAAAATATTACTTACTGAAGATGTTTATTATCCCGGTAAAAATGAACCGAAAGAATACTATGTAAGTATTTTAATGGATAGAGAAAAGAAAAGAAATGTAATTATCTACTCTACTGAAGGCGGTATGGATATAGAGGCTGTAGCAGAAGAGACACCTCATTTAGTTCATAAAGAATGGATTGATCCAAAATCCGACGGTTTATTGCCCTTTCAAGCTAGAAAAATTGCGTTTAATTTAGGCTTATCAGGTGAAGCGTTTAAAAACATGACAAAGTTTATCACTAAGCTTTATAAAACGTACGTTTCTATAGATGCTTCTTTAATAGAGATCAATCCGGTATTAAAAACATCTGACGAAAAAATCATTGCTGTAGATGCTAAATTTACGTTAGATGATAATGCACTTTACCGACATAAAGATTACGCTGAATTAAGAGATGAGTCGGAAGAAGATCCTACTGAAGTAGAAGCGAGCAAATACGGCTTAAATTTTATAAAACTAGATGGGAATGTTGGCTGCATGGTTAATGGTGCCGGGTTAGCTATGGCTACTATGGATATTATCAAACTGGCAGGCGGATCTCCGGCCAACTTTTTAGATGTAGGTGGAAAAGCAAATGCAGAAACAGTAGAAGCCGGTTTTAGGATCATTATGCAAGATCCGGGTGTAAAAGCCATTTTAGTAAATATTTTTGGTGGCATCGTTCGTTGCGATAGAGTGGCTCAAGGTGTAGTAGATGCTTACAAAAATATAGGTGAAATAAATATACCTATAATTGTAAGGCTTCAAGGAACAAATGCAGAAGAAGCTAAAAAGCTCATTGAAAAGTCTGGATTAAAAGTAAAATCAGTAATATTATTACAAGAAGCTGCAGATGCGGTAGATGAGGTATTAAATTAGCTTTTATAACTACAGTTAATTTTATTTAATGTTACTGCGCATTCATTCTCAAAACCCTGAAAAAAGGAAAATAGATGAGGTGATTAGCTGCTTAAAGTCCGGTGGAATAATTGTTTATCCTACCGACACTATTTATGGATTAGGATGTGATATAAATAATTCCAAAGCTATTGAGCGTATTTGCAGAATCAAACAGATTAAGCCTGAAAAAGCAAATATGTCTTTTATTTGTTATGATTTAAGTAATATTTCAGAATATACTGCTAATATCAACACTTCGACTTTTAAAATACTTAAGAGAGCGCTACCGGGCCCATTTACTTTTATACTAAAAGCTAATAGCAATGTGCCTAAGCTTTTAAAAAATAAAAAGAAAACTATAGGAATTAGAGTACCCGATAATCTAATAGCTTGTACTATTGTTAAAGAACTGGGTAATCCTATATTATCTACTTCATTAAATCATGATGATGAAATACTTGAATACATGACTGATCCGGAAGAGATATATGAAAGATATCATAAACTGGTAGATATCGTTATTGATGGAGGTTATGGTGATAATCAAGCTTCTACGGTAATCAGCTTAGAGAATGATATAGCGGAAATCCTTAGAGAAGGAAAAGGAGATGTTAATTCGATCTTGTAAAGCTCCTAAAGACTTTGACATAATCACTTCAACCTGAAAATAATTTTAGGCAGATGCAGAAGTATGTGATAAGATTTTTTGATTATCTCGAATTTATATCTAGTACCTATTGACTAAGATCAATTGGCTGTTTGATGCTGGTTATTATCTATCTTAAAAGAGAAATATTACCCGTATACATTTTATCATCTACTTGCATACGATAAGTATATACTCCACTAAGCATTAATTGTGAACCTCCTACTCCACTCCACCTAAAACTAACATCATCTGACTCATAGACTAACTCCCCAAACCTATTATATATTGCCACAAAAAACACTTCAGGTGGTAACAACACAAACACTCCCCAATCATCTTGATAGCCATCTCCATCCGGAGTGAAAGCGTTGGGAATATATACTTGTTGATTACAACCTTCTGAATTTATATGAAGGCTATCTGATTCAGAGCATTCATCTTTTGAAGTAAGTTCCACATAATATAAGCCGGGTTTAAAAACTGCAATCTGCGTAGTAGTATCACCCGTAGACCAATTATAAGTGATATTTGGGAATGAGTCTACCGATAAAATAACAGTAGTTTCAAAACAAGTGTCGATATCGCTTCCTAACTCAAAAGGAGGAATTTGCTGAGCTTGTATGTTGACAGTATCTACATTGTTAGGAAAATAACATTCTTCTACTGTAGCCGTTGGAGCTCGTCTGTCATCTGAGCCATCATCATTTGCCCAAATTCTAATATTATTATCAGTAGCAGGTATGGTGACTTGTTTTTGAATGCATTCTCCGGCAGTTAAAGTGATGCCTAAAGGTATAGTTTTTACCAGATCATAATCATTATACTTAATGTCTTTATAAAAGCTGATAGGCGTATTAGCAGGCACTATACTATCTTGGCTATTATTGCAAATATTGAGGTAGATTTCTACACTATCGCAACTAGAATAGTAAATAGAATCTATCGTTAAAGACATATCTCTTACAGTAGGATCAGCAAAACAAGCTTCTCCTTTTCCATTATACAAAGGAGCTTGCACATAGAAAGAGTTGAGTTGATTAGGTAGTTTTTCAGGGTACCCTTCGCCTGGGCCGCAAGGAATAGTTAAATCATCATTAATATGAGTGGGGTTATAATGGTATTGATTCCACACTTGTCTTGATGAAGCCCAGTTGTTTGGTGCTCCACTGAATGCCTTTATACCATCACTGCAACCACATAATATATCTGCATAACCATCAGCATTTAAATCAGCTACAATAGGTTGTTGACCACTTGTAGAAGAAAAACACGGGACTTGCTGTAATATCGTTCCTGTTCGCCCATCCACAATATCTAAAAAGCCATCCCCGCTTTTATGAATAATTTCTAAAATACCATCACAATCAAGGTCAAAAGCGGTTTCAACATCATAAGGAGAATTGGTGGGGTCTGATAAATTAGGATTTTCCCATAAAAGTGTCATATCATTATCTAAAACAAAATAAGCATCTCGACTATTCTCAATTGCTATTTCCGGCTCAGGATCAGCATCAAAATTAGCTACCAAAGGCAAATCTAGTGAGTTAGGCGACACAACAGTTGTTTTTAAATATACATCTCCTAATAACTCGGAGGTTCTCGGATCAAAAACATAAACTTGTCCCTCAGCAGAGACAATAACATCTAATAATCCATCCAGATTGAAATCAACAGGAATACTAGCACCTTTTGTCAAAGACGGAAGTGGCTTTTCACTTTCAACATTAATCTGACCTGAAGATATATCTACAGAAAAGACTTTGTCCCCATACAGGATTTCTAATCCTGCACAATTATCACAAAAACTATCAGGTAATATATCTGCAGCGTAAGAATAGGTGAAATTTTGGGGGTCATAAAAACTAACGCCATTAACAATTATAGCTCCTGTGGAGCTACTAGCAATACTTGTCCTTGAGTATATTTCCGCAATACCATCCATATCAAAATCTGCTATTCCAGCAAACCTGTTATCAAGCTCAAAATTATTAGCAGTCCATGTAGGAGTTGTAGAGCCATATTCATATCTGTTAAAGGTAAAAGACTCTAAATAAAATAATTCTATATCACCATCATTATCAACATCTCCAATAATAGTATTTGAAACATTCGCACTAGTAATAGTTTTAATACTACGATCTCTACCATCATATACGAATTCATCTATTAAAACCTCTGGGAAGCCATCTCTATCTACATCACCCACAACAAATTCTTGTGTCCCATAAGAACCTGGAATAGTCCACAGTTCATTCAATATGAAATTCTGGCAGGAACTATTCCCAATTCCATTACTAGCATTTAAATATATTCCTTCACAATTAGCATTATCAAAACAATCACTGTCATAACAATCTATCAACCCATCACCATCATCATCAATACAATTATCACAAGAAGTTTCTTGAGCTTTTAATACATTACATATTAAAAAAAATGATAGAAAAAGATATCTAAATCTCAAGCTCATTTAACAGCTATCTTATATGCTTTACTAGTACTTAGCATAGAAAAATTAACAATATAAATACCTCTAGGTATAGTAGAAATATCTATGGAATGCTCATTATTGAGTTTTCTAGAAAGTATCCGTTGACCTATACTGTTAATAATATCCAACCGAACATCATCATATTGATCCACTTTGTAGTTTTCTATTACTAAATTATTTCCATTTTGATGAACAGTGGGTTTAAAAGACTCTTTGTAGGAAATATAAGTTCCAATAGTAGTATCACCATCGGTAGTATCTACACTGGTAGAGCAAGTATCAACCACTGCCACTGTAATAGTATCTAGTATAGTGCATTGATTACTATCGCCATACATCGTGGAAACATATACCTCAAAATCACCTTTTGCTGTATCCGCGCAAAAATCTACTGTAATACTGTTAGAGTTAATAACATATATTGAACTCCAAGCATAACTATTTCCTCCTTGCCTAGCTGTTAATTCAATACAAGAGTCCACACAGGTAGTAAAATGATTATTAGACAACATAGCAATATTGCCACTTTTCGTAAATGTAACTTCACTTTCATACTGACCTGACAAAGCTTCATCATCTATAAAAACTCTAACTACTAAAGAATCCTCAGGACAAACTGTAGTGGAGACTCTGTCATTTAAACTTTGTTGTGGAACCTCATTAAAAAACCATTCTATTGTATATATTGAACCCATATCACTAAGCTGGGCTAGAAAATCTTCATCAATTACTAAATCGAAACAATCACCTTGGCAATAAGTAGTGTCATTTACTCCTAAGCTAAAGTCATTTGCTTTAATTTTAGAAGATATGAGTAAAGCTATTGATACTATTAGGAGTTTTAAGATATGTAGATTTTTCATCATAACCGATTTATTGTTTTAATATATATTAAAAATACAAAAATTATGCGGTACTAGCAATTAATTTATGATTTGAAATCTCCCCAAATAAACCTAAGAGTCTCTATCTCAGAAGGGAAATATTTCCCATATAAAACTTATCGTCTACTTGCATACGATAAGAATATACTCCACTAAGTATCGATTGTGAACCTTCTACTCCACTCCACCTAAAATTAACATCATTTGACTCATAGACTAACTCCCCAAACCTATTATATATTGCAACAAAAAACACTTCAGGTGGTAACAACACAAATACCCCCCAATCATCAAGAATACCATCTCCATCAGCTGTGAAAGCATTAGGAATAAATACTTGCTGGTTACAACCTTCTGAGTTTATATAGAGGCTATCGGCTTCAGAGCAGCCATCTTGTGACGTAAGTTCTACCGTATATAATCCCGGTCGTACTATTTCTATCTGATTAGTAGTATCTCCTGTAGACCATGAGTAAGTAATATTCGAAAATAAATCAACTGATAAAATAACAGTAGTTTCAAAACAAGTGTCGATATCGTTTCCTAACTCAAAAGGAGGAATTTGCTGAGCTTGTATGTTGACAGTATCTACATTGTTAGGAAAATAACATTCTTCTACTGTAGCCGTAGGAGCTCGTCTGTCATCCGAGCCATCATCATTTGCCCAAATTCTTATATTATTATCGGTAGCAGATATGGTGACTATCTTTTGACTACATTCTCCGGCAGTTAAAGCAATGCCTAAAGGTATAGTTTTTACCAGATCATAATCATTATACTTAATGTCTTTATAAAAGCTGATAGGCGTATTAGCAGGCACGAGGCTATCTTGACTATTATTACATATCGTAACATAAATATCCACACTATCACAACTTGAGTAATAAATAGAGTCTACCGTTAATGACATATCTCTTACTGTAGGATCAGCAAAACAAGCTTGGCCTTCCCCATTATACAAAGGAGCTTGTACATAGAAAGAGTTGAGTTGATTAGGCAGCTTTTCAGGGTATCCTTCGCCCGGGCCACAATTAATGGTTAAGTCATCATTTATATATACAGGGTTATAGGCAAATTGATTCCATACTTGCCTAGATGAAGCCCAGTTATTAGGTGCTCCACTAAATGCCTTTAATCCGTCCTCACAGCCACATAATATATCTGCATAGCCATCTGCATTTAAGTCTGCAACTAAAGGTTGCTCTCCGCTAGTCTGAGAAACACAAGGGCTTTGAGCTATAATGTTTCCCGAACGCCCATCTACTATATCTAAGAATCCGTCACCACTTTTATGTATTAATTCATTTGCACCATCACAATTTAGGTCGAAAATAGTCTCCACATCTCCTCCCGAACCTGAATTGTCTATTAAACCATCATCTTCCCATAAAATTTCAAAATCATTATCCAATACAAAAAAAGAATTTCGATCTTCTTCAATTCCAATTTCCGGTTCCGGATCAAAATCAAAATTACCGACTATAGGAATATTCATAAGAATAGGAATCACTGAATTATTTCTAGTATGGATATCTGCCAATAGGTTATTAGTCCTAGGATCAAATACATATATCTCTAAATCCCCAGCTACTACGATATCTAGATTTCCATCTAGATCAAAATCTACCGGAACACTTACCCCAGTAGACAACCAAAATAACGGCTTTTCACTTTCTAACTTCATAGTTCGAGATGGTATATCCACAGAAAAAACTCGATCTCCATCTATCAACTCAAGCCCTTCACAATTATCGCAAACTCATCAGGCAAAATATCAACAGCATATGTTTGTCTACGATACAATGGATCCAATAGAGGAACAGGGTCTATTATGATCGCTCCTGTTGCAGACTCTAAAATTGTTAACCTTGAAAAGACTTCAGGCACACCATCCATATCAATATCTGCAAAATTTATAAATCGAACATCAATAGTGTTATTTGTCCATGTTGGTACATTTGAGCCATACTCATATCTATTAAAAGTTGAGGCATCGGCATAAAAAAGTTCAACATCGTTATTTTTATCTACATCAGCAATACTTATAAAAGTTTTAAAAGCAGGAAAAGTATTCTCTAACGCTCCATCAATTCCATTATAAACACCCCCACTATTTATTAAAACTTCCGGAATACCGTCTTTATCTACATCGCCTACTACAAATTGAGCAAGGGAGAAATTACCAGAAATTGTCCATAATTCATCTAATAAATATTCTTGACATGAACTTTTACTGGAAGCACTATTAAGATAAATATCAGCACAATTTATGCCATCATCAAAACATTCATTATCATAACAATCAATTAATCCATCACCATCATCATCTATACAGTTATTACATACCTCTTGACTAAATACATCTATAGCACAGTGTAATTCAAATAAAATAAAAAAAGTTATATATATTCTTATCAAAACAACGTGTTAGTTTATAAGAACTTTATGAGATGTTCGAATACCTAATATTGTATATTTTAATATATAAATATCAGAAGATAAAGAATTAATTTTCAAATATTTTTGATCTCGTAAATTCTGAGATAACACTAGTTGGCCCATTCTATTATAAATATCTATTTGAGATACATGATGGTTTATTTGTTGGTTTTCAATCACCAATCTCCCTCCTACTTGATAAATAAGTGGAGAGTGTATTGTATTATCTGATAAGGAAGTAGGTGTAATAGTATCAATCTCACAACTATCTATAACAGTTACTGACAGTGTATCCGTTTGACTGCATTGATTATCAGGGCCTACGTAAGATTGCACTATAACATCAAAACTCCCTTCTTCTATCCCACAAAATAAAACTGTATCATCATTAATATCCTCAACATATGGAGATGTCCATTCATATAGATTAGCACCTATTGGACCTCGAATTTCAACACATGAATCAAGACATCCAATAAATTTTTTATCAGTTAAGTTCAAAGGAGGGGTAATTAATGTGAACACAATAGTTGATTGAAGAGGTGGATCTATTGTTCCACCCTCTTCATCATGTATTGTAATTTCCACAACAAATGTGCTTCTGTTTGGACAAACTAAAATAGAAGTCTCCTCGCTGTGCTGAAGTTGCGACGCATCATTAAATGACCAAGCATAATGAGGTTCAGCCTCATTTTCTAATGAATCAATAAAAGCTGAATCTATTGTAAGCTGAAAACAATCTCCAATACAATAAATGGTGTCATTAACTCCTAAATCAAAGTCATTGGCTTGAATGTTTAAAGATATAAACAGTGCTATTACTACTGTTATAAATTTAAAAATATGTAGAATTTTCATCATAATAAATTTAATTATTTTTTTGTAAATATTAAAAATATAAAAATTATGCTGTAAAAGCAACTTTCCAGAACTTTAGAATGTCAAAAAAAGAAGTAAAACCTAATCCAGCGCCTTTTTTTAGATATATAAAGAAGCCTAGTAAGCTACAATCGGGAATTATGTAATAAATATTATTTCAATACCGCAACTGAACCTTGATAGTCAATGTCATCTATTGTTGCATGATAAACATACACACCACCTAATGACCTAAGATTACCCGCCCATTCAAACTCATAATCATTTGACGAGTAAACTAGCTCTCCAAACCTATTATAAACTCTAACTATAAATTTTTCTGGAATAGCTGAATAAGTAAATCTCCAATTATCATTAATTCCATCACCATCCGGAGTAAAACCATTTGGGATAAATGGTTTTCCACAATTGTTAACCTCTACCTCCATAGTATCTCTAATAATAGAGATAGCACCTCCATTACACGAATCATCATACGATAATAAAAAATAGAATGATGAATTTTCTTGGATCAAAAGAAAGCTATCTGCTAATATTGTATCATCATTATCGTTGATAATTATCCAAGGATATTCACTACTTCTTTTTAAATAAAATTCTTCACCAATGCAAAAACTTGTATCTTCAACATTTGAAACTATTGGAATATAAGGATTACCTATATAATTTGAATCAATATAGCAAACAGAATTTCCTTCTTTATCCATTAAAGGCACACTCACTAAATAAGAATTAAAAAAATCATAGGGAATTTTTAAATTATTTTGAGGTATACAAGGAATCGTTAGATCATCATTAATATTAGTAATATTATAATTAAACTGATTCATTACGGATCGTGTTGGAGCCCAATTATTACCCGTTAAAGCAACAATAAGCCTATCTCTTATACCCGAATAAATAGGATGTTTTATTTCATGAGTTATGATGAGGTCAGCATGGCCATCCAGATCAATATCTGCAATGGTAGGACGTTCATATAACGTTCCACTATGATAATTGAGAGATTTTATAAGTTGCCCTGTACTACCATTTAATATCCAAAGTGAATCACTCATATGCACAACATCTAATATTCCATCACAATTAAAATCAAAGGCTATACTTGAAGTTGATGCAACTGATGAGTTATCCACTGCTTTATATTTCCATGCTAATGTCATATCATTATCTATCATGTAAATATTTTCTTGGTCAGATATAACAATCTCTAATTGTCCATCATTATCAAAATCTGCAACAGTAGGGACACTTCCCATTTGATCGGTACGCGTACCTGGCAGCAAATAAGAGCTTCCTATCTGATCCCCAGTACGAGGATTCCATACATAGACTTCCATCCCATGGTTAACAATTATATCTAATTGACTATCGCCATCAAAATCTGCAACAGCAGTAAATCCATCTAATAAATTACTATTATTAACCCTAGAACCTGTTGCTAAATATAATGAAGAAGTATCATAAATATAAACCATATTACCACATGCTAACTCTAAGCCATTACAATTTGGACAATAACTATCCGGCAATAAGTCGGCTGCAATGGGAAAATGCATAATTCTGTTTGGATTATTTCCTAAAGGATGAATTGGAGGTGCCCCGCTAGAAAGAGAATTGCTACTTATTAACTCACCAGTCAATGCATTAAAAATCTTGTTTCTACAATAAACTTCTGCTATGCCATTGCCATCAAAGTCTACTAAACCGGCATTAATCCCATCCCATGATATATTATCAGTATTACTAAATATAAAATCAGTTTGATTATACCATTTAATCTCGCCGGTATGTTCAAAGCATACCAAACCATAATTATCAGAAATTGTTTGCTGCATCATTCCAATAATTTCACCATATCCATCATTATCTACATCACCAATTGTAAAATTTCCAACTAAAGACTCGGCAACTATAGGTTTTGCAAATTTTACTTCACCATTTATACCGCGATGAAAAGCGAGTTGATAAACACCATTAGAATCTTTAAATGTAGTTATTATTTCTTGTTCTCCATCATTATCTATATCGCCAACAGGATGAGTATAAGTAGTTAAAGTAATATTTTTATCAGGGGCAGGATATTGATATTTATAATTAGTAACTCTCCATTTTTCCTTAATATTAAATGTAAAGTCATTTTGGAATGAATCGATATTTACGCAAGGATGTAATAACTTACTTAGACTGTCTTTTATAAAAAAATTATTGCATACTGAATTATTAAAACACTCACTATCATAGCAATCTATAAAACCATCATTATCATCATCAATACAGTTATTACATATTTCTTGAGCCACTCCAAAATAAGAGATTAGTATTAAAATGTTATATATGAATAACCTTTTCATATCCTTTAGTTTAGTTAGGATATGAATATAAGAATTTATCACTTATAAATCAAATTCGTTTAATCCTAATCCACCGCCTTCTTCTTAGGAATATAAGATGCCATATAATCGGCTACAATTGGGAAATTAGAACGGATGATTTGATCCATATCGTTTGTATTAGAGTCCATTAAGACTGTCACTACATCGCCGTAAAGCAAATCGCCTTCACTATTATAAATAGAAAAATGCACTTTTACTTTGCGGGTAAACTCTTGGTTTTTTCGATCAATGCATGACTCAAAGTCTTTTTTTAATTCAAATTGGTTGATGAACACAAATAAATCAGTACCATATTTTTCATTCAAATATTCCAACATTTCAGTATTTCGCACATCCACACTCATATATTCTTTTGATTCCTCTTCTTCTAAATATTGATTGGCCATAATACCACTAGATACCACATTTCTTTTTTCAGGAGAACGTAAATGCAATTTGTCATTTAACCACTCTTCTACTTTTGATTGACGCTTTTTCCCGTCTTCTAAATGCTCGTAGCTATTTTCTACTTCATAGTGATAAGGCTTATCGAGTTTATAACTTAATCCGCTATATAATGCTTGTAAATCCTTTTGAACATCTTCTCGTTCATCTTTTTCTAATCTTTCAGTCTCATAGAGAGATAAAATCCTTGCATTTACGTTAAAGCTCAACCCTTCTCTAAACCACTCACTGATCTCTTTATCAGTCTTTTTATTATATTTTGCTAACTCTTGGTCTGAATCTGAAAAATAAAAATTTTCATTAAATGGCACTAACATCACTTTATTATAGTTGTAATATTTTTCATTTTTAGGATCTAAAACTGATTCTTCTTGAGCAGACGCACTTTGAATTAAAATAACTGAACAAATTATAGGCAATAAAAACTTCATAATGAATATATTTAGATATTTGAAATGTAATTATAGGTATATTAAAAACGGCACCCAATACTCATTAGCTACAAAAGATTGTCAATAAGTCTATTCTGTATAATTTTAGATACACACTTTCGTTGCAGAAATAATTACGAGATTTTAGTTCATTCCTTTGAGGGTTTGAAACCCTCAAAGGGATGATTTATTTGAAATAGCCCTAAAACATTTTAAAAAAATCATTAGCATTCGCAAAGATCAGCAAGGAGAATAAGATCACCATGCCTGCAATTTGAGCATATTCTAAGAACTTATCGCCCGGTTTTCTGCCGGAAATAATTTCGTATAATAAAAACAAAACATGTCCGCCGTCTAAAGCAGGAATTGGCAAAATGTTCATAAAAGCTAACATAACCGATAATAAAGCAGTCATAGACCAAAACCGATACCAATCCCACTGAGCAGGAAATAATTTGCCTATTGAGACAAAACCTCCTAATGATTTATAAGCTTCTGTATCAGGATTAAATAACAGCTTAAATTGACTAATATAGCCTCCTAACACAGAGAATGTTTTGGTTACACCGGCCGGTAACGATTCAAAGAATCCATATTCAATTTTTTCCGTTTCAAATAAATCGGTCTCCACCATTAGCTCCACTCCTATCTTGCCACTTTCAGGGATAATACCTTCTAAATTGACTTCTTCGCTATTTCTTTTTACGGTAAAGGCCGTTGAATCTCCCTTATGCTCATCAAAGTAATTAACATATTCTCTTAACTCAAATATTGATTGCCCATTTACTGCTACGAGCTGATCTCCTTTTTGAAAACCAATTTCTTTAGCGTAAGACCCTTTAACAAAATCTTTTACCATAAACGGCATTCGTGGAGCTATAGCTAACAATCCATTGCGTTTGATTAGTTGTTTAGCAATGTCATCAGACAACATTAATTTTTCTTCTGTGCCGTTTCTTTCTACTTCTATATATTTAGCTTCATCTAAAAGAATTTTTTGAGAGATTTCTGCCGAAGAAAAACTTTCTAACTCCTTACCACCTACCGATATGATTTTATCTCCATCTTGTAATCCAATAGATCTGCTTAAAGAATCTCCGACATAAATACCATATTTAGCACTTTCTACAGGTAAATATTGCTCGCCCCATGTAAATAAGATCATGGCATAAATAAACATGGGCAATATTATGTTAACGGTAACACCTCCTAACATAATGATCAATCGTTGCCAAGCCGGTTTTGAACGGAACTCCCAAGGTTCAGGAGGTTTTTGCATCTGCTCCTTATCCATTGATTCATCTATCATTCCTGATATTTTTACATATCCACCAAGCGGCAACCAACCTATTCCGTATTCTGTTTCACCAATCTTTTTCTTTACTAAAGAAAACCATGGATCAAAAAATAAATAGAACTTTTCTACTTTGGTTTTAAATAATTTCGCGGGGATAAAATGACCAAGTTCATGCAATACGATCAGTATTGATAAACTTAAAATGAATTGAAGAACCCTAATGAGTATTTCCATGTATGTTATATAATTTATTTAAATGTTCAAGATATGATAGACTAGCAACCTGCCACGCCTGTACCTTCTCACAAAGGAAATGAATTAAGTTTAGATAATTAAATCCAAATTAATTATTCACCATAATTAATTTATATAAGTTTATAGCCTATTTGTAAATAATATCAATTTATGAATTTAAAACGATCAATTGCTCTGCGAGTTGTCTGTTATCTGATAATCGGGGTACTTTATTTTGTCCGCCCAACTTACCGATAGACTTCATATATTCTTTAAATACATCTTTCTTGACCGGAACAATTTTCAACGGCTGTAAAACTTTTCCTTTGATCAGGTCTTTATAATAAATATTTTGAGTTTGCATGGCTTTATCTACCTCTAAAGCAAAATTTTCTATATTATCAGGTAATTGCTCAAATTCTACAAACCACTCATGATATGGTAATTCTGATACTACATTGATTTTAGGAGCTACTGAAAATTCATTAATCAAAACTCCTTGCTGTTTGGCCACCGAAAACATGGCATTATCTACCTCTTCTGCAATCACATGTTCTCCAAAAGCAGATATATAATGCTTCACTCTTCCTGTAACTTTTAAACGATATGGATTTTTAGAAACAAATTTCACTGTATCACCAATATTATAGCCCCATAAACCAGCATTGCTATTTAAAATAATCGCATAATTTTCGCCAATTTTAGTTTCTCCTAAAGATAACCTGGTAGGATTTTCATCGAAAATTTCTTTAGCCGGCACAAATTCAAAAAATATGCCCGAAGCTACATTTAACAGTAAACCCTCTTCTTTTTGAGTATCTTGAAAGGCGATAAATCCTTCTGATGCAGGATAAGTTTCAATAGTATCTATCGGCCTCCCGATAGATACTTCCAACTTTTGCTTGTATGGCTGGAAATTAACACCTCCGTGAACAAATAGAGAAAAATTAGGAAATAATGCTCCTACGGATTTACTAGATAAGTGCATTAATCTATCAAAATACATTTGAACCCATGGAGGAATACCACTGATTAGCGTCATATCTTTTTGAAAAGTTTCTTCCACTATCTTATCCACTTTCTGCTCCCAATCTTCAATTTTGTTAGTATTAAGAGTAGGCATTTGATTTCGTCGTAAATATTTCGGGATATGGTGATTAACAATACCTGACAATCTGCCCGTTGGGATACCGCCAATTTTTTCTAACGTGGGGCTACCGGACAAAAAAATCATTTTACCATCAATAAATTCCGTCCGGCCCGTTTCGGCAATATACATTAATAAGGCATTTCGAGCAGTGTTGATATGATTAGGAATAGAGTCTTTAGTGATGGGGATATACTTGGTACCGGAAGTAGTACCGGAAGTTTTGGCAAAATAAATAGGCCTGCCTTTCCATAAAACATCTTTTTCGCCTGCTTTTATTTGATCTATGTATGGTTTTAATTCTTCATAATCCCGAATGGGGACATTCGTTTTAAAGTCTTGGTAAGATTTTATTTTACCAAAATGATGATCAACTCCAAAACTTGTACGCTGAGCTTCTTTAATTAATTTTTTAAAAACTTTTTCTTGTGTCTTGGCACCGTCTTTTGCACTTTTATATACTTTTTTTGCTATCCTTCTGGCAAATGGGCGTGCAAGAGTTGATTTGACAGAGAATGGAAGCTTCATAGAATTAGTTCGAAGTTATCAAGTTGAGAGTCTATAATTATACATTCTAAATTATAAACTAACCAACTACTCATTTAGGATAAATTTCGTTTTTAGCAGCTTTTAACGTATTTAATAACAACGCGACTCTGGTCATTGGCCCTACACCACCGGGAACAGGGGTAATGTATCCTGCTTTTTTAGACACTTCATCAAATTTTACGTCACCAAGCAACCTGTATCCTGATTTTTTATTTTTATCTGTAATTCTCGTAATTCCCACGTCGATCACCACTGCTCCTTCCTTTACCATATCCGCAGTAACGTATTCTGCCTTACCCAATGCTACTATTAAAATATCAGCCTGTTTAGTAAATTCTTTTAGATTTTTAGTTTTACTATGGCAAAGTGTTACCGTACTATTCCCAGTTTTAAAGCTTCTCGACATAAGTATGCTCATGGGCCGGCCGACGATATCACTCCTTCCCAATACCACGCAGTGTTTACCTTGTGCATCTATATTGTTCCTTTCTAACAGTTTTAAAATTCCATAAGGGGTGGCAGATATAAATGCAGGTAGATTTTTTGTCATCCTGCCTACATTGATGGGATGAAAACCATCCACATCCTTTTCAGGCTTGATCCGCTCTATAACTCGCTCTACATTAACATGCTTAGGCAATGGGAGTTGGACCAATATACCGTCTACATTAACATCATCATTCAAAGTATCAATAGTGAATAATAATTCACTTTCTTTGATTGAATTATCAAAGCGATAAAGAGATGATTGAAAGCCAACTTCTTCACAATCTTTCACCTTACTGTTTACATAAGTCTCACTAGCACCATCGTTACCCACCAATATAGCTGCTAAATGTGGTTGTCTTTTAGTTTCTTTTTTGTAAATATTTACTTTTTCGGCAATTTCGCTTTTCATAATTTTCGATAACCCTTTGCCATCTAGTATTTTCATGTTATAATTCCGCTATTTATTGTAAAAGCTACGTAAGGATTTGTAGCATGTGAAGTTAAAGACTTTTATTAATATAATTGATAACATTGAGCGCTGATCGCTAAAAATCACAAACTAACTTGACTAAAATAGGTCTTAAAACATCCTGGACAGTCATAACTTGTCAATTATATTATATTTGTAATTTATCATGAATTTAAAAGACGAGCACTTTCTTAATCTACATCAACAAGACGGGAAAAAAGGCCTTGAGGCAATTTACAATCAATATTATGGCCATCTCTGCAAGCAAGTAAATCGAATTTTACAAAATCCTACTCTATCTGAAGACATCGTTCAAGATGTGTTTGTCAAACTTTGGCAAAAAAAGGACATATTAATAACCAGTTCCTTATCTGCCTACTTAACCAAAGCTGCTATTAATGAAGCCCTCTCCTATCTACGATCTCAAAAAGGAAAATCTACCGCTACAGTTGAAGAAAGTTCAGTATTTGCTGCGGATTCAGCAAATGACTTAGAATACAAAGATTTAAAATCGGAGGTTCGGAAAGCTATTAATCAGTTACCCCCACGATGTAAGGTTGTTTTTATATTGAGCAGATACGAAAAAATGAGCTATAAAGAAATTGCTGCATATTTAAATATTTCCACTAAAACTGTAGAAAACCAGATTTCTAAAGCGTTACAGCGATTGAGAGCACAACTCAAAGAACATTTAGAATAATTTTTTTCACTTCTCTATAGGGGTACTTCCACTTTTCTGCATCTATATAATAGAGGGCAGTCAAAATGTTTACCCAAAATTACATATAGATGGAAACTTATAGTGAAATAATTAGCAAATTTTTATCCGGCACAGCTACTTCTGATGAGACTTATAAATTAACAGCATGGCGAGCAGTAAGTACAGAAAATGAAAAACGCTTTCAAGAGATAGCTCAACTTTGGGAAATTACCGATCAACAAGAGGAAATATACGAACCAAATATTAAAGCCGGTTGGCAGCAAATACAACAAAAAATAAGTGATCACGAAACAGAAATTAATGATACAAAACGCTCAACCCTTACTTTCGTTCAATGGAGCTATAGAATTGCAGCCGGACTTGTATTATTAATTGGACTTGGTTTCTTTATCAATTTTTTATTAAATAATGATTCTAACTCAGTTACTATTCAAGCAGATGTATCAGTCATTGAACATTTGATGCCGGATAGTACTGTGATATGGTTAAACAAGAGCAGTTCCATCACTTATGACCCAGTCTTCGCCAAACGAATTGTATACTTAACCGGAGAAGCTTTTTTTGATGTTAAACGAAACGAAGCCAAACCGTTTCAAATATTTGGGCAAGGTGGCAAAGTAGAAGTTTTAGGTACGTCTTTCACAGTAACTGCACACCCAGATAAAGAAACGGTAGAGGTATCAGTAGTTACCGGAAAGGTAGCCTTTTCAGATGCCACGCGTAAACAAACCCCGATAGCTATTCTTACTCCAGGCTTAAAGGGAACTTTACAAAAGCAAAAACATATCATGCATCGAGAAGTTAACAAGAATGCTAATTTCCGAGCGTGGCAAACTAAAAATCTCGTTTTCGAGAGAGATTCTATATCCTATGTTGTAGCTACCCTCAATGAATATTTTGACAATAAGATTGAAATAAAAAATTCGACATACTCCAACCAGACTTTTACCGGCAACTTTTCTGATCCTGAAGCAGAAGAAATACTTGATGCTATGTCATTTACAATGGGCATCACATATCAAAAAAATGGAAACACTTACCAGATCAACTAACTATTAATAACACCTAATCAATATGAAAAATCTAGTAATATTTAAAGTATTCATAATTGCCTATATCTCATTTGCAATGGCCACCAACTTAGACCAAAATGTAACGGTCAACTTCAAAAATCAGTCACTTGAAGAAGTACTGAACTACTTCCAGAGAAAGCATGATGTAAATTTCACTTACAGCAACTCTGCCCTACCTCTGTCTCAAAAACTTTCTTTTGAAGCTAGAAATGTTCCACTAAGGGATGTTTTAAATAAAATTTTTAGTGGATTTGGAATTGAATATAAATTGATTAATGATCAAATTGCATTGCGACTTTCGACAGAAAGCAATTTCATAACACTAAGTGGGCAAGTCATAGACAGTAAAACGGGAGAAGGTATTCCCTATGCCAATATCCAGTTGCAAAACACCTCCATTGGGAACGTGACCAACTTAGAAGGAAAGTTTGCATTTCATTTTAATAAAAAATATGCCGATAAGTCCATCAATATATCATCTATGGGTTATCAAAACTACTCCGCCAATATTGAAGACCTAAAGAATGAGAATATCATTATTAAATTACAACCTGCAACCATTGATTTGAAAGAAGTGGCAGTAGCACCCAAAGATGCAAGAGAAATAGTACAACAAGCATTGCTTAAAAAGTCAGAAAATTATCCAACGGAGCCATTTTATTTGCATGCATATTATAAGGAAATAGTAAAGCAGCATGGAAAATATGTAAAGTATGCTGACGCGGCCTGTATTTTCCTTTTAAATTCTTATGCGGAAAAAGACCAAGACTTTACCCCTATGAACTGGACGTATCGTAGTGATGGCAGCTTTGAAGATGGGTTAACACTAGAGATTCCTATGATGATGTCATTACGTCATGGTGATGATCAAATAAAATTGTTAGCGGTTAGATCCAGTAATGATTACCAAGCTGAAAGACATAATACAAGAATTGAAGGTGGTCCTTTAAGAATTGTTATGGGGGATTTTGTAAAGGCAACGACTGCAAAATCGATTACCAGTAGATATAACTATAAAAATGAAATATATAACATTGATGATATTACAACTTATAACAATCAATCAGTTTATATAATCTCATGTGAAAATAAAAAACCGTTAAGTAATAATCGAACATATAAAAAAACATATTTTATAAATACTGAAACACTTGTAATCATTAAAATAAAAATAGAACAACTTGATCCAACTTATAATGCTGACACATGGGGTGGAGTTACAGAGTTTGTGGGAAACCCTAAAAAAAGAAATCCTAATAAATTAAAAAAAGTAGTTAGCGAAGAAAAAGCGGGTTTTGAATCAGTAGAAATAGATTATCAACAAATAAATGACAAGTGGTATATTTCCCATATAAAAATCAAAACGGATACTCGATTTACAGATGGGTTGACCAATAAAATTATTCCGTATGAAACAGAAATGGATCTAGTAGTACATAAAGTTGAAACTGAGAACATCGAAAAATTTTCATCCGATTCATTATTTTATGATAAAAATTCACACTACCCACAAGGAGTTTTTTTATTTGATTTCCCTTTTGAATACAATGAAGATTTTTGGGAAAACTACAATCAATTAGTTCCTACGCAACTTGAAGAAGAAATAACAAAAGACCTAGAGAAACAAGCATCTTTAAAACATCAATTTAAAAATAAATATGTTAAAAACGATTCTTTACTTGCTCCAATAGCTAAAAAAATCGAGTATACACATACCTCATTTGGTGAAAAAAGAGAGGATCCTTATTACTGGCTACAAAACAGAACAGACACCTTGGTTTGGCAACATCTGTATGCAGAAAACGACTACACCAAGAACTATATGATTCCTTTACGATTTAAGAAGCGTCAATTATATGACGAAATGCTCAATAGAGCTAAACCTGATTATGAGAGTCTACCTCTAAAAATTCACAAATACTATTATTATATCCGCTATGAAGAAGGAGATATTTATTATAAGGTATGTCGAAAAAAATCTTTAAACGCCTCGGAAGAAATAATTTTTGATGTAAACAAGTTAGCAAAAGGTCATAGTTACTATAGTATAGGAGGCTTGCAAATTAGTCCTGATGACAGTATAATAGCTTATGCTATTGATACATTAGGTAATAATGAATATACCTATTATTTTAAAAATATGTTTACTAATAAGGCACTTTCTGATACGCTAGAAAATCTTGGTGGTATAACGTGGGCAAATGATAACAAGACCATTTTCTACACCAGTGAAGATTCCAGTAAAAGAAGTTATCGTGTTTGGCGATATGTATTAAACTCTAATAAGAAGCCAAAACTGATATATGAGGAAAAAGACAATCGATTTAGTGTCGGATTAAGTCGGTCGAAATCTGATCAATATATCTACTTATATGCTAATAGTAAAAGTACTTCTGAACAATGGTTTTTACCTGCTGATAGCCCATTAGCTAATCTTCAAATAATTGAACCTCGAAAAAAGGGCCATGAATACTCGGCTACTCATTATAAAGACAAATTTTATATCATGACCAATGATGACGCAGAAAACTTTAAATTGATGGAAACAACTATTGATAATCCTTCATTTCAAAACTGGAAAGAAGTTATTCCTCATGATAAAAAAAGGTATCTAGTTAATTTTGAGATATTTGATAATTACATTGTAACAAATGAGCTAGAAAAAGCGATTTATAAGCTCAAAATTTATAATAAAAGTGACATGTCGGCTCACTACATAGATTTTGATGAAGATTTATATACTGCATCCATTGATGACAATCCGGATTTCGATACCAACACACTTCGCTTTGGTTATTCGTCATTTACAACTCCTCTTACTATCTATGACTACAATATGGTTACCAAAGAAAAGACTGCTATAAAACAAGATACTATTCAGGGATATTTTAATCCTAAACTATATCGCTCGGAAAGAATATGGGCAACTGCAGAGGATGGAACTAAAATACCTATTATACTAATCGCTAAAAAAGGCGTCAAAAAAAGAGGAGACAATAAATTACTACTAACAGCTTATGGAGCATATGGTGATATTCAAAGCCCCTCTTTTTCGACAGCTCGTTTAAGTCTGTTAGATCGAGGATTTGTCTATGCCATAGCACAAGTAAGAGGTGGAGCAGATATGGGAAAAGAATGGTACAATCAAGGAAAGAAACTAAATAAGAAAAACACCTTTAACGATTTTATTGCATGTGCAGAACATCTTATCGACGAAAAATATACTAACTCAGAGAAAATGGTAGCTATGGGTGGTAGTGCAGGCGGCTTACTAATGGGTGTCGTTGCAAATGAACGTCCTAACCTTTTTAAAGCTATCATTTTGAATGTTCCTTTTGTAGATGTAGTAAATACTATGATGGATGAATCTCTTCCGCTGACTACCGGAGAGTATGAGGAATGGGGCAATCCTAATGATAAAGAAGTGTATAATTATATAAAATCTTACTCACCATATGATAATATCAAAAAGCAAGACTATCCGGCAATGCTTTTCACAACTGCTTTTAATGATTCACAAGTAGGCTACTGGGAACCTGCCAAGATGGTAGCAAAGTTAAGAACCCATAATACTAGTGATAATCCTATTCTATTAAAAACAGATATGAACTCAGGTCATTCCGGAGCTTCCGGAAGATTTAGCAGTTATAGTGAACTGGCGTATATCTATGCTTTTATATTGGATTTGTTGGAGATAGATTGAACGATGAAATTTAAATTGAAGCTAATAAATAATTTTGTTGTACACTTATAGAGGTTTTAAATAATTTTCTTGTAGAAAATTTCTGAAATGAGGCAACCTACTATTCCTGCATTAATCCAGTTTTAAAACTGCTAAAAAGGCAGATTGGGGTACTTCCACATTGCCAATCTGCTTCATACGTTTTTTACCTTTTTTCTGTTTTTCCAATAGTTTTCTTTTTCTGGTAATATCACCACCGTAGCATTTAGCAGTTACGTCTTTTCTTAAAGCACTAATAGTTTCTCTCGAGACAACTTTTGCGCCAATTGCTGCTTGTATAGCTATGGCAAACTGCTGTCTGGGCAATAGTTCTTTTAATTTAGAGCAGATTCTTTTCCCAAAATCATAAGCTTTAGCACGGTGTATTAATGAGGATAGCGCATCAACATTATCGCCATTAAGTTTTATATCTAATTTAACCAATTCAGAAGTCTTATATCCTATAGGATAATAATCAAAGGAAGCATATCCTTTTGAGATAGATTTTAACATATCGTAAAAATCAAAAACTATCTCTGCTAAAGGCATTTCAAAAGTCAACTCTACCCTGGAAGGAGTAAGATAAACCTGATTGGTCAGCTCGCCACGCTTATCCATACATAATTTCATGATAGAACCGATATAATCAGGCTTAGAAATAATTTGGGCTCGTATGTATGGCTCCTCGACTTTATCTAAGGTGGAAGGATCAGGAAACTCTGAAGGATTATTGACAACAACCATCTCTCCTTTAGTAGTATATATATTATATGATACGTTAGGAACCGTAGTGATCACCGACATATCATATTCACGTTCTAATCGTTCCTGAATTATCTCCAAATGCAACATCCCTAGAAAGCCACATCTAAATCCAAAGCCTAACGCTACTGAAGTTTCCGGTTCATAAACCAATGATGCATCATTTAACTGAAGCTTTTCTATAGAGTCTCTTAAATCTTCATAATCGGCACTATCAATTGGGTATACACCTGCAAATACCATAGGTTTCACGTCTTCAAAACCTTGAATCCCCTTATCAGTTGGATTATTTTTTAATGTAATGGTATCTCCTACCTTAATTTCTTTAGATTCTTTTACTCCTGTTATTATATATCCTACATCACCTGTGTTTACTATATTTCTAGGTTCCATAGTCAACCTAAGGATTCCTACTTCATCGGCATTATATTCTTTTTTAGTATGAAAAAACTTGATCTGGTCATTTTTTCTCAAAGTGCCATTCATGATCCTGAAATAAGCAATAACACCTCTATAAGCATTGAAAACAGAATCGAAAATCATCGCCTGCAAAGGAGCTTCAGGGTCCCCTACCGGATGCGGGATGCGATTAATGATTGCACTAAGAATTTCATCCACTCCCTGGCCGGTCTTGCCGCTCGCCGGAATCACATCTTCACGATTGCAACCAATCAGATCAACGATTTGATCAGTAGTTTCCTCGATCATAGCCCCATCCATATCAATTTTGTTGATCACGGGAATAATCTCGTGATCATGTTCCATTGCCAAATAAAGGTTAGAAATTGTTTGAGCTTGGATGCCTTGAGTAGCATCAACTAATAACAAAGCTCCTTCACAAGCAGCGATTGCTCTGGACACTTCATAAGAAAAATCAACATGCCCGGGGGTATCTATAAGGTTTAATACATACTTTTTACCTTCATAGACATAATCCATTTGGATAGCATGACTCTTAATAGTAATGCCGCGTTCGCGTTCGATATCCATATCATCCAACACCTGATTTTGCTTTTGCCGGTCTGTGATAGTTTTAGTTGTATCTAACAGCCTATCAGCCAAAGTGCTTTTCCCGTGATCAATATGTGCAATGATGCAGAAATTTCGGATGTTATCCATAAAATTTACCCCTCTATTTTAAGGACACAAAATTACGAAATTTTAAATAGCAAATGAATAATTATACGATAGATGAAAATATTACTAATAAGAATAACAGCCAATAAGTATGGATACTTATTGCTTATAAATGTTAATTTTTTAAAAAGCTTAAATGATCAAAATACCCTTAAAAAGATACCAAATTACAAGTTATTTAAATCAAATTAATAGTAATTACTTATTTAAAAGCAACTTACAAGAATTATATAAAGTTATTAATATTCAATAAATAGTTTAACATAAATAATTTACGATAAAAATGCATACCATAATAAGTTAACTTTAGTTTTTAATTTTAACGTATTAATTTATAGAAAGTTAATATATTTAAACTAATAATATTAGCTATAAATAATAATAAAATTTAGTACATATTTAGTAAAAAATCATATTATATAAAATTTGTTATTTTACTAAATGTAAATCTTTAAAAATCATATCACTCTCCTATTTTACTTAATATTTTCTAGCATGATATTTGAATTAGTAAATTTTACTATAAAAATTAAATCATTAACTTTACTCAAACTTATAAAATGGATAGTATAGAGAATCTTTATTTCTCCCTCGGAGAATTAGCTTATGCTGTTGCTATGGCTGATGGAGAAATACAACATGAAGAAAAAAAGAATGCTTCATGAAATTGTTACTGAAGAAATTCAAAATCACAATGCAGAAGCTGATTTTGATATATCAGAGATTATATTTAAAATTTTAGACAAGGATCATCCTTCTGCAGATACAGCTTATGAGTGGGCTATTAAAGGAGTAAAAGAAAATATAAGCCATTTAGATACTACATTTGAAAATTTATACCTAAAGGTTATTACCAAGGTTGCATCCGCTACACCACCTATTACAAAAGATGAGCAAGCTTATATAGACCGTTTTCAAAAAGACTTAGAGCGTATAAAAACAAAAAGATAAATAATAGATATTTATGAAACCCTACAGAACTAATTTAATATTTGCTATTTTACTAGTGCTGTTAGGTTTATGGGGCCTAATAGCAAGATATGCGGAACAAGGGGATTGGCAATTTACTGCTCTTATTCCCGCAGGCTTTGGAGGATTATTGCTCATACTCACGCCAGGCTTAAAAAAGGAAAATAAAATTATCTATCATATCGTAGTTCTTCTAACCGCATTAGTTGGTGCAATGGCAATTGGTATGTTGATTGATAAAGGCTTTGATGGTTCTAGAAAATCATGGATCTTTATTTTAATAGCTTTAGGGGCAGTCATTTCATTGGTAAGATATATCAGTCACTTCATCAAAAACAGGCGTCGATCTAAATTGGCAGAATGAATGTATATTTGGAACTAGTCATACATTTTATGATTGCCCCCTATTGTTAACCCTTGCCATTTTATTTAAATTATTTCCTCCTAAACACATCAACCATTTGTATGGCTACCGGACTAAAGCTTCTATGAAAGACCAACAATCATGGGACATGGCTAATCGATATAGCTCTATTTTGATGATTTATATTGCATTATCAGTGATGATCATTCAGATTTTTTCCTATATATTATTCTCCAAAAAAGCAAGCCTAATAGCTTCTATAATTATTATGATAGTAGGAGTTATATTAATTTTTCCTTTAACAGAAAAAAAGCTCAAAAAATAGCCAGTCTAGGGGATTTCTTCTTTCTCTTCATTTGGCTGTTGCTTATCACTCCTAAAACCTTTCCAGAGTTCACTTAATCGGTCAAAACTTTTTCGATAAAAAAATCCTACACCCGTTTTATTTTGATTGCGTTCTACAAAAATATCATACGCATTTTTTCTAAATGCTTTGACTTTTAACCTGCCATCAGGTGTGAGGCTGTATTCAATATTAAAATCACCGCTAACATTTCCTGCACTGTTATCGTCTTGAATAATTCCTGCATCATCTTGATTCAGTCCCACGTTACCGCCTACATCAATAGTTAAACGATCATCTAAAAATCGCTTACTTACACCTAATTGTAATTCTTGTTGCTTAGTAGTTGGATCGACATCAGGATCTACAGGCACATCTCCTGAGTTTAGGTCGTAGGTATATAAATTAAAGTTAAAATCTATATCCTTAGAGATTTTGGAAGCTAAAATACTTAACTCCCTAGATACAAATTCACTCACACTGGTCGATCTGCTGCTGTTAATGGCATCTGTGCTGCCAAATTGGCTAGGAAGAAATCTATTCATAACTAACAATCCAAATACTTGCCTATTTAACTCTACTTCATCTCTTTTTATCCTTTCTAAAATAGGTTCAGATAAAGAGGCATTTTCAGAACCGGCAGTACGTACGTTAAAAGAAACATTCGGACTCAGTAAAGATCCTCTCAAATTTAATATAACGTCAGTTGCTACTCGATAAGATTTTCTATCTGGCAAGCTTGCTCTCAAACGATATAAAGCATCTACGTCTATAGTAGCATCATAAGGAGAACCGGACCAATTGATCTTACTGCCACTTTCGATTGTGAATCTTTTATTAAGCACATAAATACCTTCCACAGGGCCTTTAAGCGTAAATAAATAGTTTCCTCGCTCGATGATATATGTTCCAAAAATATTAAATGTGCCATTAGTATTGATGGACATACTTATATTTCCCCGGCCTCTTGCCCTAATCACATCCCCTGCCTGCTGATCAAAAATAATTTCCCCTTCAGCTTCAGGAGTAATATTTAATTTCATATCTAAGATAAACGTCTTTGCACTTTTAACATCTTCAACCTTTTCTTCCACTGTATCTATATAAGCGAATTCTATAAAATCGTATTCTCCTATATCGGTACTCTCATTAATTGGAATAAAAATAGAAGTTCCTTTATCAGTAGTAGCTTTTATATCTATGATTGAATACTTAGCATCTCCAATTAGTCTGGCTTTATTATCTAAGCCGGCATAAACTTTTCCATAATAGCTACTGTTATCTTTAGCGGTGGTGTTAAGAAATAAAAACCTTGAACTCGCAATATTCACATCATAACTAAAATCAGTTAAATAATTGTGATTAATATCGCCACTTAAATAGGCTAAATTCCCATCGGGGTCAAATACTTCCAGTTGATCAAGATGAAGATTATTTTTCTTAAATAGTATTTTACCATTCGGGATGAAATAATTAACCTGCAGATAATTTACTTTTGTGCTTATATCATGTAGTAACGCCTGGCCGGTAATAACGGGTTGCCTAATAGTACCAACTAATGCAACATCAATTGACGCTTCGCCCTGCAAATCACTGATAGAAGGAAAATATTCTTGAATGAATGCTATAGGCGTGTGTTTTGATGTGGCTTTAAGATTGAAGCTGTCTTCTCCCTCATAAATTATTTTATAATAACCTTTGGCTGCCAATGAACGCCTATTGCTCAAGATATTCCCATTTAAATAGACATATTGGCTATTTAGTTTTTTATAAACATCTAAATCAATATCTCCTAACGTATCATTGTTCAGAGAAAAGTTTTTGATTTCAAAATCAGCATAAAAATCTTCAAAAAGCTTCGCATTTAATCTTCCTGAAAGAAGGCCGTCTATTTCTTGGCCACCTCTCATAAATAATTGAGAATAATCAGCTAAGTTAAAGTTGGCCAAATTAGCATCAAAAACAATTAAACTATCAGGATTAGTCATATTAAATATAATCGTTTGTTCACCTTGACTAAAAGTTAGATTATTCACCTTCATATTCTTTTCATAGTATTGAATTGAATTTTCATTATTTACCACCCAGTTTTTTCCGTTAAGCTTTATCAATGAAGGTAAAATCTTAGCCATTACTCCTTCTTCCTTATCAGACACTACAATTCCATTAAGGCTTAAGCTATTTTTAGAACTATCGTTGTCAATCGACACATTCACATACATACTATCTTTGGCAATGGAGAGACTTAGTCCATTATTAGTTAATATATATTGATCACCATACTCAATTTCCCCTATGGTTGCCAATCCGGAGAGTTCATTATCATTTGACCCTACTTGAATGCCAATATCCTCAAGCTCCCAATTCATATATTCTAAAGCTTTTACTTTTAATAATCCATCAAGTTGGCCTTTAGCCGTATTTAATTGGCCTAATATTAAAACTGTATCTTTTAAGTGAAGCTCAGGTAAAAAGAATTCTATGATATTATCCGCTTTGTATATAGACAACTTATAATCCACATCTATATTCGCAAACTTTTGAAAGTCAATATTACGATCTACTACAATATATCCATTAAGAATATCTTTAATGTTATTTATTACTTCTGAAAATTGAAATACACCGTTAATTTGTGCATTAAGAATATCTGATTTTATAGACAAATCTTTATGATCATCAGTAGTTATTGCAGCAAATTCTAATTTATTCAGCTTAAAGCTGTTTGTATCTTCAGATAATATAAAATCTTCAACTACGATTGTACCATCTGCATTATCTAGTTTATCACCTGAGAAATTAACATAAGCTTTTGTTTGTAAAACGAAAGGCCGCTCAGATAAATTTATTTCTTTCAAATAAGCTCGATCGATTTCAGCGGTCAATTGGTACTTAGGTATAGCCTGATTAAAATCCACAATTCCATCAAAATTCATCGCTAAATTAGGATCATCTATACTAATGGTACCATTAAATAACTTTTGTTTCAGACTACCGATCACTTACAATATCCTTATAATCATAATCATTATATTCTATTAGTTTAATTTGACCTTCTAGTTTTGTGTTAACTGTATTTGCATCAATTCCTTTTCCTTTTACATTTGCATTAATAGATATCAAACCAAGCGTATTATTATTCCAAAATTCTCCTGCTTTAAATCTTGTGGTTGCAATCGCGCCGGAATATTGAATGATATCCCCATCGTATTTAACATTCACATCTGAGTTGATACTGCCCAGTGAAGTATTTAATTGTCCATACGCTACAAAGTCTTTAGTAAATCCGGTAAATTGTCCGGAAAAGTGGAGCCTACCTAGCTTATATAATTTATTTCCTAAATTTGCTTGAGGATAAATACATTTTATATCATCTGCATCAGTTAAGAGGCTAACAACCTTAAAATCTATGTAAGTATTATTGATGTCAGGCAATCCACGGACCTTGGCTTTACCTTTAAATAGTGTACGGTTCCCGGCGCTGATCGTAAGGTTTTCTCCTGCTATGTTGGATAATCTGCCTTTTATATTACCGGATATTTGAACCTGGCTATTTAGTTCATCTAATTTCTGAGAGAATACCGCTAGGTCAGTATGCCCAAGCTGAGACTTCTTTAAATCAACATTTAGATATAACGTAGGCAAAATATCTGCTACTTCAAAAGTAATGTGAGTGGAGCCTTGAATATTGCTAGAAGGAGTTTTGACATGAAAATTTTGTACTGCTATATCGCCCGGACTAATAGATAAATTTGCTTTGGCACTTTTTATTTTGATCCCACTCTTTTCCTTTAAGGATATTTGGCTAATATCTAAATGAACAGTATCTGTACTTACATAAACATTTTCAGTAGTTATATTAATATCTGAAAGTAAAACATGATTGGGATCAAATTTATTAAGATGATACTCTTTGCCGGATTTATCGTATTGAGCGGTAGCATTGGTAATAATTGACTCCTCCACTTTAATTATCCATTCTTGAGATGGCGTAGAGTCTATAAGATTTGGTGGTGACTGCGAGCGAATCAGGTGTTTCCAGTTTTTGGTAAGCAACAGCTATTTTATCTACCAAAAGTTGTTTTAGTACTATTCTTCTATCTAAAAGGCTGATGCTGTCCACTTCTATAGCTAAACTATTTACTTTTGCAGCTAAACGCTGATTCACGTAATAATCGTCGTAATGGAATTGAATATCTTCCAGTTGAATATCTTCCAAATTCAATACTATCTGGTTTTGAGAAGATTTTTTTTGATTGATTTGATCTATTATAAACTGAAAATTTATCACATTATTGGAGTCTTTCAAAATATTAACATCTGCATGTTGAATTTCTACAGAAGAAATATCTATTTGTCCACGAAACAAAGCAAAAACACCTATATTAACAGATACATTTTCAGCAAACAGCAGGGTATCTGTTTGTTGGTCTTCAATATATATGCCATTTAATTCAAAATAGTTTAATAGCGAATAATTCAATTCTTGAATATTAACTGTAGTTTCTAAATATTCAGACAAGTAATTGTTTGACCAATCAAGCGCTTTTGTTTGAATACTTGGTACTTTAAATAACCCCACTATGCTTAATAGTATAAAAAACAGCACAAGAAGAGCTATTAAGACAAATCTAGATACAAGTTTTACAGTTTTTGTCAAGAAAAGACTTTATAAGTGATCTGCAGATGGATTTATTGCCATAAAATTAAACAAAATCTGTGCCATCTAGCTTGTTAATTCGTATTTTAGCAAATACTTTAATGAAACCGCTCACTACTATACTTGCTATTGAATCTTCCTGCGATGATACTTCAGCGGCTGTAATACGCAATAGAGTAATCTTATCAATATATTATTGCCAATCAAAGCATACACGAAAAATATGGAGGAGTAGTGCCGGAATTAGCTTCCAGAGCACATCAAGAGAATATTGTGCCGGTCGTAAAAGCTGCATTAGAAGAAGCGGGCGTTCAAAAAACTGAATTAGATGCTGTGGCCTTCACACGAGGCCCGGGATTGATTGGTTCGCTTGTAGTAGGAATTAGTTTTGCAAAAGCATTCGCACTTGGACTTAACATTCCTATTATTGAAGTTAACCATATGCAAGCCCATGTATTGGCTCATTTTATAGACAGTCCAAAGCCTACTTTTCCTTTTTTATGCCTGACGGTGTCGGGAGGCCATACACAAATTGTTAAAGTAACAGATCATCTCTCCATGGAAGTATTAGGTGAAACTATCGATGATGCAGCAGGAGAAGCTTTCGATAAAATTGCTAAGTTGATTGGACTACCCTATCCGGGTGGCCCATTAGTTGATAAGCTTGCAAAGCATGGGAATCCGGATAAATTTTCATTTCCTGAACCAAACGTACCTGATTTAAATTTCAGCTTTAGGCGGGTTAAAAACATCCTTCTTATATTTCATTCAAAAACAACTTAATCAAAATGAAAACTTTTTACAAGAACACAAAGAGGATCTTTGCGCTTCCATCCAAAAATGTATTGTCGATATTTTAATTAATAAATTATCAAAAGCAGCATTAGCAACAGGCATCCAAGAAATAGGCATCGCCGGTGGCGTATCTGCGAATAGTGCATTGAGATCTGCTTTAACAAAAACCGGCCTAGATAAAGGTTGGAATACTTACATTCCGAAGTTTGAATATTGCACAGATAATGCGGCCATGATAGCTATTGCAGCTCATTATAAATATTTAAAAAAGGAATTTACTACGCAAGATTGTACGCCACTGCCTAGATATAAATTAAACAATGAGTAGAGTACAGATTGAAATGCCAAAAGAGTTTGTGTTTACCACCACATTAATGATTCGGATAGATGATATTAATTACGGTGGGCATTTAAGCAATGATAAAGTGTTAGCACTGGCTCACGAAAGTAGGTTAAGGCTACTTCAAAACTTAGGCTACAGTGAACTGGATTTAGCAGGTGTCAGCCTTATCATGGCTGATGCAGCAGTAGTATTTAGATCAGAAGGCTTTCAAGGGAACCATATTCAAGTAGAAATGGCTATTGAAAATTTTTCTAAAATGGGATTTGAAGTTTACTATAAAATGACAAACATAAGTACCAAAAAAGTATTAGCACAAATAAAAACCGGCATAGTCTGTTATAACTATAAAGAAAAGAAAATTAAGGAAGTGCCTAAAGAGTTTATAGAAAAAGTAAAAGCGTTAAGTGAATAATAATGCTTAGAATTATTATTAGACAAAATGTGTTAAGAGATCATGAATATTAAAAAAATCTTACTTCTAAGCGGAATATTAATTACTACTGCATTTTTTATTTATACAATTTACTCTCTATCTTCTGTAGAGAAAAAACCTACTTCATTCTATTCACAGGCGGGCCGACTTGAATTTCCTAAAGAAGCATTAGAACAGCAATATTTAATGACTGTTGATCCCAACACTGGCAATATTCCATTAATGGGAACATGGAAGGCATTAAAACTTTATGCTCCCTCAACTATAACTTCGCCTGTTTATAAAACAAATGCCCAATTCCCAAATGGATGGAAACCCATAAATGAATTTTTTGCCAACTTGGCCATTACTAAAATTGTTTATGACCCAAACAATACCAATCATTTTTACTTTTGCACAGGAGAAGGATGGTACGGAGGCGGCATGGTACAAGGTGCGGGTGTTTGGAAATCTACAGATGCAGGGCAATCATGGGAGCAATTAGTTTCAACTGATACGAGCATATTTAATTATTGTCAAGATATGCTAGTACATCCAGCTAACAACTATATATATGTTGCAACGAGAGCGGCGGGTATTCAACGTTCTACAGATGGAGGTGCCACTTGGGAAACAGTATTATCAAATGGCATAGGTTCTTCCAGCACCAGAGCAGCTGATATCGAAATTACTAATGATGGAAACATTTTAGTAAGCATGGGTATTTTTGATAATGATGGCATATATCTTTCTACAACAGGTGATCTAGGTAGCTGGACTAAACTGGAAAATGGTATTCCTGCCACAGGAAAAGGAAGAATTGAAATAGCTACATCTCCTTCTAATAAAAATGTAGCTTATGCTTTTATTGCTACTTTAAGTGGTGATTCTTTATTAGGAACTTACAAAACTGTTGACAAAGGAAGTACATGGACAGAGATCAATACACCGGGTACTAAGACTACTTTCGCTAGAAAGCAAAGTTGGTATGATTTGATCGCTAAAGTAGACCCTAATGATGAAAATGTAGTTGCTGCAGGTGCTTTTAATCTTTACAAAACTAAAGACGGCGGTAATAATTGGCAACAACTTACCAGAAACATTCCGGACACTGTAGATGTACAAGCAGTTCATGTAGATCATCATGAAATTATTTTTAAAAGTTCCGATACCCTTTATTTGGGCAATGATGGAGGGATATTTAGGTGTGATAACTTCACTGATAGTATCCCTTATTTCTACGATCGAAATAAAACTTATAATGTTACTCAGTTTTATGCAGTTGCGTTTCCTTCTGATGCAGAAAACCATATTTTAATTGGAGGTACGCAGGATAATAACACGTTGGGCACACAAGAAAATGAAATTGGTAAATACTCCAGCTTACAATTCGGAGATGGAGCTTTTTGTGCTGTTAACCCTATTAACTCCGATATTATGTATATCTCTCGGCAATTAGCTGAGATGTTTCGGCTTACAAAAGGATTTGATCCCGCAGGAAAAGATTCTATGTATAATAGCTACTTAACACCTAACAACGTTTTATTTGTTAATCCGATGGAGCTTGACCCGAACAATCCTGAACTTTTATACATGGCAAGTAATCAAGGTTTATGGCGGTTGGCAGATGCCTCTAACGTTGACTCTCCTATTATTGCCTGGGAGCAAGCCAGTAGGACAGTTGGTACTATCAGTGCTATTGGAATAGCCACTAATACTCCTAACACTATTTTTCTTGGTACCACCGGTGGGGGCATTTTTAGGCTAGAAGATGCGCATGAATCAGATAACGGATCTTCTCCTAAGAATATAAGAAACGGTAATATGCCTAGTGGGTATGTGAGTAATCTACACGTTGACCCGGAAAACTCCGATCATGTCATTGCAATTTACTCTAATTACGGTATAGCTAGTGTATGGGAAACTTATGAAGCTTTTAGTGAGGATAATCCTGAATGGGTTAATCATGAAGGAGACCTACCTAATATTCCAATTTATTGGGCTTTTAATCATCCTATTAATAAAGAGGTTTGCTATGTTGCCACAGAGCTGGGTGTATTCTACACTGAGAAATTAGATGGCGAAAATACCAAATGGCAGATTATGAATAATGGTATGGCAAATGTAAAAACAGTGATGCTTAAATATAGGCCTTCAGATAATATGTTAGTAGTAGCAACGTATGGCAGAGGACTATTTGAAACAATCGTAGACCCTGCCGGGATTAATAATAATCTCACCTGGACAGAGCGAGGGCCAAACAATATTGGCGGTAGGACGAGAAGTATATTGATTGACCCGAATGACCCTACCGGAAAAACTATTTGGTCATCGAGTGTATCAGGGGGGCTATGGAAAACTTCGAATATTGACTCTGTAGACTTCGAAATAGAAGAATTCATTACATTTAATAATCCATTGACTATTTTTCCTAATCCGGCTAGCAAATTCAATACACCAAATATTTTATATGAAGTACCGAAAGATGGCCAACAGGTAGTATTACAGGTTATTAACTTATATGGAGCAATAGTTCAACTACTTGATAGTGGTACGAAGGATAAAGGACAGTACTCAACTACTTGGCACGTCAGCGAACAACTTCAAGACGGCTTTTATTTCATTGTATTAAGATTAAATGATAAAGTATATACTAAAAAAATTACTGTTATAAATTAATTTAAATGGATTTAAAAGATAAAATTGCTATTGTAACAGGTGTCAGCGGAGGAATTGGCAATGCTACTGTTAAAAGATTATTAGGAAAAGGTACTGTAGTTGCCGGTTGGGGCAGAAATAAGCCGGATATTACTGATGATAATTTCCATTTTTTCAAAGCAGATGTTAGGAATTACGAAGAAGTGGAGCAAGCTTATCAGCAAACAACCGATCAATTAGGTAAAAACATCAATATACTATTGAATAATGCCGGATTAGGATATTTTAAATTTTTAGAGTTGCTGCCTAATGAGCAAATTAAAGAAATGTTTGATGTAAATGTGCTGGGACTGTTGTATTGCTGTAAAGCTGTATTACCTAATATGAGAAAGCAAAAATCAGGGCATATCATTAATATTTCTTCTATAGCCGGGCTGACCGGAATAGCGGAGGGAACTGCTTATTGTGGCACTAAACATGCTGTAAAAGGCATCTCTGATTCTTTGTTTAAAGAAGTACGAAAATACAATATTAAAGTAACTACTCTTTATCCGGGTTCTGTTAATACTGATTTTTTTAAAAATTATGAAGGCATTGAAGCGAACGATACCATGCTTCATCCACAAGATGTCGCTGAACATATCATTCATTTGTTAGAATTACCGGATAATTTCATCACACTTAATTCAGAAATTCGTCCGCTTAACCCTGAGTACAATGGCATTAAATAGCATTTGTATTAGCTGAGAAAAATTGTATTTTTACTATCCAATTAAAAACTTAAAGTAAATGAGAGAAATCTTTTTTAGAGAAGCCATAGGTGAAGCTATGAGTGAAGAAATGAGAAAAGACGAAAGAGTCTTTTTGATGGGAGAAGAAGTAGCAGAGTATAATGGTGCTTACAAAGTGAGTAAAGGTATGTTGGACGAGTTTGGCCCCAAAAGAGTGATAGACACGCCAATTGCTGAGTTAGGCTTTGCAGGAATCGCTACCGGTGCGGCTATGAATGGATTACGCCCAATAGTAGAATTCATGACATTCAATTTTGCCATTTTGGCAATGGACCAGATTGTAAATAATGCGGCTAAAATGTTGAATATGACCGGTGGACAATTTAATATTCCAATTGTATTTAGAGGCCCTTCGGGTTCAGCCGGACAGCTAGCAGCTACGCATTCTCAAACATTTGAAAGTTGGTATGCAAATGTACCCGGCTTAAAAGTGATTTCTCCTTCCAATCCTTATGATGCAAAAGGATTAATGAAGTCAGCTATTAGAGATAATGACCCCGTGATTTTCATGGAATCAGAATTGATGTATGGCGATAAAGGCGAGGTTCCTGAAGAAGAATATTTAATTCCCATAGGCAAAGCAGAAGTAAAGCGAGAAGGAACAGACGTAACGCTTGTATCTTTTAATAAAATGATGAAAGTAGCTTTAGCTGCCGCGGAAGAATTAGAAAAAGAAGGCATTAGTGCTGAAGTAATTGATTTAAGAACAATTAGGCCTTTAGATAAAGATACAATTATCGAATCAGTGAAAAAAACAAACAGATTAGTCGTTATTGATGAATCTTGGCCATATGGCTCTATCGCGTCAGAAATAGCTTATGTAATTCAAAAAGATGCATTTGATTACTTAGACGCACCTGTAAGGCGCGTAAATGGTGCAGATGCTAATATGAGCTACGCTCCTACCCTTGTAGATGCTTATTTGCCTAATGCTGAGAAAGTGGTAAGGATTGTTAAGGAAAGCATGTACATAAAGGCTTAATTCACAGAATTATACTACATAAATAAATTATTCTTGCTTTTATTAAGTAACTTTAATATATTGTCATTAGCAATATTAAAAATCATAAATAAATAATACACATATGAAAGTATTCTTAATATTTATTTTATCCTCCATAACATTTTTAGGAAAAGCTCAATGGTTTGAATTAAATTCTAATTCAACCAACACATTAAATAGTATTGCTTTTAAAAACAGCAGAGAAGGATATGCTGTAGGAAATAATAATGAGACTTTACATACAACCAATGAAGGCTTAACATGGGCTAAAGAAAATCTATCTAGTACTACATCTGATAAAAACTATTATGACTTAGATATTACGGGAGATACCATTTATTGTTTTTTTGAAGAATTTGGCATCGAAAAAAGAGGTTTAAAATATTTAAAGTCTACGAATGGCGGTGAAAGCTGGCTAACTATTGATGATGATAAAGTCAATGCTCCAAATTCAGCCAGAGAAGCATGCTTTATAAACGGCAGCATCGGTTATGTAATCTTATATGCAGATGGTGTTAACCTCAGTGATGTAGTTTATCATATCCGCAAAACTACAGATGGAGGAGCCAATTGGATTGATGTAAGTTATGATTTGATAGAAAAAAGCCAAGCAAAGGCAATAGCTTTTTTAAATAGCAATATAGGAGTAGTTGCAGGAGAAAATAATACGGTTATCTATACTTTAAATGGAGGTAGTTCTTGGAATAGCTTAATGATTAGCCAAGCTCCTTCAGCTAGCTACACAGCTGCAGCATTCACTAGTGATTCTACACTATACCTTGTTGGTAATGCGGATAATAAAGGAGTTATTGCCAGATCTAAAGATCTAGGGATGACCTGGGATATTACTTCTACAAACGATCCTATTCAAGCTATTGATTTTTTAAATAATAGTACAGGTTATGCTGTAGGAAATAATGGTAGCATATTAATTACCACAGACTCTGGAAATACTTGGGTTAGTCAAAATAGTAATACTTCTAATGTGCTATTAGATATAGCTATTATTGATGAAAACTCAAAGGTATATGTAGCAGGAAAAAATGGAACTATTTTAGTAAATGAAGAGCTTGATACTTCAATAATTGCAGCGTTTACTCCGGTTACTACGGGATGCACTGATAATTTAATAATTTTTACTAATACCTCATTTAATGCCAATAGCTATAAATGGTATATAGAAAATGAACTTGTTTCTACTGATGAAAATCTTCAGTATACATTTGATAGTGCCGGCCTATATGATGTTAAATTAGTAGTTGATTCTTCAAATACTCATTTTGATTCTATAAGTAGTGCCATCACTATATATACTTCGCCCGAAACTGATTTTTCTTTATTAGATAGTGCTTCACAGCTTATAGGTGACACTGTAAGCTTAGGAACATCCATTGAATCTGATAACCAAACATTAAACAGTACAGGCCAACAATGGTATATTAATGATCAATTAGAATTTACCACATTTAATTTTAATAAAACCTTAAATACTTCAGGTTTAATAGAAATTACGTTGATAGCTAATCAACAGGATATTTGTTTTGATACTTCCAGCCAAAATATTTTTGTAACAGGAGGATCTACCGGTATAGATAATAATGAAATTTCTAATTTGATTGTTTATCCTAATCCTATAAATAACACGTTTAACATTCAATTATCAGGGATAAATATTGGTCAAAACGCTTTCCTTCAGATAGAAAATATATATGGACAAATTGTCTTTAGGAAAGTGATTAATAATTCATTTGATCTGCTAAATATTACTGTTAATATTCCTACCGGTATATATAATTTATCTTTATTTAACAACAACTATTTATATGTTAAAAAGATTGTAAACCAATAAATAAATGCATAGGATATTTCCGATAATTACTATACTTATAGCGCTTTCCTATCAATCATATAGTCAAAAGCAAGCAAACATATGGTATTTTGGAGACAGTGCAGGAATAGATTTTAATTCAGGCGTAGCTGTGCCTATCTCTGATGCCCCTCATAGAATTGAAGAAGCATGTGCATCCATATGTGATACCTCAGGAAATTTACTTTTTTACACAAATGGCTCGGTAGTATGGAATGCTCAACACGATACTATGCCAAATGGAAAGGGATTAAGAGGAAATTTTAGTTCAAGGCAAACACTCATCATTCAGGATATATGCGATCTCTCTCGGTATTATATATTTAGTGTAGATGGCGAAACAGGCAGCGCTTCTTATAACTATGACTCTATGATGTATTACTCAATTGTTGACATGGATATTAATGGAGGATTAGGGGATGTAATTATTAAAAACATTTCTTTATTTGGACCCGTTAATGAAGTAGTAGCAGGCATTAAACACGGTAATGGTATCAATACGTGGGTTGTAACACATGAGTTTAACACTAACAGATTTATAGCTTATGAAATTTCTAAAGATGGTATTTCAGCCCCCGTTATTTCCACTGTTGGTTCATCACAGAAAAGGCAATCTTCGATTAAATTTTCACCTAAAGGGAATATGCTTGCTTTTGGGACAGGAAGTTTTGGCCCTACTGAAATTTTTAAATTTGATAATAATACCGGAATAGTTTCAGATCCACTAAATTTAAATAATAATTATGGTACTAGTTATATCTTTTCTCCTTCTGGAAATATACTTTATGTACTAAGTAAAATTGGAATTTCATTGAATTATAACTTAATTCAATATGATTTACAAGCAGGCTCTAATGCTGCAATTCTTGCATCAGCTACAACTATAGCCGGGCCTCTCGTAGGGTACGCCCTACAAAATGCTCCGGATGGTAAAATTTACTGTCATACTACTCCTGCATCATCTCTAAGCGTAATTCAAAATCCAAATGCTTTAGGTGTAGCATGTGATTTTCAACTAAATACTTTTGATTTAGCCGGTGGAGAGTTCATAGCGGCTTTTCCTAATTTTATGCAAAGTTATTTTGACCCTGATTTTGAGCAATATGTACCGGCTATAATTGAATCTTATACCGTTGATACTAGTATGTGTGAAGATGATATGCTTACGTTAACTTTTCCTATATCAAATGGTATAACTTATAGATGGCTAGATGCTTCAGCTAATGATAGTACGTTGGTAGTTGATGATAGCGGCACCTTTTTATTGGAAGCTTCTGATCCTTGCTCTATAGATACGATTTATTATCACGTTTCTATAAATAATTGTGACACACAATTTTTTATTCCTAATGGATTTACTCCACAGGCAGATGGAACAAATGACTTTTTTCCTCCCCTTACTAATACTATAGACTATGAATTTATAATATATGACCGATTAGGCAATGAAGTATTTAAAGGCGACCAATTAAATTCTTGGGATGGCACATACCACAATAAACTTTGTGAAGCCGGTATTTATACTTATAGGTTAATGACAGAAACTGAAAATTATTCGGGAAATGTTTTCCTTATAAGATAAGGCACATTGGCTTACATAAATTTATAATTCTCTAGCTCAAGCTTCAAATCCATAGCTAATGATCCTATCCAATAATTCCGGAAATTCAATTCCGTCATAAGCAGCTGCTTGTGGCAACAGACTGGTTTCGGTCATACCGGGCAAAGTATTAGTTTCTAACACATATATTTCATTATTAGAAATGATCATATCTGTTCTCGAAACCCCTTTACAACCTAGTATTTGATGAGCTTTTAAAGCATTATCTTGAATTTTTTTAATGACCTCGTTTGGCAACCGAGGTGGAGTAACTTCATCACATGCTCCTTTTACATATTTAGCTTCTAGATCGAAAAATTCTCCTTTCAAAGGGATAATTTGTGTTGGCGTAAGTACTTGCAATTCATTCACTCCTAACACGCCACAACTGACTTCATCTCCTTTGATATATTCTTGAAACATAATATTTTGAGTCACTTCAAACGCTTTTGCAGTCATATCAGCTATATCTGCTTCATCTTTAATAATAAAAGTAGCTTCACTAGAACCACCATCTACCGGTTTCAATACTACAGGCATAGAAAAATTATCTTTCACCTCTTTAACAATCTTATCAATTTTATTTTTGTTATTGTATGATTTGTATTTAGGAAATTTTAATCCATAAAATTCGCAGATATCTTGAGAACGGCATTTATCCATCGCTAAAGCGCTGGCCGCTACGCCTGATCCTGTATATGGCACATTCATGATCTCAAACAACCCTTGAATTACACCATCTTCTCCCAACATGCCATGTAAAGCAATATACACAATGTCAATTTCCAATTTTTGAAATTCATCTAGAAAATCAGGAAGAGAAAGTAAAGATTTATTAGACAAAGCATCTTCAATGATATGATAAGTGAATTCGCTAGCATCCGGGTATATTAACCATTTTTTATATTTGCTTAGAGCAATGGGGATCACTTCATATTTTTGTTTGTTTAATTGATTTACAACACTTACTCCCGTTTTTAAAGATATTTTATGTTCAGAAGATATACCTCCCATCAATACAGCGGCCTTTACTTTTGTAGTAGTCATATTTCATTTTTTAGAAGAATAAAATTACACTATTTACGTATAAGAATCGTTTACAAATAAATCTTATCTTTGAAAAAATTAATCAAACTCTTGCATTGAGATCAATTTTCAGCAAAATTTTCTTTTTAAACTTATTCCTTATATTTCTATTAAGTGGATTGATTGTTTTTGGCGCATATAAAGCCATAGAATCATATACTAATCATGGAGAAACGATTACCGTGCCTAACTTGGCTGAATTGGAGATAGAGGAAGTTGAAGAACTTTTAGCTCAACAAAATTTAAGATATAAAATTTATGACTCTACTTATATATTAGGCCAAGCTCCGCATACTGTGGTTTCTCAGGATCCTAAGCCACTTTCAAAAGTTAAAGAAAATAGAAGAATATACATTACCATCAATTCGATCAATCCTCCTAAAGTAGAGATGCCCGATTTAAAAGATATGTCTTTAGAACAAGCAAAATTAGTTTTAGGCAGTAAAGACCTCTCTGCGGGATCTCTTACATATCAACCCGGCCTAGGAAGAAATACAATTCTTGGAGCAACATTTGAAGGAAAACCTTTAGAGGTAGGAGAAGAAATATTTAAAGGCAGTAAAATTGACCTCATTCTCGCGAATGGGTATGGAACGGCAAAGGTCACCATTCCTGACTTATATGGGTTAACGCTCAATGAAGCAGAATTTGTACTTCAAGGCTCATATTTAAATGTTGGTGGGGTGGATTATCAACAAGCTGTAGTAGATAAAGGAACTGCTGTCATTTACAAGCAAATCCCTTCTCCTAACGAAGATATAATGCTCAACTATGGAGAAGCTGTTGATTTATTTCTTACCAATGACTTATCAATATATCCTAAAGATACTTTAGAATAATATATTTTGCGATTTTTATACTTCTATATTATAATATGTTGCTTTCATAATCTTAGTGCACAAGAATATACGAGTTTCCCTGATGCCAATCCTATCCTATTTACTCATCCTCAATATTCTACTACAAATAAGACTTCTCTGAATATTAGTCTTGACACTATAACCTTACCTTTTATAGATGATTTTTCTCAACAATCTATTTATCCTGATAGTAGTTTATGGAGCGATTGTTTCGCTTACATTAACTCATCTTTCCCTCAAAATCCGCCTACCGTTGGTGTAGCAACGTTAGAAGGATTAAATGAACAAGGGCTTCCATATGGAGGTGCAACGACCGGCACAGCAGATTATTTAACTTCTCAAGCAATTGACTTATCAAATTTATCCGCAGACAGCAATGTAGTATTAAGCTTTTTTTATCAACCCGGAGGTTTTGGTGATGCACCTGAAGAGGGAGATTCTTTATTTATGGAGTGGAAAGATACTGCCGATACTTGGATAACCCAATGGCAGGTGAATGGTATGGAAACTACAGAGTTTAAACAGGTGCTACTTAAAATAGAAGATGAGCAATATTTTTATAACGGATTTCAATTCAGATTTAGAAATATTGCACTACGTTCTGGTAATTTAGATCATTGGCACATTGATTATGTTATCTTAGATAAAAATAGGTCTGTTACTGATTCATCTATAACAGATATTGCATATACTACTCCACCCGGAAATATATTAAAAAATTACAGCTATATGCCTTGGAACCAATTTGAAGGGTTTGAAGATCAGGAGATGAAAGACAGCCTTTCTTTAACCATACGCAACTTATCTCAGAATACTGCAAATGTAAACTATAGTCAGATGTATACTGAAGTAAAATCTAATACGGCTGTGTACAATGCTCCTACAACCACTGCTACTCTACCGCCGTATGGTACTTTTACTGAAGCAGTTTCTTTAGCGCCGGTAAAAACTGCCTTAGAAAATGCTGCTATCACCGGTAATTTTGAAGAAGATAGTGTAAACTTAAAAATAACGTATCAATTACAAGCTTCTCCCGATACTAATTCGAGTAATGATACAACTTGTTTAGAGCAAAAATTCTATGACTATTTAGCATATGATGACGGAAGTGCGGAAAAAGTATATGGCATTAATGGAGTGGCTTCTTATGAGCGATTTGTAGCTTATGAATTTACTCTTAATCGCCTTGATACTATCCGCGGAGTGCAATTTAGTTTTTCTCATTTTAAAGTAAACACCAACAATGTACTGTTTAACATCATTATATGGAAGAATATAGATAAAGATAACGCCGGTTTTGGAGACGATGTTGTTCACCGGCTTGATTTCCAGCGTCCTGACTATACCAATATGGTTAATGGATTTGCTGAATATACTTTCTTTCCGGAAACGCCTATAGTCATGGATGGTACTTTTTATGTAGGCTGGGGCCAAACGGATAGCAAAAGTTTAGATGTAGGCTTAGATATACAAAATGATGCAAGCAGTAAGTTGTATTATAATACTCAAAATGAATGGGTGCCTACAGCGATTTCCGGAGCAGTGATGATAAGGCCGGTATTGGGGAGAAATAAAACAATAGTCAATACCATTAATCTTGACAAACCCAACGTTCTAATTCATCCTAATCCTGCCAATGAATATATCTTCGTGGAAGGAATAGAAGCCCTGCCTAATCAAACGTTACTTTCTGTTTATAATCTTCAAGGCAAGCTTATTAAAGAAATAACCGTTTCCGATAATACTATCGGAATTTCAGAATTGCCTGATGGGTTATATATTGTGACATTGTCTGATTTAAAAGCAAGAGAAAAATTTAATACTTCAAAAATTTTTATTCAACATTAACTATGGATATTTCAGTAACACAGCTTAAAGAGCGAATGGATAGCAATGAGAAATTGAATCTTATTGATGTGAGGGAACCACATGAGCATGAGGAGTTTAACATTGGAGGAGACAATATTCCCATGGGAACTATTCCGGGCAAGTTAAATGACTTAGAAAATCTTAAAAATGAAGAAGTAATCCTTTACTGCAGAAGCGGCAATCGCAGTGGTAACATCAAGCTCTTTCTTACTGATAATGGATTTAAAAATGTCCGTAATTTAGAAGGCGGTATGTTGGCGTGGAAAGAAAAAATCGGTAAGTAAAAAGCGCTGTTCATTTGCTGTAGATAATAGAACAGCGCTTTATTTTCAATAGCCTATAATTTGTAATCCTACACTAAAGCTATTTAGCTTTGGCCCGCTATTTTCTTTTAAAAGATTAAACAATTGATAATTAGCAAATAAGGTGAAGCTACCATACCCAATTCTGACAGTAGGTTCTAATTTAAAATCTGTTAGGTGAAATTGATCTCTAATCTTGATTTTTCCTTCACTATTATCAATTTGATATTTTAATTTTAAATGCGTGCCTATGCGATAACCTCCAACTACTCCTACCGCTAGATGAAAATTGTTCTCTATTTTATTTTTTGTATTAAATTCTAATAATAAAGGTGAAATTAAATAAGTGGCTAATAACTTATTCTTCTTAATATTCCACTCCTCATTTTCAACTGCATAAATTTCATTTGAATCAGATTGTAAGATTTGCGATTTATTTGAAAATCGATAGTTATTTGCTTGTATACCGGCACCAACTATTAAATTAACATGGTTTTGAAATACGTGAATTGATTTTGCAATAGCATTCCAGCTAAAATACCGCGATTTAGTATAATCTAATTCTAAAAAATCGTATTCATTACTTAAATTAAAATTATTTCCATTTTCAAAATACCCTAATACGCCTAAATCAAAACCTGTCCAGCTATTAAATTCGGGCCGATCTTTGTATTTATCTTTTTCTTTGACAATGGTAAAAAATGTATGGCCAATATTAAAATCTATTGTATCAGAGTCGGTGGTATCTATTTTTGTATTCTCTGTATAACCTGATTGCGCAATAGCTATCGGCGAATAACCAATAAAATATACCATCATACTTAATCCTAATAAATTGAATCTTAATTTTTTCATAATTTTTATTTTAAAATGTGTTTATAAGTATGACGATTGATACATTCGAAAAGTTACAAGCAATGTAATTATGGATCAGATTTTTTTATATTTAAAGCCATATCGCCTATAGAAATATGTAGTTTTTTAGTATTGCCTTCAGACGTAAGCGTTTGTTTTACCTCTGTATCTTGATGGGTAATGCTACCTAATAATTTCATTCCGACTTTTAAAAGGCTTAATCTATTTCGGCCAGCTTTATATTTTTCCGGAATCTTTTTTGCATTTATACTATTATCTGTTTCATCTATGGGCAAGGCTGCTATGTCACTGATTGATTCTTTATTAACAATCGCTGTATCTTCATTAAAAATATTTTCTTTTAAAGCTATAGAAGTTCTATCTGCTTTTTCGATATTTTCTCTTACTAAGTCGGGTATATCATCTTGTAAAAAAATAGAATCACTATCATGACTTATTATAATACTGTTATTTATTGTTTTAGATTTTATACTCTCTTGTTTTTGGCTAACTGATTTAGCTGCATTAGGACCAAGGGCTAAATGTGTTTCTATAGGCTTATCATCCGAAATAAAAGTATCAGCCTGCTGTTGGGATGATGTAGCCTTATTTAAAGTTACCGAAAGCCTTTCATCCACCTGCGTATCTTGATCAATTACTTCTATGCCTGTAATATTGGTATGTTTTAAATTATTATTGGAAATATTGCCATCTAGAAATAGCAAACTAAATAATAACAAAAGACCTGCAGCAATAGCTATTTGGTAATACAAGGGTAACTTACGAGACTTTTTCTTGAGTTGATTTATATTATTATAATGAATCTTTTTATCTGATTGAAGTTTTAATCCACCATAAGCTTCAAATTCTTTTTGCAACACCTTATGCTTATTTAAAAATCTTGCTAAAGCATTTTTTTGATTGGCGGTGAGATCATTTTCATAAAATGCAATAAAGAACTTAATATAATTCTGATAATCCATGGCAGCAGGCAGCGATGCATTTGCTTTTAAAGCTTGAGGGAGAGAATATTCATTGTCAGGAGGTATCATTTTTACAGTCTCTTCTTCTAATAATGAATCCAGTTCTTCTTTTAAGTCAATATTATTTTTTAGAAATACTTGTAATGCAGCTTCTTGCTCACGTGATAAAGCACCATCAATATAGTCTATAAAAAAAATTTCATAATTCTGTCTGTTGATTTTCATTTATAAAACATTTTCCATTTTACCAATGTATTTCTTTAAAAAAACCCGTGCTCGGTATATGTATACTTTTACCTGAGCTTCACTTAAGCCGGTTATTTCAGCAATCTCATCATATCTATATCCTTCATAATCTCTCAATAAAATGACAGCTTGTTGGTCTTGGGGTAATTTAGCAATACTTTCATGCAAAATCTCCTGCAAATCTGAATATTGTTTAGTGTGATATAATTGATTAGTATCTAATTCATCAAAATCAGCTTTCTTTTTGTCTCTTCTAACTTTATCTATTAAGTTATGATAAGCTGTTGAAAATAAGTAAGATTTAGCTTTACTGAAATCTATAGACTCTCGTTTGATCCATACTTTTTCAAATGCATCTTGAATGATGTCTTCAGCATCATCTTCATTTTTAATGTTACTTAAAATGAAGCGATACAAATCGTTAGTATAATTATCAACTACTTGATTATACTCCTTAATAGTCATTTAATAAATTCCTTTGCCTATACGACGAATGAAATATATAAAAAGTTACAGCCTTTGATCGTTTAAAATAATAAATTTACCAGTCAATAATATTTGTATATATATTTAGATGCTAAAAGATATTCAAAATAGATCAGATATAGAATTTTTGATCGATGAGTTCTATAAACAAGTCATCCATGATGACTTGATCGGCCATTTTTTTACTAAAGTCATTCAACTTGACTGGGCCAAACATATTCCGATCATGTACGATTTTTGGGAAACTATTCTTTTAGGAAACATGAAATACAAAGGTAATCCTATGGTTAAACATTTAGAATTATCTAAAAAAGAAGCTTTAAAACCTAAGCATTTTGAGCGATGGCTAGCGTTATGTAAAAAATACACTAAATGTCAATTTTGCCGGCATAAAAGCAGACGAAGCCATTCAACGTGCTACACAAATTGCGGAGTTAATGAAGTATAAAATCCAACAGCAAGCTTAAAAATCTTTCTTAAAACAACGTTTCCGTTTGTGTTGGATATGGTTGTAGTTTTTCCAGTTTTGAATAGCTTTTTGGTTGGTTTCAAAAATACCGGTCGTTTCGACATATTTCACTCCATGCTCAATCATTACTTTTTGAAGTTCAGTGATGAGTATTGCTGCCACTCCGGAACCTTGTAAGTGAGGCACAATACCGGACAAAAGTAAATCCACTTCTTTAGGTTTTTTTAAAGCCTGCATAAGATGCCAAAATCCGAAAGGAAATAATTTGCCATTGGCTTTTTGCATTGCTTTAGAAAGCGACGGAAGCCCTACAATAAAAGCTACTACATTTTTATCTTTATCTTCTACCACTTTAACAAACTTTGGATTGAGCAATTTGAAATATCGATTTTTATAGTATTCGATCATCTTTTCATCAAACCGAATCACACTAAATAACTCTGCAAATGCATCATTTAATACTGCAAATATCTTTTCTCCATAAGGAGCCAGTTCCGAATTTTTAGTAAAATGAACGACAGATAAACCGTTTCGTTGTTGAATAATGTCATTTAAACGAACTGCTTTAGCAGGAATTTCTTCGTCTAACGTTAATCTAAATTCTATCCAATCAATTGCTTTTTCATAACCCAGCTTTTCTAAATGCGCTTTATAATAAGCGTGATGATATTCTGAGGCAATCGAAGGCAATTGATCAAATCCTTCTACCAACAATGCTTGATGATCCAGGTTAGTAAAACCTAAAGGCCCACGAATCCCTTTCATGCCGTGATCTTTTACCCATGATTCTGCAATATCGATCAGTGCTTTAACCACTTCATGATCATCAATAAATTCTAAACGGCTAAACCGTCCGTATTGTTCACCGGTCTTTTCAATGTATTTTTCATTAATGATCGCTCCTATCCTACCAACACATTTACCATTTTTATAGGCTAACCAAAATTTTGCTTTACAAAAGTTAAATGCCGGATTAGTCTCCGGAGACAGTGCTTTTACTTCATCAGCTTTAATAGGGGGAACCCAATATTTATTATTTTTATAAATATCAAATTGTACTTGTACAAACTGTTTGCGGTCTGCTTTGTTGTGAACTTCTTTTATAATAACCGACATGATGTGAAGTTAAGATTAAAATTTATTGATTAAATATCTAAAAAAGAAGGAATAAATAAATGCTAGAAATTTAATCCCTTAAAATCTCATGTCCCATCTTATCTCGTTTAGTTTTGAGATATTCTTCATTGTGAGGATTAGGTTGTATTTCAATAGATACATTTTCCACTATTTCCAGTCCGTATCCTTTTAACCCCACTCTTTTCTTAGGATTATTTGTAATCAGCCTGATTTTATGAACGTTGAGGTCTTTTAATATTTGTGCTCCCACACCATAATCCCGTTGGTCTGTTTTAAACCCCAGTTCCAAATTAGCATCTACCGTATCTTTACCTTCTTCTTGAAGTTTATATGCTTTTAATTTATTTAATAAACCGATACCTCTACCCTCTTGGTTCATATACAACACCACGCCTTTTCCTTCTTTCTCTACCATCGTCATGGCATCGTGCAGCTGATTGCCGCAATCACATCTTAAAGAGCCTAAAATATCACCGGTTAAACAAGAAGAATGTACTCTCACCAATACAGGCTCATCTTTTTTCCATTCACCTTTTATCAATGCCATATGGTCTTCACCTGTGCTAATTTGCTTATAGGCTATTAATTTGAAGGCGCCCCATTTAGTAGGCATATTCACTTCTACCTCACGATGGATGAGCGTTTCATTTTCTAAACGATATGCAATTAAGTCTTTTATAGAAATTAGCTTTAAATCAAATTTACGGGCAATATTTACCAAATCTGGAAGCCTTGCCATAGACCCGTCTTCATTCATAATCTCAATTAGTACACCTGCAGGCTCAAAACCGGCTAATTTAGCAAGGTCTATTGCAGCTTCTGTATGCCCCGCTCTTCTTAAAACACCACCACGCTTAGCTTTTAGAGGAAAAATATGTCCCGGCTTAGCAAAATCAGTTTTTTTAGTATTCGGATCAACTAGTGCTTGAACAGCTTTAGCCCTATCTGAGGCAGAAATACCGGTAGTACAACCTTCTCCAATCAGATCAACAGATATAGTAAAAGGTGTTTCGTGAAGTGCCGTATTGTCTGACACCATTAATTCTAACCCTAACTCTACACATCTGTCTTCGATTAAAGGAGCGCAAACCAGGCCTCGGCCATAAGTAGTCATGAAATTGATGATCTCCGGTGTTACATTTTGCGCAGCAGTTATAAAATCACCTTCATTCTCGCGGTCTTCATCATCAACTACAATGATAAGCTTGCCTTTTTTAATGTCTTCTATGGCACTTTCAATACTATCTAATTGATATTTTTTACTCATTATTGATCTCTTTTTATAGGTGTCCAAGCACTGGTCTTAACACCTTTTAAATATTTAAAAAATCCCATCATCAAAGCAACATTCATCATGTAAAAATGATTCACTAAGCGAATCGGATAAAAATGTACTCCTACACGCTTTAATAACAGGTCCACAAATATCAGAGAAATCAAGCAATTCTGCACTATAAACAATAAAGAATATAAGACTCTAAAATCGTAAATCGTACATCTAAAATCGTAAATCAAAACCAGATTAGCGAGGTAAACAATAATTAACAAAAACGGGGTGACCCATCGAAGAAGCTTGTGAGAGATGAATACGAAGAGTAATTTAATGTCGGATTGAAAAATTTTACCAAAGAAATAGAAAAAGTTTTGATAATTACCGGTAGAAATCCTTTTTTTTCGCCTAAACTCTTCACTCGTCTCATTAGAAACATCTTCATATGCTTTCGCATCTAATGCTATTATAGCTTTGCCTTTTTGTAGTAACACATTCATAGTAATAAAAAAGTCTTCCATTAAAAAATTATGCTTAACAGGTTTAAACCATTTTTTTCGTAAAGCATAACAGGCACCGAAGGCCCCCATCATCAATCCAAAAGTTTTTCCTTCATGATATTTTAATTTAGTTTCCTGTTGCACGTAGGTGCTTTCCTGTTTTGAAATACCATCTTCTTTTAATCCAATATTAATAATGTTAGCTCCTACAACACCTATTTTTTCATTCTTAAAATGCTTTACTAATTGATAAAGCATATCTTTTTCGAAAAAGACATTTGCATCTGTAAGGATAACAAATTCAGCTTTTACTTTTTGCATTAATTCATTCACAATCGCTGTTTTACCCGACCTATTAGGGAATATTACAAAATGAAGATTAGTATGCTGTTGCTGATATTTTTGAATGATTTTATCAGTATCATCACTTGATGCATCGGAACCGATATAGCAAACAATTTTTTCTGATGAATAATCTGAAGCAAAAATGCTTTTTTAATTTTTTCTCTATAACTGCTTCTTCATTATATACTGCCATAACTACAGCAATATTTGGCAACTCCTCTTTTAAAAATAATACAGTATTATCTTTTTTATTAAACGAGACTAAATACATGCTAAACGGATATAGAAAATAGGTATATCCCACTAAAGCCATGCATAGCCAGAAGATTATAATAACGATCACTTAGTTTTGCAATTCATTTTGATAAAAAGATAATAATTTTTTCACTAAAGTATGGTTAAGGTAATTATGGTTAATAGTATGGATAGCATTCTCCCCTAGCTGTTCAACTAAACCTTGATCTTTCATACATCTTATTAAAGCGTTAGCAAATTCCGTTGCATTATCGGCAATCAAAATATCTTTTCCACTTGTATAAGAAATTCCTTCTGCTCCAATAGCTGTTGATATAACTGTTTTACCCATTGCCATAGCTTCGATGATCTTAATACGCATGCCACTTCCGGATAATAAAGGAACAATCATGATGGCTTTGTCTTGCATAAAAATCTTTGCGTCGGGCACTTCTCCTATTATTTTCACTCCGTTTCCGGATATTTTTTTCATTGTAAGAGGAAAATTTCTACCTGCTATATCTATCGTAGCATCCGGTAACTGAGCCCTTACTTTTGACCATACTTTATTTAAAAACCACATGATACCTTCTTTGTTAGGCATCCAATCTAAAGCGCCAAGAAAAAAACAATTTTTATTAGTTGGTATGGAAGAATACTCTTCCACTTTATCCACTCCGGCTTCTATTACACAAGATCGTTTGCTGAATCCTAAGTTGACAAAAACAGCTTTATCGCGTTTTGTAATGGGAATCAATACATCCATATTACCCAGTTCTTGAATTTCAAATTTTTTTAACCGTTTCGCTAACAAACTTAAATACCATTTCAACATGGGATTGCGGTGATTATAAGCTAACCTTTGCCAGATTTCAAATTCAATATTATGTGCTCGCAAGCTTATTAAAGCGTTACTATTTGCTTTTAATACCTCAATGTAATGGACATAAATACAATCCTTCTAATTGTATGACATCGTATTTTTCAGTTTTAAGGATTTTTTTAAGTTTTTCTTTATATTCCTTACTAATGAAACGCTCGATATTATAAGATTTGCTGCTAAATAAGTTAGCTAATGCATCCAATATCCTGATATTAGTATTAACCTCTACCACATGCAAACTAATATTAGGATATAATGTTTGTGAAAAGTCATTCTTATCAAAAGGATGTTTAACTGTACTCATTGCAACAACCGTTATCTCATGTCCTTGTTTGGCTATTTCAGCAGTAAGGTTCCAAATTGCAATAGATTCACCGTCTTTAGGCGGATAAGGGGGTTTCTTGCAAAGTTGGAGGATTTTCACAGGTAATTGTAGCAGTTTGAGCGTAAATATAGGAAGTTAGAATTTAGAGGTATAATATAACATAACTAAGCTTAAAAATTATATAAATTTTTTAAGCTAATACGCAGTTTATCAGAACCTTATATACATATATATACAATAGATAAACCATGTTTGTAATTTAATAAGTTAATAATTTGCATAGTAGTAATATTAGCATTAGTATTGCGCTCTCTTAAAAGTAAAATGGTTAAAATTTCTTTTGAACAAAATTCCATTAAAGTTATTTTACATATATAATAATTAAAAAATTTATAAATGAGAAAAATTATATTGATCGTTACAAGTTTTCTCTGTTTGTGTATAGGTGTACATGCTCAGACTGTAAATCCATTTACTGGAGATTTAACATATAATATTCCATTATTTGAAGTGCCAAGTTCTAAAGGGCCAAGTATTCCTATTAGTTTATCATATAACGCAGGAATTATGATGGAGCAACAAGCATCCAGTATAGGATTAGGATGGGGCTACTCGGGGGGAGGCGAAATTAGCAGGGTAATTAATAATATTCCAGATGATTGGAAAAGAATTACAACGGATGACGAGCAAGGCAATTATCAACCTCACTATGATCATTATGGAGTAATACATTTTAAGGATGCACAAGAGCAAACAAATGATATATACAGATCGAGCTTTAGATTAGATAGCTTGGAATTTGTACACCCTGCTTATGATTTTTACCGAGTAAATTCACTAGGCATATCGGGTAGCATGCAGCCTTATTTATTTGAATATGCAACACTTATGGATAAAAATTTTTATGGAGAAGGATTATCCGCACCTGATAGTACATATAAATATTTTACACAAAGACCGGAATTTAGATTTATAGGAGAAGCAAATGGATACATAGAAACAAAAAACTTTAACGAGGAATTTTCTAGTTTATCTTTTAAAAGACCAACTGATAATAATGAATATATTGGTGGGTATTATGATTCAGTTACTAATAGATTGTCAAGTATAAAATATATAGAATACTTTACTAATCATGAAATCAATGATGACTCTGTGGAAAATTTTATTACTTTTCCGGGTGATCCGGCTATTAGTGGTAATAGAAATAGTTGGGACTATGACTTAGATGGTATAGGAGGATTTAGGGTTACCGATGAATCAGGAACTGTATATCACTTTATGCAGCCCGTTTATACTTCTCTTAGATCTACTATCACCCATAAGCTTACAAATAATTACCAAGTAAATAATACTCAAGCTTCACTCACTGTAGATAAGGATCCCAAATTCGCTACGAGTTGGAAATTAGTAGCTATTACTGGAATTGATTATCAAGATGTAAACAATAATAATATTGTTGATATTGAGGATAAGGGATATTGGGTGAGTTTTGATTATAAGCTTTGGACACGTAAGCACAAAACAAGAACTCCAAATTATGGGATGAATTATGCATTTGTTGCCAAAGAAGATCACAATCCGCAAGATGACAAAGCTGCAGCATCAAATGATTATGAAAGTGGAAAATTAGGAGTTTACTCATATATCCAGAATGAAATTTATTATTTAAATAAAATTACCACCAATACTCATACAGCAATTTTTATACGTGATATACGCGAAGATGCGCATGGAACACTAGAAAATGGGGATGGTGTACCATTGTTAAAGCTAGACAGGATTATGTTATATAATAACTCTGATTTAGATAAATTACCCAACCTGACTAATATTACTACCTCTATCGATACATTTGATATATCTTATTCTAATACTCCTGGCTTTAATAAAATATTTAATACACATTGGTATGATGTAAACAGTGATTCTTTAAATCAGCTATCATTAAAATCAGCGTTTTTAAGTACTGATTATAGTTTAGCGAGAAAATTTCATAATAATGTTAATACTACTGTTCCTAATATCATTAACACAATGAGTCAAAGCGATGTAATGGATAGTGCATATACTAATGATTATACTCAAAGTGGTAAACTTACATTAAATGAAATTAAATTATATGGATTAGAAGGACTACAAACTTCACCGAGTGTAAAATTTGATTATAATCATAATTCTTCTGCTGATAATCCAGATTATAATCCTGTTGCTGTAGATTACTGGGGCTTTTATAAAAGCGATGCAAGCACTACAAACTATTCAAGTTATAGAACTACTACCTCTAGCCAATATGTAGATGCATGGTCATTGAGATCTATAACCACCCCTGCGGGAGGCACAGTATCTATTAAGTATGATTCAGATGATTATCAGCAAGTTTTAGCAGAAGATGAGAACAGTGTATATATAGGAGTAACTAGAACTTATGCGATTTTGAGTGCTAATATTATTGATACTATAGATGGTGCAAAATGGCTGATAGAATTAGAAGACCATTCAAAGCTTGAAAGTAAAATTGTTCATGCTTATTTTAATGATGGACTTAATTTAGAAACATTTATTCCTTTTGTGGATATTTACGATTATGTTCATTTTGTAAGTGAAGGTAATTGTACTCCGATACCGACCTATTATATGGGAGAATTTGCAGGATTTAATGAGATAGTAGGATTATCAACGCAAATTCCTGATGATTGGGAATATAATGACTTAAATGGGAATAACTCAAATTTTTATAAATATACAGGGAATGGTTATATAAAAATACAATACCCTGTCGGAGATAAATTCTATGGAGGAGATATAAAAGTTAAAGAAATTACTACTGAAGATGAACTGGGGCACACATATACTACACAATATAATTATACTGAAGGAGTAGCTACTGCTGAAGCAGATCGTTTTGAAAACCCTGAATCATATTATTCTGAATATTTTGAAGATAATGTTCCAATGAATTTAGTAGGAAATAAAAATGATCCGCATAGCCCTTCTCCTAGATTAGGATATTCTGAGTGTACCATTAAGAAGATAGGGGACGATGGAAGCAAAAATGGAAAAACTACTTATTCATTTATTACTTCTGATGAGGGAGTTAGTCGGTTTGAGGTTGATACATCAATAATTGAAAGTGGAAATGTGTTCACACACATTTGTTGTGGGTGTGGTATGGATGGAGGGAGCTGTGATGGCAAGTTAATAAATTACGTTCCTATAAAAAGTATAGTGAAATATACTGATGAGTTTTCATCAAGATGGGGTTTAATGAGAGAGAGAGTTATATGATATAAATGAAAACTTGCTCACTAAAACAGTGCATCAATATGATAAAAGTTCTATTGGAGCTATAAAAGAAGTTTTTCACAATAACAGGAGTGATATGCAATTTTGCGGTCCTTCTTGCGGAAATAGAGGTTATTTATATGAAATGATTTGTATTAAAGAAACCTATCCAACACGACTTATAAAATCAACGACTTATCAAGCTGGCATGAGCAATATAAGTGAAACATTACAATACGATACGCTAACAGGGTTGTCTTTAAAAGACAGAAATACAAACCCCTATGGAAATGTTGTTGAAACAGAAATAGTACCTGCGTATTTTTTAGAGGAGTATAATAACTTAGGGTTGAAAAGTGTGAATAATTCATATTCAAATCAAGCATTTTTAGTAGCCGAACAAAAATCGACACAGTATAATCATTTTATTACTCCAGGAGAATTCATATCCAATGAAATTAACACGTACGGAGATAAATATTTTAAAATAAATTATGATGGAACTTATTTTCAGCATCAATTAGATACACTACCTTTTTTAATTGACAAAAAACAATACCATTGGAAAGGTGCTCTTGGTTTACATGGCAACTATGATACTACATATTATGTGCCATTTAGTCATCATCCTGATTCTATAAATAATGAAAATTGGGAATATGGTAGCGAAATTAGTCTATATGATGATGAGCTTCATATTTTAGAAAGCAAAAGTATTAACAATGATTATGCTGCAACAAAGTTTGGTTATAATAATCGATATCCCGTTGTAAGTGGTACAAATACAAATTACAATAGTTTTACCTTTACAGGTTTCGAGGATACAATCAGGTATGGAAATGATCTATATTTTGATGGTCACTTAAATGAAATCAATTTCCGATCTGATGTACATGCACATACCGGTTATTTTGCTGCTAAAGTTTCTACAAATACTATAGGACCTAAATATTTGGTCCAGGTTCTTGAAGACTCTATAAACGGAGATTTATTTGACCGAGGTATACAAACTGGTAGATTATATCAAGCAAGTGTTTGGATACATAAAGATAGTGATGATAGTGCTGCTCTGGCAGTTTCTGTAAATGGCGAGGTTGGAGGTGTATCATATAGCAGATCTTATAAAAAAACTAAAAATTCAGAAGATAGAATTAAATCAGGAAACTGGTATTTAATTTCTATAGCATTTGAAATTCCAGAAACATATACTACTCCGACCACTAATGATAGAGTTGAAATATCTTTGACAAATGAAACAGGAAGTACCTCAAATTCTTACTTTGATGACTTTATGTTCAAACCAATTAACGCTAATGTTTCGGCTCAAGTCTACGATAAGCGAACCGGTAGAATTTTAGCCAGTATAAATAATAAAAACTTTGCCACTAAAACGACATTTGATGCTAGTGGAAATCAGATAAAAACTGAGGTAGAAATTCCTAATGTAGGATTTAAAATTGCAAGCGAGCAAATACGAAACTATTCCAGAGCTATTAAATAAACTCAATTATATGAAACGAATACTATTATTATTAGTTATAGGGCTATGCTACATAATGAAAGCACAGGAATTTCCTCAAGGTATATTAACCATTGAAGATCCTATAGTTTATATAGGAGAAGTTTTTGCCCCAGACCTCGATAATCTATTGATTACAGTTAATTATAAAAATACTGGGGATAGTACACTAGCAATTACAGCTATAACTCCTTCAGCTAATTTGGAAATTATAAATAGTAACACATTACCTCAAGCTTTAATTACTGGAGAGGAAAGCACTTTTACGGTAAAAATTACTGCAAACAATCTAGGAGATTTTGAAGAAAAAATTGTCATTTACAATAATGGTTTAGAACCAGAAAGTGAAATGTTGATTACAGGCAAAATAATTACTCAACCTAATTAATTATATATTATGAGATTTTCTCTGATTTTTATAATTGCAATAACTTTTAGTATTCAAGTTTCGGCACAAAACACTTATCCCATCACTTGGCATCATCTTACTAACATAGATACTACAGGTGGCTATCTGACAAAAACTGGTACTTATACCAGTTGGAATGCTTCAGCACACTCAAAAAATCAACTATTTTCAGGAGAAGATGGTTATATCAGCTTTATTATAGATACTACGAATGTAGTAAGAACATTTGGATTAAATACCACTCCTGATGCAGCAACTTCCTATACCGATATTGACCACTGTTTTTATATGTATGGTACTAACATCTTATGGATGGGAAAAAATGGTTCAGGTGTAGGTTCAACAACCACTTATTCCACAGGAGATACCTTACTTATAGAAAGACTGGCAGATACGATTTATTATAAAAAGAATAACACTATTTTATATCAATCATCGGAGGACAGTACAGCAGAGCTTTTTGTAGATGCAGCTATTTATACCGCTAACATTACCTTTGAAACAATTTACTGCTCTTTTAAAACTCATAAGTTTGAGCTTAATTTTGATGTAACTAATGTTACCGAAGGTAATAGTGATGGAGCAATAGATTTAAGTGTTAGCGGCGGAGAGGGCAACTACACCTATAGCTGGAGTCCGGGAGGAATGACAACCCAAGATATCAGTAATTTATCACCAGGTATTTATACAGTGACGGTCACAGATGATAGCAGCAACACGATCACTAGAGAAGTAGCAGTAGGGTATAGCCCTGAGTGGACAGATTTTTATTATGCAGATACTATAGGTGGTGATACTTTAGTAAATACTAGCCCCTATAATAGCTTATCACTTGGTCATGCCAACTCACAAAATGTATTA
>CBDBZN010000012.1:0-90496 GCA_965213575.1 Chitinophagales bacterium | reverse complement strand
TTTATTACTTTGTATTTTAGCAGAGATATTTAGTATTATGCGAAATTTTTTAATCCTTATTTATTTTATTAGTATTTATTCCGGTATTGCTCAAACTAAGCTTACTACAGCTGAGTATATAGCATTATATCAAGATATTGCCGTAAAAGAAATGATTCGATGTGGCATACCCGCGAGTATTACCTTAGCCCAAGGTATTTTGGAATCTTCTTTTGGGAATAGTGAATTATCATTAAAATCAAATAATCATTTTGGTATTAAATGCCATACCGGCTGGGATGGCCCAAGTGTCCATTACGATGATGATGAAGAACAAGAGTGCTTCAGGAAATATAAAAGACCTGAAGAGTCTTTTTTAGACCATTCAGATTTTTTAATGACGCGGCCCCGATATGCTTTTTTGTTTGAAATAAATGTTTCTGATTATAAAGGCTGGGCACATGGCTTAAAAAAAGCAGGTTATGCTACAAATCCTAAGTATCCTCAGTTACTAATTAAAATAATTGAAGATAACGAACTGTATCATTACGATAAAATGGAAAAGGCGAAAGAGAAAGAGAAGGAAAAAGAAATAGAACAAATAAAAGATATTTATGTAGAGGCACCATCAAAAGTTTTTGAGTTTAATAGAATAAAAACCGTGTCAGGTAAAAATGGCGATTCTTTTGAAAAAATTGCTCAACAACACAACACCAGTTTATCTAGAATATTAAAATATAACGATTTACAACATGAACGGCCAATTGTTCGAGGCGAAAAAATTTATCTGCAACCTAAGCGAAATTCAGCAGAAGTTAAATATCATATCGTTAAAGAACAAGAAACAATGTATAACATCTCTCAAAAGCACGGTATAAAGTTACGAAAGTTATACAGCAGAAATCTTCTGCAAGAAGGCCAAGAACCTCAAAAGGGAAGCAAAATTCATTTAAGAGGTAAAAGGGATAAAGCTCCCAATATTAGAAGAGATAAAATAATGATTCCAGTTCGGGAAAATAAAACCACTGTTGTAGTAAGTAATAAAGTTGAGGAGCAGGATAAGGTTGAAATTAAAAAAGCAGAGGTAAAGACTGATCGCATATATACTGTTAAACAAGGAGACACATTGTACGCCATCGCACGTAAACATAATACTACTGTAGAGGAACTTAAAAAACTTAATGGCTTATCGGGGAATAATTTGGAAATAGGAGATAAGCTTATTGTAGGGAAATAATTAAAGACTTTGCAATATTGTTATTTATTCTCTTCTACTTCAGTTAGTTTAACTTGATAAACTAATTTTCCGTCATTAAAGATCAATTGATATTCGTCTCCATCTAAAGTTACTTTATATCCACCATTACCTTCTTTTATATATTGTTCCCCATCAGCTTTCCAATAATTTTTGAAGGTATATAAAGCATTTTCTTTAAATATTTTTTCTTCATGCAGCTGGCCGTTTGGATGCCAGGAAACCCATTTACTCTCTTTATTGCCTGCTATGTAAGTGCCGGCTAGTTTAGGTTGGCCGGATTTATAATAACTTTTCCAATCTCCGTTTAACTGTCCATTTTGTATCATAAATTGATAAGCTATTTGTTTAGACTGAGGATAGTAAGTAATCCATTGCCCATCTGCAGGAGGTTCTACATATTTTATAATATCTAAAAAAGTATTCATGTTTTCATGATAAGCATTGTATAAATAAAAAGTGTCTCCTTCAATGATCTTAAATTTGTTTTTTTGAGCAAAAGTGGACAATGACATGCACAATAAAATACAGCCTATATAAACCATAGTTTGACTCCAAACTGCAAGATTTAATAATGAGGTATTAAATTGTTGTTTATTATTTGGTTTGAAAATTTTATTCATTAATAATATTTATTAAAACATAACGCAAAATTATATTTTGAATTTTATCCTTTTTTAAAATTTGCAGTTGCCTCTAAAGCCTGATAAAATTCTTCGCCATATTTACGTATTAAACCTTGTTTTACGAATTGATATAATGGAACCTGAGTTACTTTGCCTAGTGAGCAAGCCGGGTCACATATTTTCCATTTGCTGTAATTAACGGCATCATAGCTATCATATTTTTCAATTCTTACCGGGTATAGATGACAAGAAACAGGTTTTATAAGATCTATTTTACCGTCATTATATGCTTGCTCAATACCACATGCCGCTATACCATTTACATAAGCAACATACGCACACGGCCCATGATCTTCTCCTTTTGCTTGCTCGGTGATTAAAGGCGTTTTAAAAACACCAATTTCAGGTTGTGTATACTTCCCTTGCTTTTCAATAGCTTGAATACCTTCTTTGGTTAAATAAGGTTTTACATCTTCATAAATATCTTCTAAGATAGTCAGTTCTTTTACTTCTAAAGGAGCTCCACCTTCTCCTTTTACACAACAAGCACCTTTACATGCTTTCAAGTCACAAGTAAAATAACTATCTAATAATTCATCACTAATTAAAGCATTTTCAATCGCAATCATTTACTTCAAACTTAATACTTATACCAAAAGAATCACAATATCAAGCGGTTATTTTTATCTTTACAGACACTATAGAGACAAATATTCCTACAAATTGCAGGTTGATTATTCGTCCATATAAAAACATAAAATAGCATGTAAATGTTTAAATTTTACTTAATTCTGCCATTTTTTTATTTTCAAATAGTTACTACAGCTTATGGGCAAAAGGCTTTGAAGCCTACATATGGAAAGGATAGATTAGAATCATTTGAGCAGCGAAAAAAGCTCCAAAATAACAGCCTCTTAAGCAATTTAAAATTCGAGTCTGTCGGGCCTACTGTGATGAGCGGGAGAGTTGTAGATGTTGATGCTTCTCCTAAAGACCCAACTATATTTTACGCTGCCTACGCATCTGGTGGGCTGTGGTTTACTAGGAATAACGGACAATCTTTCGAGCCACTATTTGATTATGAAGCGGTAATGACCATAGGCGATATCGCTGTTGACTGGGATCATGGACAAACTATATGGATAGGTACAGGAGAAAATAATTCCAGCAGGTCTTCTTATGCGGGAATGGGTATATACAAATCTGATGATACAGGAGCAACTTGGCAGTGGATGGGATTACCAAACAGTCACCACATAAGTAGGATCTTGATCCATCCAAAAGATCCAAATATTGTATGGGTGGCAGTTTTAGGAAGTCTTTATTCTCCTAATGAAGAAAGAGGTGTATATAAAACTGTAGATGGTGGAAAGACGTGGCTTAAAACGCTGTACGTAAATGATATAACCGGAGCTGTTGACTTGGCTTTTCATTCTGCAGAACCTGATATATTATACGCAGCTATGTGGGAACGAGACAGAAAAGCATGGAATTTTACCGGAGCAGGTAAAGGGTCGAGTATCTATAAATCTATAGACGGTGGAAATACTTGGAGTAAAATAACCGGTAATAATGGATTTCCTTCTGATCAAGGAGTAGGAAGAATAGGATTAGCTGTTTCGCAACAACATCCGGAAGTGGTGTACGCAATCCTAGATAATCAAAATAGAAGAGAAGAAGAAAAGGAGGATACCATCCTACTCACTAAAGAACAGCTGAGAAACATGTCAAAAGAAGATTTTTTTAAATTAGATAAAAGCCTGCTGGAAGGCTTTTTATCTCAACATAACTTTCCTAAAGAATATCAATTTGAAGCGGTCAATAAAATGATTGCCAATGATGAGATTAAGCCGATAACCCTAGTAGAATATTTAGAAGATGCCAATGCTCAACTCTTTGATACGCCGGTAAAAAGCGCTGAAGTTTACCGGTCCGGAAATGGTGGAAAAACATGGCATAAAACGCATGAAGGAAGTGTGGAGGATTTATACTATTCTTATGGATATTATTTTGGCCAGATAAGAATAGCTCCGGAAAATGACAGTATAATTTATATAGCGGGCGTGCCGCTTTTAATGTCAAAAGACGGTGGAGCAACTTTTGAAAGCATCAGCAGGGAAAATGTACATGCTGATCATCATGCTTTATGGCTCAATCCATTCAAACCGGGACATATGATCAATGGAAACGATGGGGGCATTAATATATCGTATGACTATGGTAAAAATTGGTTTAAAGCAAATAATCCCCCCGTCGGACAAGTTTATGCAGTCAATATAGATATGGCTAAACCGTATAATATTTATGCAGGATTACAGGACAATGGTGTTTGGAGAGGAGCTTCTAATCATAAACTTAATAACTCGTGGCACCAAACGGGAGATTATCCTTATGCAATGATCTTAGGAGGTGATGGTATGCAGATTGAAATAGATACAAGAGATAATAATATTATCTATTCGGGTTACCAATTTGGCAACTATTTTAAAATCAAAGTGCAAGAAAACGATGGGGAAAAGCTGCATATCAGTCATGGATTGAAAGAACGCCCATTAAGGTATAATTGGCAAACACCGATTCATTTATCAAAACATAACCAAGATATTTTATATATAGGATCCAACAAATTCCATAGGTCTATGGATCAAGGAAAAAGTTTTGAGACACTATCAGGTGATTTGACTAAGGGCGGTAAGAAAGGCAATGTCTCTTATGGCACTATCACCACTATTGATGAGTCGCCATTAAAGTTCGGATTGCTTTATATAGGCACCGATGATGGTTTAGTTCATCGTTCTGATGATGGTGGATATAACTGGATTAACATTTCTAAAGGATTACCTTCAAACTTGTGGGTAAGCCGTGTGGAAGCTTCCAATCATGATAAAAATATAGTTTATGCTACTTTAAATGGTTATCGCGCCGATCACTTTGATCCGTATATTTATCGTTCTACTGATCAAGGTAAAAAATGGACTAAAATAGGGTTAGATTTGCCGAAAGAACCGGTTAATGTAATTAAAGAGGACCCTGAAAATCCTAATATCCTTTATATAGGAACGGATAATGGATTATACGTTTCTTTAAACAAAGGGGTTTCCTTTATGGCAACAAGCAAAGATTTGCCTTCAGTGGCAGTTCATGATCTTGTAATTCACCCCCGAGATCATGAGATTATTGTAGGTACTCATGGGCGATCTATTTATAAAGCTAATATAAGTCATTTACAAAAATTGGATAATCAAGTTTTAGCTGATCCCTTAACCATTTTTGAAATTGATGATATTAATTATAATCCTAGTTGGGGTGATATTTGGAATAAATGGCATAAGCCTGTTACTCCTAAAGTTAATATAGGTTATTATTTAAAAGATGAACAAATTATTAATGTTGAAATTGTCTCTGATAGTATAATGATTTACAAAATGCAAGATACTGCAGAAGTAGGATTAAATTATCTAACGTATGACTTAACTATCCAAGAGAATGAGTTAGAAAAATATAAATCTAAATTATTTAATAAAGAAATAAAATTAAAAACTGCTAAAAATGGTAACATTTATTTGCTGCCGGGAGAGTACACCGTTGTTTTATCTGTTAATGGTAATGATGAAAAACAACAGATTCGATCTACTAAATTTACGATTAAGGAGTTAAAGTAAACCGGATGGTTACACCCATATTCGCATTTGTTGCCGGAAATGCATTCGTAGTAGCAGGTATGCTTTTTCTTCGGTCAAAGAACAAGCGAACATTTATTCGGTCATTAACCACGTAATCAATTGACGGGCTTAAAGAAATGATTCTTACACCTCGTGTAGGTTCTGCTAAATTCTGATCCAACTGATAAATGATCGAAACATTATCCCTGATAGAGAAGTCCAATTTAAAATTTAAATCATTTTTTAAAACTACTTGCTTGCCTTTTTTATTTTTCAATGGGAGTTTCAAGCCTTTGTACCTATACCCAACTCCAAATGTAAACTCACTGGTTTTAGTTTCTGTCATTTGGTAGTTTAGAAAACTCATATTAATACTCTTGCTTCTTTTGATATCAATCCTGTTAGTTAAGTTATTTTTCCAGGTAATATTAATTCCCAATAAAGGAGAAAAATCTTCCGATATACTCACTTGAGGAACTTTATATTTAGTCATGAAATTTCCTGAAATAGGATCTCGAACGTTTGCATTTCCATTGTTATCTTCCATGTATTGTAAATTTGTAACGTAGCTCCCCATTGTGAAGGTAGAGCTGTAGCTATGTGTAATATTTAATGAAGTAATGTATTCTTTAATAAAAGGCAATTTGCTAAGGCCTGTATAGTTAATACGCCAGTTAGGCAAAGGGATAATTCGAAATAACTTATCTAAGCCTAGAGGATAATCAGATGCATTTTTTCCTCTATAAGCTGCTAAAAAAGCCGGGATCAATACATCTTGTGAATAAGGGCCGTATCCATCTGCATAATTAGGATTTGATAAGGAATCTTGAATAGTAAAAACACCATCAGAGTTTTCATTTATCTCTGCTAATCTCTGAGAAATAATTGCCCGATTTTCCTCAAATTGTTTGAAAGCATTTGAGATGCCATCAGCAGTATCTCTTCTATCAAATGCAGTTCTCCAAGTAATAATAGAGGTAGAAAAACTTCCGGCATCGTAAGTACTTAATTCGCTATATTGTCCTAAAGAATCTAAAGTAAAAAATTCAGAGTGATTGAAAACTCTAGTCTTTTTAAAATTTAAGTCAATCCTCATATCTTTTATAGGTTCTATATTAGATCGAATAGAGGTATTTTTCGCGTCAGTTTGAGCCAATTGATAAGTCAAACTATTCACAGTCGTGAGCCATTGCGAATTTTCAACCAGCCAATTTCTGTCCGGTTGATATCCGAAAGTGAATTTAGGATCAGGAGCTAATTGATTACTCCAATCCATTCCGAGATATTCAGGCCTAGGAGCAAAGCCGGGCAAAATAGTGCTTTTATCTTCACTATAGTTAAATGAAATTGATTTCACACTCGTTATGAAACGCCCCGTAAATTCTAGCAATTTATTTTCTTTTTCCTCTTCATCTTTTTTCTTTGTCGACCTTCTACGGCTTCGAGAAGAAGAGGAATACTTTTTAAGAAATTCAGATTTATCATATAGTGTATTCATCTTAAAATCAATATTCAATTGTTGATTTTGATTATTTTGAATGGTATTACCTACCGAATCTGCCGTAAATGGCCGAACGCTGAGCCAATCATAAGAAGTGCCGTATTTCGTTTGTACTCCGACCCAATCCAATGCTTTTATTTTGCTCAAAGGCAAATTGTATCCAATATTAGTAGTTTGATTATACCGGGTTGTCCTCCCAAAATCATAAATGTTATCTAAAACCTCTTGTTTTTTCTCATCGGTATCTATTCTTCCAAAAGGTTCATCTATCCGTGCGTTATTTACTGCATTGAAGTCTACAGTAATAGACTTCATAGGTTTATATTTTAAGCCATAATAACGATCCCAGGTAAAAAATTTATTATACGTAGGCGGAACAGGCAGGTCTTCAGGATTTTGTTTTCTTAATATGCGTTCACCAAACTGACGATTCATCTCTGTCCTGAAGCTCACCGTATTTGGCATTAAATTAAAATTAAAATCTTTTATAAGGCTTAAATTTTTATCTTGAATACTATTTTTAAAAGGCTCAAAGAATTTTTCTTTTGGTGCAAAGCCATAGGTTAATCCAGCTTTATATTGTTTGATCAAATCTTGTTCGATAAGAGGGTTTCTATTAAATATTTCAGAATAAGCATACGTGAGGCTTATATTTTCGACATCATAAAAATGTGATTTTGCATCTTTCTGAAGCTTTACCTTCCTCACATTGGTAAAATTTAAGCTTTTTATAGAGGTATATGTTTGGGCTAATTCTTTTAAAGAATCCGCTTCTTGTTTGGTATCTGCATTTTCAATAATTGTTTTAAATAACACATCCGATTGATAAGGGTCAAAACGAGGGTTACTGAAAGATTCAGATATTCCTGCATACATCGGCAGCCTAATGCCAATTCGTTGAGGTAAAAATTTACTTAATTCTAAACTCGTAGCGATATCGTATTGATAATAATTATCTTGGCTTCTTTGAGCAAGTTGCTGTTCTAAAGAACCCCAGCCAATTGTATGAAAGTTGCCCGATAAAGTCACATTTCCTATATCAGCCAATTTTACATCTAGCCGGCCTAAAGCGGCCCATCCCCCCTGTTCGAAAAACCCTTCTAACCGAAGTTCGTTAAACCACACTTCTGTACAAATTGGCAGCCCATCATCATCAGAATCAGTTGTGCCAACCTTTGGATTCCGAACGCCAAGCATTGCTACCTCAGCGTTTCCGAGATCAGGATTTCCCACGATCGTCACACTCCTTCCCAATTCATCTTGAATGGTAAACGGAATATTAATCGGATAATTGGCATCTGACCGCAACTGTTTCATATTGGTTAGTAAATCCAACGTAATATCTACTTCATTGGCTTCCGGCCATACGATGTCTTTATCATTAGTATTATCATTATTATAATTTCCTGGAGGGGTGATCTTCAAAGGCACTTCGTATTCATAATAATTAGCCGTAAAATCTGACCCAAGCCTGATAAATGCATTCACATCTCCATCATCAAGTGGCCTTTCGCCTATAACAGACTCTGCGTGCATAAACATTTTAATCCGCTTAAAATTTCGCAGGTCCATATTAAGTGTTTTAAAAGCAGCCCGAGCATCTCCATCTTTTAGGCCACATACTTGGGTAGAAAGAGATTGTTCATTTAAAAATATCGTTTGAGCTGTTTGTCCTCCTAATGTCTGCTCTCTAAAAATATCATTCGGGATCACATAATTAACAGGCTCTTTGCTTCCCTGCTCTTCCAAACTCACTGCATTTACATTAAATAATGTACTTCCGTCTTCTTCACTGCCGCTTACTTCTCCGGGCGTTAGCAAAGACGTATACCTTCTCCACTGATTTCGTACCAGGTCCAAAGTAGCAAATCTACAAATTACTGAATCTTGAAATTCGGTTAAAAACATCCGTATAAATCTGATGGATCTAAAGTCTTGAATATTTCCAATTCTACTATCATAATTTGTGATCGGTATTCTAAATTGATACCAAGTAACATTTGAACTGGTACCATTATCAAACTCAATAACAGAATCAAGGCGGTTTACAATATAATTTTCTCCTACATTTAAATCAGACGGCCGAAGAGACACTCTGTATTGATAATATTCTTCTGATTCATTAAGAGTATTATCATTATTAACATCTTCATTATCCGGAATATTAGTAGCTGCAGTAGAAAACTGCTGGTCATCCTGCGTAACCGGTGAATTACCATCCGGGCCATTAAACTCTTTATATCGGCGTGTTATAGGCACTTGTTGTTCATTATACTCTTCATCTCTGTAGTGCCTGTAATTATCTCCTGCAGGATCTGCCAGTATTTCATTATATGCTGCCGGATTAACAACCGATTGGATCGAGTTTAAATATTCATTATAAAAATCTCTTTCTTTAGTATCTGAAAGCCCGTCTAAACCAACATCCTGATTTTCTCTAACTTGAGGATCGCTATCAAAAGCATTAACAACTGATTGTTTATTCGGCACAATTCCCCAAACTGTAGTGTCAACATTAGCTGTGACATCATTATCACTCTTAGGCAAACCATTTTCAAATATCCTCCTTGAATCCTTAAGAATATCTTCAGAAATATTTCCTAAATTAATATACATATCTCCTCCTGTATGATTAGGATTTTCCAAATAAGGATCCATCATCCAAAATTCTATAAACTCTACATTAGAAGTTTCAAAATTGGTGTTAAATATCTGACGCATGATGCCGCCCCAATTATCTTCCGGGTTTTGTAAGGTACCATCAGGATTTACATCTTGCACTGCAAAGTTATACGGGCCTTTTTCATTAGGAAAATAGTTCAAGTCTAATGTTCTTATAATATTAGGAATACCTGTATTAACTACACTTCTTTGTGGGAATATCTCTTGTTCAAATATTTCCCGAACATAGTGGCTCGATCGCAGGTCATTATTATTTTTAATGTAATCCGGAATATTAGGGTCATTTTCCCTTATTAAAGAAGGTTCTATACTATACCAAGCCAACTTGGCCCGATTGTACCCATAGGCAAGTGTATCAAATAAAGAAGCTTCGGGGAAGAGAATATTTCCATTTGGACCCCGGGCATTTCTAGGTGTACTAGATAGCTGCCAGGCAGTGTTAGGAAATTTTAAATCCGTCATGGTAGTAGTTCCTTCAAAGTCATCTATATAAGCAGTTCCTTCTTTCCCTACCGCTTTACCATGGCCCGGTTGGAGCCGAGCGATTTCGCCTGTTAAAGAAACTGAAGATGGTTCTTTGGTGGAAACAAATGGTAGTTTATCTATTGCTCTTGTCAGCCAGTTAGATTCTTTTTTAAATTGCCCGTCAATTCCATAAGCAGTATTAGAAATGGGATCATCTCCTACATTTACTTTTTGCGTCCATGGCCGCTCGCTCAACTTTAAAATAGTTGCTCCCAAAGTTATATCATCATTGACCCAATAATCAAAACGGGACCCAAACATTGTTTTCTGGTTAAACCCAAAGAGATCATTACTTTCGTAAGAAACATTAATAGGTACGCCGGAATTAAGAATCCCATCATTAATAATTTTTATCCGGCCAATATTATAATCTACCGTGTAATCAACATTTTCAGTTAATACTTGGCCGCCAGCAGTAACTTTTACGGAGCCTTTAGGAATGTTAAAAGCACCTAAAGAAATATCTGACGACACACTGGATTTATAATCCCCTTTTATCACATACCTATTAAACTCAGGATATTGCTGAGCTACGAATTGAGTTGAGTCATATAGTTGGCTATATATATATTTTTGGGCGATTCTATTCTGCCGGGGATCATTGGTATCAAATTGAGCATATAAATCTTTACCAAAAGGTTCTAATAGTGGGAAAATAATTCGCCCATTATTAGAGCGAATTGTAATGCCTTCAATAAAGTCAAACATACCATCAGGCATATTATCACCTTGATTATTTAGATTATCAAGATTGAGGAGTTGGATTAAAGGAACACCTTCTACTCCCTCACCTTCCGGGATATACCTCCTTTCGCCTCCTCCCGGGTCGAGGTAAAGAACATTCAGATTAAAATCTTCCGGGCTGATACGATAACCCCCGATCGAGTAAATGTTTTTCATCATCAAGTCCCACATAGGCAAGTCAGGACGGATAGAAGTGCTTTTTAACATTTTTAAGATCAGCATTTGAGGCGTGCCTGTTCCCTGAGGAATATCCTGCGCAAATTCCCCTACCTGATAGGTTTCTCCATTAAAGGTATATTCGTAAGCTACCGCTAATACTTCATCGGAATTTAGCGTAAGGTTAAGAGAAATGTAACCCAATTGCGGCTGCAACTCGTATTCAGATTCACTTAATTTCCTGGCATATGTCTTTTCAAAATCTTGTATCTGTTCTAGGTTAAACATTCCTCCTTCCAAAGTGGAAACCACTGTATTGATCGACCGGACGCCGCTGTTGTTGATCAACCTGCTGTAAAGGTCATTGGAATTTCTTTCGGTATTTAAAGAATAGGCATACGGTAATTCATTGTTAGTGCCCATGATAACATCATCTCGAAAGGGTTCATTTTCTGCTAAATCCATTAAGGCTACAATATCTCTTGCATCTTCAGCAAATCCCCTCCTGTTGGTTACCCATACTTCTACTCTAGTGATGTTAGCCTGAGAGCTTATTATTGGCAAGGTAGACAAAGCAGAATTATATTTGTCTCTAAAATATTGGGCAAGGAAGTAATGCCTGTTTGCATCGTAATTATCGGCTTCTACAGCAAAAGTTTGTCTTTGAGCACCACCTTGAATTTGAATTTGCTCTACATTACTCTCTTTTCTGGAAATAACATTTGTTACCGTTAACCGGCCAAATTTTAACTTAGTTTTTAAACCGAATAAGTTCTGGCCACCGTTTATTAAAGAGCTGCTTAAGGGAAAACTGATATTACCCGCTTCCAAACTTTGAATAATTGCATCCTCATCTCCACTGTAATTCAGCTTAAGCTGATTTTCGAAATCAAAACTCGCCTTTGAGTTGTAATTTAGGTTCACTTTAAGCAGTTCTCCGATCTTTCCTTGTACGTTCATCCTGATGTCCATATCAAAATTAAACGCACCATATTTTCTGGCGCGCTCATTAATGCTTGGGTTTTGAATGTTTTGATATTTCCAGCCAAACGTTAAGTCTACATTGCCTTGCGGACGAATTTCTACCAGATTACTACCAAAAATCCTATCTGCATTTTCATCTTCTTCGTATCGTAATTTTGGTGGAGGATTATCGCTATTAAGTAAACTGTTAGCATCAGATAGCTGTTTCCAATACTCTTTTTTGGAACGTTCGGATTCTAATTGTAAATACTCTTCAAAAGATAAATAGTTAGGATCTCGATAAAACCGTTTTCCTATTTTCTCTTGAATGATATATTCATTATTATCAATATCGTATTCTATGCTTTTGTCTATATTATCCGGATCATCCAGATCAAAAGGATTGTATTCATCATCTGTAATATAGTCACCTTGTCGGTCTTTCAACCCATAATCAGAATTTTTTTCAATAGAATCGGGCGGAGTATAAAGAAAACCTGCAGAAGCTGACATGGCCGGCGAACCGGACTTAAAGAAAGTAAAGAAGACAGTAGCTAATGCTCCGGAAGTAAAAGCTACTTTTTTAATTGTATTATGTCTAGCCACTAAAGAAAACTGTACGTTTGTGTTATATGTTCTTTAATGCCAGTTTTATTAATCCTTCTACGGTAATATCCTCACTAGGAGAAGATTGGACTACTTTACTAATAGATTTCTCTGCAGCCGACTTAGAAAAACCAAGCATTACTAGAGCAGATAACGCCTCATCTTTCAAAGTATTGTGTGCAGAGGTTGGTTTTGTCGACGTGTCATCACCCGACTTCATGACTTTATCTTTTAGTTCTAAAATTAATCGTTTGGCAGATTTAGGGCCAATACCTTTAATACTTTGAATGACAGCTACATTTTCTTGTATAATGGCTTGTCGTATCTCTTCAGGTGGCAAAGAAGATAACACCATGCGTGCAGTATTAGGGCCAACACCTGCAACTGAAATCAACTGAGAAAATAGTACTTTTTCTATTTCATCTGCAAAGCCATATAATGTATGTGCATCTTCTTTAACATGTAAATAAGTAAGTAATTTAAAAGACTCTTGATCTTGAATAACAGCGTAAGTATTTAAGCTCACATTAACATGATATCCAATTCCATTCGTTTCAATAATGACATAAGCCGGAGATTTAAAAGTTAGTTTACCTTGTATGTATGTGATCATTTACGTCCTTTTTTCTCTTTCATTTGTGCATCTACCACTGCAATGGTGATCATATTTACAATTTCTTTAACAGAGCTGCCTAATTGAAGGATATGAACAGGTTTTTTCATTCCTAATAAAACAGGGCCAACCGTTTCTGCTTCACCTAATTCTTGCATCAATTTATAGGCAATATTACCGGATGATAGATTGGGAAATATTAAAGTGTTGGCACCTTTATTAACCAATTCAGTAAAGGGATAATTCTCTTTGAGCAACTCAGTATTAAGGGCAAAGTTTGCCTGAACTTCGCCATCAGCAATAATCTCAGGATAATCTCGACGTAATATTGCCGCCGCATCTCTTACTTTTTTGGCTCCGGAACCGTCTGAAGAGCCAAAATTAGAATAAGAAAGCAGCGCCACACGTGGGGTAATATTAAAATGTTTGACTTCTTTTGCTGTCAATACTGCTATTTGAACCAAATCTTCCACAGTAGGATTTCGATTTACGGTGGTATCAGCAAAAAATAAAGGGCCTTTTTTTGTCAAGATAATGTACATACCTGCAACTTTTGATATATTTTCATCAGTACCTATTATTTGTAATGCAGGGCGAATTGTTTCCGGGTATTGCCGTGTCAACCCTGAGATTAAAGCATCTGCTTCACCGACTTCTACCATGGCAGAACCAAAATAGTTTCGCTCTCCCATTATTTTTGATGTTTCTGAGATCGTATACCCTCTTCTTTGCCTTTTATTAAATAATATTTTTCCAAACTCCTCTCTTTTTTTAGCCATTTTAGGAGATCTGGGATCAATGATCTCTACATCATCTAAATGCTCTAAAGAATATTCTTCTAATAGTTCCTTTATTTTTTGAGCATCACCCAACAAAATTGGTTCAGCTATTCCTTCATCTCTGACTACTTGAGCTGCTTTTAATATCTTGTGATGATCAGCTTCAGCAAATACTACCCTTTTAGGATCTTTTTTTGCTTTGTTACTCATAACTCTCATCAGCTGATTGTCTAAACCTAATCTTCGAGTAAGTTCTAATTCATAAGCTTCCCAATCTGATATTTCTGTTCTGGCCATACCTGTTTCCATAGCGGCTTTAGCAACTGCAGGAGCAATAACGGTAAGTAGGCGTGGGTCATTAGGTTTGGGAATAATATAATTTTTGCCAAATGAGAGAGATTGTTCTTTATAAGCCACCGTTACAGATTCCGGAACAGGTTCTTTCGCCAGCTTTGCGATCGCTTTTACCGACGCGAGCTTCATTTCTTCATTGATCTCTGTAGCTCTAACATCTAACGCTCCTCTAAAAATATATGGAAATCCTAGAACATTATTGACCTGATTTGGATAGTCTGACCTGCCGGTAGCCATGATAAGGTCTTTACGGACGCTCACTGCATCTTCATAAGCAATTTCAGGATCAGGGTTAGCTAAAGCAAATACAATAGGTTTTCGCGCCATTGATTTGACCATTTCTTTATCAACAATGCCACCTTTAGATAAACCAAGAAACACATCTGCACCTTTCATCGCTTCTTTAAGCGTATGTATTTTTCTATCGGTCACAAATTCTGCTTTATATTGATCCAGGCCTTCCCGCTCTTTATTCAGCACTCCTTTGCTGTCTAGCATGACCATATTTTTCTTCAGAACCCCCAGTTTTTCATATAATTTAGCACATGCCATTGCAGAAGCACCCGCTCCCGAAACCACCACTTTAATCCTACTTACTCTTTTACCTACTAACTCTAATGCATTTAATAATGCTGCACCTGTAATAATCGCCGTGCCGTGCTGATCATCATGCATGACAGGAATATTCATTTCTTCTTTTAATCGCCTTTCTATTTCAAAAGATTCTGGAGCACTGATGTCTTCTAAGTTAATCCCGCCAAAAGTCGGCTCCAAAGCTTTTACAACTCGGACAAATTCATCAACTTCTTTAACATTGACTTCAATATCAAATACATCTATATCGGCGTAGATTTTAAAAAGTAATCCTTTTCCTTCCATCACCGGTTTGGCCGCTTCGGGGCCTATATCGCCTAATCCTAAAACTGCTGTGCCGTTAGAAATGACTGCTACTAAATTACCTTTTGCAGTATATTTATAAACGTTGTCTGTCTTTTTTGCAATTTCCTTACATGGCTCTGCAACACCCGGAGAGTAAGCTAGCGCAAGGTCTCGCTGTGTTTTAGTATCTTTAGTAGGAACGACTTCTATTTTACCTGGTTTCCCTTCACTATGATAATCAAGGGCATCTTGTCTTCTTATCTTTTTAGCCATAAATATTGATTGTAACGCGAAATTACGAAATATCCATTAATTAGATTTTTGCATCAAGCAAGGATAATTTATAGATTTCTAAACATATAAATCAATCTTATACTAAAGAAATGATTATACATATTGCTCTGCTGGAAACCACCTATACTTACTAAGGAATATTGATATCTGATATTTAATGCAAGTTGTTCTTTTAAGTTTACAGTACCATTTAATATTCCGCTAAAATCATTTTTAAATACACTTTTAACAGGCGAGCCGGCAATTTCTATCCTGTTTCTAACCAATCTTCCATAGGCCAAGCCGCCTCCAAAACTTACTTTACCACGGTCATGATAATTGAAGAGTACCGGCACTTCAACATAATCCAATTTAAACTTTACCGGAATAGTTACTATCCCATCTCGCGGAGAGGAGCTGCTGCCTTTTTGCGTATATAAAATTTCAAAATTTAAAGATACATTCTCATTAAAAAACCAATGGGCTGTACCTCCTAAGTTTAACCCAATTTTGTTATAGCCTGCTAAATTATCGCCATCTATCTGAGATAAATTTACTCCTGCAATCAATCCCGCACGTATATCTTGTGCTTGCATGGCCATGGTTGATAATATTATTGTACAAACAATAAAAAATCCTTTCATATGAATATTTTAATGGTGATTTTTGATTTATATTTTTTAAGAAGATTTTATGATCAAATATACACCCAATAATTTAAAAAAAATTGAAAGCCTTTTCCAAGACATTGGATATCTTATTCGTTATGAAAAAGGTAATTTTCAATCGGGATATTGTATATTAGAAAATAAAAAAGTCATTATTATCAATAAATATTATACTACCGAATCCAGAATCAATTCTTTGCTGGATATATTTGATAAAATTGATGTGAAAGAACAACTGATTTCAGATGAATTTATCCATCTTTATAAATCCATTATCGCATCTAAAGAATCAGATAAGTGAAAATTACTTTTTTAGGTACCGGAACTTCTCAAGGCGTACCCGTAATTACCTGCGAGTGCAAGGTTTGCCGGTCCATTGATAAAAAAGATAAAAGGCTGCGGACATCTGTTTTAATAGAAACAACAGATACTACATTTGTCATAGATACAGGCCCGGACTTCAGGCAACAAATGCTGACGGCCGGTTGTAAAAAACTAGATGCGGTCATTTTTACGCATGAACATAAAGATCATACGGCGGGATTAGATGACGTACGCCCTTTTAATCATAAACAAAAAAAGGATATGGATGTATATGGCTCTAAGCATGTATACAAATCATTAAAAAAGGAATATTCATATATTTTTCAAAGTTTGAATTATCCAGGCATCCCGAAGATCCAATTTCATCTTATTGCTAATAAAACTTTTAATATTGGCTCCACTTCTATCCAACCGATTAAAGTATTGCATTACAAACTACCGGTGCTAGGCTTTAAAATCAATAATTTTGTTTATATCACCGATGCTAATTTTATCTCAGCAAAAGAAAAAGAAAAGATCAAAAATGCTGATGTCTTGGTATTAAATGCGCTAAGAAAAGAAGAACACATCTCTCACTTCACACTTAGCCAGGCGTTAGCAATAATTGATGAATTAAAGCCAAAACATGCTTACTTAACACACATAAGCCATCAACTTGGACTTCATGAAAGTGTAGAAGAGGAGTTGCCCGAACATATACATTTAGCGTATGATGGATTAACTTTAAATATCTGACAGATGAAAAATATTGAACATATTGGAATTGCCGTAAAAAATCTAAAAGTTTCGAATGATTTATTTGAGAAATTATTGGGTAATGAAAATTATAAGATAGAAAGTGTAGAAAGCGAGCAGGTAAATACTTCTTTTTTTAAAATAGGGCTAACTAAAATTGAACTTCTAGAATCTACTGACCCTACCGGTCCTATTGCTAAATTTTTAGATAAGAAAGGGGAAGGTATTCATCACATTGCTTTTGAGGTAGCAGATATCCACGTGGAAATGGAACGACTTAAAAAAGAAGGCTTTCAACTGCTCAATGATCAACCGAAAAAAGGGGCTGATAATAAATTAGTTTGTTTTATCCATCCTAAATCTGCTAATGGTATTTTGGTAGAACTATGTCAAGAAATTAAATAAAATCCTACTTTTTGCGAATTGATTCGCAAAAAGTATGTACTTTTTGCGATTGTAATCGCTATATTTGATAAATGATCCCTCGGCTTCTTCAACAAGAAATATCTGAAAAGCTATTTCTAAATAAAGCAATCATCTTGCTTGGTGCCAGACAAGTAGGTAAAACCACTCTTTTGAAAACAATTGCTACTCAACAGGAGAAACTAATAATGTGGCTAAATGCGGATGAAATAGAAGTACAAGAACTTTTTGATAAACCTTCAGCTACAAGTCTTCGGAAGTATGTCGGCAATAACAAGATTTTAATAATTGATGAGGCGCAAAGAATAAAGAATATTGGGTTAAAACTAAAGTTGATTACTGATCAAATTCCACAGGTTCAACTTATCGCAACAGGCTCTTCTGCGTTTGAATTACCCAATGAGGTAAAAGAACCATTAACCGGGAGAAAATGGGAATATCAACTCTACCCACTTAGCTTCGAAGAATTAGTCAATCATCATGGTTTATTGGAAGAAAAACAATTGTTAAAACACCGTTTATTATATGGATATTATCCTGACGTAGTAACCAGCCCCGGTGAAGAAAAAGAAGTTTTAAAACAGTTAACAGATAGTTATTTGTATAAAGATATCCTGATGTGGCAAAAAATTCAAAAACCTGAAAAACTCGTAAAACTATTGCAAGCTTTATCGCATCAAATAGGCAATCAAGTTTCATATAACGAATTATCTCAAATAGTAGGCTTGGATAATGAGACTGTAGAAAAGTACATTTCCTTGTTAGAAAAAACATTTATTATCTATCGGCTAGGATCGTATAGTAAGAATTTGAGAAGCGAACTTAAAAGAAGCAGGAAAATATATTTTTATGATGTAGGCATTCGAAACGCGATCATAGCAAATTTTCAACAAGTAAACTTAAGGCAAGATATTGGAGCTTTATGGGAAAATTTTATAATAAATGAGCGCCTTAAATATAACCAATATCATAAAAGATGGGTAAATCAATATTTTTGGGAGAACTAAAGCCCAACAAGAGGTTAATTATCTAGAAGAAGGAGATGGCAAATTAAAAGCATATGAATTTAAATGGAATTATAACAAAAAAACTATGATTAATAAGACTTTTTCCCATGCTTATCCTAATGCTGAGTATAAAGTTATTACACCCGAAAATATGGAAGAATTTTTAATAGGATAGCAAAAGATTAAGCCTCTAACTCATTCTTAGGAGATTCATCAAAAGTGGTATCCCATAAAGCTGCTGCTCCGCGTTTTGCAACTAATCTTAACACACCTACCACTAAACTAGAGGCAACAGTCCATAAAATAGCATCATCCCATTCTGTAGTATGAGATTCAGGGTTTTCAGGAGGATCTTCGTTAGTCACTGCTTTCCATCCTTTTTTAAGGGCAAAGTGTGAAACCTATACTAACGCCTATTGCAACCTCCGGCAGCTACAGCTTTCCACATATTTTCTCTGGTAAGAACATCTTCTTTAAAAATCCATAGTTAATTTTTTTGATCATAATGCAAACACCATGCCAAAGCAGCTATTTTTAAGCAAATAGGTACTTAATTCTTTCCCAATAATATTGGATATTTTTACTCGGTTCACTCAATTTACTATTATATTTTTTCCCTCTTTTAAGATATGTACTAGTGAAAAATGATGATGAAACACCCCACTTTTTTAAAAACTGTTTCCGGCCATTATTCTTTTTAACTTTTAAAGTTGATTTGGATTGAAAGTGATATACTTTACTCTTACCTACTCCAATAAAGTCTCTACACCCTAATTTCCATAACTTCATCGAAAAGTCAGGGTCAGAATACATACCAGGACTAAATTCCTCACTAAATCCTCCTACTTTTTCCCATGTATCTCTATGTATTAAGCAAGGAGGCCAAGTACTACCTTGCCAGTTTTCTTTTTGCAAATTTTTATATTCAGCCAGTAATTTTTGTTCCTGAAAATCATTAGAATCAGAACCAAAGTCAGCATTAATTACACATTTATTTTTAGTTATTCTCGGTTCGATCATCGTAGCGGAGAGCATAAATAATTTTGTGTCTAATTGTTTAATGAAATCTCCCAAATGCTTATCCCATTCAGGACAAACATACATGTCATCATTCATGTAAACGATGTATTCATTTTTACAAAGCTTAAAAGCTGAATTTACTGCTTCACATATTCCTATATTTTTTTTACTGTGAGTATGGCTAATATTATTTTCTTTTGCCCATTGCAAAGTACCATCTGAGCCATCGTTGATGTGTAAAACTATCTGATGAGTATAAGTAGAGTTTTTTAAAATACTATCGACACAAAGCTTAATAAAGCTAATATTTTGCCAGGTGGGAATGATTATTGAAAATGTTGGCACAGATGTCGACATCATTATGCATTTTCTTTGAAAGCCAGTAAATTATTAAAAAAATTATAAAAAACTACGCCTACTTGTACTTCTAAAAAAGAATCCGTCAAAAGAAATAAACTCATTAATAGTAAGAAAAGCCGATATGCGATCGATATATCTTTAATATAGACAAAGGGAACCCATAGACAACAAATTAAACTCAAGAACCCAATAAGTCCTAAGGTAGCCGTTGTTTGAAGATATTGATTGTGAGGATTTAATCTTTTTTCTGTTGCAAATGTTAACTTGCTCTTTTGATACGTTTTTTAATAATTCTTTTTTAATATCCCCGGTACCTACTCCCAACAACCAATTATCCTTTATGACATTAAAAGTAGCTTGCCATACATAAATTCGTACTTCTGAACTATTTGCAGCTATTATTTCTTGTTGTCCAAACCCTTTTATTTTTTATATTATACACGGCATTCGTTACTTGTTCTATCCTGCCGGTAAGATCCGGTACTTTTTTTTCTGCTATAAAAAATCCAAAGCCTACTTAAAAACTATTCCTATTATACCTTGCAAATAATACTTGAATTTTACAGCATATATACCTAAAAAAATAATAATCGATAGAAATGTAACCACAATCCCAATCCTTGAGAGCAGCATGATAGACAGAATAATCAACAGTGGAAGAGAGATGCATTTCCATAAATATTTAGTTTGCAGATATTGTCTATCAAGGAATATATCTTTTAGTAAAAAAATAATAGCCATATTAATACTTAGTGATTGATAGCCCGGATGCATGATTACAAGCAAATTTTTCATAACTGAATTCAGCTATTCCTTTAAAGAAGTATTTATATAATGCAGTGCCCACACAGATAAAAAATACTGCCATACAACTTATAATAAATGCATTTTTGATGATGTTAAATTGCCTCGAAGTGATTTTAATGGTTGAAATAATCACCGGAAATAGTAAAAATGATAACTTCACTTGCAGGTCAAATAATCCTGCTGAAAAGTCAGTAGTGTAGAGCATACCCAAAATATGCACTATATAAAAACTGAGAAATATCTTGGCTAAAGTATTGCTTTTAAGAATTTCCCATTTTCTCTTAAAGCTTCCCTCTAAAATCCAAGTAAATGCAATAAGGACAAATAGGAATATTAGTATATCTTTCGTGTAAAGGAAGGGCAACTGCTATCCATATTAATCCTAATAAATATAATTGTTGATGAAATTTAAAGGCATTTTTATTTAAAAAGAGAAGCAATGCCTTAAACTATTTCGTAACATCCTTTAAAGTACGTTTAATTTCAATTTCCTCATATCCTTCAATAATATCCCCCTACTTTAATATCATTATAATTTTTGATATTCAATCCGCATTCCATGCCTGCTACGACTTCTTTGGCATCATCTTTATACCGTTTAAGGGATTCCAATGCACCTGCATAAACCACTACTCCATCTCTAATTACCCTAACTTTATTATCTCTTTTTACTTTTCCATCCACTACATAACAACCGGCAATAGTACCTACTTTGGTGATTTTAAAGGTTTCTCTAACCTCTATATTACCAATGATGTTTTCTTCAATTCTAGCATCAAGCATGCCTTCCATAACTGCCTTAATGTGGTCAATAGCATCATAGATAACTGAATAAAGCCTTATTTCTACCTCTTCTTTCTCTGCTAATCTTCTGGCCGTAACAGAAGGCCTTACTTGAAAGCCAATAATGATAGCATCTGAAGCAGACGCTAATAGCACATCTGATTCTGAGATTTGCCCAACTGACTTATGAATTACATTAACGGCAATTTCTTCTACAGAAAGTTTTTGCAAGGAGTCAGATAATGCTTCAATAGAACCGTCTACATCTCCTTTAATTACAAGGTTTAATTCTTTAAAGCTTCCCAATGCAATTCGTCTGCCAATCTCATCGAGCGTAATGTGTTTTTTCGTCCTAATGCCTTGTTCACGTGCAATTTGCCCCCTTCGAGTAGCTAGTTGTTTTACATCTTGTTCAGAGTCCATTACCTTAAACTTGTCACCTGATTGAGGAGCACCGTTTAATCCTAATATCTGAATGGGTGTAGAGGGGCCTGCTGTTTTCTCTTTTTCAGCACGCTCGTTATACATGGCTTTTACCTTACCATAATATTGGCCCGAAAGTACTAAATCGCCCACCTTTAAAGTACCTTTTTCAACTAAGAAAGTAGCCACATATCCACGCCCTTTATCCAGAGATGCTTCAATGATTGTACCTTCCGCTTTTCTTTTAGGATTAGCTGTAAGCTCTAGTAACTCTGCTTCTAATAGCACTTTTTCAAGTAGTTCATCTACATTAAGGCCTTTTTTAGCAGAAATTTCTTGGCATTGATATTTTCCACCCCATTCTTCAACCAATATATCCATAGCAGCCAATTCTTCACGGATTCGATCCGGGGTTAGCTCCTTCCTTATCAATTTTATTGATTGCAAAAACCATGGGTACACCTGCTGCTTGGGCGTGACTGATCGGCCTCTTTAGTTTGTGGCATCACATTATCGTCTGCAGCCACAATAATCACAGCTACGTCAGTAACTTGTGCACCTCTGGCCCGCATAGCTGTAAATGCCTCGTGGCCCGGTGTATCAAGGAATGCGATTTGTCTTCCGTCTTCAAGTGTTACCTCGTAAGCGCCAATATGCTGCGTAATACCACCGGCTTCTCCGGCAATTACATTTTCTTTTCTAATGTGGTCAAGTAGAGATGTTTTACCATGATCTACATGCCCCCATAATAGTCACAAACCGGTGGACGAGAAACAAGATCCTTCGGATCATCCTCTTCTTCCTCCGCTTCTTCCACTTCTTCATCAAGGCCAATGAATTTCACTCCATAAATTAAATTCATCTGCTAACGATTTCAATAGTTTCAGCATCAAGCCGTTGGTTTATAGATACAATGATCCCCAACTTCATACAAGCACCAATAATTTCTGTATAAGTTACATTTAATAAACTGGCTAAATCTTTTACCGAAATAAATTCCGTTACTTGAATTACACTTTTACCTGTTTCTGCATCGCCTTCAAGCTCACCGCTATCTCTTTTAAGTCGTTTGTACTTGGCTTTTGCACTTTTGCCTTTTCCACCATCAAGTTTAGCTAAAGTAGCTTTTAACTTTTCTTCTACCATCTTTTTCTGATATCTCTTGCGATTGTGGTTGTCCCGGCTTGCCTTTATTATCTCTTCCTTTAAAACTACCTCTTCGCTCTTGAGGTTTAGATTCATCAGTTTTTACAAAAACTTTTCTTTTCCGTTTTTTCTTATCACCGGGGGTAAAAGATGAGGAAGCTACCGGCTGTCGGGTTTTCTTTTCAGGTAAATCTATTTTTCCTACTACAGTAGTTCCTTTTAGTTTCTCAATTTTTCTTTTTTCTAGTTTTTCTTCTTTTACTTCTTCAGCCTTAGGTTTCTCTTTCTTCTCTATTTTTTTCTCTTCAACCTTAGCAGGTTTTTCTTTCTTAACTTTCGGCTCTTCTTTTTCTTTAGGTTCTTCTTTCTTTTTTTCAGGCCTAGTTTTTTGATTGATCGTACTTAAATCAATTTTACCCACTACAGTGGGGCCTTCTAACTTTTCAGCTTCTTTTTTAGCTGGATCCTCTTCCTCTCCTTTTTTATGCGTACCAAGGTTTTTGATCAATACTTCTCCTTGGTCTTTTTTCTTAACCGGTTTATCTTCTATAGTAACGTCCTTCTCAACTTCTTTTTCCTCTTTCTTCGTCCCACCTAAATTTATTTGAGTAGACTCCTCTTTCATTGCTTTTTCCTGACGAAAATCAGCAAGCAATACATTATACATCTCCTCTGTTAATTTAGTAGTCGGCTTAGCATCTACTTCAAACCCTTTGGTGTTTAAATGTTCGGCTATGGTGGATATACCAACATTTAACTCACGGGCTACATTCGCTATTCTTATTACTGTTCCGGACATTACTTATATTACATTTTCTAAAAGTTTAAAGATCAGCGTTATTTGAGCCATTCAGCATACTAACAGCAGAAACTTTTTACTTTTTTAATTACCATTTAGGCATTTACTTTTCTTCTTCTTCAAATTCTGACTCCAGAATTTTTCTTACTTCTTTAATCGTTTCTTCTTCTAAGTCTGTTCTTCGAACTAATTCTTTTTCACTTAAAGTAAGCACAGCCTTAGCAGTGTCGCAACCTATAGACTTTAATTCGTCTAAGATCCATCCTTCTATCTCATCAGCAAATTCGTCTAATTCGATATCAATATCTTCATCTTTAATATCTCTAAACACATCAATTTCATATCCTGTCAACTTACTGGCTAATTTGATGTTTAATCCGCCCCTACCGATAGCCAAAGAAACTTGATCAGGCTTTAAAAATACAGATACGCGCTTATCTTCTTCATCAATTTCCATATAGGAAAGCTTGGCAGGGCTTAATGACCTGCTGATAAAAAGATTGGTATTATTTGTGTAATTAATAATGTCAATATTCTCGTTTCTTAATTCTCTAACAATACCATGAATCCTAGAACCTTTCATTCCTACACATGCTCCCACCGGGTCAATTCTGTCATCATAAGACTCTACTGCTACTTTAGCCCTTTCTCCTGGCTCTCTTACAATATTTTTTATAGTGATCAGCCCATCAAAAATTTCCGGCACTTCTAATTCCAGTAATTTAGCTAAGAAAGCTGGGTCAGTTCTGGAAATGATGATGATAGGATTTCCTCCTCTCATCTCTACTTTTTTTACTACCGCTCTTACAATATCTCCTTTTTTAAAGAAATCAGACGGAATTTGCTCTACTTTTGGTAAGATTAATTCATTCCCTTCATCATCAATCAATAGCATTTCTCTTTTCCAAACCTGATAAACCTCACCGGCTAATATTTCACCTACTCTATCGGCGTATTTCTTATATATATCATCTTTTTCTAATTCCAGCACTCTTGAACTGAGTGTTTGGCGAGCAGCCAAAATTGCCCTTCTGCCAAAATCTTCCATTTCTACGGCCTCAAATGTTTCCTCCCCAACTTGGAAATCAGGCTCTATCTTGATCGCATCTGAGTAATGAATTTCTAAATTAGCATCCTCAATTTCTGCACCATCTTCTACAATAGTCCTTCTTCTCCAAATTTCCAAATCACCTTTTTCAGGATTCACAATGATATCAAAGTTGTCATCTGTACCATATTTTTTCCTCAACAAGGTTTTAAAGACTTCTTCTAAAACCCTCATCATAGTAGGGCGGTCAATATTTTTGAAATTTTTAAATTCCGAGAAAGATTCTATTAGATTTATTGCATTCATGATTTGATTATTTAAAACTCACTTCTACTTTAGCTTTTTTAATATTTTCCATAGGTATAACTGTTTCTATCATTTCGTCTTTTGCTTTTTTCTTTTTGACAATTTCTGCTATTTTAATTTCCTTTCCATTTGCTTCTAGTAATGCACCTTTTTTTCTTACGCCATCATTTAGCAAGATTTTTAAATTCCTGCCTATATTTTTTTTGTATTGCCGCGGATGGATGAAAGGCTGATCCAATCCGGGAGAAGAAACCTCTAGGGCGTGTGATTCGAATATATGTCCCATGTTTTCATCATTCAGCAGCATCCTGGTATACTTAGTACAAGCTTCAATAGATAATGCGTCTTCTGAATCAATGTACACCGTCACTTTGTTACCCGGCGAGACTTTTACATCTACCAAAAAAAACTGATCATCCAAGTTTTTTTCTAAAAACGATACTATATTATTCTTTACTTCAGACATACTTCACAATAAAAAAGGGGACTATGTCCCCTCAAATATCTTCTAAATCTACTGCAAAGTTATTTAATTTATAATATCTAACCAAGTATTAGACAAAAATAGTTTGAATGACTTTTTAAATTAAAAGAAACATTGCAAATATTAGAACTATTAATTGATGATAAATTTCCAGAAAATTTAGTTTTAATCAAATTATCTTTCCAACAATTTTAATCTGCAATCTCTAATCATCCTCCTCCCTTCCTTTTGACAACTTTTTCAGCAGCTTCTATAATATTAGAAGTATCTAATCCATATTTCTTTAAAAGCTGTTCCGGCTTACCACTCTCTCCAAATTTGTCATTCACTGCCACCATTTCTAAAGGAGCAGGGTAATTCCTGACGAGTAGTTGCGCAACAGAATCTCCCAACCCTCCATTCATTTGATGCTCTTCTGCAGTAACTACACATTTGGTTTTTTTGATAGATTTTAAAATTGCTTCATCGTCTAGCGGCTTTATAGTATGAATATTGATTACTTCAGCATTAACACCCTTTTCTTTTAAGGCCCTAGCTGCTTCAATAGCTTTCCATACTAAATGGCCAGTAGCGATAATCGTTACATCTGCCCCTTCAGAAAGCTGTATGGCTTTGCCAATTTCAAATTTTTGATTTTCCGGAGTGAAATTAGGCACTTTAGGCCGGCCAAACCTCAAATAAACGGGGTTTTCAATAGCTGCTATAGCAATAGTAGCTGCTTTGGTTTGATTATAATCACATGGGTTAATAACGATCATGTTTGGTAACATTTTCATTAATCCGATATCTTCTAATATTTGGTGTGTAGCGCCATCTTCACCTAAGCTTAAACCCGCGTGAGATGCACAAATTTTAACATTTTTAAAAGAATATGCTACGGACTGCCTGATTTGGTCATAGACTCTTCCTGTAGAGAAGTTTGCAAAGGTACCGGTATAAGGGATTTTACCACCAATAGTCATACCGGCTGCAATACCAATCATATTTGCTTCTGCAATCCCACATTGAAAAAAGCGCTCAGGAAATGCCTCTTTAAAATCGTCCATTTTAAGAGACCCGGTCAGGTCGGCACAAAGTGCCACTACATCAGCATTTTTCTTTCCTAATTCTAATAATCCTGCTCCGAAACCGGATCGAGTATCTTTTTCATTTTGAATGGTGTATTGATCAAGCATAATTATAATTTTATCGACAGCGAACTTCCGGAGTTCAATTCAAAAGATTTTTCTATGGTTGCTTCTGCTGTTTTTGCATATTTTGACTTAGCAATTATTTTATATTTCCCGGGTTGTAAAGCTATGGTTTCTCTAGTAGCATCTGTATTCATTTGATAAATTTCTTTGAACTCATCTCCTTCCTGCACATAAATCGCACCGATAATATATTCTTTTAATACAGATAATAATCCTGCAGAAGGAATTTGAAGGGTGGTGGTTTTGCTTTGATTAACTTGGACATCTTTTAAGAGAATTCTTGGAAGTGTAAGTATTTCGACATCATACTTACCTACCAGGTATTTTCCTATATTATTAGCATCTAAAACATCAATTGTTTTTGAACTACCCGATTTTCTGACCAAACATTTTACCTTATTATCTATTGTTTGATTCATTACATTCAGCTTAACAGTTAGAAAACCTTGAGGAGATTTAATCTTAGCCACATTTTCTTCTCCGGGAGTGATAGAAATATTTTCTTTGATTACCGGTGGTGTAGTATGTATTTTTATATCATAATCGTATATCGGATCAACGGTCAACACGTCAGATTGGCCTCTTACATTTTTAGTGTGATAATAATTGTATTTAATAGTTTTGTCCAGTGCATCACTAAATGTCATATTAACATTTGTTTCTGAAGCTTTATTATTAACATCTAATAAATCAACTCTTAAAGTAGTCTTACTTAATGTTTTATCTACGATAGAATGAAAAACCTTTTTAAAGCTGGTAGTATTGGTCACGTTGTAGAAGGTACCAACGCAGTCAAACGCACTTTCACTCTCGCTCAAGCCCAGTCCTATAATAAATGGCCTGAGGAAAATATTTTTTTCCTGTAATGCTTTTGAAACAGCACATGGATCGCCGTTACATGACTCTAAGCCGTCTGTAATTAGAATAATAATATTTCTTGCATTGGAATTAGGCGGAAAATCTCCACCAGACTTTTCGAGTGCATAGCTGATAGGCGTTGCTCCTCTTGAACGAACTTCTTTTAAAGCTTTTTCAAAATAAAATATCCCTTTTGTAGTAAAACCTACTTCTAGTTTAGTATCCTGACAATTATCGATGAATTGATGCCCATAAACGCGCAGGCCTACTTGTACCTGTGCGTCTTTGTCTAGTTTTTCAACAATTTCCAATAAAATTTCTTTGGCGATATCCATCCTCTTTTTCCCTTCCCATAAATTTTGCATACTACCGGAAGCATCTAATATAAATAGGATACGAGTAACCTGACTTTCTTCTTGAGCATGTGAATGAAAGGAAGAGAAAAATAAAATCGTAAGGGCGACAATTATTTTATATCCATGGCATTTAAGATGTATATTTTTAAATAAATCCATGCTTAAAAATTTAAAAATGTAGTTTTTCCGGGATCAATAGAAAACTGCCGTTCTTCTGTTAAGAGAGATTGTTGTTCAATATTTGATCGATGCACAAATACGTATGACCCCGGCAATAATTCTACTTTTTCCGCAGCTTGCAATTTATGAAAGTCATAGATTTTTTCCATATTATTCCCTTTCTTAACAAAAATACTGCCCACCGATTCCTTACTTGATGAGACTGCCAATGTCCCTGAACGCGGTATGGTAATTAATGTTTCTTTACTTTGATTAATCTGCACATCATTTTTATACATCCTGGGTAAAGTGAGAATTTCCAAATCATATTTTCCTACTATATACTCATTAGACGTTTTAAAATCTTGCACATAAAGAATATTAGGTTTATCAGCTTGCCGAATCACACACTGTACTTTGGTGAAAATATTCATCCCGGAAATAGCTAATGTGAGCTTGCCTTGAGGAGCATCAGCGGCGATTATATTATGTTTGCCGGGTGTCAACTCAATATTTTTAACGGTAACAGGAGGAGTAGTGTGTACGGTTAAATCGTATTTTCCAACAGGATCTAGAAATAATTTTTCCGGCTTTCCGCTTTCGTCCATCGTATGCACAAAGTTGTATCGTGCTTCTCCGGAATAACTGTCATACAAAGTCATTTCTACATTTGTTTCGGTAGGCTTATTATGTATATCCAGTAAATTAATCTGGGCAGAAGTAGTATTTAAAGATTGAGAAACGACTACATTTAAAGCATTTTTAAAACTTTTAGCATTAGAAGCATCATAATAAGTGCCGATGCAATCAAAATAATTTACTTGTTCTTGTTCTAATCCCATTCCAATAATGAACGGCTTCATAGCTATTCTTTTTCTTTGTAATTGTAATGCTACTGCACAGGGATCGCCATCACAAGACTCCAGCCCATCGGTAATTAATATAATCGCATTGGTTACTTTTTTATCATCAGGAAAATCAAGTGTAGATTGATATAAAGAATAAGCAATAGGCGTCCACCCTTGTGGAGTGATGCCGGCTAATACTCTTTTCACTTTAGCTGCATTTAGTTTGCCGAATGGCACCTCCAGTTTAGAGTCTTTACAATTATGAGCGGCTTTAGGAGATTGATGGCCGTATATCCTTAATCCAAATTCTATATTAGGGTCTTTTCGCTCTATGCTGTCCACTACGCCCGTCAAAATATTCTTAGCAACTTCAAATCGAGTTTTACCTTGCCAACTGTCCAACATGCTGCCTGAAGCATCTAAAACAATCAGTATTCTGGTCTTGTCAGCTACATAGCGGTGTTGTGCGAATGAGTAAGGTTGAAATAATATAATAAACAGGGAGGTAAGAAGTATGATTGACGAGTTACAATTGATGATTGACGATTGGCGAGTTACGATTGACGAGTTACGATTGACGATTGTTAAATTACGTATGTTTGCTGGTAGGCAAGATCCTGAATCAAAAATCAAAAATCGCTTAATAATCTCCAACAAATGATAGGGAATTAAGAAATAAGATTGACAAGTTATAAATGACGAGTTACGATTAATGAAAAAAATCAAAAATCGTAAATCAAAAATCAAAAATTTCTTAATAGTCTCCAAGTGTTTCCTGTAATTGAGATAATGCATCTTCCAGTTGTTCATCATTGGGTGCTACGCCGTGCCATTTATAACTATCTTTCATAAAATCTACGCCATAGCCCATTTTTGTATGCATTAATATTACAATAGGCTTGCCATTCCCGGTAAGGGTTTTTGCTTTTTGCAAGGTTTGAATGACTATTTCCATGTCATTTCCGTTCATTTCCAATACTTTCCAACCAAAAGCTTCCCATTTTTCCCTTAAATCTCCAAGCGACATCACATCTTCGCAACGGCCATCTATTTGTACATTATTATAGTCAATTGTAGCTATTATGTTATCCACTTTATGGTGAGCCGCAAACATGATTGCTTCCCAATTCTGTCCCTCTTGGAGCTCACCATCTCCATGTAGCGTATACACTAATCGGTCATCTTCATTCAATTTTTTAGTTAATGCTGCGCCTAATGCCACTGACAATCCTTGTCCGAGTGAACCGGAAGCTATACGAATACCCGGTAAATCTTCTGCTGTAGTAGGATGGCCTTGTAATCGAGAATCTATTTCTCTAAAAGTGGATAATTCTTTATTATTAAAATAACCGGCATGGGCTAATACACTATAAAAAACCGGTGAGATATGTCCATTAGATAAAAAGAATAAATCTTCTCCTTTACCATCCATATTAAATGAAGTATCATGTTTCATGATATCAAAATAAAGGGCAGTCATAAAATCAGCACAGCCTAATGACCCACCGGGATGGCCCGAACCGGCACCATGCGTCATGCGTACAATGTCTCTTCTAACTTGACTAGCTATTTCTTTCAATTTATGTATATCTGCCACAGGAATATTTTTCAGTTTATAGAGTTTGATGATGAGAAGGATATTAATCCAAAGCCAAGTTAGGCAACTTAAGAATTAATCAACAATATTAATTGCGTTTTTTATTAACAGAGGCCTGGAATAGGTGGTTATATCATTCCAAAGATTACCTCACAATAACTGTCTTTACTGAAATTTATAACAAAAGTATAGCCCATTCATTCCCATATCCATAGAAAATTTCTTTTCAGGCAATTGTGCACGATGTAATTGTGGAATTAGTAATCCTACTCCTGCTCCTACTGCATATCCAACAATAACATCTGTAGGAAAATGCTTTCCGGCAGCATATCTTAAATATCCAACAGTCGCAGGCAACACAATGGCTGTGCTCCAAGCAATGGTTCGGACCCACTTTCGTTTGGTATATCTATCAATTAAATGAGCAGTCATAAAGCTATACGCTGCAGCATTTGCGGTATGGCCAGAAAAGAAAGAATGCCGTGCATTAACAGTCAATTTTTTACTTAATGCCACATCAGAATTATAGGTAAACGGGCGAGCTCTTTTAAAAGCTCCCTTAGACAAGCTTGTTAATCCATTTATAGTTAAAGCAGTTTCTGTAATAGTCATTAAAACAGGAAAAAACTCTTGCCTTACCGGCCTAAATGCAAAAAGTGCAAAGGGTGTAAGGGCACTAATACCTAAACCAATATCACTATAATTAGCACTCACAGAAATATCATTATCTATCGCAGATTGATCAAATGAGCCAATATCATCGGCATTGAGTGCATTTATTTGTGCCTCCGTAAATACGGGAACATTATTCTTAACTGTTTCACCGGCTATGATCAATCCTATGCCTCCTACAAAAATCGGGACATCACGCTTCCATTTAAAATCGTATTGAATTTCATATTTTGCTATTTTAACATCTAAATCAACATCTTTCTTTTGTTGAGCAATAACCGTAGTAGGTATATTAAACCAAAATGTTAATATCCCGAGGCATACAAAATTTGATGGCAGGCGTAAGGCAGGTAACAAGTGGAAAGACATATGTTAACTTATTGTTAATTTTTGTAAATATAAAGTATTTCCTAACGATGTAGACTACAGCTTTAGTATTTGCTATTTCAATATCCAGATCAACTTCTTCTTGCTTTTAAGGTAGGAAAGGATTTATAGAAATGGTATTCCCAAAAAGAAAATTACCAAACAGATATTGATTTAAGAGTCACTCGCTCACTCATCTTACTGAGAAAATAAATAAGCCTAGGCCTTTAGAAAACTCAAAAGGTAATATTGTGTATCATATAATCATTAGGCCAAAATTTCGTATTTTCGTAGCATGAGCCAAGTCACAGAAAGATACCAACCAAAGAATAAAATACGAATTGTTACAGCTGCTTCTCTATTTGATGGGCATGATGCTGCTATTAACGTAATGCGGCGAATTATTCAAGCTACAGGAGCAGAAGTAATTCATTTGGGTCATGATAGAAGTGTGCAAGAAGTGGTAGATACTGCCATTCAAGAAGATGCAAATGCGATTGCCATGACTTCTTATCAAGGGGGACATAATGAATATTTTAAGTATATGTACGACTTGCTCAAAGAAAAAGGTGCGGAACATATAAAAATATTTGGCGGAGGTGGAGGTGTTATCTTGCCAAGCGAGATTGAAGAGCTGCAAAATTATGGAATCACTCGAATATACTCTCCTGATGATGGTAGGGCAATGGGTTTACAAGGCATGATCAATGATATGCTGGAGCGTTGTGATTTTCCTACCGGAAAAAACTTAAACGGAGAAGTTAGCCATCTTTCTAAAAAAGATGCTAAATCTATCGGAAGATTAATCTCTGCGGCAGAAAACTTTCCCGAAGCTTCTAAAGAAGATTTAGAAAAGGTACATGAGCTTGCAAAAGCAGTTAAAACACCGGTTTTAGGCATTACCGGTACGGGTGGTGCCGGGAAATCATCTTTAGTAGATGAATTAGTTCGTAGATTTTTAATTGATTTTAAAGATAAAACGATCGGCATTATCTCGGTAGACCCTTCTAAAAGAAAAACAGGTGGCGCTTTATTAGGTGATAGGATTCGTATGAATGCAATCAAAAATGATAGAGTATATATGCGCTCTCTTGCTACCAGACAGTCTAACTTGGCCATTTCCAAACATGTAGATGAGGCACTAAAAATTCTGAAGGCAGCAAAGTATGATTTAATTATTTTAGAAACCTCGGGCATTGGCCAGTCAGACACGGAAATCACCGACCACTCAGACGTAAGTTTATATGTTATGACTCCTGAATATGGTGCAGCAACTCAGTTGGAAAAAATAGACATGCTCGATTTTGCTGACCTTATTGCCATTAATAAATTTGATAAGAAAGGCTCTTTAGATGCTTTGAGAGATGTAAAAAAACAATTTAAACGCAACCACCAATTGTTTGAGGCTAAAGATGAAGATATTCCGGTTTTCGGGACCATCGCTTCACAGTTTAACGACCCCGGCACCAACCAGCTTTATAAAGCTATTATGAACACATTATCCGAGAAAACCGGAGCCGATTTAAACTCTAATTTTGAGATCACTGATGAAATGTCAGAGAAAATTTTCATCATTCCGCCTAAAAGAAATCGCTATTTATCAGAAATATCTGAAAACAACAGGCAGTATGACCAATGGGCAGATGCACAATCGGAAATTGCTCAAAAATTATACAGCATAAATAAGTCTATTCAAACAATAAAAGAAGCAAACGAGCCGGATGAACTAGTGAATCAGTTACAAAAAACATATGATAAGCTGGCACTAGACTTTGACCCTAAGAACAAAATATTACTCGATGAATGGCCTGCCAAAGTAAAGAAATATAAAGATCCGGAATTTAAATTTAAAGTGCGTGATAAAGAACTCTCTCTACAAACGCATACTGAGTCATTATCACATACACAAATACCTAAAGTTTGCCTGCCAAAATATCAAGCTTGGGGAGATTTATTAAAATGGAATTTACAAGAAAATGTTCCCGGAGAATTCCCTTTTACAGCGGGATTATTTCCTTTTAAAAGAGAGGGAGAAGATCCTACGAGAATGTTCGCGGGAGAAGGCGGGCCGGAACGAACCAATAGAAGATTCCATTATGTGAGTTTGGATATGCCGGCAAAAAGGCTGTCAACGGCTTTTGATTCGGTAACCTTATACGGACATGACCCAGCTTACCGGCCGGATATTTATGGCAAAATTGGCAATGCAGGGGTTTCTATTTGTTGTTTAGATGATGCGAAGAAATTGTATTCAGGATTTAATTTATCTGACCCTAAAACATCTGTTTCAATGACTATTAACGGCCCGGCGCCCATGTTACTGTCATTTTTCATGAATGCAGCTATTGATCAACAATGTGAGTTATATATTAAAGAGCACAATTTAGAAAAAGAGGTAGAAGAGAAAATCAAGGCCATTTATAAAGAAAAGGATATCAAAAGGCCTGATTATCAAGGCGAAATACCTCAAGGAAATGACGGGTTGGGATTGATGCTTTTAGGCGTTACGGGTGATCAAGTGTTACCTAAAGATGTTTATCGAGATATAAAGGCTAAAACCTTAAGTGCCGTTAGAGGTACCGTTCAAGCAGATATTCTGAAAGAAGACCAAGCGCAAAACACGTGTATTTTCTCGACAGAATTTGCCCTCCGCTTAATGGGAGATGTACAGGAATATTTTATTGAAAAAAATGTACGGAATTTTTATTCTGTTTCTATATCAGGATATCACATTGCGGAAGCGGGAGCTAATCCTATTACACAATTAGCTTTTACTTTAGCAAACGGATTTACGTATGTGGAGTATTATTTAAGCAGAGGAATGGATATCAATAAATTTGGCCCAAACCTTTCTTTCTTTTTCTCTAATGGTATTGACCCCGAGTATGCAGTAATTGGCCGTGTAGCTCGTAGAATATGGGCCAAAGCGATGAAAAAGCGATATGATGCCGATGAAAGAGCTCAAAAATTAAAATATCATATTCAAACTTCCGGAAGGTCATTACACGCTCAAGAAATTGATTTTAATGATATTAGAACTACACTTCAAGCTTTATATGCAATTTATGATAACTGTAATTCTCTTCATACCAATGCTTATGATGAAGCTATTACCACTCCTACTGAGGAAAGTGTAAGAAGAGCAATGGCTATCCAGTTGATCATAAACAGAGAATTGGGGTTAGCCAAGAATGAAAATCCTTTACAGGGATCATTCATTATTGAGGAACTTACGGACTTAGTTGAAGAAGCAGTTTTAGCTGAGTTTGACCGTATTACGGAAAGAGGCGGCGTACTAGGTGCCATGGAAACTATGTACCAAAGAAGTAAAATACAAGAGGAAAGCTTATACTATGAAACTCTAAAGCACTCAGGAGAATTTCCGATTATCGGCGTTAATACTTTTTTAAGCTCAAAAGGCTCTCCGACTGTTTTGCCACAGGAAGTTATTAGAGCGACTAAAGAAGAAAAAGAATATCAAATAAACATGTTGGAAAACCTGCATAAGGGCAACGAAAAACAAGCCGGCCAACAACTTAAAAAAGTTCAAGAGGTGGCTATTCAAAATGGCAATATTTTTGCTGAACTAATGGAAGCTGCTAAATTTTGTTCTTTAGGCCAAATTACTGCTGCACTTTTTGAAGTAGGCGGACAGTACAGGAGGAATATGTAGTAGTAAGTTCTTTGACATCGTTTTTGATAGCTATTAGCTAGTGGTTTAAATATGGTATTTAGTTTAAGGTTTAAAGTTTCGCATTGTGGTTTGATATTAAATAAGGAATAACGATATTCTTTTATTTGGAAATGCTAACCTTTTTGTTGTTGTGGTTTGATATTAAATAAGGAATAACGATATTTCTAATACCTTATATGTTTTACCAACTGTAGTTGTGGTTTGATATTAAATAAGGAATAACGATATTAAAGACGGGTTTGCATTAACCTTCAATGCGGTTGTGGTTTGATATTAAATAAGGAATAACGATATTAGTAAAGCTATGCGCTTCAATATTCTTTAGTTGTGGTTTGATATTAAATAAGGAATAACGATATTTGGGAAAGACTTAGCCTCTAGCAGTTCGCAGTTGTGGTTTGATATTAAATAAGGAATAACGATATTAGTTGATAATATTATCTTCTAATAATCAGCAACATATAAGAAAATATCGTTTTAAAAAAGCCGATTGAGAGATTCAACTTATCTCTTGGATCGGCTTTTTTTTGTAATTTTTTCTTTTTTTGAACCCTTTCTTTTACCCCTTCAAGGGTTTGAAACCCTTGAAGGGGTAAAGTAAAAAAATCATCAAAACAACTCTAACTGAGCAGGCTGCTCAGCAGGTTTTTGCTGACTGCCGCCCCAGTAGTTGAGAATATTACCGTATTGTTTATCAGTAATTTGTAATATACTGACAAACCCATCTGAAGGAATAAAACTTTTTACCCTTGCCATATGTACTACAGCGCTTTCACGACTGGCACAATGCCTGGTATAAATTGAGTACTGCATCATTGCGAAACCATCCTTCATTAAAAGTTTTCGAAACTTAGCAGCAGCCTTTCGTTCTTTTTTCGTATTGGTAGGAAGGTCAAAAAATACAAAAAGCCACATAATTTGATAAGCGTTTAACCGAGTATGCCTTTTACTCATTTCAATACCGGATATAACATTTTTTTGTCTTCGCCTGCAAAGCATCTGGCAAGGGAGGCAGTGGTGTGGCTGAGAGCGATCATTAAAGGACGTTTCTTTTTATTAATAATTACATCCATCGATAAAATATCAAGTAGATAAGCTTTTTCAGATTTTCTTAAATTTTCAGTATCCAAATCATGTTCTTGCATTTCCAAAACTAATAAATCTACATATGGCCTATACGGCTCCATGACATCATCTGCCAGACAAAAAGAATTATATTTATTTCGATGATGTATACCAAGCGTTGCTAATAATCCGCTACCGGCTAGTGCCCTAGCCACTGCTGCCCTCAAAATAGCGTATCCATAATTTAATGCAGGATTAGCACCTGTGCCATATCGTTCTCTTTTAAAATCAGCATCAAATAATTGGCTCCAATATCTTCTTGCTCCTTGTGCTTCCTGATTCGTAACATCTCCACTTTGGACTTGCTTGCTAAGATATCTTAAAGCATTTCCTTCTCTGTCATATAAATCCAGAACTGCGGCTTGATTATTTAACTTAGCTTTAATTGTTTGTTGCCAGAGTTGTTTTTTAAGTGGCTCACTGGCATTGATCTGATGTTTAAAGCGCTCAGTTTGAACTTGATTAGTATCTAAATGCATGAGCATAGAGGAAGGGTGATGCCGTGCATCGCAAAAAATAACAGCGGTATTATTCTCAGCCAATAATTGCATTACACTCTGTGTAAAAGTGATATGCGGATGTTCAAATACTACAAAACCAATATCTTCTATCGGTACTGATTTAATTTCTCCCGACTCTTTATTGGTAGCTTTTAATTGGGCATATTCTGTATTTAAATGATAAGGGTTACCGAAAAAAAGCGTGCGTTTTAGCATTGGTCGTTAATTATTATAATCTTTTGAGTATTTGTCAAAAGACCTCTATGTTTTATTATCTATAGCAACATCTGCTGTATGACAATATATAAAGTTTTCTCTTCCACCAAACCATTCAAGTAATTCTACTCTGTTAAGCAAAGTTTCTTCCGGACTAACTAAAGCTTTATAAGAAGAGAATTTCCATGTATCGAGAGTTTTATAACTTCCGGTGGCAATAGGATTTAAATGGATATAAATAACCGCTTGTTGCAGATACTCCCTGCCGGTAATACGTTTGCGATTGAAACGAGGGATAAATAAGCTACCTTTTCTGTTTTGTTGTTTGTTAAAAGCCTGCGTATAAGTATTAAATAAATGTGAGAATTGACGACTAATAAATTTAGAAAGTGCATTGTGTCTTTCAAGCCCTTCAAGGGTTCTGAACCCTTGAAGGGCTTTGCTACCTTTATTACTTTTTATAAAGAATTGTTGAGTGATAGCTGCTTCTCCTTTTATGCGTATCAAAAAATGAAAATGATTTTCCATTAAGCAATAACAAAAGGTATCAGCAATAGGCACAATGAAATATTTATATTTTTCGAGGAAAAACTTATAATTATTCTCGTTTACAAAAAGTCTTTCATTGCCGTTAGCACGATTATAAATATGATAAGTACCATTGGGCTCAAGGATAGATTTGTAGTCTTGCATAAAAGAACTTTCTTAAATCTTTTTAACCCTTCAAGGGTTCGGAACCCTTGAAGGGTTAAAAAGAAAATTAAACTCACACTTTCTCGATTCTTCCAATAGGTGAAACTTTTACTTTAATAGGATTAAAGGTTTGCCATCCCGTTTTTCCTGTTCCGAAATTCTTTATGTATTTATAATCCTTTTTTGCTTCCTTATCTAGGCGTGAATCCAGATGATGTCTAAAACAAATTTCTATATAATCATCATTTCCTCCAATCTTTTGAACTATGTATAACCTTTCCGATGTTTCTTTGATACTCAATTTCTCAATGGTTTCTTTATCTTTTGCGTTGACAGTTTTCTCTATTCCTAATATAAATATATCATTTTGCTGAAAAGTCTCTAAAATTTTCCCATTGGAATGATTAGGTGGTAATGGATTAGGAATAAAATTTTGATTCTCTTTTTTTTCCTGAAGTGTTCTTTCAACAGCTTCCCAAAAGCTTACAGGGTAATATTGTAAATGATCATTACTATCCTTATATATAATAATTTTATGATTATTACCTGGAATTACATGCTGATTAATCTCTGTTAACTGATTTCCTTTCATACTTACTTTTATCCTAATTTTTTTAATTGGTACTTGATCTCCTCCATTTTTGTTCTTAAGGTAAAATGGTTTTGATAATATTGTTTTAAATAGTTTTTCTTGTAATTTTCCTTTTACAATGGGTTTCCCTTTGTTATCTATCTCAAAACCTGCACTTTTAATTTTAGGAATAATAATATTTTCTCTAATATTAGCATCTACAATGGTTCTTATCATAGCAGGCGTTAGACCACTAATAGGTATTCTTCTTCTAAAGGATTGGCGAGTTTTTTTAGGGTTATCATGGCGTAGCCCATACACAGTTTTTTCATGTAGCTCTCCTCTAGCTGCAATGCTTTCGTTTTTATACTCTGTCCCATTTTTTTTGGTTTTAACTTTCCTGGTAGTAAGTACGCTGTTTGTTTTTTTATGAGAGACCAAAATAGCATTTGCTACTTTTTCTGCATCACCTCTGAAGCTTTTCCATGGAAGAGGAAATTCTTTTAATTCATGGTTCCTTTCATATTTATTCCACTTGCTGAGTTCTTGTAGGTGACTTATAGTAGCACACGCCATAACTAGTGCATCAATTGCATGGTGACGATGATCATCTCTCGTTTTTAGGTTTTCTTCGGTAAGAATTGAGTTCAATCCCCACTTGTGCCTAAGTTCTGCTGTCATTTGACCCGGAGCTACCATAATTTTATCACATATTTTAGCTAAGTAATTCTTGGCTTCTTTGCTGATATATCTAGTATCATTTAGCTGCCTACTGATAAAATCATCATCATGTGATTTTTTGATGAACCATTTAAACTTATTATAAGCAGTTGGATAGTCAGGCTTATTTTTGAAACACATTAATGCCTGTTGCTTTCTACGCTCCCATACTTCATCACCTTGAGAGCTATAATATTCGAACGGCGTTCTTTTTCCTTTAGCAACATTTTCCTTCGCAAAGCAAAGTGTTTTATTTAAAAAACTATCATTTAATGATCGGCTCCATGGGTGAATATGTTCGATTTGAACCTCTCCACTAAATAGTTGATTAACTTCAATATTGTTTCCGGTAAATGGACATTTCTTATCACACTCTTCCCACAATTTATATTTCAAAATATTGATATGCGTTGGTCTTTGGTTTATTTTATCTAGCTCTCCTTTTATCTTGTCATGCAGCCGCTCTTGTTTCTGTTGTTTGTTCCTTACCTCATTTCGAAGCTTTTTTGAAGCTTTTAAGTCTCTCGCTAATTCAATTTTGATTTCATCCGGTTTGCCATATTCGTCAATTATGGCATTGATCAATTTCCGTAACTCAAAAAGTGCAGTAATAACGATAGGGTTTCTTATTTTCTGTATCTCCCGATCAGCGTTTACTCCTAGTGGCAATTTATCTAATAACTTGTTGACCTTGTCAATATTAGCACTATGATGGTAGAGCTTTTTAAACTGTTTTTCTGAAAAATGAAAATGGTCTTTCAAAAACGATTTTAATTCTTCAATAAAACCACCTTTTCTTTCAAACCTTATAAACTCATACATATTATCAGTAATAAGATTTTTTTGTGCATCATTTAAGCTGCTCCATTTTTCTCCAAACGCATTTTTAATTCCTCCCAATACCACTGCCACATCATATGTATATCCATCTTTCAAAAAAGGCAAAATATTATTGATTGCTTTTCGGCTTAAGTTGGCATATCCATCTTTTAAATGGAATTTGCTAATATTTCAGCCTGCTCTTTAGTAAAGCCCCAATTGATCTTTGCATATTCTTTAAGCTTATCTATGTCTTCAAATGAGAATAACACATGCCATATATCTTCTTGTTCTTTATTCAACTTATTAAACCAATCTTTACCGAAAAACTTTTTGTGGGATAAATTACTTATGGTATGGCTACCATAGATTATATCTTCATCTTTGTAGTTAAATTGATAGTACCCGTCTAATTTATCAATGGATTTTCGCAATGCTTTAAAGCTGATTTTTTCCTTGCTTAATAATTGATCTATTAGGATTGCTTTTTCCTCTTTGTTCAGTTTTTTACCATTACATTCTACTGTATTGACCCATTGATAGGCACGAAATAGTTCAAAAGGTATAGCACTAATCGGACATTTAGTCTTTGTGGGTTCAAAAGTACATTTACCTATCAGGTGCTTTTGTGTGCGTAGTGGTCGTTGATGAAATAGAATACCATCTTCCTTGAACCCGTCTTTTTTTCTGCCTCCAATAAGTTGCTTAAGTTCATCTGTTAATTGATTATGGTATTGCTTTTGCTTTTCCCAAATAGTTTCAAATTCATCAATATACATTTGACGAGTTGTATATCTGTTCCTAATTCTCTCTTTTCCGCCGGAATAAGATGTATTTTCCGCCGGGTAAAGTTCTTTTAGATAGCTTCCAAGTGTGGTGTCTGAAATTTTTTCTCGCGTTTCAAGTATTCCAATTTTCCCATCTTTAGGTTTCCCATCATAAATTGCCCCATCTTCTTTACTAGCACTTCTACTATTACTTTGGAAACCTCTTCGTTGGATCATATGATAAAAAATCCTACCCAATTCATCCAGTTCAATTTTTTCTTCTACTGCCTTTGCTCTTAATAAATAAGGGTTCTTTTTAAACCACGATACTAAAGATTCATCGTTTAAAATCTTATTATTATTCCAATCTCTAATTAGCTTCGTATCTATGGGGCACATTTTGCTTTTTGATAATTCGCTTAGCAAGATTCTTTTTCGTATTCTTTTTCTATAAAACTGCCTTCTTTTGCTTCTTGCTTCTGTCCTAGCTGCGTTTTTTGATTGCTCATTATCTCCCTCTCCAAGATTGCTTACTCCCATCGGGAAGATTCGACTTCCCATTCCTAATATTTTATTTTTCTCATCATCCACTACTGCCCAACCAATAGAATTGGTTCCCAAGTCTAAACCTAAAATTTTACTCATAATACATCTTTTGATTTACTTTAAAGATAACAAGTTATAATGTATTGTAAAAATTTATTATCTTTATGGCGTAAGATTTTCCTTATTTATCTTATCACAATAAGGCTATATGCCGTAGACGAAAGTCTTAAGCCCTGCTTCGGTAGGGCTTTTTTATTTAAAGTAAATGCTCAGGAGCAGCTAGGAAGCTATGTAATATAGATTATCCAAGCAACCACAACTCTCCAATAACAAAAACAGCGAAGATCACACTTGCAATGCCATTCAAGGTAAAAAATGCTATGTTAACTTTCGAGAGGTCATTAGGTTTGACCAAAGAGTGCTGATATGCTAATAAGCCTACAAACACCGTAGCACCCAACCAATATAATATTTCAAAATCAGCATAATAACCTATGCTTAAAACTAATATACCGGTTATGATATGTGTAATATCTGAAAATAGCAATGCATTGCGCTTGCCTAACCAGGAAGGAATAGAATGTAATTTTTGTACTTTATCGAATTCTTCATCTTGTAATGCGTAAATTATATCAAAACCTCCTACCCAAAAAAATACTACTATCGAAAATAAAATAGGGAGCAAACTGAATACGCCTGTCACTGCTAGATATGCTCCAATTGGTGCTAAAGAAAGCCCTAAGCCCAGAATAAAATGGGCAAAGGGAGTGAATCGCTTTGCATAACTATATCCTAAGACTACTGCTAAGGCTACAAACGACAAATAAAAACATAATGTGTTGATAAAGTAAGTTGTTATTACAAACGCTATGCAACTGAAAACAGTAAAAAATAATACCGATCTCGCTCTCAATACCCCGGCCGGTATTTCCCTCACTTTGGTACGTTCATTTTGAGCATCAATTTGACGATCGGCATATCGGTTAAAAGCCATGGCAGCACTTCTGGCAAATACCATAGATAAAATAACTAATCCGAATTTTTGCCAACTAAATGCATAACCATCATATAATATGGCAAGAGCAAAACCTACCAATGCAAAAGGTAATGCAAAAATAGTATGGCTGAATTTGATTAAGGATAAGTATTTATTGATCATCTTGAAAAATAAAAAGGCCATAACGTTTAAGCTATGGCCTTTCAATCAAATAGTAGGGAGATTGATTTTATTCAATATTTCCTTTTGGAGTTTTTACGTCCTTTTTGTCTTCATTAGAAGCAGGTTTTTCTTTTGCTGATTCCTCTTTTTTAGGAGCTGCTTTTTTAGCTTCTGCCTTAGGCTTATCGTCAGAACTTTTTTTAGGTTCTTTCTTTTCTGCTTTTTTAATACTTGCTTTGGTATCTTTTTTCACTTCAGATTTTTTTGCAGCAGCTTTTGCTTTTTCCTGAACGTTATCGTCATTATCAAAAGGCATCACTGAAATAAAAGACTTGTTATCTTTCTTTTTAGTAAATACTACTTGCCCGTCGATTAATGCATAAATGGTATGATCTTTACCCATTCCTACATTTCTATCAGGGTGAAATTTGGTTCCTCTTTGCCTAACAATGATATTACCTGCTATTGCAGCTTGTCCGCCAAAAATTTTTACACCTAGTCGTTTACTTATCGAGTCCCGGCCGTTATCAGTACTACCGGCTCCTTTCTTATGTGCCATAACTTAAACTATTTATCTTTTTTTGTTTCTGTCTCCGGCTTTTTTGCAGCCGGTTTAGCTTCCGCTTTAGTTTCTTTTTTTTCTGTAGACGTACTTTTTGCAGTACTAACTCCTGAGATATCAGAAATCTTCAGTTCAGTTAAATATTGTCTGTGTCCGTTCTTAACCTTATAACCTTTTCTTCTTTTCTTCTTAAAGACAATTACTTTATCACCTTTAAGGTGCTTCACTATTTCTGCTTTTACTTTAGCACCGCTAACGTTAGGCGTACCTGTAGATACTTTTCCGCCGTTATTAACAAAAAGTACGTTGTCGAAGTCTACTTTATCTCCTTCTTTACCTTCAAGTCTGTTAACAAAGATGTTTGTGTCCTTTTCAACTTTAATTTGCTCTCCGGCTATTTCTACAATTGCATACATGGTCTCAAAATTTGGATGGCGAAAATACGAAATGTTTGCTTTATCAACAAATAATATACAAGGAATTTGCAATTTATAATGTATAATTGACGATTTAGCTAATAACTATTAGCTATGGCTAACGAAAGATATATGTCTATTAACTTCTTAAAGGCCAACCCTATTTAGGATCGGTCATCGGTAAAACTTTAAACTATAAACTCTCAACTTTAAACTGATATTACGTTTTCTGTTTTTTCTTTTTAGCAGCCGGAAATAAAATATTGTTTAAAATCAATCGATAACCGGGCGAGTTAGGATGCAGGTTCAAATCGGTAACCGGGTCATTCACAAAATGCTGATAATCCTCCGGGTCATGGCCACCATAAAATGTCCATGTACCATAACCATACTCTCCATGAATATATCTTGCTTCATTAGCAGCTTTATTTTCACCTAAAATTAAACTACTAGACTTCAATACTTCTTTTCTAAAAGCAGTGGTTTGCCCCATAAATCCCTTAACCGTTCGAGTATGATTTTGTGTTAACATGGTGGGGATAGGGTCCCATTTTGCAGAAAATTCAAACAAAGTAAAATAATCTAAATTTTTAGGGATATTCCTTGTCTGCGTAGCATCAATATTAGCATGTTCATATTGATAAGGATTTAAAACCAGTTGAAAATCCTTAAAAGCTAAGGTATTAGAAAAATTTAATTTTTCCTGCACATTAGGTTCAATCGGATCATGATCAAATTCCCTAGCGCATATATCATGGCCTTCAGCAGCCAAACCTATATCATAAGTATCTGTACCTGAACACATAGCAAACATAAATCCTCCGCCTCCCACATAATTTTTAATCGTTTTAGCTACCGCTAATTTTAATTGTGAAACCTTACTAAAACCATGCCTTGCAGCAATAGCCTCTAACTCTTTTTGCTGTTCTTGATACCAAGGAGCATTTTTGAAAGAAGCATAAAATTTGCCATATTGGCCCGTAAAATCTTCATGATGTAAATGCAACCAATCATATTGCGCTAACTTACCTTCTAATATTTCATCGTCATATAAGACATCATACGGTATTTCTGCGTACGTAAGCACTAACGTGACCGCATCATCCCACGGTTGCTTATATTTTGGCGAGTAAACTGCTATTTTAGGAGGTTTTTCCAGTTTAACTAAGTCTTTGTTAACTTCAGGATTAGCAATCTCACTAAGTATTTTGTTATACTGGCCATCAGGAATGACTTCATAACCGACTCCTCTTATTAAACATTCTTTTTCTACTAACTCTTGATAAGGCATGCCGAAACTACCTCCTCTATAATTTAATAACCAATCTGCTTTGATACCGCCATTTAACGCCCAATAAGTAATTCCATAAGCTTTAAGATGATTTGTCTGTTCAACGTCCATAGGTATTAAGAGATAGGACGCAAATGTTCCTTTAAATACGAAAAGTAAGGATATAAAAAATGCTGTTTTCTTCATACTATATTAAGATAGGTAGATTTTCTTAGTTTTAAAATCCATGCTAGTTAGGGCTTCGACAGGCTTTACGTGATAATAAGAGTAGTCTATCACATTAGTTTATATTTTTTGTTACTTTAGATTTGCTAACCATATCTTTGTAATTATACAACAAATATTATTCCCGTTTATTATGGAACAAACCATTTTTGTCATCATTGTTTTATTTATCATTCTCGATTTTTTATTAGAACGGATATTATCTTATCTCAATGCTAAAAGTTGGACAAAAAACCTGCCTGATCAATTAAAAGGTTTATACGATAACGAAAAGTATCAAAAAGCACAAGCGTATGATAAAGCCAATACTAAGCTATCATTAATATCTTCTTTTTTCAGTTTGATTATTATATTAACTATGTTATTTATTGGTGGTTTTGCTTATGTAGATCAACTTGCCAAAAGTATAACTGCTAATCCTATATTAATAACTTTAACATTCTTTGGCATTTTATTTATCGCAAGTGACTTATTGGGACTTCCTTTTTCATTATACAAAACATTTGTGATAGAGGAAAAATTTGGGTTTAATAAAATGACTGTCAAAACTTATGTATTAGATAAAATTAAAGGATATGCATTAACGATAATTATAGGAGGTGGTTTATTGACAGCTTTTATTTGGTTTTACCAAAATACCGGCACAACTTTTTGGCTTTACGCATGGATTATTTTTAGTGTATTTACTTTATTCTTCACCATGTTTTATACTACCTTGATTGTGCCTTTATTTAATAAATTGACCCCATTAGAAGAGAGTAGTTTAAAAAATAAAATAGAAGCTTATGCCCGGCAAGTTAATTTTTCTTTAAAAAACATCTTTGTTATTAATGGTTCTAAAAGATCGTCTAAAGCTAATGCCTATTTTAGTGGGATCGGAAATAAAAAAACGATCGTTTTATATGATACGTTAATTAAAGACCATACTGAAGATGAACTAGTTGCTATTCTAGCACACGAAGTAGGACATTATAAAAAGAAACATGTTTTTTTTAGTATCGCATTATCTATTTTGCAAATGGGATTGATGCTGTATGTACTCTCTCTTTTCATAAATGAGCCTGTTTTATCACGAGCTTTAGGAGCGGAACAAGCGGAGTTTCATTTAGGCTTATTGGCTTTCAGCTTATTATATAGTCCTATTTCGACGATTACAGGTATATTGATGAACCTTCTATCAAGAAAGAACGAATATGAAGCAGATGAATTTGCTGTTAAAACTACCAATGGAAAAGCGCTACAAGAAGCTTTAAAAAAACTAAGTACTAATCATTTAAGCAATCTTACTCCGCATCCTGCTTATGTGTTTTTTCATTATTCGCATCCTCCATTGCTGAAAAGACTAGAAGCGATGGAAAGGGTAAGAATTTCAAATTAAAGATTTGAATATTTTGGCATTAAGAAAATTTGACAATACAATTTTTACCAACTATTCTTGGCATCATTATCAAAATTAAAGTTCTGTTTCAAATCTACAATCCTTCAATTTTAAAATCAGCCAATATTTAGCGAATAGCCTATAGTAAGTGAGCGGGTGACTGTTAACATCAAATTATGGAGCAGAATAAGTTTATATAAAATAGCAACGGAGTCACCCGCTCACTGAGTATTTAAAATTCAAAACTAAAAACTTAAAATTCCGTCTTCAAATCTAAAATTTTTCAATCTTATAATCAATTATCTCCATAATCGTAATTGTCTTCATAATCATCCCAATAATCATCTTCTGATCCATAGTCAGTATTATCTTCCCATGAATCTTCTTGATATTCATCACCAGGCTCTGTATCAACGATCAGTACAACGAAAGGCTTGCCTTTCATAATATGCTTATCATTTTTTATAGTTATATTTTTAAATAATAATTTACTGCCTGTCCGAATTTCTTTTTGAGCCGGATTTTTGTCTAACAGATCAAAAAAATCTTTTGGATGTTCACCTTTATAAGAGCCTGTAAAAAAAGCATATCCGCACTCATAAAAAGCTACATCAAATTGCTCAAAACCGAAGTACCATAGCTGATTGTGATCAACTTTATAAGGATAAATTTCGTCGAATGACTGGATTTGGCTTAGGTTAAATAACGTTTTTCGTACCGTATCAGGCGGTGTGCTTTCAGTTTGCCCAAACGTGATGGAGCTTAATACTAAAAGTAATATATTAAAAATTAATTTTTTCATACTAAGAATGTAACGTATTTTAATACGTAAGATTTTATATAAAGTTAGATTTATATGAGATTTTGAATTACTATCTCTTGCCCGCTAATAAATACAATATTGCCATTCGAATAGCTACACCATTTTGCACCTGGTCGAGAATAATAGCTTGCTCTGAGTCTGCTACATCACTAGCTATCTCCACACCTCTGTTCATGGGCCCCGGATGAAGAATGAGAATATCTTTTTTTATTTTTTTTAATAATTCAGAGGTTACTCCATAATACAAAGCATATTCTCTAAGCGAAGGAAAATATTTCACCGACGACCCGGTACCAGTTTGTCTTTCTAACTGTATCCTTAAAATGTTTGCCACATCACACCACGCTAATGCTTTAGGCAAATTATACTCAACTTCTACACCTAACGTAGTTATATACTTAGGAATGAGCGTCGGAGGGCCACAAACCATAACCTTAGCACCTATTTTTTGTAGGCAAAATATATTTGATAAGGCTACTCTGGAATGCAATATATCTCCAACTATTAAAACTTTTTTATCTTTTAAAGAGCCTAATCGTTCTTTGATAGAATAAGCATCTAATAACGCCTGAGTAGGATGCTCATGGGTGCCATCTCCTGCATTGATAATATTGGCATCAATGTGTTTGGAAAGGAAAATAGGTGCCCCGGGGCTTGGGTGCCTCATCACTACCATGTCAACCTTCATGGCTAAAATGTTATTAACGGTATCTACTAAAGTTTCTCCTTTGCTGACTGATGAGGAAGAGGCAGAAAAATTAACAATATCGGCTGACAATCTTTTTTCGGCTAATTCAAATGACACTCGTGTTCTAGTAGAGTTTTCAAAAAATAGGTTGGCAATTGTGACATCTCTCAAGGAAGGGACTTTCTTGATTGGCCGATTAAGTACTTCTTTAAAGTCATCAGCGGTTTTAAAAATTATTTCAATATCTTGAGCAGTAATATATTTAATACCCAAAAGATGTTTAGTACTTAAGCCACTATTTGTATCAATCATCCGGCTGCTAATATTGAAACTTTATCTTCTCCTTCTACTTCTTTCCATTCTACTTTTACTCTTTCAGAAATAATAGCATCCACTGTTTTACCCACATAATCAGCTTCAATAGGTACATGCCTACTGAACCTTCTGTCAATTAGGGCTAATAATTCTACTTTAGATGGCCTGCCAAAATCTAATAACGCATCTAAGGCTGCCCGTATAGTTCTGCCGGTATACAGCACATCATCTACCAAGATGACTTTTTTATCTTCTATGGAAAACCGGATATTAGTTTTTTTAGGCGCAATAATATTTTCCCTTCTTCTAAAATCATCACGATAAAAAGAAACATCCATATCGCCTACCAGGATATCTTTATTATTGACTATCTCGGTTAAACGATGATGTATTCTATGGGCTGCATAAACGCCTCTTGGCTGTACGCCGATGATGACAGAATCAAAAAAATTTCCGTGATTTTCGATGAGTTGGCTACATAAACGATCTATAGTGAAAGAGAATTTATTCTTATCGAGGATGATTCTAGATCGTGAAGATGCCATTAAAAGTTAAAGATAAAAAGAATTTTATATCTGTTAAGTATATTGCTTTATAATTGTTTTAAGAGTTATATTTAAACTTCTTCGCATTTTAATTTTTGCAGTATTAATACTTTCTCAAATTTGTTTTAATGCCATTTTATTAATTATTGGCTATTTTTAATACTTTACCGGTTTTATGACAATTATAATTACTGAAACTAAATTTTTTACCCTATTTCAATCTTATCATTAGTCAATAGCAAAATATTATTAGTAAAACCTAAACTTTTTTACTAGTATATAGTATAACAAGATTATGTATCCAAATTTATTAAAATTTCTGATCTTATTTTTATTTCTAATAGGAATCTCGTTTTCCGGTAAAGGAACCGTCCGGACTTGGAGCCCCACATCCAGTTTTAATCTACCTACTTGGAACAATACTAGTAATTGGGATTGCGGATGCATACCGGTAAATGGAGACACAATCGTTATAAGTGCTACCCTTCCTAATCCACGGATAGCATCAGGTACTGCGGCAGCTTTTAGGCCTAGTGCTCTCTTAATTCAAAATAGTGCTCAAATCTATATATCGGGCGGCACGTTTATAATTACCGGAGATTTTGAAAATAATGGAAATGGTATTAATCAAACCGGAGGGAACTTTGTTTTCAACAACTCGTCTGATGCTACAATTAGTGGAAATAATAGTACGACTTTTTTGAATTTGGGAATCATCGGTAATGGAAAAGTCACTTTAGAACAAAATATTACAGTTACTAATGGAATTTCTATTCGAAACACTAGGTTTGATACTGATATATATTCCATGGCTGGAACAGGAACCCTAGATCAAGATAATGGAACTTTAATAATAAAAAAAGGGGGCGTGGCTCATCCGGAACTAACCGGAGGCTACACTCATATTAATGGTGGTACAATCAGTTTTCAAGGATCAAATGCTATGACTTTAAAAGGAGGCTCTTATGATATTATAGAGGTAGGTAATACAGATACTGTTTTTTTAGCCGGCAATATTGATTTAAATCAATTATGGGTAAAAAATAGTGCCTCTTTTGATGTAACTGCTACTAATTATAATATTGTATTTAATGGAAATAACTGGATCATTGATGGAGAATTTATTCCAAGAAATGCAGAGGTGCAATTTCAAGACTCAACTGTTATTTCAGGTACAAGTGATGCACGCTTCCATGATCTCACTTTTGTAAATGATTTGTTGGCTACTGCTTCACAAGATATTTATGTTTCAGGTAACTTTACCAATACTGGTACATTTACTCATAATAATGGCACAATTATATTTAATGGCATTGAGGCTCAAAGCATTGCCAACTCAGCAAATTTTTACCAATTTGAACTTACTTCCACGGATACACTAACACTGGGAGGTAATACAAATTTCGCTAATGACCTGATTCTTACTACTGGTGTCTTAGTTGATGGTGGATTCCATGTAAACGCATTGTCGGCTGTATCAATTGCTAGTGGAGCTAAATTAGTTTTTAATCAATCAGTGGGTATTGACCTGCCTTTATTCCCAACAGTAACAGGCGTCGGCACAATTGTATTTAATAGCGAAAATCAGATTATTTCAAGAGATGTAGTATTACCGACCGTAGAAATTAATTCTAATGCCGGCACATCTGGGGATGTAACGATTTATGAACTCATCATTAATCCAAACAAAACACTACAATTAGCAGACGCCTCTACTCTTTTCTTGAAAAGCCATGTTACTATAGAGGCAGGTGGACAGCTAAAAGCAGAAACTGCAATTTTAGAATTTATAGGGGCAAGCCCACAAGATATTAATGGTACGGGAAGTTATGCTCTATCAGAGATTAACATAAATGTAAATGGAGCGTTTGATCCAGTTACGGGAGAAGTTCGGTTATATACAGATATAAACCTTGAAAACATAACCTTTATTTTAGGAGATTTAGATTTAAAAGATAATGATATTCTTCTTGCGAGCACTGGTTCAATTAGTGGAGAATCTGAAAATGCTCTTATCAAAGCAACAAATGCTTCCGGCACGGATGGCTTAGGAACCGGTACTATAAGCATTACCAAAACGCTCAACGCACCCGCATCAGAAGATGTAGGGGGATTGGGAGCTATTTTTACTTCTGCTGCCAATTGGGGAAATACCACTGTTATCAGAAGCCATGCCCGAGATACCCTCAAAACAGGGCCTAATGCAGGCAACCAATCTATATTCAGAAAATACATAATCAATCCTACTAATAATTCGGGGTTTAATGCTACTTTTCGGTTCTCTTATTTTGAAAGTGAGTTAAATGGCCATGATGAAACGGAGTTAGAATTATATAAAGACACTTCAGGTGGTGTGGGAGATGAAATGTGGGCTATTCAAACACCTGTTACGCTAGACATTGCTAATAATTGGGTAGAAAAGTCCGGCATTGACGGCTTCTCTCCGTGGACCTTGGCCAGCACTTCAATCCCATTGCCCATAGAGTTGATTTATTTCAATGCTAAACATAAGGCAAATGGGTTAGTAAAACTAATTTGGGAAACGAGTCAAGAAGTTAATAACGACTATTATGCTATTCAAAGAAGCAAAGACAATATGGACTTTGATGATATTGGCCGGATTGCTAGTACTGGCTCTACTGAAACTAATACTGCATATAATTTTATCGATCAATTATATCAACCCGGAGCTTACTATTATCGGTTAAAACAAGTAGATTATGATGGCACCTACACTTATTCTCCTACTCGTTCGGTAGCTTATAATACAACAGCATCAAATTCTTTGGTTATTAGCCCTAATCCTTCGTCGGGATTATTTTCTTTACAAATACCGAAAGACTTTGTTTCTGCCACCGGGACTCTTTCTGTAATAGATATTTTGGGAGAAACAGTGAAAGAGATCAATGTGGGCCAGTTACATTCTAATACACTGCTAAATTTATCTTATTTGCCTCATGGAATATATTTTCTAAAATATTTTTATAACGACAATCTCCAAGTACACAAATTGTCTATCACTAAATAACTTTTTGAAGGCCTATTCCTAAAATAGTGCCTTTTATAAAAAAGTGTACAGATATCATCTCTTATTATTATTTTTCTTACTTCAATAGGTTACAATATTTTCGATAACTTTGTGTAATGGAAAATTATATTAATCATGTCATTGAGGCAAGGCGTTCCATCTATCCTATTCAATATACCGGAACAAATGTCAGTGATGAAGTTATCATGAAAATTTTAGATAATGCTAACTGGGCTCCGACCCATCATTATACTGAGCCTTGGAGATTTAGAGTTTTCACAGAAAAAGGTTTGGAAAAACTAATAGATTTTATTATTGAAGAATATAAAAACAACACGCCTGTTGAAGAACAAAGTGAAAAAAAGCTTAAAAAATACACTGAATATCCAACTCAAGTATCTCATATAATTGCTATATCAATGCAGCGGCCATCTGACGTTTCAGTGCCTGAGATTGAAGATATTTTAGCAGTTGGATGTGCTATCGAAAACATCTATTTAAGTTTACAAGAATACAAATTAGGAGGTTATCTCAGTACCGGATTAGGAACTTACTCGCGAGAAATGCATAATTATTTATCTTTAAAACTAGATGAAAAGTTGATCGGATTTTTCTTTATCGGCCAATTTGAAGGGAAAGTACCGAGAGGCAGAAAGAGAAAGCCTGTAACAGATAAAACTGAGTGGATCAGATCATAAAAATCTTATGACTAATAGAGACTTGTTTTTAAAACATGTTGCTCAGACGAGTGATTCGCCACTGATGTTTGAAGCAAGCAGAGCCGATGGAGTATATATCTACGGAGAGCATGATAAAAAATATATTGATTTAATTTCCGGTATTTCTGTTTCTAACTTAGGACATAATCATCCTGAGATCGTTCAAGCAGCCAAAAATCAACTAAATAAATACATGCATTTAATGGTGTATGGAGAGTACGTCCAGCCCATACAAGTTGAATTTGCAAAACTCCTTGTTGATCAACTACCTGAGCCTTTGAAAACAGTTTATTTTGTCAATTCCGGTTCAGAAGCAACAGAAGGAGCAATGAAACTAGCAAAAAGATATACCGGTAGGAAAGAAATCATTGCTTGCAATAATGCCTACCACGGCCATACGCACGGGGCAATGAGTTTGATGAGCAACCTAGAATACAGCTCTACCTATGGGCCTTTATTGGAGCAAGTAAAATTTATTGAGTTTAATAATTTCTCTGATTTACAGAATATCACCAATAAAACTGCTGCTGTAATTATCGAACCCATACAAGGAGAAGCAGGCGTGAAAATACCGGATGAAAATTACTTACAAAAATTACGTGAAAGATGTGATGAAACCGGCACATTGCTGATTTTTGATGAAATTCAAACAGGATTTGGCCGTACCGGAAAGCTTTTTGCTTTTGAGCATTACCATGTAATTCCGGATATTATTTTATTGGCAAAAGCACTAGGTGGAGGCATGCCTATTGGAGCTTTTATTTCTTCACCGGAAATAATGAAAGTGTTATCACATAATCCGGTATTAGGGCATATTACGACTTTTGGAGGACATCCGGTTTCTTGTGCTACCGGGCTAAAGCATTTACAACTGTTATTAAAAGATGACCAAAAAATTATTAAAAAAGTAAACGACAAAGCTGCTTTTTTAAAAGAATTATTATCTACTAACTATATTAAAGAAATTAGGAATAAAGGGTTGCTAATGGCTATTGAGTTTGAAAACGCTAAAATAAATCATGAAGTGATAAGTACATGTTATCAGAACGGCATTTTAACCGATTGGTTTTTATATGCGGATAATTGCCTAAGGATTGCTCCCCCACTCATTATATCTGAAGCTGAAATTGAAACAGCATGTGAAATTATAAACAAAGCAATAGCAGTGAGCAGCTGAATTTTGAATGCTAAATGCTAAAAATTCTTAATCAATCTTTTATAACGGTCAACTCTATTTAGGCAGATTCACAAGTGCCAAAACTATTTACTTGATTGGCATTAATAAAATTTGGTAATAAAAATTAACTCGATTTTGATTATAATTTCTTAAATATCAAGGTAGTTTTTTAGCAATATTTGTTTATATACTTTTTTCTTGAAAAAAAAGTAACCAAAATTCAAGGCTTATTTTTCTCGCAAACAATCTCAGAAATGCCTCCCGCAACAGCAGAAAACTATCCCCATGAATCGGGAATTCGAACATCTGCTGTTTTTTTATGCTTCGCAATTTCGAGATTGTAGTTGCTTGAAAAAAAGGCCGTTTCCCCACCCAGAGATTCAGAATTTAAAAAACTGTCTATTTGCGAATGTGGCTATTTAGAATGGTCAGGTCACTAATTACCAATTCTAAACTTCGAACGCATTAACCCTTTTTAAGCGTAAACCCAAAAGTAGTTCCTACTCCCAGTGTGCTTCTAACATTAATAGTTTCATTATGTGCTTCTAGAATGTGTTTTACGATAGCTAATCCTAGGCCTGTTCCTCCTTTTAGCCTGGACCTACTGGAATCGACTCTATAAAAACGTTCAAACAATCTAGGCAAGCTTTCTTCTGCAATTCCAATTCCATTATCCGTCACTTCAATCAACATATGATCATCCATATCAAAAAATTTAATTTTTGTGATGCCTGAATCATTTTCTTTACCATATTTAATAGAATTACTTACTAAGTTGGACATTACTTGACGGATCTGTTTTTTATCTGCTTTTACTAAGATTGGTTTAGTACCTTGTTCTACTTTAAATTTTATATCATTGGCATCAGCCATCATTTCTTGTTCATCACATACTTCTAGCGCTAGTTCTCTTATATCAAACGTTTCATATAATAAGCTAACTTCTCCTGATTCTAGTTGAGATATTGTCTCCAGCTCTTCAATAATACTGGATAATCGATCTACATTTCGCCCTGCCTTGATCAAATATTCTTTATTTATTTTGGGATTATCAATTCCTCCATCTATTAAAGTATGTAAATATCCTTCAATATTAAAAATAGGCGTCTTTAGCTCGTGAGAAACATTTGCTAAAAATTCTCTTCTATATTTTTCACTATCCTTTAATTTATCAATTTCAGTTTTTTTACTTTTGGCCCAATCAATAACTTCTTGGTTGACATCGTCTAATATATTATCAGATATCTTCCTGGCGTGTAAATTAGCTTCTCCTTTCGCTACCTTTAAATTTCTGATTGTTTTATAAATTATATGTATTTTTTGCTGTACATGTTTTTCCAAAGCTTTTGAAAAGAAAAAATAAGCAACAGCTAATATGATAATAAAAATAATAGGCAAGCTGAGATATAAATATTGCTTTGCAAGAAACGGAAGCGCTACTGCAAAAACTATTACTGATATAGAGGCAGTAAGTAGTGCAGTATTAATTGCTATCTGGCTAAGCGAGTTTTTTTTCATCAAACATCTAATTTGTAACCTATGCCTTTTACTGTTTTAATATAATCATCTCCTACTTTTTCTCTAAGTTTCCTAATGTGTACATCAATGGTACGGTCACCAACTATAACGTCTTCCCCCCAAACTCTATTCATGATCTCATCTCTTCTAAACACTCTTCCTGATTTAGAAGCTAGTAGGCACAGTAATTCAAATTCCTTTTTAGCTAAATTAATCTCCTTATCCTCTTTGATAACTAAATATTGATCTTTATCTATACTTAGGCTTCCTACATGAATAATATTACCTGATGCATTTTGTTCTTCTGAAAAATTAGGCCGCCTTAATAAAGCTTTAATCCTACTAACTAATACTCTCGGTTTAATAGGTTTATTAATATAATCATCAGCTCCGGCATCTAGTCCTGCAATATGAGTATAATCTTCACTTCGCGCAGTCAACAAAGCAATAAGTGTACCTTTCAACTCCGGAGTATTCCTTATTTCCCTACAGGCCATAATTCCATCCATTTCGGGCATCATTACATCCATTAATATTAAATCAGGATGTGTGGCTTTCGCTTCTTTAATGGCTTCTTTCCCGGTTGTAGCAGTAGATACGATATAACCTTCTTCTTCTAAATTAAATTGTAAAAATTCCAGAATATCTTTTTCATCATCTACTAATAAAATCTTAATTTCTTCTTTAGACATTTAATATATATGTTTTAAGATAATAACAATTTGATAAAATTAAGAAAGCCATTGTTTATAGCATCAAACACAAGTAAGTATTTACTGATATTTAACCTTTTATTAACGAAAAGTTAATCTCACACCAGCTACCTACAAATAGTATTACTACAAACTAGCGAAGAGAAGTTCCAGGTCGGTATATTTCATATCAAAACGCTCACTCATATGCTTATTTGTAAGGCAACCTTTATAAGTATAGATACCATGCCTAGTACATGAATTATTTTGCAAATGCCGGTCAAAGCCCCCGTCTTGCTGTGCAGCATGTAATAAAATATGTGTTAAAACAGAACTTATAGCATGAGAAGCAGTTCTGGACACTCGAGAAGGAATATTAGGCACACAATAATGAATGACGTTAAATTTCTTAAATACCGGTTTATCATGGGTGGTCATTTCTGATGTTTCAAAAGCACCACCTTGATCAATACTTACGTCAATTATTACGGAGCCTGATTTCATTTGAGCAACCATTTCTTCACTTACCACACATGGCGTTCGGCCAGATTCTGAATGAATAGCCCCAATAGCTACATCTGCCGTTTCTAATTCTTTAGTCAAAATATCCGGATTAAGGACTGATGTATATACACGATTGCCTAAATAATTTTGCAACCTCATGAGTTTATAAATTGAATCGTCAAATACCCTCACCTCAGCTCCTAATCCCATAGCAGCTTTTGCAGCATGCTCACCAACCATCCCGGCACCTAATATGACGACTTTTGCCGGTGGTACGCCGGAGATACCTCCCAACAATACACCTTTACCTTTGCTGTTATTACTCAACAACTCTGCGGCAATAAGAATGGCAGCATTGCCTGCTATTTCACTCATAGACCGGACGATTGGAAATGTATTAGCATTATCTTTTATGTATTCTAAAGATATAGCGGTCACTTTTTTATCTATTAATTTCTGTAAATATGCGGCATTAAGTGTAGGTAAATGAATGGGGGAAATTATGATTTGTTCAGCGTGAAACATATCTAGTTCTTTCAAACTGGGTGGAGCGACCTTGATCAAGATATCTGCTTTATAAACCTCCTCGGCGGTACTTACTATTTGTCCGCCTGCTTCACTATAATCAGCATCTTTAAAGCTGGAACGCACCCCGGCTTTTGTTTCTATCATCACATGATGGCCGTTATTGACTAACAGGGCAACGGCCTGGGGTGTAAGCCCTATTCGATTATCCTGAAAGGATTTTTCAGCGGGTATACCAATAAATAACTTACCTTTTTTAGGTTTTATTTCTAACGTAGCTTCCTGAGGATTAAGGGTAGCTTTTTTAGCTAATTTGGAAAATTCCGATTCTGCCATTTTATATCTTTACAGTTATTTTTCTACTTTGGTCTTTTTCAACTTCAATATACACATTTACCCTGAAATCCGGCAATAAAAATTCTACTCTTTCAGGCCATTCTATAAAACAATAAACTTTATTTGTAAAATATTCTTCTAGTGCTAAATCCAAAATTTCCTCCTCTTTTTCTATCCGATACAGATCCATATGATAAATAGGATTTGCCACAGTTGAGTATTCGTTTATGATCGCATAAGTCGGGCTGCTTATATTATCTTTTACATGCAAGTGTTTACAAATCTGTTTAATCAATGTTGTCTTTCCCGCTCCCATACTACCATAAAAAGCATATATTTTCTTTCCTTCAGAGACTCCAATAATTTCTTTAGCTATTGCAGGCAGATTAGCTTCCTGTTGCACGATATACGTATATTCTTTATTCACCCAGCCCTACTTAGTATTATAAATAGCAAAAGGAACAATCATTTCTTCCATAGAAACACCTCCGTGCTGGAAAGTATCTTTAAAATAATTTACAAAATGGTTGTAATTATTTGGGTATACAAAATACTTATCTTCTTTTGCAAAGATGTATCTGGAACTCATATTCGGCCGAGGTAAAGCAGCTTTTTCAGGAACAGTAACTTCTAAAACATCTTTAGGTTCATATTGTAAATTTTTACCTTCTTTATACCTTAAGTTAGTAGTTGTATTCTTATCTCCAATTACTTTAGAAGGTTGCTTAACTTTCACAGTGCCATGATCTGTAGTGATAACTAATTGAATATCCTTTCCCGCTAATTTCTTTAGAAAATTATGCAATGGAGAATGCTCAAACCAAGATGCCGTAATTGATCGATAAGCTGCTTCATCACTAGCCAGTTCTTTTAACACTTCCATCTCTGTTCTTGCATGAGAAAGCATGTCTACAAAATTATATACCACTACATTTAAATTATTGTTTAATAAATTGAGTGCATTTTGTTCTAACTCTCTTCCTGACTGATGATTCGTAACTTTTGTATAGCTGTGTGATATAGAAAGGCGTAACCGGCTAAGCTGTTCTTTTAACAGTTCGGCTTCATAATTATTTTTTCCGCCTTCATCAGCATCATTTCTCCAATATGTAGGATATTTTTTCTCTATCTGAGCAGGAGTAAGTCCTGCAAAGATTGCGTTTCTACTATATTGTGTAGTGGTTGGAAGGATGCTGAAGAAAGAATCTTCTCTTTCAAATTTGAATAGATTATTAATTACCGGTTGAATGATTTTCCACTGGTCATACCTGAGATTATCAATCAAAACTAAAAAAGTAGGTTTCTTGTCTGTGATGATCGGCTGAATCCAAGTTTTAAATAAATTATGGGACATGACTGGCGCCTCTTCTTCTCCAGCCAGCCAGCTAAGATATTTATTATTAATAAACTTAAAAAATTGTGTATTTGCTTCACTTTTCTGCATAGTCAATACTTCAGACATTCCTGTAGTATTGGATTTTTGTAGTTCTAGCTCCCAATAAACCAATTTTTTATAGATTTCTTGCCAATCTTTATACGTAACGCCTTCGTTAATAGATGAAAATATCGCTTGAAATTCTTGTTGGTAAGATGAAGCTGTTTTTTCTCTGACGAGCCGCTTATTATCAGTTATTTTTTTTAACGTAAGTAATATTTGGTGTGGATTAACGGGTTTTATCAAATAATCAGTTATTTGGCTTCCGATAGCATCTTCCATTATATTTTCTTCCTCACTCTTAGTAATCATCACTACCGGCAAGCCGGGAGAATCTGACTTAATTTTTGCGAGCGTTTCCAGGCCGGATAAGCCCGGCATGTTTTCATCTAAAAAAACTACATCAGGAGCATTTTTTTGACAGGCTTCAATAGCATCTTGGCCATTTGTAATAGGCACAACTTCATATCCCTTATCTTCCAAAAAAAGAATATGTGACCTTAAAAGATTGATTTCATCATCTACCCAAATAATTTTTGTGCTCATATATTAGTTTATAACGTGCAAACGCTAATTTATCAATTAAATTTTTGTAACACTTAAACTATCTTCACAACTTTCCAATAATTCATGTATTGCTTTGTTTTTTAAAGGATGTATTAATTTGGGAGCAATTTCAGCTAAAGGTTGTAGGGCAAATCTTCTTTCGTGTAAATAATGATGTGGAATTGTTAAAGTTTGAGTTTGCAATACCAAATCACCAAATAATAATATATCAATATCAATTAATCTTGGAGCCCATTTTTTAAAACGGGTCCGGCCCATTTGCTGTTCAACATCATTGATTGCCTTTAATAAAGAAATAGGGTCTAAAATAGTTTTAACTTCTACAGCTTGGTTTAAATAATCGGGTTGATCAGTATTTCCCCAAGGCATGGTTTGATAAATTGATGACTTCTTAACTATTTCACCAATAGAACTTTGTATTTTTTGTATACAAGTGTTCAAATTCATTTTAGTATCACCCATATTAGTTCCTAAAAGCAAGTACGCACTTTTTTCAATCATATAATACGAAAGTAATTAGAATGATTTAATTTCTCCTTATCCGGTTTTATAAATTATCTATTACAGAATAAAGGTTAAATCCTTAATAAATACATCTATTATCATATTTTAGGTTAAATAATTTAGTTAATTTTAGCATTGAATTAACTGAGTCTATTATTTGCACCTATCAATTTATATACAATGAAACAATTTTTTAAGTACGTCTTTGCAACCATCGTAGGAGTAGTAATAAGTTTTTTTATCTGTTTTTTTCTTGCTATCGTAATCATTGCCGGCATTGCCTCAGGCATTAAAGAAAATTTAACAGACATACAGGAGGGCGGGAATGTTGATGTAAAAGCCAACTCCGTCTTGCATATAAAGCTTGATTATCCTATCAAGGAAAGAACGCCCAATAATCCTTTTGAAAATTTTGACTTCACCAACTTCGAACCAAAAGCTCAAATAGGTTTAAATGATATTCTTAAAAATATTGAAAAAGCCAAAGCAGATGATAATATCAAAGGAATATATTTGGATCTATCTTTATTATCTGCCGGCTCTTCTTCAGTTGAAGAAATAAGAAATGCTTTATTAGATTTTAAAAGTTCTGGAAAATTTATTTATACATACAGTGAGATCCTAACACAATCGGCTTATTATCTCGCATCTGTTTCTGATAAGATTTTTGTAAATCCTAACGGCCTTATGGAATATAAAGGTTTTAGTATGAAAAGTTTATATTTAAAAAGCATGCTGGAAAAGTTAGATATAGAACCTCAAATCTTTGTAGTAGGAAAATTTAAGAGTGCCATAGAGATTTTTTCCAGAGACGATATGAGTGAACCTGCAAAAAAACAATTAAATGTTTTTCTTGGAGATATGTATAGTACTTTTAAAACCAATATTTCAGCCAGCAGAGGCGTAAGTGTCGCTAAGCTTGATAGTATTGCTCAATATTTTTTGATACGAGAGCCTGTAGATGCGGTAAAGCACCACCTTATTGACGCAACTGCATATGAAGATGAAGTTTTTGCTAATATAAAAACCCAACTAGGAATCAACACCGAAGAGGAAATCGAATTTATTGCATTAAAAAAATACGTAAAAACTGCTGATTCTGATCGTGAGTTTGGAGTCAAAGATAAGATTGCAATTATATATGCTGAGGGTGAAATTATAAGTGGCAAAGGAGAAGACGGACAAATAGGATCAGAAAGCATGGTTCAAGCCATACGCGAAGCTAGAGATGAAGAAGATGTCAAGGTAATTGTGTTGCGCGTAAATTCACCGGGTGGAAGCGCTTTAGCGTCTGATGTAATCTGGCGGGAATTAGTATTGGCAAAAAAAGAAAAGCCATTAGTAGTATCTATGGGAGATTTAGCTGCATCCGGTGGTTATTATATTTCCTGTATGGCTGACTCTATCGTTGCTCAGCCAAATACTATCACCGGCTCTATTGGTGTATTTGGTGTGGTTATGAATGCGGAAGGTTTTTATAATAAAAAGCTTGGCATTAATTTTGACGGTGTAAAAACTAATCCTCATGCTGACTTGGGCTATACAGCTTTGGGCACTCGAGGATTGACGGAAGAAGAAAAAATGATCGTTCAAAACCAAGTAGAAATTATTTATAACACTTTTTTAGATAAAGTGGCAAAGGGGAGAAATACAACCACAGAAAATATCCATGAGATTGCTCAGGGTAGAATATGGTCGGGAACTCGTGCTCAAACTATTGGCTTAGTAGATAAATTAGGCGGAATAGAAGATGCATTGGCTATTGCTTCTCGTATGGCCAACTTAGAAAAATATAAGGTGGAAGCTTATCCAAAAAGAAAAGATCCTTTTGAAAAAATTATAGAAGGATTTGGCGTTAACGCTAAAAAATATTTACTTGAGCAAGCTATTGGAACAGAATATAAATATTATAAAATAGCGGTTCAATTAAAAAATTATAATGGCATTCAAGCTCGAATACCCTTTCAATTAGAAATAAACTAACTATGAAATTAATTAAATTTTCGCTCATAGGAGCTATTGTATTATTATTCTCTATTACTTTCACCGGATGTAAAAAGAAAGATAATGCTCCGGCAGATAACTCTATCAACTTCTTTAGCATAGAAGATGATAAAGCTTTAGGGCTGCAAGTAAGTCAACAGATTGCTTCAGACCCGGCTCAATTTCCAATTTTAGATGAAAATCAATACCCGGAAGCCTATGGCCATATTAATAGGATTAGAGACAGCATTTTATTATCAGGAAAAGTAAGGTATAAAGATGAGTTTAAATGGGAAACAAAGATCATAGAAGATGATAGTACTTTAAATGCGTTTGCTACGCCGGGTGGATATATTTATGTGTATACAGGCCTAATTAAATTTTTAGAAGCAGAAGATGAATTTGCTGGCGTAATGGGCCACGAAATAGCTCATGCCGATAGGAGGCATTCTACAGATCAATTAACTAAACAGTATGGCATTGGCACGCTCATTCAAATTGCATTTGGTGGAGATCCCGGATTGGTAGCAGGCGTTACTGCTTCTTTATTAAATCTTTCTTTTAGGCAGGTCAGATGAGAGTGAAGCAGATGAATTTTCTGTGATTTACCTATATGAAACTGCATACGACGCCAGAGGAGCTGCCGGATTTTTTGAGAGGTTAAATAGCGCTTCTGGTCCAGAATTCTTAAGCACTCATCCGAATCCGGATGACCGAGTAGAAAACATTCATGAAAAATGGATGGAACTAGGAGGTAAAGTTGGCCAAACTTTTGAATCCAGTTATCAGGATTTTAAAAATAGTTTGCCTTAATAATATTGCTTTTCCTAATAAACGTTATGTACTGAAAAAATTATCCCCCTCAGAGTCCTCTGCGAGAGACTCTGAGGGGAATAAAGTATTGCTTTTAGCCATCTAAAACTTATACGTTATACTTACTTTAGCAAAGAAGGGCGTGCCTGGTGTAAAATGTATTTCAGAAACCGGTTCAGCTTCATTATTTCCCTCAGAGTCTCTCGCAGAGGACTCTGAGGGAAATAAGTATTGCTTTTTTAGCCATCTAAAACTTGTACGTTAAAACTTATTTTAGCAAAGAAGGGCGTGCCTGGTGTAAAATGTATTTCAGAAACCGGTTCAGCTTCATTTCTTAATCGAGACTCTGTTTCAAATTGAGCTTCTTTCCATTCTTTCGTCTAACAAGTTTAGTATAGACACGCCAATTTCATACTTTGGTTTAGTATAGTTAAGCGTAGCATCAACAATAACATATCCTTGTGCTGTAATGCTATAATCTTCATTAGCAGAACGATCACCTAAAAAACGATATCTTAAACTGCCATTTATGCCGCTTTTATGCTGAATAGTAATACCACCTATACTTGTTAAAGTAGGCGCTAAGGGAATATGATCTTCCCCATTTTCTTCATCTATAGATTTCGCTTTAGTATAATTCACATCAAAATCAAGAAATAACCAATTAATTATTTGATATCTTGCCGAAAGGTCAACTCCATATCTTCTGGTCCTACCCGAAGGTTCCACTATACCTGCATCTCCAACATATACAAACTCTTGGTCTAAATGCAAAATCCAAACTGCCGGATTAAGGTATAAACGGCCAAATGGTTTCCAATTCAGTCCCAAGTCTGCTCCATAAGCTTTAGGCAAAGCACCTAATCCATTTTGAACTACTACCACTCGGCTATCGTTTGAATGAAAACCTGTACCGGTTTTTAAATACAGCTCTACATTTTTATTCAACACATAATAAAAATTCAACTTAGGGCTTACTATATTTTTTGTTACAGCTTGCCTATCATATAAAGAATCTAAGTCATTTTGATACTCAAACTCAAAAATATCATATCTCAATCCTGCATTGATTCGCCAATGATTTCCTAACTTTAGCACTTCATCTGCATAAAAATTTAAATTAGCCTCATTTAAATCTCCTAAAGCAAGATAATTTAAAGTAGTGTTTCTATTAACTGTGTGGGAAAGTTCGTTATTACTAATGTCATCAAATCTTAATCCTAACCCAAATTTTGATATTAATGAAACTGACTCATTTACGTGATTTTTAATTTCATATGATCCATTATATCCATATATATTACGGTTTTCGTTTTGCTTTATCTGATCTCCATTAATTGAGTCTTCCAAGAAAAAGGTGAAATTAGAAAACAGCCTGAAATTGTAATTGCTATAGAAAATCTGATTATTTATAACCGCACCATTATCTAAAAGGTCAGTCATCATAAAATTGATATTTGACCGGCCCGTGATGCCACCTTCGGTATCATCAATAGCGCCAAATCTGGTAATTATTCCTTGGTCAACTGCTCTTTGAGGGACCTGGCCTGAAGCATCCCAGTTGCTTTGAAAAGGTAGAAATGCTTGCTTCAAATATTTTACTGTCAGATACCCGATTTTTATACTTAGCAAATAAATTAATTCGCTTAAAATGCTGTGAACTAACAAAAGGGCCATCAGTAAACATATATTCGCCGGCGATATATGCGTTTTGCCTATTTTCGTTATTTAATAAATTAATTAATGCAACAGTCCGATAAGTATTAAACAAACCTCTTTCTGCTTTTACCAGGTTAGTATTCAATTCATCTTTTGTTTGAAAAGCAACTCTTCCGGCTGTAGTAAAGTTACCATACTGTGCTTCATATGGGCCTTTTGTATAATCAACTTTGTCAATCGTTTCAGGAATTAAAAAATGAAGGTCTGCATACCCTTGTCCATGAGCATGTGAAACCATATTAACCGGTAAGCCATCGACAGATATACTGATATCTGTACCATGATCAATATCAAAACCTCGTAAAAAAATCTGTTCTGCTTTGCCACCACCGGCATGTTGTGCTATAAATAAACCGGGCACAATCCTTAAAACATCTTGAGATGAGGTGATAGGCCTTAGCTTAATATCCACAGCCCCGATAGTATTTACTATTTTATTATTGGAAGTGGCTACTACTTCCGATAAATTTAATGTTGATCCCTTCATATAGATAGGAGCGGTTGTTACAGTTTGTTCCGAGTTTACCAAAACATTGAATATATATGATTCATAACCAATATATGATACTTTTAACTCATATTCGCCCGCAGGTATATTATTAAAAGTATACATTCCAAATGCATCAGTTATAGTTCCTTTATTTAATTCGGTGATGTATACATTGGCTCCTGTGAGTTCAGTTTGATTTTTTTCATCTAAGACTTTTCCTTTTATAGAGCCGTCATGTGCTTGTATATCAAAAGCAAACATTGATATTATTAAAAAAATAAATATACATTTCATTGTAAATACTTGTTATAGAAATTAAAGATTAATTATTGTTTAGCTACTACTAAAATCTACACTCTCAATTTTTAGGAATGTGAGTTGGGAATAGTTTAATTAACCTTTAGGTGGGGGAGTAAGCGGAGCGATTAGAATTTTCTGTAAATCTGAACGAATGTAAAAATGCTCCTTATTGATAATCACTCCGGAATCTTGATTTTTAGGATCAATATTAGCCGGTGTATGAGCAATGATGATCATTGGCACTTTTGCTGAAGATTGTTGTGAGCTTATTGGAGCTTCTGCATGCTTACCCGGAGAATTTTGTACCGCTAATATTACCAACTTACAACTAGAGCGAGTAGCATATTTTTTATAAGGAAGATTTTGGTAATATTTATTCTGCCCTTCCGTAATACCTGAAATCTCAGTGTATAGCTCATGAACAATATTTATAACTGAAGGAATATAAGTATTGAAACATAGTGCTATGTAAATTAAAATGAAAATATATACTTTTACAATCCTACTCATTAGGTATTATCCTGCCTTAGTATTATTTATATATGCTTTAGCTTCCATAGCTAATTCTCCGTCTAGATAAGGATTCATTTCAAATGATTTACGGATTAATTCTTTACCTTTTTCTTCATTTCCATTTTTAATGGCAATTAAACCAGCTAGACAATATGCGCTAGGATCTTTAAAACTTGTTCGCAAGGCTGTTTCCAAATGTTTATTAGCTTTCTGTATATTGCCTTTCTTAAAATAAATTCTAGCTAGCATTTCATTCACTTGTATATTATCAGGCCGTGCTTTATATTCTTTCATCGCATGTTTTAATGCTTTACCTAAATCCTGTTGATATTCCATGTAAACTTTTGCCATTTCTAAATCCATCACGTGCCCACTAGCTTCATCTTCTTTCATCATTTCAATGACATCTTTTATTGTCTCCTGAGCTTTTTCTTTTCTATCAGTCTTCATATAAATATCAGCCAGTTGTTCATAAAAACCTACTTCCGGAATGAGCTTGATAGCATGGTTCAACAATTTTTCGGCCTCTGCATAATTGCCTTTTTTGATTTCTAAGCCTGCTAGGGCTGCTATTGCGAAGGGATATTCTTCTCTCTCTTTCAAAGCTAATCTGTATTGTACTTCAGCATTTGGTAGATCTCCGTAGTTTTCATATAAGTTTCCAAGCGTCACTCTACTCCAAGAAGTTTCTTCATATCCGGGATATCCTGCAGATACAGCCATTTTCATAGCTTCAATAGCGCCATCAACTTCACCATGTAATTCTCGTAAGTAAGAAATTCTTGAATAAGACCTTAAATCAGGACGCAAAGAAATCATTTTGTCAGACATCTTAACGGCTTCATCATAATTTCCCAATTCTACATTGGCATCTACTAAAGCACCATATATTTGAGCATTATTTTGACTAATGGCGACTGCCTGTTCAGCCACTTTTTTGGCTTCTTCAAATTTATGAAGGGAAAGTAAAACAGAAGCTTTTAAGCTTAAAGCACTGAATTTAATATCTTGATCTTGTGGATCTTTTTCTAATATGCTATTGATCATATCAATAGCTGCAGGATAGTAATAGGGATGTTCGCCTGTTAACCGAGCTTCTATCATGTACAGTTCAGCTAATTGTAACCGAGCATTAAAATCATTAGGATTTGCTTCAATTGTAGTTTTTAATTTATCATATGTATTTAAAATATAATCTATTTCTTGATTAGAACCTATGACGGCCTGTCTTTTTAATAATTCAGGAACTTCTGTTTTTTCTTCTCGTTTCGCTTCTACTTTTTGGTCACAAGCTTGAAATAAAAAAGCAGATAAAAATATGATAAGACAAAATACTTTATTTAAAACATTCATAATTACAATTCTATTTACGGTTAATTGCTTGAACAAAAATAACCATTCAAAATGAGAAAGCCTTTTTAATAACTAAATTAAAAAAAGAATGGAGCCTACAAAGAGGCTCCATTTCCTAACTTAATTAAAACAAACACAATAAAGTTTTGTTAATTATTTGATTTAACTACTCTAGTAAATGCAACCGGTACACCATCAATATGAGCGTTGATCAAATAAACACCAGATTGAACGTTTTTAGCATCCCAGGTAAAGTTATATTGTCCCGGAATTTTATTTCCTTTTGACAATACCTCAACTTGCCTACCTTGCAGGTCATAAACTGCTACCACTAAGTTACCGGCTTTTCTTAAGTTTAACTTAACTGAAGATGTGTTATTTACCGGATTAGGGAATACAGTAATCAAGGCCTCAGGAGCACTTAAACCTAACAATCCAGTTGTTGGTGGAGGAGTACCTGTTGGGTCTAAAATATCAGGTTGGTTGTAGAAAATTGCTTTTCCACCGCAAGAACCTGTACCTCTCCACGGCATTGCTACATATGGAAATTCAGATTTAAATTCTGCATCATTTTCTTCTACACCCGTAGAATAACCTAATACATTTGACAAATCTGGTGTAATACCGGTCGGAGTAGTTGCTGTATCATAATCATCGTAAAACAAACCGATAGCAGCTAACACCACACCACCAACAGCTTGTAACTCAATTCTGGTTACATCATCTTCTAGCCTTCTCCCGTTAGGAAATCCGTCCATGTTAGGGATAAATTCTAAATTAGTATTGGCGTATGCCGGGTCAGTTAATCCTGCTTCTGCAGCCGCAATCAATCCTTTAGAACTGAATGCAGCATCATCTCTGTCAGTAGCCGGCACTGCCATATTTAATCTCAACATATCACCACCATTCGGTAAAAAGTTGTTTATAAATGGCTTACCTGCACTGAAAGGATTATTTCTATCCTTACCCGTAGCTAATTGGTATGGTGCCAAGTTTGGAACTCCTGTGTGGAAGATAGGCCATAAATCAGCTGATCTCGGTTGGCCGGGGCCAGGTAATAATAAATCTGCATAAAGGCCGGAAGTATCAAAAGCTGTCCCATCTGTACTAGGATCTCCTTTAACAGGAAATAATCCATCTGCACCATTTGTAAAATCAAATGATTGTAAGGAGTTTTCTTGAACTCTTAATGGGTCAAATGCAGGCACTGCGGCAGCAAATTCAGCAGTATCCATATATAAAGCTAACTCAGGGTTATAGAAATATTCATAAAATTCTTGACTACTAGCTTCTTGGTAAGGAGTCATTGCATTCCATCTATCTTTATCTTTAATAGGAATGACAGCCTCATTGGTCAAAGGCATACCCAACCTAGAAATTTGCACCTGACTACCACTATAAGATTCCGTACCGTCACCGTTTAAGGTTCTCATAGCAGGCCTGCTTGCTGATGCCCATACACCTATTATAAATTCCGGATCAAGAATATCAGCCCTTTGAGAGACCATTTTGCCATCTTTTTGCAAAGTAGCAATAGGAACTTGAATAGCTATTGCATGCGTATTGAAACATGAAAGGCCATCTCTTGGAGCACCATTTTGTCTTGGAGCATCTCCTAAATCAAAAATACCACCTAAGTCTACAAAAAACGGATCATCAGCAGAACCACAAAAGAATTTTTCATTACCACCACCGGTAGCGTTTTCGATGGCGCCTTCTATTAATTCTTCATAGGTTGTGCCTAAACCAAGTACAGGGTCTTCGATTGAACGAGGCCCGATATTTGGAGGAGGAACAACACCATTTGCCACAATTTCGTTAAAAGGACCTGTTCCGATTTTTTTGCTAACCGTATATCTGTTTTTTAGATTCTCCTCTCCTAACCGAATGTTAAAAAAAGTGCTGGGATCATCATTCGATTTAGTAAAAGTAAATCTGTATGTAATATCATCTGAGTTACTGTTAGGATCATTAACAATATGAATTTCATAGTTAATGTTCTCACCAAATGAATAATAATTGGGGCCACCATGCGGCAATTGCACCGGAATATAGTTAGCAATAATCGTAACCATATTAGAATCATCAGGACTCACAAATGCATAAACATCTGTATTATCAGCTAATGGATCGTTAGCGATCAAGGGAGCTTCTCTGTGACTGGATGCAAATGTTGCGAATGTTGAGTATAAACATACCAAAGCGGTAATTATACTAACTTGCAACGTAGATAAGGCCACTTTTGCAACCTTTTCATTTAACGTTATTTTATTTTCGATATTCATGATCTTTATTTTTATAATAATTTATGATTTAAGGCTACAATTATTTTTTAACCGCTGTTCCTCTCCATGGAGTTTGAACATAAGGAAATTCAGTTTTGAATGTTGTATCATTCTTTTCAACACCTGTAGAGTATTGTAATACATTAGTCAACATATTAGTAACCGGTACTGTAGTATCGCTAGAAGCGTCATAATCGTCGTACCACAAACCAATAGCTGCTAATACAACTCCACCAACTGCTTGTAATTCAATTCTTGTAACATCATCCTCTAATCTTCTACCATTAGGGAAACCGTCCATATTAGGGATAAACTCTAAAGTGGTATCAGCATAATTTGCATCAGTTAAACCTAATACTGCTGCTGCAATTAATCCTTCAGAACTAAAGTTTATATCTGTTCTGCTGGTTGCCGGTACAGCCATATTTAACCTCAACATATCACCACCTGTTGGCAAAAAGTTGTTAATAAATGGTTTACCTATACTTAAAGGATTATTTCTTTCCTTTCCGGTAGCTAATTGGTACGGAGCCAAATTAGGAACTCCTGTATGGAATATAGGCCAGATATCAACAGATCTTGGACGGCCTGGGCCAGGTAACAACAAATCTGCAAAAGGCCCGGCGGTATCAAAAGCAGTACCATCTGTACTAGAGTCTCCTTTTAAACCAAATAAACCATCAGCACCATTTGTGAAGTCAAATGCTTGCAAAGAGTTTTCTTGAATTCTTAACGCAGCAAATGCAGGAACAGCATTTCCGAAATTAGCTGTATCCATATATAAAGCCAACTCAGGGTTATAGAAATAATTATCCAAAGTGCTATCTTCTAACTCATCATATGGAGTCATAGAGTTGTATCGATCTTTGTCTTTAATAGGAATAATCACTTCATTAGTTAAAGGCATTCCTAATCTAGAAACTTGAACAAAATTTCCTGTATGAGAATATGTTCCATCACCATTTAAAGTTTTAGTAGCCATTCTACTAGCAGAAGCCCAAACTCCAATCACAAAATCTCCATCTAAAATATTATCAGCATCATCTACATTTAAACCATCTTTCTGTAGCATATTTACGGGAATATTAAGAACAATACTATGGGTATTATATCTAGCTAATCCGTCTCTTACTGTATCTGTATTTTGTCTTGGAGAATTACCTATATCAAAGATACCTCCCAAGTCTACAAAAAATGGATCATCAGCAGGGCCGCAATACACCATTTCGCCGGTAGTTGCTGTAGTGATCGCGCCTTGGATCAATTCTTCGTAAGTAGTATCTAACCCCGGGCCACCGCCTTCAATAGAACGTGGGCCAATATTAGGTGGAGGGACAATTCCGTTAGCTACTATAGGCAAAACAGCAAAGTCAATGTTTCCTGTTATAAGATTTCGAGTCCCTTTACTTAAAGTATAGGTAGTTTTCAAATTTTCTCCAAAACGAATATTAAAAAAAGTGTTGGTATCTTCATTTTCCTTAAAAAATGTAAATCTATAGACAATATCATCACCGTCGGTATTTGGATCATTGTCAATATGAATCTCATATCGTACATTTTCGCCAAAAGAATAATAATTAGGGCCTCCGTAAGGAAGTTCTGCAGGAATATAATTAGCTATAATGGTGATCATCTCATCATTATCAGGACTTTTAAACGCATAGACATCCGTATTGTCTGCTAAAGGATCATTTGAAATCAATGGTGCTTCCCTATGACTAGATGCCCAAAGATTATTGCTTGTCGCCAATGCACATGTCACCAGGCAAGAAAATTTAAAAAGGTCTTTAGCCTTTTTAATGTATTTATTTTTCATATTTAAAAAATTTAGTTAATAGTTAGTGCCGCTGAATTAATATTTCAGCAGGCTGATGCTCCACAAAAGTAATCTTTTTATTTACTTTACAAGAATATATATTTATTCTAGTTAGCAAAATTTCCTTTTCAATCTTATATACGATCTCAATTTCCTTTTGGATTTATTTTTATAAAAAAATAAATCTTCTTTCAATTACAATCTTAATTGTATATAAATTAACTTACTACCCCTTTTGCACGCATTTGGTCTAAAGTTGGTGCTTCACTACCACCTTTATTTTCAAGGGTAATGGCAAAAGCTTCAGCATGGTTAATATTATTCATTTTATTCCAGGAGTCATTTACATCAAATACACCCATATCAACCGGCTTACCATCAACAATTGCCCATAATTGATATTGTTTATCGGGTGATGTTTCAGGTAAATAAGCAGTGTTTAAATAAGTGTCTCCGGTTCCTTTATCCCAATATAATCTTACCATTGATTGACTAGAACTATCTAATCCTTTTAATTCAATGATTTTGGTATTGGCATCATTTAATAAGGCAAGTTGTTGACTTTTTTCCTCGTATCCTGCCTTTATAGATTCAAAATTACTACTCATTAGAGAATGCTCTTCATATAGTGTGGCAATTATTTCTTGGGCTTCTTTTAATTGAAAATATAAATATGAACTAAACAGTAAACTTACTAATGCTAATATACTTGCAGCTACTGCATAGCCTTTATAATTTTTATATGAACTTATAGCGTTACTTGAACTGGCTAAAGGCAATGGATTAGAAGCAAAATTGTTAGATGATTCAAAATGTTTTAATACTTTTTCTTTAATATATGGAGGAGGTGTTTTTTTATGCGCCTTAATATAAATTTCTAATGCTAACTCAGCTTCATTTATAGCTTTATCTATCTCAGGATTTTTTTGTCTAACTGTTTCTATATCAGACTTATCCTGTTCAGATATGTATCCTAATACATAAGCTTCGATTTTACCGGATGTTAGATATTGATCTGAACTCACTTTGATACGATTTCTTTTAATTCATTTAAAGCTGACCTTATTCTCGTTTTCACGGTACCTAAAGGCAATTCTAATTCTTGAGCAGTTTCGACATGAGTGTATCCATTAAAATACACCATATCTATTACTTTTCGATGGTTAGGTTTTAGATATCGAATAATATCTTTTAAATTATAATTTTCGCCTACTCTTTTTTCTTCACCATTCTCATTTACTTCTAAATCTATATGAGAAATATCATATGTTGATTTGGAAATCTTAAAATCTTTTGACCTGGTAGCATCAATTGCTTTATTTCTGGCAATATTCAACATCCAAGTAAATAGTTTCCCTTTGGAAGAATCATAATTTTTAATGCTGTGCCATATTTTAAGAAATACTTCTTGCATTATGTCTTCTGCCAATTCTTCAGATTTAACTATCCTGAATATAATGCCATAGATATTTGCAGCATATTTATCATATAATTGCTCGGCAGCAAGATTGTTCCCATTTCGCAAAGCTTGGACTAGATTATTTTCGTCCATATCTTTTTCGGAAAGAGTTTCTTTTTGTAAAGTCATATTGTTTAAAACGACAATTTCACAAAAGCTTGAACAAAAATTATTCCATAATGAAAATGCATAAGAAATGCATAGGAAAATAATTTTACGACTTAACTTGAGGAAGTTTTTCCCTAAATTTAAATGATTAGGAGTTAAAATAAATTAATCTGCGGAGTTATCTAATGTTACTTGCTTACCATCCTTATAAGCTACAATTTCAGGATTTTTGATTCCTAGTTTAATTGCTTTTTGCTCTAATGATTTTACATCAATATAGCTATTAGAATTTCCTATCATATAAATAGTTTTTCCATCAGCAGTTTTATCTGTATAAACTTCATTAAATCCAGTAAAAAATTCTCTTGGAGGGATATAAGCGGTATCAGATATTCCAATTGTTACACCATACATTGTATCATTTGCAGTTTGTTCCTGTTGAATAGGTTTATAAACCATTTTATGTTCTAATGAAGGCTGATTGATCTTTAATTTATTGATATTTTCGCCTTTTGTACTAATTATTTCAAGTTCTGTACGCCTGTTAAGTTGACGCCCCATTTCATTATCAGATCCATCAAAATAATAATTCACGGCAACAGGTTGTGATTCTCCGTAACCAATACCAATCATCCTATTTCTATTAATTCCTTGACTGGCAACATAATCTAATGCTACCTGAGCTCGCTCTTGAGAAAGCTTTTTGTTATAATTAAAATCTCCTTTTGCATCTGTATGCCCTAAAAAAGCAATAACCAAATTTGAATCTTTTTTCATAATATCAATAACTCTTTCCAACTCCAATAAAGAAGACTCTCTGAGCGTTGATTCGTTAAAATTGAAGAATATATTATTTAAAATAATTTTACTACCCTTTTTAATGCTTTGTAAATAAATATCTTTCTTGATTTCTATATAATCAGCTTGTACTGTGGGAACTTTTATGTTCTCAGAGTGAAATAAGTGGCCATCTGCTACCACGGCTATATTATAATCCCTTTCATGTGGTACAATAATAATATATTTACCCGTGCTTGTATTAGGCTTAAAAATTCCAACTTCTTCACCGGTTTCATTATCATAAACTTCGATTTTGATATTTTCAGGCATACTATCAGTTTCTACTGATTTTATAAATCCTTTTAGTACCGTCAGGGGTTGTGGTTTAAAATATTCTGATTCTAGCATGTCTATGACAAAAATATCTTCAGACTTTTTGCCTTCATCTGCCACAGATGAATAATATCCTCTTTCTCCACTCGCTGATAAAACAAAATATATATCATGGTCGGTAGTATTAACCGGATATCCCATATTTCTAGGAGTTGCCCATTTATAAAGTTCAACTTCAGAAGTAATAAAAATATCATATCCTCCGATGCTTTCATGGCCTTTTGAACTAAAATATAAGGTTTTACCATCAGGGTGAATGAATGGAGCATCATCGTCCGTAGAAGTATTTATTTCTGGCCCCAGATTTTTTGGTTGTGCCCAACTGCCATCAGGTAATTTTTTTATCATATATAAATCTTTACCGCCATAGCCACCGGGCCGATTACTGGCAAAGTACATAGTTCTTCCGTCAGGAGCAATACTCGCACTACCTTCCCAATATCTTGTATTGATAGGATACGGTAATTGCTCAGGAATTTGCCATTCTGTACCAATTAGATTTGAAGAATAAATATTACCGAATTTTATGCCATCACTTTTGTATAAAAATAATTGTTGCCCGTCTGGCGAGAGCCCAATAGATGCATCATGGCCGGTTGTATTAATATTGGGCCCTATGCTTACAGGACTCCCCCATGTCGAATCATTTACTTTGCTAGTAATATATATATCTTCAAAATATTCTCCATTAACAGTATCAGGTTCTCCCCTATCGTTTTGCAATCCGCCGGTACTGCCGGGCCGACGCGAGGTAAATATTAAAACAGATTCGTCAGCTGATATAACCGGTACATAATCAGGATAATTACTATTTATATTTTCTCCAATACTTCTAATTTTATATTTATTAGGGTTATTTACTTTTTTTTCCGCTTCATCTAGAGTTGCTAATTCTCTTTCAACTTCTGGCCTTAAATCATGGTTTTTTTTAGCTTTGGATAAGAAGTTTTGGTAATTTAATTTTGCTTCTTCAAAGTTATAATCCAAATGATTCAATTGGCCTAAATAATAATATATTTCAGGGTCTGCATCATTGCCTTCCAAGGCTATATATTGTTTAGCATAAGGAATACCGGCAATTTTATTTAATCTGCTATTGTAATAAGATTTAGCTAATAAAAATTTATATTTTTCTGTATTAGGCTTCAAACTATCTAATTGCAACAGATATGGAACAGCTTTCTCATAATTTTCGTCAAAAAGATATTCGTCAGCTTGATCCCATAGTTCTTCAACTTTATCTTCTGTAGCAATAGCAGGAAAAAGGTTAACCCCAAAATATAAAATTAGATATATCACATATATTTTCACAGTGAGTTAAATTTATTGATTTTGTTGCAAGTTAATATCCTCATTAATTTCCAAGTATTCATCTTGATCAGATAATATAAGATTTCGTTCATATGCCTTATATCCATCTACTTTAGCAACTAATTTATAATCAGATCCAGCTGGCAATATGATGATATATCGGCCTGTTAATTTACTGGGTTTAAATATGCCCACTAGCTCATTTTTTTTAGGATTGCTAGCTTCTATAACCATATCTTCAGGCACTTCCGCGGTTCCATTTAGTAAAATTTTACCTTTTAATAAGGTTAATGGACGGGACGTGATTCTACTACTCTCCGGCATTTGAATCATATATATATCTTCATCTCCTAACCCATCCGGTTTCCTAGAAGCATAATATCCTCTTTCACCGCTGGCAGATAAAACAAAGTATATATCATTATCAGCTGTATTAATAGGATAACCTAAATTAGTCGGCGTAGACCATTCTTTAAATCTTAACTCATCTTCACAAACAGTCTTAAAAATATCAAATCCACCCATACTTTTGTGGCCTTCTGAACTAAAATATAAAGTAATACCGTCAGGGTGTATAAAAGGGGCATCATCATCATAAGGAGTATTGATAGTAGGTCCTAAATTCATAGGATTAGCCCATTCTCCGGTAGGTAGCTTCCTAATAAGATAAATATCTTTACCTCCGTAGCCATCCGGCCGGTTACTCGCAAAAAACAGCATATTACCGTCAGAGGTAGCACTTATACTTCCCTCCCAATACCTTGTATTGATGGGATAGGGTAACTTTTCAGGATCGCCCCACTCTCCATTATATAACTTACATTTAAAGATATTACCGTATTCGTATCCATCACTTTTATAAATAAATAATTGTTGCCCATCTGCAGAAAGCCCAATGTTAGCATCTTGTGCATTCGTATTTATATTAGAGCCTATTCCTTGAGGCTGTGACCATTGGCCATCTTTTTTTATAGAATAATATATATCCTCATAATAATCCCCTAAAACCTCATCGTTATATCCTCTTAAATCTTGTAAGCCACCTGTACTACCCGGCCTTCTAGACGTAAAAATGATCAATGACTCATCTGCTGAAATAACAGGCACATACTCCGGATAAGGACTATTGATAGTGCTGCCAATATTTTCTATCGTGACATCGATTGGATTGTTTATTATTTCTTTGGCATTATGGCACATATTTACATTAAGCTTAGCTCTTTCATAAAGCAAGTCAGATTTATGTGCGAGCTCTAGATATTTATTATACGCAGCAAGTGCTTCATCAAATTTGTTAATAATATGGTAAGATCGGCCTAAATAAAAATAAGCATCATAATCTACTTTCTCAGCTGAGCGGATGTAAGCGTTTATATAGCGATGAGCTTCTTCTTCATTGTCACCTAATTCAATATAACAACGGCCTACATAAAGCGGGCTAATAGGCTCTGTCGGGTTAACTTCTTGTAAAACCTCTAAATATAGTAATGCGTGCTTGTAATTTCTATAATAAATTAAATCTCTAGCAGTTGATAGTAATTCTTTATCATCTAGATTTAAACTTCTTATATAAGCTTTATAATTTTCATCTCTATCATTTAGGCTGGCTGTATCTATATGATAATGATTATCTTGAGCAAAGATATTAGCCGAGGATATAGCTGTGATTATTATAAAAAATGATAATACAACTTTCAATTTATTATAACGTTTTATTTACATCAAATGCTTCGAAACTATTAGCTACTTTTTGAAGAAAGCTCCCTCCCATTGCTCCATCTACAATTCTGTGGTCATAAGATAGTGATAAATACATCATATGACGAATAGCAATAGAATCTCCTGCAGGGGTTTCAATAACTACCGGCCTTTTTTTAATAGCTCCGGTAGCCAAAATAGCCACTTGTGGTTGGTTGATAATTGGTGTGCCCATTAAATTTCCGAAGGTTCCTACATTCGTTAACGTAAAAGTACCACCATCTATTTCCTCCGGCTTAAGCTTATTATCTCTAGATCTCTTAGCTAAATCATTAACTTGTTTAGCTAATCCTATTAAATTCTTTTGGTCAGCATTTTTAATAACAGGTACTATTAAATTACCGGATGGCAGAGCCGTAGCCATACCGATATTTATATCTTTTCGCACAATGATATTTTTACCATCTACAGAAGCATTAACAAATGGAAAATCCTTTATCACTTTTACCATCAATTCAATAAAAATAGGCGTAAAGGTTAATTTTTCACCTTCTCTTTTTTGAAATTCGTTTTTATGCTTATTTCTCCACAACACCATATTGGTAACATCTGCTTCTACAAAAGATGTTACGTGAGGAGAAGTATGTTTAGATCGAACCATATGGTCTGCAATTAATTTACGCATACGGTCCATTTCAATAATTTCTACATTGCCACTTTGAGGGATTGTGGGAGCAGATTGGGTGGTTTGCCGAGTAGACGAGGTATTAGAGTCTGACTTAGCAGTTTCTTTTTCTTCAGGTTTATGATTGATATACGCTAATATATCTCGCTTCGTCACTCTATTATCTTTTCCACTTCCTTCGATAGATTCTAACTCAGCCATGGAAATATCTTCATTTCTGGCAATATTCATTACCAGCGGAGAGTAAAACCTTGATTTTTCACCTTTGGAAATAGATGTTTTATCTGAAGTTCCATTAGAGGATTGTGCGGCAACTTTTGTGGTAGTTATTTGCACAGGAGCTACTTGTACTGCGACTTCTGACTGTGTATTACTTTCTTTTACTGCGGGTGATGCAACCGCTTCTCCTGCTCCTCCTATTAATGCAATAACTTTACCTACCTCAACTGTTTCTCCTTCTTCAAACATGAGCTTAGATATCACTCCTTCCACGGGTGAAGGTACTTCGGAATCTACTTTATCAGTAGCAATTTCTAATATTGGCTCATCTAAAGATACATTATCACCTTCTTTCTTCAACCACTTCAAAATGGTTGCTTCCATGATACTTTCTCCCATCTTGGGCATCACTAATTCAACTGCTGGCATTAAACTGTTTTTATTCTATAGCAATATACAAAAATACAATTTTTATTCTGAAAAATAGGTCCGGTATTTAATGTAATAAGTTTGCTTCTTAACGAAGGAATGTTTTCAAAAATTAGAATTAACCTCTAAAAAAGCTAATGAAAGATCTAAAAAAGCTTGAGGAGCCTCAGCATGTACCCAATGCCCTGCATTTGGTACTATTTTAATTTCAGCATTAGGAAATAATTCTAATATATATTTCTCACTTTCTGCTGTTATATAGTTTGATTTTTCCCCTTTTAAAAAAATTGTTCTACCAATATATTTTTGTCCATCCCCTACTGCTTCTAAAACTCTATCATAGTTTTTTGTAATAACCGGCAAATTCATCTTCCATTGATACTGCTTATCTCCTATTCGATCTAAATTTTTTAATAAAAAAAGCCTCACGCCCACATCATTGATGTACTTTTTCATGATTTCTTCTGCTTCTCCACGAGAAGTAATCTCATCAACCGGAAAATTATTTAAAGCCAATAAAATATCGTCATGATGTGGTTTATATTCTTGTGGCGACATATCGGCAATAATTAATTTATCTAGTAAATCAGGATGATTAAATGCGAATTGCATAGCAACTTTTCCACCCATAGAATGGCCAATAATGCTTACTATTTTTAAATGATAAGTAGTGATAAACTCTGTAAGATCTTCTGCCATAGCTTCGTAATTAAACACGTCACTATGGGGCGACTTACCGTGATTTCTTAAATCAATGCTATACACAGTAAAATGTTCTGCATATTTTTTCGCTAACAGCTGCCAATTATCTAAAGAACCGAAAAGGCCATGTAAGATCAGGAGGTTATTTTCTTTGTCGCCATATTGTTTATAATTTAACTTCATATTAGTCACTTCTATACCACATTACCAATCATATGCAATTCCTATATTAAGAGAAGGAAAATGCATAACATAATTTCCTGAAAAAGCTCCATATATCCCGGCGTTTACATGAAATTGCTCTTTGATTTTGTACACCAACTTTAGGCCGGGAGAAACATATTCTTGGTCGTTAACATATCTGCCGGTTTGCAAAAGCGTTTGATCATCCCGAACTTTATTTCTTAAAGAATTTTTAGATTCTATTAATGCCATGATCCACAAATTCTTTATTTGCTTACCAATTTCCAGATTCCAATAAAATTCATCACTATAATCATTTGTGCGAAAACGTGGGCCTGCCTCAGCAGTATAGTACCATGTATCCCATGAGCGGCCAAGTAGAATTGCCGGGTGGATCACCCATGTTTGGTAACCGGTAGCCAATCCTGTATTAAAATCTGTAGCAACACCGGGAGTTTCAATTTTTAGCCGGGCAGAAAGTTTAGTGGTCCCGTTTCTTATTAGATATTTTCCTGCCAAAGAAATATTTCCAACATTCACCAATTTACCTGCCGGCAAGGTGTCTTTAAATGTATTCGACTTGAAAATTTCATCACCGGTAGATAAAAATTTTAGCGGAATGGATGTAATGACTGTGATTTTATGAGAAATACCATATTCACCATAAAAACCGAGCGTATTATCGGTTACATTTCGATGAAGCTCAATACGCTCCGGAATGCCGTCATTAAACAGGCTATTAGATTTAAGGTAGGCAAAAGATAGCTGGGCATATCCACCACCTTTTTCCTGAACCCACACCCCTGCTGAGAGATAAAAGCTGATTTGAAAAATAAGCAGTATTAAAATGATACGCATGCTAATTCATTATTTTTTCTGCATGAGTATATTGCTTCATAAATTGTTCTGCTTTATTTACCATATTTTTATCTCCTAAAAATACCGGTGTTCGTTGATGCAATTCTGTAGGCGTTATCTCCATAATTCTTTGTCCATTCCCATCAGTTGCTAACCCTCCTGCTTGCTCCACTATAAAAGCCATTGGATTACATTCGTAAAGCAATCTTAACTTACCTTTGGGAGAAGAGGTAGTAGAGGGATAAATAAAAATACCTCCTTTTAAAAGATTTCGGTGAAGGTCTGCTACCATAGAACCTATATATCGCAATCCGTATGGCCTGTTTGTAGCTTTATCATCTTCCTGACAATATTTTATAAATTGTTTCACTCCTTCGGGAAATTTTATAAAATTACCTTGGTTTATAGAATAGGTTTTGCTGTCATTAGGAATTTTAATATTAGGATGAGAAAGGCAAAACGTGCCGATAGAAGGATCTAGAGTAAACCCGTTAACACCCTCTCCGGTAGTATAAACAAGCATGGTAGAAGAGCCGTATAAAACATATCCTGCAGCAACTTGTTCCACACCCTTTTGAAAAAAATCTTCTGCGGTACATTTGCCTTTTTCAGACTTGCGCCGATATATAGAAAAAATGGTACCGATAGACACATTCACATCTATATTAGAAGAGCCGTCAAGTGGATCCATTGCTACTACATATTTCGCGTTTGGTTTGTCGATTGATATAAAATCATCATTCTCTTCAGAAGCTATTCCGCAACAAAGCCCACTAACTGATAATGCAGAAATAAATTCTTGATTTGCATACATATCTAATTTCTGGACTTCTTCATTTTGCACATTATTATCTCCTGTAGCACCCAATATATCTACTAATCCGGCCTTGTTTACCTCACGGTTAACAATTTTAGCAGCAAGCCCGATGTCACTTAATAAATGTGACAAATCACCGGATGCATAAGGAAAAGCTTTTTGCCTGTTTAATATAAAATCATTAAGAGTAATTAATTTCTGATTCATCTATATTCATTTAAAATAAAACAATCATACACAGAGGCATTTGCAAAATAAGATAAATAAATAGTGCTTTTCAGCAAATGGCTTTATACAAATATCTTTTTTTTTCAGACAAAATACCTTTATAAGAAAGAATATGTTAGTAAAATCATTCCTGTAGAAGTTGAGCAGCCAGTAATTTCGTTGTATTTTAGAGAAATATGGCACAAAATTATACAGAAGATAATATCCGGTCACTCGACTGGAAAGAACATATTCGCATCAGGCCCGGCATGTATATCGGGAAACTAGGTGACGGCAGTGCGCCTGATGATGGTATTTATATTTTACTAAAAGAAGTGATTGATAACTCTATTGATGAATTTGTCATGGGCAATGGCCGCACAATTGACATTAAAATCTCTGACGGAAAAGTTCAAGTGAGGGATTATGGACGCGGCATTCCGTTAGGCAAAGTCATTGACTGTGTTTCTAAAATGAATACTGGAGGCAAGTACGATTCCAAAGCATTTCAAAAATCGGTTGGATTAAATGGTGTGGGAACAAAGGCAGTCAATGCCCTTTCTAATTATTTTAAAGTACAATCTTATCGAGATGGAGAAACAAAGGCTGCAGAATTTAAACGCGGTGAGCTCGCCCAAGAAGAAAAACTAGAGAAAAGTAATCAACGTACCGGTACGATAATCTCGTTCATGCCGGATAATACCATTTTCAAAAATTATCGCTTCATCAGTGATATAGTGGAGAATCAATTGTGGAATTACGCTTATTTGAATGCCGGACTGACCATTAATTATAATGATAAAAAATTCCACTCTCCAAACGGGCTTAAAGATCTATTGGAAAGAAAAATAGATGAAGATAGCAGGCGCTATCCGATCATTCATTTGAAAGATGAAGATATAGAAATAGCCCTCACACATGGCTCACAATATGGAGAAGAGTATTATTCCTTCGTAAATGGCCAGTATACCACACAAGGAGGCACTCATTTAGCAGCTTTTAGAGAAGCGATTGTCAAAACCATCAGAGAATTTTATAAAAAAGATTTTGATGCTTCTGATATTCGAGCGTCTATTGTTGCAGCTATCAGCTTGAGGGTGATGGAGCCGGTGTTCGAATCACAAACTAAGACAAAATTAGGCTCGCAAACGATGGGACCCAATGAGCCATCCGTCAGAAATTTCGTAAATGATTTTATAAAAAAGCATTTAGATAACTATCTGCATAAAAATCCGGATACTGCCGAAGTGCTATTGAAAAGAATCCAACAGTCTGAGCGAGAACGCAAGGATATGGCGGGCATTAAAAAATTAGCTAATCAACGGGCAAAGAAGGCTAATCTTCACAATAAAAAACTTAGAGACTGCCGTGTTCACTTAACCAATGATAAGCATGAAAATCGGTTGGAAACGACCATTTTTATCACCGAAGGAGATTCGGCAAGCGGTTCCATTACGAAAACAAGAAATGTGGAAAGCCAGGCGGTATTCAGCTTACGCGGTAAACCTATGAACTCTTACGGGCTAAAGAAGAAAATAGTATATGAAAATGAAGAATTCAACCTTTTACAACATGCCCTTAATATTGAGGAAGGATTAGATGGATTGCGATACAACAGAGTAGTCATTGCGACTGATGCTGATGTTGACGGCATGCATATCCGTTTATTAGTTATGACATTTTTCTTGCAGTTTTTTCCGGACTTAGTTAAAAACGGGCATTTGTTTATTTTAGAGACTCCACTTTTCAGGATTAGAAACAAGAAAGAAACAATCTATAGTTATAGCGAAGAAGAGAAACAAAATGCTATTAATAAACTTGGTAAAAACCCTGAAATAACCAGGTTTAAAGGATTGGGTGAAATATCTCCGGACGAATTCGGAGAATTTATAGGAGAAAACATGCGATTAGAGCCGGTTTTATTAAATACTGAAAACTCTATTCCTAAAATACTCAGTTATTATATGGGCAAAAATACCCCTCAACGACAAGAATTTATCATTGATAATCTACGCATAGAAAAAGATGTAGTCAAAGACGTGGCTTAATCCTTAAAGCCTTTTTATTGTAATTGCAATAATTATATGTAAAATAAAAGATAAAATATTAATAAATATATAATATAATGATTCAAATTATTATACATTAAATTTTATAAAAAAGCACCCTATAAACATTTGTAGATTAAATATTATTTCGTTATATTGCATATACATCACTAACTCTGATCAACACAACAACTACATAAAATATAATCATGAAGAAAATTTACGCGCTCATTTTAGGTGCCTCATCAGTAATATTTACTGCTAATGCCCAAGATTTTCATTTCTCTCAATTTTATATGTCTCCACTTACTTTAAACCCTGCTATGACTGGAGCCATAAATGGAAACTTAAGAGGGAATGCAATTATGAGAAATCAATGGGGCTGGGCCGCAGGAACTCATGCTACTTCGTCCGGCCTTGGCTATAGGACTATCGGAGCTTCTGTTGATGGAAATATTTTACGAGGATCTTTACCGGCAGATGATTATATCGGATTAGGTGCTGCAGTATATAGCGATAAAGCAGGGGATGCTGCTTTTGGGCCTACTGAATTTAGTGCATTTTTAGCTTATCACAAATCTTTAGGTAATAAAAGAAATCCACAATATGTGTCTATTGGCCTACAAGGTACTTATTCTCAATGGTCATTAGACGGGCAAGCACTATATTTTGAAGATCAATATGACCATAGTTTATGGAATGGAAGTTATAACAGCTTGCCAGCAGGTACCAGTGTAGATCATGCAAATTTAAATTCATCTGTAAATAATTTTGATGTATCTTCCGGCTTATTGTGGTATGCAAGCCCTAGTGATGTACTTTCAAGCGTATATGCAGGTATTGGCTTGGCTCACCTAATCAGATCTCCGATATCTTTCTTAGATGGCACAGGTGATGATATAAATGCTCGTTTATACACCAAAGTTACTGCTCATGCAGGTAGTGAAATAACTTTAAATGATCAATTTGCTGTTCTTCCATCAATCATCTATTTAAAACAAGGCCCTGCCTCTGAGTTAAATTTAGGTACTTCTTTCAAATTTATCTTAGGAGAAATTGGAGGATTTGAAACAGCTTGGTCTATCGGCCCTTGGGCAAGAATAGTTGGCAAATATAATGGGCCTGATGCAAATCAAGGTATCGCATCTGATGCGATCATTCTTGCTACCAGATTTGATGTAGGAAGTATCAGTGTAGGTTTTAGCTATGACCTTTTAGTATCAAGTTTGAGAAATGCCGAAGATAGCCGAACCGGTACTAGGGCAGGTATTAAAGGAGGCCCTGAAGTAGCACTTCAATTTGTTGCTCCTATTACCAGAAATACAACAGCAGGAACCATTAATTGTCCTCGATTCTAATATTTTAGTTTAGTTTTATAGTTTAAAAATAGCCGTAAAAAATTTGCGGCTATTTTTATTTGACGACAGTTCACATCTGTTCCCTTACAATCGAGATCAAATAAAATAAGTACAATTTAATGCCAGGATTTATTGATAATTATATTAAAGTTGAAAACCTTACGAGGAAAAGTTGGTTAATCAAATTGTTCCGGTAACTTTGGGCAAAATAAATTCAAATGGAATTTATGGCATTAAATCATCTTTAATCTCAGCTTAAAAATCACATTGTGTATCCAACTTTATCTCATTTAATAGAAAGCCTTACCGGAAAATATATCCCTTTACCTATTCATACTTTTGGTTTGATGGTAGCCATAGCTTTTTTGTCGGCTGCTTATGTGTTATCTAAAGAATTACGACGTAAAGAAAAAGAAGGATTACTTTTCCCGGTTACTAAGAAAATTTTACTAGGCGCCCCCGCTACTCTTGTTGAATTGTTCATTAATGGTTTAGTTTGGTTTGTAATAGGCTACAAATTGATTGGATTTGCTATGGGGTATGCTGATTTTGTAGATGATCCGCAAAGTTATTTATTATCCATGCAAGGAAGTTGGCTTGGTGGGATATTTGGAGCAGGATTAGGAATCTATCTCAAATATGCAGAAAAGCAGAAGGGTAAATTAGATAAGCCTAAATGGGAAACGGTAACTATTCATCCATATCAAATGGTGGGAGATATCACTATTTATGCAGCTTTGGGCGGCATCATTGGAGCGAAAATTTTTCACAACTTAGAATATCCTCAAGAATTTTTAAGCGATCCTATTGGAGCTTTGCTTTCTTTTAGTGGACTTACTTATTATGGTGGTTTAATTGGGGGAGCGATCGCAGTAATATGGTACGCCAGGAAAAACAATATTAAAACAGTTCATTTATTAGATGCGGCAGCTCCGGGGTTAATGTTATCATACGGCGTAGGCCGAATTGGCTGTCAGCTCTCAGGTGATGGCGATTGGGGAATAGTCAATACTTCTCCTCAGCCCAAGTGGATGAGCTTTTTGCCGGAATGGTTTTGGAAATTCGATTATCCTCACAACGTAATTAATGAAGGTATTCCTATTCCGGATTGCGTAAGCCGATTTTGTTATGTATTACCCCAAACAGTTTACCCTACGGCACTTTATGAAAGTATCGCTTGTATTCTATTATTTATACTGTTAATGGCTATACGAAAACATATTAAAGTTCCTGCATTGCTGTTTTGTATATATTTATTTTTAAATGGCGTAGAAAGATTTTTCATTGAAAAGATCAGGGTAAATTCAGAATATGACTTTGGGTTCATGAGCATAACGCAAGCGGAGATCATCTCATTTGTTTTAATGATCGTATCTGCCTCAGTTGGTATTTGGTTATATAGCCGGTATAAGCAAGGAAAAGTAGTTGGAGTTTAGCAATTAGCTGTTAGCTTAGCTATAAGGCATAGATATCACTGTACTTTTTATAGGCATAACGCATAAAATAATCAAAATTGAGTTTTTCACCTGTTACTTGCTCGCACAATTCTTCAGAAGTAGCTAATTTGCCATGTTGATGGATATTTTCTCTCAACCAATGGAGCATTGGCAACATATTTCCATTGTCTATATTTTTTTCAATATCAGAATTTTCCGCAATAGCTTTTTGGTAAAATTGAGCAGCATAAAAACTACCTAATGAATAAGTCGGAAAATAACCAAAACTTCCATGGCTCCAATGAATATCTTGTAACACTCCTTCATTATCATTTTTAATATCGATGTTTAAGTACTTTTTGTATTGCTCATTCCAGTAATCACCTACTTCATTTACGTTTATATCTCCACTAATTAGTGCTTTTTCTATTTCATATCGAATAAGGACGTGAAAATGATACGTAAGTTCATCAGAAGCAGTTCGAATAGGTGTTTGCTTAACTATATTAATGGCTTTATAAAAATCTTTAAAAGCAACATCTTTCAACTTATCCGGAAAAACAGATTTCAATTCTTTAAAATTCTCTTTCCAGTAAATTAAGCTTCGGCCAATATTATTTTCCCAAATACGCGACTGAGACTCATGCATACTTAAAGACAAATATTTTCCTGACGGTAGTCCATAATCGTTAATATTTAAGCCTTGTTCATACAATGCATGGCCACCTTCATGGATGCAGCTCCATATCATCTCATACAAATTCTTTTCATCTACCCTAGTCGTTACTCGCACATCATGAGCAGAAAAGTTAATGGTGAAAGGATGAGGAGAAAGATCTTGGCGCCCCGCTTCAAAATCATAACCCATTTGCTTTAATAAATGTAAGCCAAAGCTCCACTGAATATCTTTGTCATACTGACGATACATAAACTTAGTATCCGGCTCTGGCTTAGCAAATATTTTTTCTAGAAGCGGGCTTAATTTGTTCTTCATATTGTCAAAAACAACATCTAATTTTTTTACTGTGATACCTTGATCATAAATATTCAATAAAGCGTTATATGGATGTCCCTCATATCCTAAAATTTTAGTTTGCTCTAATTTTAAAGCAACTACTTCACTTAATTTATCTTTATATAAGTTAAAATCATTTGCTTTTCGAGCTTTTTGCCAAGCTTGAAAAGCACTTGCAATAACCGTCGCTGATTTGATTACATACTCTTTAGTATATTTTTTGGTATCATTAATATCTTGTGCTATAAATGCTATATTCTTTTTTTGCTTGGGTGATAAGTTATCATCACTTCCCAATTTATTAATTAAATCTGCCAATTCAGGAGCAATCATTTTATCATGCGCTACTCCGGATAAAGTCCCGATTTGTTGAGCTCTTAAACCGGCTCCTTTATCCGGCATGTAGATTTCTTTATCCCAAGTCAATACCGCCATTGTACTATTAATGTCTTGAATTTCACTTAACAGAGATTTTAATTTTTCATATTGTACGTTCATCCTTATTGGTTTTAATGATGGCTAGTAAAAATAATATCCATCCAATTATAAATAAAGCACCCCCAATAGGAGTGATAGGGCCTATCCAGATTAAATTAATATGCACAACATCTTTTAAGGCAATGGTATATAATGAACCGGAAAAGAGTATAATTCCTCCAATAAATAAATATCCGCTATATTTTAGATTTGAAGACGTAACCTTATCAGATACAAACCCTAAAATTATCAAAGCTAATGCGTGATAAAACTGATATCTTATGCCAGTTTCAAAGATGTCTATTGAATAAGTATCTACTATATTTTTCAACGCATGGGCACCAAATGCACCGAGTAAAATAGCTATTAAAGCGAATGTACTTCCAATAATCAAAAACTTTCTCTGCATTTGTCGTAAATTAGCATAAATTTAAAAACAATTTCATTACAAGTAGCCAAAATAGTACCTATTGAAAAAAGGAGTTATTTTTATATTAGTAACTGTAGGCATATTAATTGCCGCGATTGTATATTGGGAACTTCGTCAATATGCTGCAACGTCAACTTCTTTATTCCATTTTGTACCGGAAAATGCTCCAATGATCTTATCTTCAAATAATATTTTGCAGCTCAATCAAAAGTTAAAACAAAAAAAATTTTGGAAGGAACTCAAGGAAGTTGCTTTGATTAATAAGTTGGATACTACATTAGCTCCATTTGAGAATATTTTCCAAGAATCCTTACCTAATACTGTAAATTATCAAACACTAATATCTATCCACCCGACAGGTGCTAAATCATATGACTTCTTATATATTACTGATTTAACAAATGTCGAAAAAATCAAAGACCAAAAAATCATAAAAACGCTTATAGCTAATGGACATCAGGTTACTCAACGCAAATTTAAGCAGCAGAAAGTATATGATATTATCAATCCTAAAACTAATGTTACCTACACTTGCTCATTGATTGATGGAGTCTGGATAGGCAGTACCACTTCTTTTTTAGTAGATTATGCCATTATTCAATTTGAAAAATCCACCAGCTTACTAGATGATAAAAATTTTAAAAAAAATTAAAGAATTAGCTGGTAAAGATTATGATTTGACGATGTATTTTAATTATACCGAGCTGGATAATTTATTATCTATTTTTATTAATCCTGAACGAAAGAATTGGCTTAAACAAATTAATCAATTTGCCTCTTGGTCAGAGCTAGATGTTGTATTCAAAGAAGAATCCATTTTCTTTAATGGATATACTATACCGAACATTCAAAATGAAAATCAACTAAAGCAGTTACAAGATCCCGGAGCTATTAAAATGACTAAAGTATTACCGGCAGGCCTTGCTTTTTTAAAATATATAAATGCTGATAAGTTTATAGCCAATGATTCTTTATCAACACAAGATGATGATCTTGAATGGATAGGGAATGAAGTAGCCTATGCTTATAATGAATCTTATGATGACAACATTGACCAAGTAGCTTTTAGGGTAATGAGTGTTAGCGATCTGGATGAAGCCCGAGAATATTTAAAAACCGATAGCTTTAAACAACAAACTATAGAAAAATATAAAGAATTTGAAGTAGATAGAATTTTTACCAAGCAATTTTTACCTCATATTACCGGAAATACAGATGAAGGAATAGATAATCCTTATTTCACATTTATAGATGAGTATTTAATTTTAAGTAACAACTTAGCCACTATTAGAAATATTATAGACGATTATCTCAATCAGCATACGCTTAATAAAGACTTTGCCTATATTAGTTTTGCTGAAAATCTGGTATCTAACACTAATCTATACATCTACATAAATCCAGCTCGAGTATTAGAAATAGTTAAAGCATTTACTAATAATGATGTACATATAGATATCCTATTTAATTATAATGCTTATAAAAACTTCAAATTAATCGGGTTTCAATTTTCTAATCAAAAAGATATTTTTTTTACCAATGGTTATATATCATATGGTGTAAATAAGAATAAGCTGGTTTCTAATTTATGGACTACAAACCTATCTCACGCTATATCCATGAAGCCTACTTACACAATGAACTATACTAATGAAGAAACAGAAATATTTGTACAGGATGATAGTAACATGATATATTTATTATCGAAAAGTGGTAACATACTTTGGAAAAGACAACTTGACAACCCTATTATGGGACAAGTTTATCAAATGGACTTTTATAGTAATGGAAAATTGCAATTCTTTTTTAATACTAAAAATAAAATTTATTTAATTGACAGAACAGGTAATGATGTAGAGCAATATCCTCTTAGGCTGACTGACGAAGCGTCTAGTCCGATATTTTTAGTAGATTATGATAATAATAATAGATACCGATATTTTATAGCGAGTAAAAAGAAAAACTTATATGGTTTTGAAAAAACCGGTAAACCCTTACCGGGATGGAATCCGAAAAAGGAACTGGGGTTAATCACTGAACCGATACAACATTGTATCATGGATGGTAAAGATTATCTTATAGCTAGTAATGAAGAGGGAAAAATATATTTATTTAACAGAAGAGGAGAAAATAGAGTTGCCCCTATAGAAACGAACACCAAGTTTTTAAACTCTTTTTATTTAAATAAAAATGTAAAACCTTACCAACTCACATCAAGCGATACATCGGGGAAAATTTACACAGTTAATTTAGAAGGCAGCGTTAGTAAAACTCAATTTAAATCTTACTCAAAAGGCCATCTTTTTAATCTTATGGATATTGGAAAAGATGGCACAACAGAATATTTGTTTTTAGATAAAGGTATACTTACAGTATATGATGGCAAAGGAACTATTATATTTGAGCATACATTTAACTCACAAAATAATCAATATTCCATCTTTCAAATATCTAATGGAGACCTCGGTGTTTTAGCTAAAGATGAGCATAAAGTGTATACGTTCTCTCCTACAGGAATAATTAATGAAGGATTTCCTTTGAAATCTAATACTACTTTTGAAGTAGATAATATAT
>CBDBZN010000011.1:0-26570 GCA_965213575.1 Chitinophagales bacterium | reverse complement strand
ACAAGTTGGGAGAAACTACAACGCAAATACTAGTCGATTCGGCTTTAATGGCAAAGAAATGGATAACAATTTCCATAATCAAGTGGGAAGTGTTTATGATTATGGAGAAAGGTTATTAGATACTAGGACAGGTAGATGGTTTAGTCCAGATGGGCTAGCTGCAAAATATGTTGGGTGGTCTCCATATAATAGCACAATGAATAATCCAATCAGATTAATTGATATAAACGGCAATGACGTTTGGTTTTCATATACTGAATCATCAGCTAAAGCTGGAGTTGGATATCAAGGAGGAGGATATCTTCAAAATGGAACTGCAACTGATAATTATGGTAAGACATATTACACCATTAAAGGTTATTCAGTTTTAGATAATGATGTAAGAGATAATTCTAGAAATGCTGAACCTTATTTTGGAGCAAATATAGATATCATAGAAAAAGGTTACACTTGGGATTGGAAGTCTAAATCTTTTAAGGAATCATTATGGAGAGGAAGTCCTTATGTAATATCTGGAGGTCCAGTAGATATAGGATTTAGTGAAAATTCTTTCTCTTTAAGTGGAGGATTATCATTTGGTGCAGGATTTGGTTCGCAGAATGCAGATGAGATTGAAGGATATTCATTGACATTTAATCAAGTTAGTCAAATTGAAGAAATGGCTCAGGATATAAATAAATCCAACTTAGAGTTAACATTTCAAGTAATTAACGTAGAAGCTAACAGAGATGAAAATGGTGAAGTAATAGGTTACTCTGGTGAGTTAGTAATAAGAGATATACGGCAAAAACCTGGAGAAGGTGATATAAAGACAAACATGCAAGTTAAAAGTAGTTCCGAAACTCCAAATCTATGGGAATCTGTTGAATATTTTAATAAAAGGACAGATATGAATGAATTGTATTCTGAATAATCGTAATGAAGAAAATAATTAAAGGATATTGGAAGCTATGTTTTTGGACAGCTATTATTGGAATGTCTCTTATACTAATTACTAAAGGAATTGGATTAGATAAAGTATTTAATCCAGACCCCATAGAAACAAAGTATTGTTATATCAGGTATAATCAGAAGAATTTATCTGTATTAGGTAGCAAGGAAAAAAATGCATATAAGCAGATATTAGACTATAACTATAAAATTAAGAATGGAGATAATCCAATAATTAAAAATTTAAATTTCAGCATCCTTACAGTTCCTTCAAATGAAAAAGTAGATATTCTTAAATATTATAATAAATTAAGCATAGCTAAGATTAGATTTGAAAGTAATCGAAAGGGAATGGACTCTAGAAGTGTTGGCTATGTTCCTATCTTTACATTACATGAGGATTTATAATAAGTTATGTATCAAGTATCCCCCTCTGTCCGTAGTCTGAAGCCGGGGCTTTCAGGGCAGTGACTACGGATTCCAATATAATACAAATACTTAAAAATTATTATCTTTATGTAATGGGATCAAGAGGATATAAGATCGATGATCAGAAATTAAATTTTTAAATTAAAAAGTAACGAGTCCGTAGTCGCAACGCACTAAGTTAAACTACAGACTACGGGATAAATATCTAATCAAATCAACTCCGCAGCTCCCTTTTCTCCAAGATAATCAGAGAGATTAATCCTCCCGCTGGCGCCAGCGGGGTATAAACAAAATGATCTGGAAACGTTAAAAATGCAGATAGAAAAATATCATCCCTTGCAGTAGAAATACGAAATGAAACAAAAACCACCTAAAAAACGTTAAATTTATGGAAGTAAACACCAATCGTATGTCGACATCAAACTCATCAGGGCTAAGAAATAACCTCCATCAAGCAATAGATCAAATTAATGATCCCGGCTTTTTACAGGCAGTTTATACTATTATTACCGATAAGCTTGCTCATCCCACTCATATTTTAACCGCAGATCAAGAGGCAGAACTTGACAGGCGAATATTAGCCCATAAGCAAGGTTTAAGTAAAAGTTATACCTGGCAAGAAGTAAAGTCTAAACTTAGTAATAAGTAATTCTGCTATTTAAGTGAGTTATAAAATATCTATTAAAGAAGAAGCCTTCCGAGACCTTGACAAGGCTCAGGATTGGTATAATATGCAGCAAGAAGGGTTAGGAGAAGATTTTTATAGTAGCCGTAGAAGCAATAATTACATCCTTATCTGAAAACCCCTATTTGTATCAAAAACAAAAAAAGTCATTACGTTATGGTTATGTGCAACGCTTCCCTTATTTAGTTATCTATACTATAAAGGAATCTGAAGTAGTAATATATGCCGTTCTTCGTCAATCCGAACATCCTACCAAGCGAACACACATCTGTCCGTAGTCTGTAGGCGGGGTTTTGAGGGCAGCGACTACGGATAAGGTAAGGATTAAAAGCAATTAACTAAAGTTAGAAAAAGATGTGAATCACTAGAAAGCAATTAATTACACCTGTTTCAGAGATAACGATTTTAATTATCAAACATCAAATTATGGTGTGGGACTTTTTAGTAGATATCAAATTTTCAAAAATTTATTGGCTCATGTAGAACTATGAGGAGCTGAATTTTGAACCTGCCGGATTCGACAATACCGGGTCAATTGTTATACTGCCTCGTCGATGGGTGTCCAGCTTATTTGTAGGTGGTGGATATGCTTAACCGATTGGTACTAATAACTCATTTAATATTTTAGTATTATTTAACGTTTTGGATAATTAATACTCTCCATATACTAATCCTGTTATAAGAATGGGTTTTAATATTGGGTTGTAGAATCATATCACCCAATCTTTTTTCGATATTTTATTACAAGGTTTTAATACTGACTTCAGCAATAAATTAACCTGACTTATCAATTTTTATATAAAAAGAATTACATTTGTGCTGAACATAAAAAAATTCAACATGCAAAAAGTCCTTCTTATCCTCCTTACAATAAATATTTGTTTTACAACTTTTGAAACTAAAGCTCAAGAAATTAAAAGCAAGAGTAAATTACATAAAGAATTTACTGCTTCTAAAAATTTATATGTTATTACTGAAGGTAATCCAAAGACATATACTACTAAAAATGGTGAAAGCTTTACTTTTTTTGATCTTGTAAAGCAGAATTTCTCTAATAAAAACTTAATTGCCATAAGCGAGTCTGCTTATGATAAGTCGGATGGTGTAAAAGACAAATTTTTTGTTGGCATTACAGAATTTACCGTAGAAGAAGGACTAAAAACACTGGGAGGTGTGAATGGTGTTCTTATACAAAAAGGGAAAAGTAAATATCATCCTACAAAAGCACTTTATTGGATGAATTTAGACCTTGAAGAAATTGAAAATGGAATTGGTGTTGTCCGTCTTAAGTATGCTGTAGAAAACTTAAAATATATTTTAGACAATTTTGATGATAAGAGTTTTCGCAGCAAGCTTATGTATAAAAGAGAGAATTATGAGAAAATTTTAGCCAGTCATACGCTTTATATTTTAAAATCTGATGTTTATGATAAATTATCTATGAGTGATATAAAGAAATACTATTCACATAACGTGAAAACTAGTTACTCAAGCTGAATATGCTCAAGTTATTGAAGAAGGTAGCCCTAATGCATTATTTGTAAATGTGGCTGGAATGAAAGGCAAATATTACGCAGCAGATGTTTACACAGCAGATTCAGGGAAGCTAATAGTATCATCATTCCCCTGGATAGGTAATAGTCATCAATTGACAAAATTATTCTTCCAAAAAGCATTTTAAAGTTAATTTAAACGTGCGGTTTATTTTTCTAATCGTATGCAGTATTTTATGCTTATATGTGAATGCTCAAGTATCTTTTGGTAGTGATCTGACCTACTTTAGAAGTATTTCAGGAGGGGATAGAAATTTTGAGGGTTTTGGTCAATTTGGTTTTGGATTAAGATTATATAGGAAGTTTCCTGAAGGACCTATAGAAAGCAGAAGAAAAGGCACAATGGATGGCACTTTTTTCGACTTGCTTAATATCAACGGTTTCTCTATCGGTTTAAAAGCATTTTTGTTAATCGGTCAATTGAGCCATATGATAGAACAAGGAGTAGTTTTTCTGATAGCTCTTTGCCTCAAATAAACACAATGGCGACTTGATTATAGCTTTCATAATTACCTTTTTTCAGAACCTGATGATCCCGTGGCTTTGGCTTTGGTTTATAACCTTGAAATTATTCATCTCAAAATTAAAGATAGAGAAGAGGTTTTAACTAAAGGTATTGGATTTGGAGGTAAAACAGCTTTGCATATTGAATTTAACCTTTCCCAAAAAGGAATCATATTTTTGGGACCTGCATTCAATCTTATGGTATCACCAGACGGGGCTAATGCTAACTCTTCGTATGATCTTAATTATTTTGGTTATTCAATAGAGGCTGGAGCAAGGTTGCCTTTTGAAAGCTAAAACCTTGTATTATCAAAATACTATTTAAGAGAAAAACTGCCTCTCCAAATCACCTAACTCTTGAATGATCACTGTCTTTTTCCCGGAAGGGGTAAAATTGGGATGAGTACATGCAAAAAGTCGATCAATCAGGTCATTCATCTCCTCTATAGAGAGTGTTTTTCCTTTTTTAAGGGTACTACTTTTTGCCAAAGAGCGAAGTAGACTTTCTCTAATATCTAAGCTAAGGTTACCGCTATTGTATTTAAACTGCTCTAAAATTTCTTCAATTAATTTTATTGGCATTTGCATCTTCCGATATATCAGGAGGCAATCCGTTGATGACAAAAGCATTTTTACCAAATGCTTCAATATCGAAACCTAGCTGATTGAGATTAGGAAGAATATCTATTAATAAGTCAGCATCAGTAGGACTTAGTTCAATAGTTTGAGAAAAATAGTTTCTTGCTGAGTAGCACTTACTTGCTTTTCGAGAGATCGGGCAAAACTCTTCGTACATGATAATGCTAAACAGAGATTTGGCAGAACTATATGATGTTAAAGCTATCCGATTGCGGGAGCAAGTAAAAAGGAATATGGAAAAGTTCCCGGAGCATTTTATGTTCCAACTGACCCAGCAAGAAGCTGATCACATGGTATCGCAAAATGCGATACCATGTGATCAGCTTCTTGGCGGCTCCTTATCCTATGTTTTTACAGAACATGGCTTATTACAACTGGCAAATGTTTTGACAAGTCAGCGAGCCATCCAAATGAGTATCAACTCATAGAAGTATTTATTAAAATGCGTCAAATGCTATTAACTCATAAGGATCTGCTACTAGAAATGGAGGAGATGCGAAAAAAGGTAGCCGGGCAAGATGATAAAATCAGTATGATCTTTAATTATTTAAAGCAGTTTATAAAAGATCAGGAAGTTCCTAGACCCAAATAGGCTTTAAGCAGGAAAAGGGGAAATAATCCTATCCTAAAGCCCCCTCCGCTGGCGCCAGTTTGCAGCTGGTGCTTTAAATGCTTTTAAAATTTTTTGTTCATAGTCTAAATTGCTCTGATAAATAGTTGATAAATCTTACTTTTTTGCATATTTTTACACTCCTCTAAAATTTACTACAATGACACACCTCCTATTTTATTTAAAATGCCTTAAAAACTTTTTAACGAAAACCAATTATAAAGTTAAAGGTGCTATTAGTAGTTTAGATTTAATCTTTTATGTGGCTGGCTTTTCAGCCATTACTGCTGCATTAGTTGTAGGTTCTAAAGCTACAATGAATTACTTTAGGACGGTTGAAGCTAAAACACAACTGAAGCAGATTGCGATGAAAGAAGATCAGTACTATGAATCTAAATATACCTATAGCAATTCTTTTAAAGACATACTTTACGATCATAAAAAATTAGTAACGGAAGAAGGAGGCGATGGGTTATATAAAATTGAAATTGTATATGCCGATGATGCTACCTTTTTAGTTAGGGCTACCATGGTTAAAGATATTGATAAAGACGGTGTTTATAATGTATGGGAAGTAGATCAAACCGGTGAAGTCAGAGAAGTCATTGAAGACTAAAAATGCTTTTACCCATTCTTACCATATTAATAGTGCTGTTTATCAGTTGGCAAGACTTTACTACCCGTTTAGTTAGCCTGCCATTAATTATTTTGCTTAGTCTACTTGGTATTATAATGCTTTATCAAGCTCAAATTGAAGAGCATAAACTTATGATAGTTATCAATAATCTTACCTTCCTAAGTATTCAAGGATTATTGATTATATTATATCAATATTTTAAAAAACAAAGCATAAGATCTATTTTAAAAAATAAAATTGGTGCCGGAGATATACTGATCTACATAGTTATCACCCCTTTTTTTTCACTGTTAAATTACGTTAGTTTTTATCTAGTTTCTGTTTTTGTATCACTCTTTGTATTTATAATTTGTAAAGCATTAATAGATATTAAAACCTTACCTTATGTAGGTGTAGTAGGTGTAGTATTTTCAATTGTTTTAATATTGGAGCTGTCAATAGAAACTTTCAGTCAATATGATGAGTATTGGTTAAACCAATTAATCGCCTCATAGATGGAAAAAGAATTTGTTACATCCATTAAGCCTTCTATAGAAGCATTACAGCTACTTACCACTGAGCAGGCGTGGCAATATAGCGTTGTGCCTTATAAAATAGAAGATGGAGCGGTTTTTTTGTATTCAGCATCTGCTCAAGAACAATTGGCACATAACGAGTTATCATTTATTTTAAATGCCAACTTAACAATTACTACTATAAATGAGGGCGAACTGAGTAGCTTGCTCAATAAGCACTATAGAAGACAGCATAATTCTTCTAAAAAGTCAGTTGGCTTTGAAATGTCAGACGACTTTTTAGTCAATTTAATAAAAGAAGCCAAGCAACTTCAATCAAGCGATATTCATATAGAACAGTATGAACGAAAATGTAGAATACGCTTTCGGATAGACGGAAAACTCATAGAAAGATATACGATTGCTAAAGAGGATTTCGCTAGTTTAATCATTAAAATAAAAAATAAGGCGCGGCTTAATACTGCGGAGAAAAGACTACCGCAAGATGGGCGTATCAGCTTTTCATTAGGGAGAGAAAATTTTGATATCAGGGTGTCTGTTATGCCTTCCAAATTTGCTGAGCGGGTGGTACTTCGTTTGTTAACCAATGATGCATCCTTCATTGATTTAAAGGTCTATTGGACTTACTGAAAGTGAATTAGAAGAGTTTTCAACATCAGATAAAAAAGCCATCAGGTATTATATTGGTCTGTGGCCCAACGGGTTCCGGTAAAAGCACCTCTCTCTATGCAGCTTTAAAACATCTCAACAAAGAAGATGCCAACATCATGACTATTGAAGACCCCGTGGAGTATGTACTAGAAGGCGTCAATCAAATTCAAGTAAAGGAAGATATAGGATTAACCTTTGCAAGTGCTTTACGAGCTTTCTTGCGTCAAGATCCTGATATTATGATGGTAGGTGAAATAAGAGATGTAGAAACCGCTACAATGGCAATTAGAGCTTCGCTAACAGGACACTTAGTACTGTCTACTATCCATACCAATTCTGCATGGGGAGCGATTACCAGATTAATCGATATGGGTATTGCTGCTTATCAAATAGCCGGCACACTTAATGCCACTATAGCACAGCGGTTATTAAGAAAGCTATGTGAATCATGCAAACAGGATGTAAGCGTTGGCCAACTAGATATAAGGCCAGATTTAAAGTCGCAAGTAAAATTTCATACTTGCTATCAGGCTCATCCGGATGGTTGCTCCAATTGTTATCAAACAGGCTATAGTGGGAGAAGGGCTATCTATGAAATGATCCCTATTGATGAAGACTTGATAAAAGCCATTCGTCAAGAGCAATATGATATTAAAACGTTATTAAAAGAAAAAAACATCCAAAGCTTATCGGAGAAAGCCCTCAAGTTAGTTGAGCAGGGAACTACCTCTATGGAAGAGGTTTATCCCATACTATCCGCTGTAGGATCATAAACTACCCCATGAAAAAGATTTTTTTTAATATATACTTACTTTCACTTATATCTATTACCGCCTTTAGCCAGGATAGAATTACTGAGATAAATAATAAGCTACAGGTACTGGCTCAAACTACTGCCCCGGGATTAAATGAAGAAGTTGAAATATCTGTAAACGATCTTGTACTACAAGAATTTATCAGAGCGATAGCCAACGTTCACAGCATAAATGTGGGCATTGATACTGATCTTCAAGAAACCCGTATTATAAATAATTTTGCCGGTGAAAAGGTATACAATGTGCTTACTTATTTGTGTAAAGAATACGATTTAACAATCGAATTTATTGGTAATATTCTCCATATAAAGCCATTTGATCGCCCAAAAATAATTATAGATACAGTCAAAGGCCCCGATGTGCAAATTGCTGATTCCTTAGTAAGTTGGGATCTAAAAGGTGACAAACTGTCTGATGTCATGAAAATTTCTACGCAGGCTACCGGAGTCAATTTCATTATTGCCAGAGAGCTTAGGAATCAACAATTGAGTAGTTATGTGCAAAATCTTCCGTTAAACAAAGCCTTAGATAACTTAGCATTTGAAAATGACTTAGTTATCCGACCTAATGAAGAAGGAAATGCATATTATATTGAAAAAATTGCTGTGATCGCACCTTCGCAAAATTCGCGAAATAGCAGCTCATCTAAAAATAAAAATGCTGCCAGACCCGAAATAAATAATGAACTTTATTATAAAATATATGAAGATCCTAACGCCATAAAGCTAATCGAAGTAAGTGCAGGAAGCGTATCAATAGACGATATGTTTAGGATTATAGCAGACGATTTAGACATTGACTATTTTATGTATGAACCTTTACAAGGAGAAGTAACTTGCGATATAAAAGCCTGTACTTTTGATACTTTTTTAGAATTAATTTTAAATAATTCTGATTACAATTTTACTAAACAAGAAAATATTTATGTATTAGGGAAGCGACTTTCAGAAGGCTTTAGAGAAACCGTTATTTATAAATTTAAACATCGGACTTTTGAAACAATTTTGCAACAAGTACCTAATTATATACAAAATGCTAATTTAAAGTTGAATGAATTTCCCGACTTGAACGCCATTGTCATAAGTGGAGCACAAAAAGAAATCAGAGAAGCGGTTCGTTTTTTGGAAGCAATGGATATAAAAACTCCTGTAATTGGCTTAGAAGTTATTCAGGTAGATATTAGAAAAGGTAGAACAACCAGTACCGGTGTAGAAGCAGGGTTGAGTTCTGATAGTATTACAACTGGAGGAAGGTTTTTACCCGGTTTGGATATGACGTTCAGCTCAGGCTCTGTCAATGATTTTTTAGAAATGATTAGTAGTACAATGCCTATCAACCTAGGTAATGTAACTCCTGATTTTTATGTAGCCTTAAGAGCTATTCAGGAATTAGATAATGTTAAAGTACACAACACTACTAAATTATCTATGATCAATGGACATCCCGGAAGTATCTTAACGGGTACCACAAGATATTACGTTATCGAACAATCAAATCTAGTGGGCACTCAGAATCCTGTTATTAACAACACCAGACAATTTAATGCGGTAACCGCCAATCAAACGGTTAATATAACTCCATCTCTTTCAGAAAACGGTTTAGTTACGTTAAAAATAGAAGTTCAGATTTCAGATTTCTTGGGTAACCCTCCGGGCAATGCCCCGCCCCCTTCATCAAACAGAAGCTTAAACTCCATTATTAGTGTAAATAATGGGGAAATGGTAGTGCTTGGAGGAATTGAGCGAGTAGAAGATGGGGAGAGCTCAACAGGATTACCTATTTTATCTAGAATACCAATCATAAAGTGGCTATTTAGCTCACGAACAAAAACAAAGAATGAAGTAGCTTCCACTTTGTTCATTAAACCTGTTATTATTAGCGGTTATTAATTATTGAAAACCGATTTATGAAGCAAGTATCCTCATTAATAAATAAAATATTAGCACCCAAAAAAGTAGTTGGGTTGGAGGTTGAAATCCGTCAATCCGGTAGTTATATATTTAATGTAGTGGAGCTAAGTGTAGTAAAGGATTTTCTTAATATAGATAATACCCATAGCAATATACCATCCTGGTCAGATTTATGGGAAATACTTCCTGCTAATATTCCGGTAAGTCTTTGTATTCATGGATGGGGAGTCATCAACAAAGTGGTGTCAGATGGTAGTACGAATGCATTAGAAGCTTTACCACAAATTTTACCCAATATTAACCCCAATGATGTATATCTAGATACGTTACGATTCAACGAACATCAACAAACTATTTCAGTAGTAAGAAAACAGGCTTTGGATGATATTATAGAGGCTTTTACTAAGCAGAAAGTGCCTGTTTTTAATCTTTCTCTCGGACCATTTATGCTTAAAAAACTCATTCCTTTTTTTGAAAAAGAAAACCAAACTGATACTACTATCAAGGCGAATAAATATGAACTTATTTTTGAAACGGATGAATTAAAAACATTTAATGAAAATAGTCCTTTAGAAAATTCATCTGCTTTAATAGGATCGCAGGAAATTTCTACCAATTTATTATTGGCTTTTAGTGCAGGATTTAGCCTGATAACAGGAACCAGCAGCATTATCAAACAGGAGGAATTAATCTTTAATAAGAAGGAGTGGCAGTATAAAAAACTACTCAAACCTATGATTTTAGCAGCAAGTTTCATTCTTGTGATCATGATTTTTGGAGGAAGTTATTACAGTGATCAGTGGCAGACGGAACGAGGTAGGCTTATAATGAAAACAGGAAACAAGCAGGTAAACTTAAGAACATTAGAGAAGTTGGAAATGGAATTAGAGCAAAACGGTAATTATATCAAAAAAGCCGGTTGGCTTAACCCATCGGTTGCAAGTTATTACGCAGATAGGTTAGCTCTCTCTACTCCAACCACTGTAAAATGGGAAAAAGCTTCCATTTATCCTCCCAAGAAAAAGACTAGAACAGCAGACGGGAATTATAATTATGAATTTAGTCCTAAAAAAATAACTATTGAGGGCTACTTAACGGAAAGTGTATCTTTTAATGAATGGATTTCAACATTAAAAAATGAGAAGTGGATTAAAGAGGTAGTGATTGATAAATATGAGCAAAAAGGCATTAATCAATCAGCTGATTTTGTAATTGAAATTACCACTATCTGATGTTTAACAAACTCACATATCAGCAGCGATTTTTAACATTTGCTGGAATAGCATGTTTTTTCATAGTTATCTTTTTTAAGATTAGTGTGTTAAATAGCTATGACCAATATGTTGAACTTGAAAAAACTCGCAAAGAAGTTGTCCTCATGCAAGCTGCACCAAATAGATTGAATAAATTAAAAAAAGAAATCAAAACAATAGAAACCATCTTAGCTCAAAGGGATGTAAATGATCCTCAAGATAATCTCTTAGCAACCATTTCTCCATTTTGTAAAAAGCACCAAATTGCCATTAGAAAGTTACCACGAGAAAGCGTAGTGAATAAAAGTGGATACCAAATATATACGACCGAGCTTATTGTAGAAGGAAGTTATACAGATTTAGTACAATTAGCATATGAGCTAGAATATGTAAAAAAGATAGGTAGAATTAGTGGAATGCAGTTTAGTATGGAAAGGGATACACGAACTAAAAGGCAATACTTAGAAGGAATAATTTATTTACAGAGAATTTCTAAAAACAGTAATAATGAAGTGGCAACTTAAGTTTTTAAATATAGTTTTGACAGGGTGTATATTAGCATCCTGTAGTGATGTTTTTGAAGATAATATAGAAGAAGAGACCGTCACTATTTTATCACCCGGAAATAATACCACGGTTAATACTTTATCCCCATATCTGTGGTGGGAAGAAGTTGAAGGAGCATTTCAATATAGAATTCAAGTGGTAACTCCGGCTTTTGGTTCCAATCAACAATTTATTGAAGAAGTTATCACTGAGGCTAACCGTATTCAACTATCTTTATCACCCGGTGAGTATCAATGGCGTGTAAGAGCTGAAAACGGATCGAGCGAAACAAATTATACCATAGCTACTTTTATCGTAGATAGCAGTATTTCTATTACCGATCAAGAAGTCATAATTAATAGTCCTGAAAATGACTTTCATACTAATGAGCCTACGGTAACTTTAGATTGGTCACCTATATCAATCGCGGAGGATTATACTTTAGAAATTGGTTCTCCTAATATAAATACTATCGTTTTAACTACTACCCTTTCCACTACAAGTTATGTTTTTGAATTTCCTGCCGAAGGTATGTATGAATGGCAGGTAAGAGCCAATTCTGATGATGGGAATACAGAATTTACCAAGCAAATACTTATTTATGATACCACTAAGCCTACTACTCCAACAATAACTGCTCCTGCAACAGGCGACTCCATAGAAACAAATACGCCGGTCACACTAACTTGGAGTTCCGATGAGGATGTTTTAGAAGATCTTATTTACATATATAATCCGGATAGTTTAACAACTGTTACAAGCTATCCTATAGCAGAATCTGATCAGTCACATACCTTTAATGGATTAAGCGGAGAAAAGTATTTTTGGCGAGTTCAATCAGTAGATGAAGCCGGTAATAAAAGTGAGTTGAGTGAATATCGATTCTTTTATGTTAAGTAGTGTACTGTGAAAAACAAACCTTTTGTAAAGTATCTTTTAATAGCTGTAATTGCAGGGCTATGGGTTTATATAGGAAGCACTATGTTAGATATATTTAGCGATTCAGGTGATATTAATCCTGCTATTATACAGCAAACTGATACAACGACATCAACTTCTGAATTTTTTCTGGATACATTTGAATTGGATTTAAGTTATAGAAGTCCTTTCGGAAATGTGAAAAGAAAAGTGGCTATAAGGCCTATTAGTCGTCCTGCTACTATCAATTCTAATAATAGAAAACCGCTAAAAAAGGTAATGGTAAGTTGGCCTGTAATAACTTACCATGGTATTGTGAAAAATAATACAGGCAAAAAAATAGTGGCTATTACTCAACTCAATGGTAAGTCTAGCTTAGTACAGCAAGGTGATATTATTAATAACTTAACTGTGGTGAAAATATATAAAGATTCTATTCGCTTTCGATATGAGGGAGAATTAAGAACGTTTACTAAAAGATAATTATGAAAAAATTCATTCTGCTTATTTTAATACTTAAAGGGATAACTGTTATAGGACAAAATAATATAGGGGTATATAACCCATATAAATTAGCGGGATGGGGAAAGCTATCATAAATTAAAGAAAGCAGATACTACCTATTGGTTTAATACCTACGACCGAAAAATTAGACTTCGCTGTGTAAAAATTGATAGGGTTTACCATTGGTATGAAGATGGTAGCTTGTATAAAACAGAAGGAAATCATGGCAGAAAAGTATTACATAAAAAATATCAAGAAAGATACCAATCCGGACAGCTTAAAACTTTAGGAAAATTTAGAAAGGGTTTGAAAAAAAGCTACTGGTATAACTGGACGCCCGAAGGTGTGTTAATCTCTAGAGGTAAATGGGCGAAGAGGACGTCTACATGGTAAAGTTATCACCTATAATAATGATGGAGGTATATTAATGACTGAAATATATAGAAAGGGTAAATTTAAAAAAATCAAGAATCCCCAATAAAAAAACGTTTTATAATTTTTTAATGATACTCAAATTACTACAAGCAAAAGTACAAGGAGTTGCAGTACTTAACATGTTATTGATAGGCATGCTTGTAGCAACGGTCAGTAGTATTTCAGTTTTTTATGTGCATTTCCAACGCTTATATAGTCTTCGCTATGAGCAGAAGATTCGATTAGTCGAGAACGTAAATTCCGGCTTAGAATACTTACAAGCTAAATCTGATGAAAATATTTTAGTTAAAAAAAGAATTAATTTATTCAATTCCGATGATCCAATAGACAATGTGAAATTGACTAAGCACCCTTGGGGAGTCTTTAGTATAATGGGGGTTGAGACTGCTACTAAATATGAAACATATTCAAAAGTAGGTTTGTGGGGCTACCATCCACAGCAAATCACTTCTAGTTTGTATGTGAGTGATAATAATAAAACCGTTATATATTACCGGTAAAACGGAGATTGAAGGAACGTATTATCTACCTAAAAAAGGTATTAAAAGGGCATATATTGAAGGAGAAAGCTTTATCGGCAAAATGCCAGATCTTAAAAAACATCATACAAGCAAAAAAGATATTCCCAAATTTAATTTATCATGGCTGTATAATTTTGAGCGATATGTCGAACAACTGAAAAGTGATCGTGACTCAATAGTAGAGATAAAAGATTTGAGGGCCAATAGTTTTACAAATTCTACTTTGTTGCTTGAATTCTCATCAGATATATATATCAATCAAAATTTATCGGGCAATATCATTATTGAATGTCAGGGGACAGTTACTATCGGCAGTAGTGCATCTTTAGAAAACATAATCATTAGAGCTAAAAAATATTGTGGTAGAAAGTAATCTTAAAGGAAACGCTCAGCTATTTGCCTATCAGTCCATTGAAATAGGAGAAAATGTAGAACTTTATTATCCTTCGATAGTAGGACTCTTAGGAAAATATGAAAAAAATTTTTTAAGTATTGAAAAAGGTAGCAGTATTCAAGGAGAGATATTTATGGTTAAATCTCCAAGATCAAATAAAAACTATCATGGTTATATGAATGTTGCTGAAAATTCTATTATAGAAGGAGCCGTTTTTTCAGATAGTGATTTAGATTTTAAAGGCACTTGTCATGGAAGTTTAGTTACTCAAAAGTTTATACTGAGAACCGCAAGCAGTATCTATGAAAACCACGTAATTGGTGCAACTTTGAATTTTAATCAACGACATAACGACTATTTAGCATCCGGTTTTTATGAAGAAAGTAATCAGGCAGTAATGGAATGGTTAAATTAATATGATCACTAACTCAGTAGTAGAGCTTTAGCAATATTTTCTATGATTCTGCTCATTGGTATTAGTGCAGTAGATTTTGCTATATCTCATAGTAATTCTATAGGTAAAGAAGTAGCTATATCAAGAATTAATGATGCCCATAGACAATGGCTACAAAATAAAGAATTAGTAAATACTGATTTAGAATATGATAACATGAAAATTTCTCAACAAATTACTCCTGTAGAAGATGTTTCCGACTTATATAAGGTAGTTTGGACAGCTCAAACAAAGACAGGTAAAAGTATTGTTTCAATGAAAAAGTTAATTAGAACGAATGTTCAATAAGTCTATAAAAGGTTTTGCTACGATGGAGTTGCTTATTGGTTCTGCACTTGCAGCTAGTATTACTTTAATTGGAATGAGTACGTTCATTTTTTTTAATAAGCAGTTTAATCAAATTACAAAATCAAATTGGGAGGTAGTAGATGTAACAAAGCTAAATGCCTTGCTTTTGCATGACTTTGATAGGGCTTCACTAATTAAAAGTCGAGGTTCTATAGTAGAATTATACTTGCCTGATGGAGTAAATATAAATTATGAGTTTAATTCAAATAAAGTTACTCGCAAGGTAAAAAATAATGAAGTGATTTTTTTTGAAAATGTAGATAGCATAATCATAGCTAAAGAGATTATTTTAAACTCTAAAGATTTAGTAGGTAATCTCCTGATAAATATCCAAATAGATGGTGAATCACTCAAATATATATACAACAAACAGTATCCTCCTGCTCTAACCTATAAGTTGCAACGCAATGACCAATATTTCAATTAAAGAACACCTTGTAGATCGTAAAACTTCTAGTCTGCCATCCCAGAAGTCAAAGGTGTCTAGCACGCCTCAACCTATAAATCTATTTAATAAAAATATACTTAAAAATTCAGAAAAGGCAAATATCTACCTAGGCTTACACACTATGTTAAAATCTGGCTTAGATATGGTTACTGCGTTAGATATTGTAGAAAGTGAACAAAAAAAAGAGAAAGATCAGAAATTACTGAATAAGCTAAAAAACTTATTTATCAATGGCGCTTCTTTCTCTAAAGCGATGCAACAGGTAGGTTGTTTCTCTTCTTATGAATGTGAATCTGTAAAAATTGGAGAAGAGACAGCCAGGCTTCCTTATATATTTAAGAGCCTTTCTAACTACTATCTTAATTTAGTTAAAGTTAGAAGAAAACTTATAGGCTTAATGACTTACCCTATAATTGTGATCTTGGCATCCTTTGGAGTTGTTGCCTTTATGTCTAAGGTCTTGATCCCCTCTTTTATTGGGTTGTATAATAGCATGGGTGGTGAAATACCTGCATTTACAAAAAATGTGATGAATGTTTTTAATGGTTTTATGAGTGCAATACCTTATTTAATTGTATTAATAGCTATAGTTATTTTTACCTCACCTTATTATAAAAATAAAGATGGTTATAGAAAAGTAACATCTTCAATAATTCGACGAATACCTTACTTAGGTAATTTAGTAGAAAGAATATATATATTAAGATTTACCTCCAGTATGTCATTATTATTATCTTCTAAAATAGATTTAGTTCAAGCTCTTGAAATGGCCGGAAATATGATCAACTATTACCCTTTAGAAAAAATTCTTCAGCAATCAAAAGCTGAAATTCTATCAAAAGGAATTAATTTATACCAAATTTTTTCTAAGTATAATTTTTTTGATAAAAAGCTATTGTCCGTTATCCGTGTGGGGGAGGAAGTTAATCAATTAGCTGAAATGTTTGAACAATACTCTACTCAAGCCGATGAACAAATTGAACATGAGATGAATCAATTTAGTAATGTATTACAACCTGTTATTTTGTTATTCGTTGGTGCTATTGTTATGGTTATTATGTTTGCCATGTTTGCTCCCATTATTAATATGAGTGATTTGTTGAAATAGAGAACCATTATTTTTTTCTGATCAAATTTCAGAAGTTCTATATTACAGACTGCTATATCTTTTGAAAGGATCATAAGGCACTTTTGCACCCTTTGGATAACCCCACGATACCATTTGAGTTTTGCTTGGATCATTATCTAAGTGAACGAAAGTTTTTCCAATGCCAATCCTAACAAAACCCAATTTAACGATAATCTCACGCATCCATTCAAATGGTGCAGCTAGGTTAGCAGCCTGACATTTAATCACTCAGGAATGCCAAAATCTTAAACTGTTAAAAATCAGCCATCTAGCTAAAAAATTGCAAGTGCAATAGCAAAATTGCAAGCATAAAAAAGGCTTTCAATTTCTTGAAAGCCTTTCTATTAAAGCGGTCCGGACGGGACTCGAACCCGCGACCCCCTGCGTGACAGGCAGGTATTCTAACCAACTGAACTACCGAACCAAGAACGAACGACAAAAATAGTCTATTTTTATTTTCACACAAAGACATTTTAAATAATTTATCAAAAAAGATATTTAAGTACTACATTAATTAGTAAATGTTTTAAGCATAAAGCTAAAACTGTTCAAAAAAGTGGAGGCATTACATATATTAAAATTAAATAGTAACAGCTATAAAAATTTCTTTTATTAATTTAGCCGTGTATAAAAGATTAAAACTATGGCAAATAACTTACTAGCAGGAAAGAAGGGGATTATTTTTGGAGCTTTAGACGAAAAATCTATCGCATGGAGAGTGGCTGAGCGTGCAGTAGAAGAAGGCGCAGAAATTACTTTAACTAATGCTCCTATTGCACTTAGAATGGGTAAAATCAATGAACTGGCTGAGAAATGTAATACAGAAGTTATTCCTGCTGATGCTACAAGTGTTGAAGATTTAGAAAATTTATTTAATAAGTCTATGGATAAGCTAGGTGGTAAACTAGATTTTGTGTTACACTCCATCGGCATGTCACCAAACGTTAGGAAAGGCAAACCTTATACTGATTTGAATTATGATTTTTTACAAAAAACATTGGATATTTCTGCCATATCTTTTCATAAAACTATCCAAACAGCTTTTAAATTAGATGCCATGAAAGAATGGAGTTCTATTTTAGGCTTATCATATATTGCAGCTCAAAGAAGTTTCCCCGGCTATAATGATATGGCTGAAGCAAAAGCTCTTTTGGAATCTGTTGCCAGAAGCTTTGGCTACCATTATGGAACAGCTAAAAAAGTGCGGATCAATACTATTTCTCAATCTCCAACCATGACGACTGCCGGAACCGGTGTTACAGGCTTTGATAAATTTTTCGCTTACGCAGATAAAATGTCGCCTCTAGGAAACGCCCCTACAGAAGATTGTGCAAATTACTGCCTGATGATGTTTTCTGACTATACAAAAATGGTCACGATGCAGAATCTATATCATGACGGTGGCTTCTCTAATGTAGGCGTTAGTCAAGCTATTATGGATCAGTTTTAGATAAAAATTTGAAATTAAATTTTCAAATTTCGAATCTCAAACTTCAAACAACTAATTTTCCGATCGGTTTAAATTTTTTGAAAACTCCTTCTGCATGTGGGGCATTAGCCATTTCTAACGTTAAATCCTGTCCTGCCCAGTGTTCAAAATGTATTCCATAATTCCATAGCATACTGCTCGTCATATTATAGATGAGGCCTTTGTACGCAATCCACGATTCAGGGTTCGTTAATCCATTTCGTTGAGAAAGTTCAACAAGTGTATATTCAGGCAAATTATTGTTTATCATATTATTAAAACTAAAACTAAATCATGAAATAGATAAACTTTTACGATTTTGATATATATACATGAGTATTTATATACTTATTTGTCTAATACTATTGCTTTTAAGACAGTGATAGGCATAAAATGAAACTATTCTACCGTTTTTAACGTATAACTCGAGTAAGTAAAAAAGCCTATTGCTTTTATTTATGAAAAATAAACTTTATGAAAAAATACAACTTTCTTTTTTTTCTTTTCCTTTCTTTTTACAATATATTCATTCGCTGAAGGCACTAAACAAATAAATATTTCTAGCTCAAATTATCCGAGGTTACAAGTTTGGGATAATAATGATCCTACTAGAGAATTTATGACTTACGATTGTGATGAAGCTTATCGTTTAAATATTAGAATTGTAGATATTAATAAAGAATCCATTCATATAGGTATAAAACAAGATGATGGCGATGTATATATGAGGTTAAGAGACCCTTTAGGCAATATTGTATACGGGCCGATCTTAATTCCTTCTTCCGGCAATGGGTATATTAGTACTTATGCACAAGCATTGGCCGGCCCTAAAGCTATTAATGCTGCCAACGGATATAATTCTATTAAATATATTCCTTCTCTTCCGGGTGATTACTATATTGAGTTTAACCCAACCAATGCTACTACTATCAATAGGGTTAAAAGGACTTTTACTTATTTTGATGTTACAGTGGTAAAAAATAATTCAACCGCTATAGAAGGGCGCCTTTGGTCTAAAGGATGGGATTTTTAATTGCCAAAGTGGTAGTAATCGCTTTGAAACGGAAATGTATATATATGCTACAGACAGTATTTTAACTAAAGTAGATATGAATGGTATCCAACCTTATGGATTTGTTTTTTTAAGTAATAATAAAGGAACTCAAAACACCGGAAATGTTGTACAAGACAGAAAGTCCAGATCAGGCAATATTAATTTTCCTGAGTACACCATATTCTTGCAGTTACCCGATACAAATACCGGAGCTTTTCCCATTACTAAAGTGTTTCCTGAAATAAACGGCACCCCACAAGTGGTGGGTTGTGACAATAGTGAATATAATTTAGAGATAACAACTTCTCATAATGGGGTTATAGAATTTTTTATAGATTTTAATGGCAATAACATCTACAATTCAGGCACTCGAGATGTTTATTTTATAAGTGCGGTGGAAACCGGTATTAACTACATTCCATGGGATGGTAAAGATGGGTTTGGTGCTAAGGTTCCTGATGCTACTACAATGAATGTGATAATAGAATATCAAGCAGGATTAACACATATACCCATTTATGATGCAGAAAACCATACGAATGGATTTAGTGTAGATGTAGTAGCTCCGGGAAATGTAGGAGAGGCAGATATATTTTGGGATGACTCTAATATAGGTGGTGCTACGAACACCTCAGCCCCTTGTACAGGAACATGTCATAGCTGGAATAGCAACTTTGGTAACGTTCGAACGCTCAACACATGGTGGGTCACGCATTATGATAGAGATACGGTTTCTTTTACCTTGTATTATGATTGTGCTCCTGTAGCTGTTAATGATAGTGTGATTATTTCTCGTAATATTATTTCTATTTTTGATGTACAAAATAATGATAATGATGTTGATAACGATGCTCTAACTACGACCATCATTAGCGGGCCGCAAAATGGATTAGCTGTACTTTTAAATAATGATTCCATACTTTATACTCCTACTTTAAATTACATCGGATATGATTCTATAGTTTATAGCATTTGTGATGGCGGATCGCCTTTTCCAAATTATTGCGACACTGCTAAAGTACTCATATACATCGAATGTGATGATGACGGCATTATAGCAGCAATTGAAGGGACAGCCGATACGGATGGAGATGGAGTAGATGATGTGTGTGACATTGATTCTGATAATGATGGTATTACCGATGCCGTAGAAGGTATAGCTGACATTGATGGTGATGGCATTCCTAATTTTAAAGACCTAGATTCTGATAATGACGGTATCCCTGATGCTCTTGAAGCTAATGTGGGTGTTGCTCCACCCGGCTATAATATTGGTACGGGTAGAATTTCCGGCATTGATACAGATGGTGACGGATTAGTGGACGCTGTTGATGAAGCTCCCGCTGTTGCATATGGCCTAGGCTCGATCTCAAACCTTAATAATTTTGATTTTGATGCAGATGGTTTGTCAGCTCCTTATGATTTAGACTCCGATAATGATGGTTTACTAGATATTTATGAAGGTGGTGGTGTAGATAATGACGATAATGGTAGAGTAGATAATTTTGTTGATGGGAATGGAGACGGCTATTCAGATCTTTTAACTATTAATCCATATGTTCTTACCAATTCTGATGCTGCATATGAGGCGTCCGGTGGGCTTCCGGTAAGGCCTGATTTTATGGACCAAGACGCTGATGGGGATGGCATTGATGATACCCGAGAGGGTCAATCCACTGTAGGGTATAGTGCTCCTAGCAGTTATGCAGATAGTGATGGGGATGGTATAATTGATTTTTTTGATCAATCATCAGGTAACAGTTCTATTGATCCACTTGATACAGATGGTGACGGAAAATACGATTTTAAAGATTTAGATTCTGATAATGATGGTATTAATGATATCACTGAAGCTAATGATGCTAATGGAGATGGTATTGCTGATAATAATCCTTCTACAAATGATTTAGATAATGATGGCATCGATAATAACTTTGATGCAAATCAATTAATTTTTGGTGGAGGCACCAACTACGGCTTACAAGATACTGATAATGATGGCGAAGATGATTGGAGAGATGCCGATGATGATAATGATGGTATTGCTACCATTGAAGAAAATATTGATGCTAATGCTAATAATATACCTGATTATTTAGAGGCAGATCCATGTGGTGCAGGTTTCTCTAGCCAAATAACTATTTAAGTCCGGTTATGCTGATGCTGTCATAGCTTCTAATAATGTTACAAATCCTGCTAATGTGTTAAATGCTTTTGATGCAACAGACGTAGTTTTTGCTAATAGTAATGACTCAAGAGTAGATATAGACATGACAGATACTATCCCTGCAGGTGATACAATTATTATACGTTGGAAAAAATTTAATGGTGGCGGTAATGCAAATTTAAGGGTATTTTACTCAACCACCGGTACCGGAAGCTGGGTTACTATAGGCACTTATTCTTATAGTGGTGCCATTTTGTATACAGATCAGGTTATTGTCGTTCCTGTGTCAGCCAGATACTTCAGATTAAATAGAAGAAGAAGAAGGCCGGCTGTTGATGGTGTATTCTATTCTTTTGAAAAAATTAATTGTACTGCTGATAAAGACAATGATGGTATTCCGGATGTTTCTGATAACGACTCTGATAATGATGGTATTCCTGACGCTACAGAAGGCTTTGGCGATACAGATGGCGACGGCATTGCTAATGCATATGATTTAGATTCTGATAATGATGGCATTCCTGATGCGGTAGAAGCTAATGGTGGCATTTTGCCTGCAAATATGATTGGCCAAGGAAAATATCCTGCCTCCTATGTTAAGCTCAATGATAGTGATGGTGATGGATATGCTGACAACGTGGATGCTTCTACCGGCGGTACTGCTTTAGCTCTTACTAATACTGACGTGACAGGGCCTGCCGATTATTTAGATCTAGATTCTGATAATGATGGCATTCCTGATGCTATTGAGGCTAATAATGGATCGCTTCCGGCCAACATGAATACTAATGGCCAATATCCTTCAATATATGCCACCGCTAACGATAACGATCAAGACGGCTTAGTAGATAATCTCGATACTGACCAAGGTGGTACTGCTTTGGTTAATCCTAATACGGATGGAGATGCTTTAGTAGACTATAGAGATATAGATGCTGATGGCGATGGAACTTCTGATAACGAAGAAGGCTTTGATCCGGATGTAGCTATTGCTAACAATGATACAGATGGTGATGGATTGGATGATGCTTTTGATCCCGATTGTACGCCTTGTGGTTTAATAACCGGAACAGCAGCTAACTTACCTGATGAAGATTTAGATAACACTCCGGATTATTTAGACAAATGTTTTATCTCTGTACAAAATGGCAACTGGAACAATCCTACAACATGGGATGAAGGGATTATACCCGGCCCCGGAGAATGTGTAATTATCAATGGACACACCATAACGATGCAAAATCCTTCGTACGCTTCTTCTGTAACTATTACCGCAGGAGGGCATCTTAATATGAATGATAAAAGTTTAAAGCTTACCGGCAATTTGTCTGAAGGAAGTGGCACAATGAACGCATCGGGCATCCTTACACTATGTGGCACATCTACTCAATCAATTGATGGAGATTTCACTTTTACTGATATTATATTAAATAACCCCGATAGCTTACACATCACTAACAGTAGCAATATAGATATTGAAAATACTGTGACTTTGACGCAAGGTATTTTGAATACAAATGATGCCGGCAGCTTTACTTTGAACTCTAGCAGCACCCAAACGGCTACCTTCTTAGGGTCAGGTACTGGAAATATAATTGGTAATATCACCATAGAAAGATATGTAGAAGGTTGCAAGGGCTACATATCTATCGGAGCTCCTTTTGATGCAAGCTTTGGAGACTTTAACGGTGTAGCTATGTCGACTGTGTATTCTTACGATGAAACAGTACCGGGAACTAGTGAAAATGGATACGTATATGAATCATCTTCTCAAACTGCAAAACGTGGAGAGGGATTTTTTAGCTATCAAACCGTTTTACCTGCTATTGCAAGTGTAACCGGAGAAACCAATTTAGACGAGTTTGCTTTCCCGGTATCTTATACCACTTCTTCCGCTGGCAATCTGCATGATGGATTTAACTTTGTGTGTAATCCTTATCCTGCTACGATCGATTGGAAAAAAGCGAGCGGTTGGACTAAAGATCAATGTTGTGATGCCATTTACTCTCTTAACAGATGTATGAATGTATACTCGAGTTATGTAGGTGGAGTTAGTGTGAATGGAGGTAATCAATATATTTCTCCAATGCAAGGATTCTGGGTAAAAACACATGGAACTCCTGATTTACGTTGTACAAGGGCAGTAATAGCAGATAATGTATCTCCTGATCCAATTTATAAATCTGGCCCTCAAAACATTCTTAAAATGTTCATTAACAATGATACAGATGAAGATGAGATAGCAATAAGATTTTTAGCCGATGCAAGTACTAGCTTTGATGCAGATTACGATGCAGCAAAAATTATAGGATCTCTTGATGTACCAAGTATCTATTCTAAATCCTCTCTTGAAGGCCAATATATATATGCCATTAACGCGATGCCTGGCTTAAATAAAGCTTATCACATGCCACTACATGTCTATTTACCGGCAGCAGGTGATTATGATCTTTCTTTTGCTGGATTAGAAACTTTTGATAGTGATATCTGTATTACTTTAGAAAACTTAATTACCGGACAAATTATAAATATCAAAGACGTAGGTAAATATACTTTCTCTTCTACTGAAACAGTTTCTGACAGCCTGTTTTTTATACTGCATTTCTCTGCTCCTTTAAATAGTATGGTGGAAGATATTTCATGTACTAATGAGGAGGACGGATTAATAATCATTGAAACAGAAGGATTTAGCAACTTTTATTGGAAAGATGATTTAGGAGAAATAATTAAAACCTCTTTAAATAAAGAAAACTCAGATTCTATTGTCGGGTTAGAAGAAGGAAATTATATAGTATATGTAGATAATATGAAAGGTTGCTTAGTAGAAAAAGCATTTTATATTAATGAACCTGCTGAAATAAATATCTTACATGGATATGAAGCAGCTTCTGAAGGTGAAGCAGATGGTAAAATATTTGTTAATCCTACCGGAGGTACTGCTCCTTATGAAATTACTTGGGAAGGATATCCGGATTTTAATGGCGATACTTTAACGCAAGTATCAGCCGGAGAATACACCGTTACCGTTACTGATGCAAATGGATGTGCTAAAACGGAGATTATTAAAGTATTGCTATCAAATATTAGCGAAGTAACTTCTGCTGAATTCATTAGCGTGTACCCGAACCCTAATAAAGGTAAATTCAACATACAACTAAAAACTTTAAATCAAGAAAGCACTTTAATGATCATTGATATGCTCGGTCAAGAAGTTGCTAATTTTAACGTTGAAAATAACAACAATTTAAATGTTAATTTAGATTTGTCCGGTATCAGCAAAGGTATTTATACTATTCAATTGATTAGCGAAGAAGAAATGTATACCAAAAAGTTAATTATTGAATAATTAAGCATCCTTTTTTCAAAACAATATTTATAATATATTTTCTTCAATAATATATTATAAATCCTCTCAAAATGTTGTGGTAATTTCTATCATTGAACATAATAAAACATTTGTTTTAATTTAGAATAAGTTTACTTATTTTTACCGCCTTAGCATGCCCAAGCCAACAATCGATATATGTTTTTCTCCTTACATGTTACCCATTCATGAGGTGAAAAACAAAATAGTAGTAGTTATAGATGTCTTAAGAGCAACTTCCACTATCGTAACAGCTATCCATCACGGAGCTAAAGAAGTCATACCCGTTTCTTCTGTCAACGAGTGCTTATTATATCGGAATAAAGGTTTTATACTAGCAGGTGAGCGAGAGGGTGAAAAAGTGCAAGGATTTGATTTAGGAAATTCTCCATTTGAATATATGAATGGCATTACAAAAGATAAGTCTATTGCATTAACCACTACAAATGGAACGATAGCGATTGAATTATCTAAAGCCGATGCTACGCATGTAGTAGCCGGCTCCTTTTTAAACTTATCTGTATTATGCGATTGGCTGATAAAAGAGAATCAAGATGTTTTTATTATTATGCGCAGGTTGGAAAAATAAAATCAACATGGAAGACACACTCTTTGGTGGGGCAGTCATAGACAAAGTAAACAAACATTTTACCATTGAGCAGGATGCTTGTATTGCAGCCCATACATTATACCAATGTTCTAAACATGATTTATTTGGAACCCTTAAAAATGCATCTCACTACAAAAGGCTTTCCCGCCTAGGTATTGATAAAGATATTGAATACTGCCTCCAAGTAGACCAACTAGAGTCTCTACCCATTTTTAAGAGATCATAGTTTTAGTCAATTTTTAAATACCATATTATTATATATCATGAATATTTGCCTAATTTCCATATTATGAAACAATTAATATTTCTTCTAACCATCACCTCATTACCTCTCTTTGCACAAGATAACTGTTCCCCTTACTTACCACTTCAAGAAGGAGTTATGTATGAGGTAGAAAATTATAATCCAAAAGATAAGTTAGAGTCCAAAGCAGCTACGAAAGTGATCAAAACTGAAGCTATAGATGGTGGAATAGAAGCCGTTATGGCAACTGAAATTTTTGATGACAAGGGTAAATCTATTAATACTTCAACTTTTAAAGTAAAATGTATAAATGATGCCTTTTTAATAGATATGGAGTCTTTATTAGATCCTAAAACAATGGGTGGGTATGAAGGCATGGATGTAGAAATAGATGCTGATTATTTAGTACTTCCGACATCTCTAAGTGAAGGGCAAAAGTTAGAAGACGGTAAGGTTACTGCCACTATTGGAAATAATGGCGTCAATATTATGACAATGACTATAGATATTATCAATAGAAAAGTTATGGGCAAAGAAACTATTACTACACCTGCCGGCACCTTTGATTGCTATGTTATCACTTACGATGTGCAATCGACTATGGGAGCCATGATGCCTATCAAATTAAATATGTCTGCAAAAGACTGGTTTGCTAAAGGTGCAGGCATGGTAAGATCAGAAAATTATCGTAAAGATAAACTACAAGGATATTCTCTATTGACGAAGTTGGAAAAGTAATTTTCAACTCCATCAATTTTTATTAAGCATGCCAAGATGGCGAAAACTAAAACTGTTTATTTCTGTCAGAATTGTGGTGCACAATCAACTAAATGGA
>CBDBZN010000010.1:0-47411 GCA_965213575.1 Chitinophagales bacterium | reverse complement strand
ATCCATCTCGATTCAGGTCAATAATTTGAGGGGTGCTAAATCTGCCTACTTGAATATTCATATAATCCGGAGTAGGAGAGGGGAAAGCTACCGGATTATTTGCTCCGGCAATATTCTCATAAAAGATAAGACTCCCTTCTTCGTTCCCTAATAATAAATCTATATCCCCATCACCATTTAAATCGCCGGTGGTTGGATATATAGCTGTTAAATTTAAAACACTTAATCCTAGATAATCAGTATCGACAAGCGTAAACTCCGGTATCGAACTATCTCCGGTATTTTCATACAGTGATAACTGGCTCGAAGTATAGCTTCCGCCGGTATGGTAACTATAATTTCCTATAAGTAGATCTTGTAACCCATCTGCATTATAATCTATAAAAGTAGGATTAGCACCTTCTCCCACATTGATCATTTCATCAATCATAAAATCGGTAGTCTGGAAGGTAAACTCAGCATTTGTAGTGGAGCCGGTATTTTTATATAGCCATGAATGATGAATATTACTGGAAAAAGCTTCATTTGGAGCTGCTATAATGTCTTTAAGCCCATCATTATTCACATCTACTGCAAAGGCCGCAGGAAAAACATAAATATCCACCGGTGTTGAATTTGCAGGAAACATGCTGTCTTGAGAAATAATGGTAGCATCAGCAGTGTCACCTCCATTTATAAGAAGTTTGAGGTTGTTAAAAGTGAGGTCACCAATTATCAAATCTTCATCCCTATCGCCGTCAACATCAAAAGCTAAAAGTGTAGAACCGGCATGTGCATTACTGGAACCTGTTTTACCTGTTCCTTTGCAGGTGACACCAAGTGTCACACTATTATTTACGCCACTTTCTTGAAAATTACCCCAACATGGATCTACATCATCAAAGAATAGACTATCCGGCTTGCCAACATCAGCAGCTATATTTTCATAATATACTACTTTCACACTATTAAGCCAATCAAACGTAAGAATGTCAATATCTCCATCCTTATTTACATCTACTAAGGCAGGTATATCCGTACTAACTACCTGTATGGGTTGCTGAGAAGAGTTAGCTTGATACATTAACCGGTCAATAAATAAACTGAAAATCAGTTCATTTTGAGTATTGTAAGCTCCTTTGTATACACTTATCCAGTTGTTTGGTTTATTTGTAAATAAATCCGGAATGCCATCTTTATCATAATCTACTAATAGGGCCCACCTTTTTAAAGAATCAGGAAAGTTTTTTTCATAAACTGGAGCGTATGTATAGTTTATTTCATTTGGTATGCCATTATTAATAAAGGTTAAAAATGTTCCATCAAGCCTATCATATATAACTAAATCATTTATGCCATCATTGTTAAGGTCAGCCTCAGAAAATTGAGGACTATTAAAAGCGCCTGTCCAGGGATATGCAAGTTCTTTGGAGTTTTCAAATACTTTAATGTCGTCAAGTCGAGAAAATGTAGATTGAGCGAAGAGTTTAAAGTTTAAAGTTGAAAGTTGAAAGAGGAAGATGATAGCGACTGTGAGAGGTTTGAGGTTGGAAGTTTGAGGTTTGAAATTTGAAATTTGAAAAGCAAAATTTGAGATTTGAACTATGAAATATGAATTATAACATAGAAAATATGAAATAGGATTTTGCTTGAATTTCATTTTGAAATTTATTAAAGTAGCTATTTGAGTAAACGTATTAGAATCCAATTAAGTTGCGTTTTGTTTCTACTAATTATTGTTGACTATTACAGTAGATGACAGTAAACTTTAAACGTTAAATTATTCAACTATTAATTATAAATTATGAACTTCAAACTACGAAGCATAAAATTAAAAAAGGCAATAACGTAAATGCTATTGCCTTTTCTCTATTGACCTTTAGTCAATAATAATCTATTCAGCCGTACTTTCTTGTGGCTTTTCTAAAAGCACTTTTCTGGATAGTTTAAATTTCCCACTTTTTTTATCGATTCCCATGAGTTTCACTTGGATCTCATCTCCTTCTTTAAGATGGTCTTCTACATTTTCGACCCTTTTCCAATCTATTTCAGAAACGTGCAACAATCCTTGTTTACCCGGCATAAATTCTACAAATGCACCGTAAGGCATAATGGACTTAACTTTTGCATCATAAGTTTCACCTTCCTCAGGAATAGCTACAATACCTTTAACCTTTATTATAGCAGCATTCACAACCTCCTTATTTTCACCAAAAATCAGTACCTCAGCTTGATTAGTACCTTCTAGTTCATTTATATTAATAGTGGCTCCTGTTTCTGCTTGAATACCTTGAATAACTTTTCCACCCGGGCCGATAACACTACCTATCATATCAGAGCTGATCATAAGTTTTTCTACTCTTGGAACTTGTGGTTTATAATCTTCCCTAGGCTTATCTATTGCTTCGTTCATTTTTTCTAAAATGTGCATTCTGCCTTGCTTAGCTTGGCTTAATGCTTGCGATAAAACTTCATACGGCAAACCATCAACTTTAATATCCATTTGACAAGCACAGATACCATTTTTAGTACCGGTTACTTTAAAATCCATATCGCCTAAATGATCTTCATCACCTAAAATATCAGATAATACCGCAAATTTATCCCCATCAGTAATCAACCCCATGGCAATACCGGATACTGCGTTAGAAATCTTAACACCTGCATCCATTAAAGCTAATGAGCCTGCACAAACGGTAGCCATAGAAGAAGAACCGTTAGACTCTAAAATATCTGACACTACTCTTATAGTATATGGATTGTCCGCATCGGCTGGCAAAACTTTTTTCAAAGACCTCATCGCTAAGTTACCATGTCCAATTTCTCGCCTACTCGGGCCTCTGTTTGGCTTAACCTCGCCGGTAGAGAAAGCGGGAAAATTATAATGTAAAATGAATCTGGAATATTCCAAACCACTCACTTTATCTAGCATTTGCTCATCTGTTTTAGAACCTAAAGTAACAGATGTTAAGGATTGAGTTTCTCCTCTAGTGAAAACAGATGATCCGTGAGCCGATGGCAAATAACCATTTTCGATCCAGATGGGCCGTATTTCATCTAGTTTCCTGCCATCAAGCCTAACCCTATCTTCTAAAATAGTTTTTCTGATAACTTCTTTTTCTAACGATTTAATGTAGTTTTTAGATTTAGCTACTGTTTCGGGCTCAGCATCTTCTCCTAAAGAATCAATGAACTCACTTCTTACTTTTCCAAATTCCTCTCTTCGTACATGTTTATTGGCATTACCTGATTTCATTACTTTTAGCAAATCTTCTTTACAAGCATTTGCGATTTTTTGTTTTAGTTCTTCATCAGTTGCTTCTTCAGATACTTCTCTCTTTTCTGTCGGAGCACCAAATTTTTGCGCTAAGTCAATTTGTGCTTGACATTGTTTTTTGATCGCCTCATGGCCTATTTTTATCGCTTCAATTAATTCTTCCTCAGAACATTCTTTTGCTTCACCTTCTACCATTGTAATGTCATCCATTGTTGCAGCTACAATAACATCAATTTCGGCATTTTCTAACATTGATCGGGTAGGATTAACGATATACTCGCCATTGATTTTAGCAACCCTTACTTCAGAAACCGGCCCTGAAAATGGAATGTCTGTCATCATGATGGCAGATGAAGCTGCCAAAGCCGCTAAAGCATCCGGTAAAACATCTTTTTCCGAAGATATTAATGAAATCATAATTTGAGTTTCATTAACATAATTTTTAGGGAAAAGTGGCCTTAAAGCTCTGTCAACTAATCTGCAAACTAATATTTCGCTATCAGACAATCTCGCTTCTCTTTTTAGAAAACCACCCGGAATTCTTCCTGCAGAAGCGTATTTTTCTTGATATTCAACTGATAACGGAAAAAAGTCAATATCTGGTTTTGCTTCTTTAGCTGAAACCACTGTTGCCAATAGCATAGTATTGCCTTGTTTAATAACTACAGATCCGTCTGCTAGTTTGGCTAATTTTCCTGTTTCTATGGTAATATCTTGGCCATTACCTAAATTAAATGTATGTTCTACACCTATTGAACTCATAATCTTTATATTTTATGGCAACTGATGTTAATTGCCTGATTTATATTTAACGTGTACGTTTGGAGGGAAATAAGAAGCGCTGAAATTACTTTCTTAGTTTCAGCGTTTCGATGATTTTTCTGTATCGCGTAATGTCTTTGCTTGAAAGATATTTAAGCAAACTCTTTCTTTTAGCAACTAGTTCTACTAATGAACGTGTTGATGCAGCATCTTTTTTGTTAGTTTTCAAATGATCTGAAATATGCTCAATCCTTTTGGTAAACAATGCTATTTGTGCTTCAGTGGATCCTGTATTCTTTTCTGATCCGCCAAAATCTTTAAAAATCTTCTTCTGTGTTTCAGTTGTTAAACTCATTTTTATTTGTATTCGTCATCTTAATTTAGTCGCCAAAGATACGTAATTAAATAAAGATTATTTACTTATAGCGCTTTTTTTTAGTTATCTATAATAGGGTTTTTCTTTTCTAAGGCCTTTAATTATTTTTTTTGTTGCATTCGTTATTAGGTTCATTTATCTTGATTGCTGTATTGCTAAATAATATTTCATGATTTTCTTCAATATTTTTATGGAAGGTTTTAGGTAGTCTTGCCCAATCAAATAGTTCTACTATGATAGGTATATTACTTTCTTTAATTTTTTCTTTAATACTAATTAATATATTGTAAGGAATTTGCTGTAGCTGCGGGCCACGAATTACCAGATCTAAATCACTGCCATCATGAGCCTGTCCATTCACACGGCTACCATATGCCCAAACTTCAAACGGAGCATTTACTGAAGAGAAGATACTTACTAAAGTATGTTTATCCTTAATTCTCAAGAGCATTCGTTTGGTGTTTAATGATTGCCGCTAATTGTATGGCATCTTTAATAAATAAGGGTAGTAGTTGTAATGTTTCTTCCGCAAATTTTAGCCCATAGTCATGCGCAGTATTATTTCTGTTATCTCTATAAGTTAACCATCTCTCACAAGCTGCAAAGTCAATTATACTTCTAAAAACTGCCTGCCTAAATACGTCTTTAAAATAAAGTTTATCTACTTCTTTTGAAAAATGATAATATGGCTTAAGTATTTTACGAAGCAGTTTACCACTTTGTTCTAAAATAATTTCAAACTCTTTTATACAAGCTGATCGGTATAATTCATAATCAATGGTTTCCGGATCTGCTTTAAGCAATAGGGAATGTGCTTTATCCAGCGTGCTGATGCAACGCTTAAAATAGCTGATATCTATATCCATTTGCTCATATTTAATACTTTGTATTAATCAAATTTATAATTTTAATTCAAACTTTTTATAGAGTATAGCATACAGTGGGCTATAAGGAATAGATTAGATTTTTAAACGAACAACCGCAGCCTGATTTATTTTCTAGTCAGGCTGTGATTCCTGATTAACATTCCATTTTATAGAACTTCGTCAGCAACGACAGCATTAATATAATAGCGTTAACTTAGGGACTTGTCTTAGAGGATGGAGGATAAATATCCTAATGGTTGAACAATCCGATCAGCTCAGAAAGCCTGTCTTTTAAATTTCTTCTATCAATAATAAAATCTAAGAAACCTTTATCAAGTAAAAATTCAGCACTTTGAAATCCTTCCGGTAAGTCTTTTTTAATGGTTTCTTTAATAACCCTTGGCCCTGCGAAACCAATAAGTGCACCCGGCTCTGCCATATTAATGTCGCCCAACATTGCATAAGAAGCAGTGACACCACCGGTAGTAGGGTCGGTCATTAAAGAAAAATATGGAAGTTTAGCTTCAGCTAAAAGCGTTAATTTTGCCGAGGTTTTGGCCATTTGCATAAGTGAAAAAGCTGATTCCATCATTCTGGCACCGCCCGATTTTGAAATTAATAAAAAAGGTAAGTTATGTTGAATAGCATAGTCAATAGCCCGGCTGATTTTTTCTCCTACTACCGAGCCCATTGATCCGCCAATAAATGCAAAATCCATACAAGCCACTACCAATTCGTCCTTGTTAATTTTGCCATGCGCAACCCGCATAGCATCTTTTAAATTAGTTTTCTTTTGGCTGGCTACAATTCTTTCAGAATAAGGCTTGAGGTCTTTAAAATTTAAAAAGTCTTTAGGAGAGAGATTGTTGAAAAGCTCTTCGTAGTTGCCTTTATTGAATATGATCTCAAAATATTCTTCTGACCCAATTCTAAAATGATAACTTGTATCGTCAGGGCACACATAACAATTCTCTTTTAAGTCCTGGGTTGGAATGACATTCCCGTTGAGCGGATTTTTGTTCCATAATCCGTCAGGAGCTTCTTTTTTTTCTTTTGTAGAAGTAGTAACGCCTTCTTTGATCCTTTTAAACCAATTACTCATAATGATATGATTTATGTAGATTAAGCCAGGCCAATTTCTTCAGCAAGATATACCTCTTGAATGTTGTGCAGTAAATCTACACCTTCTTTCATAGGTTTTTGAAATGCTTTTCTTCCTGAGATTAAACCTGAGCCACCTGCTCGCTTATTAATGACTGCTGTTGCTACTGCATCTGCTAAATCTGATTCACCTTTTGATTCGCCTCCACTATTAATCAAGCCAACTCTCCCCATATAGCAATTTGCTACTTGGTATCGGCATAAGTCTATTGGGTGATCAGTAGTTAGCTTATCATAAACAATAGGGCTAGTTTTTCCAAAATTAATATTGGTATACCCTCCGTTATTGGTAGGTAATTTTTGCTTTATAATATCTGCTTGTATCGTTACCCCAATATGGTTGGCTTGAGCAGTAATATCTGTAGCAGTATGATAATCTTTTCCATCTTTTTTGAAGCTGTTGTTACGTAAATAACACCATAAAATAGTTGCCATACCCAACTCATGAGCATATTCAAATGCTTCGGCAATCTCCGTAATTTGCCTGTTTGATTCTTCAGACCCAAAATATATAGTTGCACCGATGGCAGTAGCACCCATATTCCATGCGTCTTCTATGGTGCCAAACATTATTTGATCAAAATTATTGGGATAAGTCAGTAATTCATTATGGTTTATCTTTACAATAAACGGTATTTTATGAGCATATTTTCTTGAAACAGAAGCTAGTGCACCGTATGTGGAGGCTACTGCATTACAACCACCTTCTATAGCTAGTTTTACTATATTTTCAGGATCAAAATAGATAGGATTAGGAGCAAAAGAAGCGCCTGCTGAGTGTTCAATGCCTTGATCTACAGGCAAAATAGATAGATATCCGGTATCAGCTAATCTGCCATGGCTGTAAAGTGCTTGTAAATTTTTTAATACTTTATTAGAACGATTTGATTGCGACCAGACCCTGTCAATAAAATCAGGGCCGGTTGGGTGTATATCTGACTTATTGATGGTTTGGCAAGTATGATTAAGTAGGGAATCTGCCTCGTTGCCTAGTAAATTTCTAATTTTATCTAACGACATATATTATACTTGGATTTTCTATAAAGTTAAAGTTTTACCCTTAAAGTTTTAATTTTTAAACAAGCTATCTATAAAGTTACCACTATTAAAAAGCTGTAGGTCATCAATTTTTTCTCCTACTCCGATATATTTTATTGGAATTTTAAATTGATCGACAATACCTAGTATCACCCCACCTTTAGCTGTTCCATCAAGCTTGGTAAGGGCAATGCCGGTTACTTCTGTGGCATTAATAAATTGTTTTGCTTGTTCAATAGCATTTTGTCCGGTAGAGGCATCTAGCACTAAAATTATTTCATGAGGAGCATCTGGGATAACCTTGGCCATTACTCTTTTAACTTTAGAGAGTTCATTCATTAAGTTTACTTTATTATGCAATCTTCCTGCTGTATCAATAATGGCTATATCTACATTTTTAGCTACAGCTGATTTTACCGTATCAAAGGCTACCGCTCCGGGGTCTGAACCCATGTTATGTTTGATAATTTCAACATCCGTTCGTTTTGCCCAAATGTCTAATTGATCAATTGCCGCTGCCCTGAAAGTATCTGCAGCACCTAATATTACTTTTTGGCCGGCATTTTTAAATTGTTTTGCCAGCTTTCCAATAGTAGTGGTTTTACCCACGCCATTTACTCCAACCACCATAATAATATGAGGTTTAGTAATATTTTCTATAGTATAGTTTTTTGTATCGACAGTATTGTTTTCTTTTAACAAACTCGTTATTTCTTCTTTAAGCAATTGATTTAAATCGGCAGTACTGACATATTTATCCTTTGCAACTCGCGCTTCAAGTTTCTCTATGATCTTTATAGTTGTGTTAATGCCTACATCTGAGGCTATTAAAGCTTCTTCTATGTTGTCCAGCACTTCCTCATCTACTTCAGATTTGCCGGCAACTGCTTTGGTTATTTTAGAAAAAAAGTTGTCTTTAGTCTTTTCTACAGCATGGTTAAGGCCTTTTTTTTCCTCTTCCTGTTGCTCATTATTTTTTTTAGAAAATATACTAAATATGCCCATTTAAAATATGTATTTAACAAAAAAGCTTCTCCTAACTATTAAGAGAAGCTTTTTGTTTAAACTTAAACTAGAAACTTATTTTGATTCTTGTAAGAATTTCTTTACATCATCTTTATGAACAAATCCTTCTTTAAAGGAATATGCAGAAGATTTTTTAGATTTAATTGCCTTGATAACTTTTACAATATCTTTACCGGTTTGATTTTGCCCCCTGTCGGTTCTGGCATTCTTACTTACTTTTCCCATAGTTATAGTTTTAGATTAACTGCTAAAAGTTTATTTGATCTCTTTATGTATAGTGTAACGATTAAGGATAGGATTATATTTTTTAATCTCTATTCTCTCTGTGGTATTTTTTTTATTTTTCGTAGTGATGTACCGTGAAGTACCCGGTTGGCCTGAAGTTTTATGTTCAGTACACTCTAAAATAACTTGCACTCTATTGCCTTTTCTTGCCATCTTGCTTAAAATTTACTTATACCGGTACTTTTACTCCTGATTTTTTCAACTCTTTTAAATAGGCATAAATACCTTTCTTATCTATAGTGCGTAATGCAGAAGTAGATACTTTTAAACTTATCCATTTATCTTCTTCCGGTATATAAAACCTCTTTGTTTTTAAATTAGGATAAAATTTCCTTTTTGTTTTTACATTTGAATGAGAAACCTTGTGCCCTGAAATGGGTTTTTTTCCTGTCAATTCACAAATCCTAGACATATCTATCCTTTTTAATTTAAGAAGATGGCAAATTTCGTAAATATTCTTGTTATTTCAAAAGGTTAAGGATTTTTTTTATAGCTGATGATGCTTTTTCTTTGTTCTCAGGTCAATTAAGCTTTCGTGAATAGCTTTTACTTGATAAATCAATGAATGATTTGAATCATTATTAATAATATGGTCAGCTAATCTTATCTTTTTTTCATCGTTCCATTGCTGCCTAATCCTAGCATAAATTTCTTCTTCCTGTAATCCATCTCTATTTTTTACTCTCTTTACTCTTAAAGCTTCAGGGGCTGTTACTAAAATAGTTTGATCTAATCCTATATATGAACTGCTTTCAAATAATAAAGCCGCTTCTTTAAGAACATAAGGAATGTCTGTTTGATTTTTTGCCCATAATATGAAGTCTATTGAAACTTGTGGATGTACTATATCATTCAACGCTTTAGTAGTATGAGAATTTTTAAAAGCTCTGGAAGCGAGTAATGGTTTATTTAAAGTATTATCCGCATTGTAAATATCTTTCCCAAAAGTAGTTTTAACCTGCTCAATTAATGAGTTATTTGTTTGCAGTAGCTGTTTTGCATGGATGTCAGCATAGTAAATAGGAATGTGATAAACTTGTTCGAAAATCTTACAGATAGTCGTTTTTCCACTACCTATCCCACCGGTTATTCCGACTTTTAGAGGGTTATTCATACACTACGTATTCAACTTCCGGAGGGATGACTCTTACCTTATTAACTTTTTGAGAATGCGTTTCAATTTTTACAGGAACTTTGTTTATAGATAAATCAATATCTTGAAAATCAACGAAACATTCAAAAGCATCTTCTTCTACTTTTTCATAATCCGAAAGCGCTACCCAATACTGTACCGTTACTTCTTTAGGATAAATAATTACGGATTTACCAGCCGGCGTGTTAATTGTATTTATCACAACTTCTTTACTGCCTTCAGTATGTTCTTCAATAGGAATAGTAATTTCAGTACTATCATCTATTAGTTCAACTCCTAAAATAGAGGATTCTACTAAAGCAATTTTTTGTTTGATGGTAACATCACCTTCTTTAATAATAATAGAGTCGGTAGGCCAGAAAGTTATTTTTTTAAGTTTTGCTTGTGGGCCTGAAATTTGAATACTATCCGGTATTAGCGTAGGAGATGAAGTGGTATCAAATTGTTTTTTCATGTCTAAACTATAGTTAGCGTGTATTGGAACGGTTTTGAATGATTTTTCATCAAAATCAAACATTATTGTTTGAGGGATCACATCAATAACTTGATAATTTTTTGATAATTGTTTTGTAAAGCTATAAAGGATGTCTTTTGTTTCTAATACATAATTATCGTCATTGTATTTAGCTAGGTCTATAAGTATGGTAGGCGTATTTGATTTTATATATAATCCTGCTAAGTACCAGCCACTCGACCTGATCGTTAATATTGCTTCTTTAGGTAACTTATTAGTAATAACTAAATCAGCAGGTTTGTTAATATAATCTAAAGGAAAATTATAAGTTTGGGTATAAAATTTTCCAAATGCAGTGATGAGCCAAAAAGCAGCGGCGAGCACAATGCATATTAGAAAAATTAGATAATTGCCTTTAGCTAAATAGTTTCTTTTAAAATAAAGAAAGACATTCGTAGTAAAAGTAAAGACACTATTTTGACTATCTGCCAATAGAACAAGTTTGAAGTTTTATTTCTTGCCGGGAGCTGCCGGAATAGCAATAGTTGCTTTGTCAACTTTTATCTTAACGTTCGGTGCTATTTCTACCATAAGGTAAGTATCATTAATGTTGACAATTCGGCCATAAATTCCTCCGCTAGTGATAATTTCATCACCTTTTTGCAGGTTTTCAATAAACTTCTTTTGATCTTTTGCTTTTTTTACTTGCGGGCGGATCATAAAAAAATACATAATGACGAAAATTGCTCCAAGAAAGATCATGGTAGACATAGAGCCGCCTTCACCATTTTGAGGTGACATTAATAAGAGTCCGGAAATATTTATAAATAATTGATGCATGTTAGATAGATTCGTCTTTAATGATCTCGCCTTTAATGTAAATTACTTGATTATTAGGAATACTGTTAGTTGTTATAGTAATAGATTTAGTCGTTTGGCCCGACTTACCTTTGCTGTCAAACTGTACTTTTATGGTATCTGTAGCTCCACTTGCAATCGGCTCTTTAGGATAATATGGAATTGTACACCCGCAAGAAGCTTTTGCATTTGAGATAATTAAATCGTTATGGCCGGTGTTTGTAAAAGCAAAATTATGTGTTACTACATCACCTTCATTAATTTGTCCAAAATTAAATTCTTCTTCATTAAAAGTCATTATTGGAAGGTCTGCTTCATTTACATTGTTTTCATTAGCATTAGACGCTGTTTCAGGATTATTGATCAAATCAGTTGATAAGGTTTCTTTATCATCCATGTTTTCACCATCCATTGAAGTATTTTCTTCATTACAAGAAAATATTATAATTGAGATAAAGAGGATCGAGAAAAATTTTAAAATATTCATAATGTACATTCTTTTATTATTATTTGTTATCTAACCATAAAATTATAAAAATTATTCTATTTATAACTTAATATTTTGAATGGTTCATTAAGCATCCAGGTCTTTACAAAAATAGGATTACTTATATTAAGTATAGCAAACTATATTTTCCATTGAGTAATCCTGAAAATCCACTACTTTAGCGTTTAGTTTAAAATTATGGAGTTAAAAAAAGAAATTGAAAGGCGTAAAACTTTTGCCATTATCAGTCATCCGGATGCAGGCAAAACCACGCTAACAGAGAAGTTATTATTGTTTGGAGGGGCTATACAAGTAGCAGGTGCAGTAAAGTCTAATAAGATTAAAAAGAGTGCTACGTCAGATTTCATGGAAATTGAGCGACAAAGAGGTATTTCGGTGGCAACTTCTGTGATGGGTTTTGAATATGAAGGATTGAAAATAAATATTCTGGATACGCCCGGCCATCAAGATTTTGCTGAAGACACTTTCAGGACATTAACAGCGGTAGATAGTGTCATTGTGGTGATTGACGTAGCGAAAGGGGTAGAGACACAAACTCGTAAGTTGGTAGAAGTTTGCAGAATGAGAGATACACCAATAATTGTTTTTATTAATAAATTAGACCGGGTTGGTAAAGATCCATTTGACCTGTTAGATGAGGTAGAGCAGGAGCTGAATTTAAATGTTCGGCCTTTAAGTTGGCCCATTGGAATGGGAAGGGATTTAAAAGGTGTTTACAACGTTTTTGAGCATCATCTTAATTTATTTAGTGCCCACGGAAAGCAATCGGATGATGAAGTGATCGGCATTAAAAATTTAGAGGATAAAATTTTAGATGAGCAGGTAGGAAAACAATTTGCCAATCAACTTCGAGAAGATATTGAGCTGATTGACGGGGTATATGAGGAGTTTGATGTGAATGAATATTTAGCCGGAAAAGTATCTCCGGTATTTTTTGGTAGTGCTATTAATAATTTTGGAGTGAAAGAACTGCTGGATTGTTTTATCAGCATTGCCCCTTCTCCGAAAGAAAGCAAAACAGATGAGCGTGTGATAAAATCCGGAGAATCGAAATTTACCGGATTTGTATTTAAGATCCATGCTAACATGGATCCAAAGCACCGAGATCGGATTGCATTTTTAAGAGTTTGTTCCGGAAAGTTTGAGCGGAACAAAAATTATCTTCATGTCCGTCAAGATAAACAACTTAAATTTTCCAGTCCTACGGCCTTTATGGCAGAAAAAAAATCAATTGTAGATGAAGCATTTCCCGGCGATATCGTCGGGCTACACGATACCGGAAACTTTAAAATAGGAGATACCTTATCTGAAGGAGAAAAAATTCATTTTAAAGGAATTCCCAGTTTTTCGCCGGAACTGTTTAAGTATGTAGAAAATGCTGACCCGATGAAATCTAAACAATTAGCGAAAGGTGTTGATCAGTTGATGGATGAGGGAGTAGCACAGCTCTTTACCTTAAAAGCGAATAATAGAAAGATCATCGGTACGGTGGGAGCTTTACAATATGAGGTAATACAATATCGGTTAGAGCATGAGTATGGTGCTAAATGTCGTTATGAGCCGGTAAATCTTTATAAAGCATGTTGGATAAGTAGTGAATCACCCAGTGATTTAAATGATTTTGTAGCCAGGAAAAAGCAATGGATTGCAGAAGATAAAGATGGTAAATTAGTTTATCTCTCAGAATCAGCATATAACCTGCAAATGATGCAAGAAACGTATCCGAAGGTTCGTTTTAACTTTACTTCTGAATTTAAATAATGTATAAATTATTCTAGTTTTGATGGCCTGATTTTCAGCGTCCGCCAAAAACTAAAAATGCTAAGACTAAAGTTTATACTTAATCAATCTGTAGCAATAGTTTTTCTCCCCAAAACATAGATGGTTATAATAATTAATCCTATGCCAATAAGATAATTAATAGTCCAATGGAGTTGTAATGGAAAGAGAACTCCTCCAATTACTAAACTGATAATCGCAACGGTTATGGCATAAGGTAACTGTGTTTTTACGTGTTGGATATGATTGCATTGGGTTGAGAGAGAACTCAAAATGCTCGTATCTGAAATAGGAGAGCAGTGATCGCCAAATACGGATCCGGCTAAGACAACAGACACCACATTATATAAAATAGCCATTGCTTCTTCGTGAGGCAATTGTTCTAGGATAGACAATTCCCAAGCAACCGGAATAACAAATGGATATAAGATCGCCATTGTACCCCAACTCGATCCGGTAGAAAATGAAATACCTGCACTTAATATAAATACAATTAACGGTAAATAAACGGCAGAAATATTGCCTTGTAATAAGGTTAAGAAAAATTCTGCTGTATGTAACTCTTCTACTAATTGAGCCAATGCCCATGCTAATACTAAAATGGTAATAGGAGAAATCATTGATTTGAAGCCTTCCAGCATCTCTTCCATTGTTTTAGAAAGTGGCATCTTACGCTGAGCGATAGTTAAGAGGATGGCTGCAAATAATCCTGCGAATGATCCCCAAAGTAAAGCTACATAGGAATCTGCATTGCCGATTGTTTGAGATAATTTGGTGAAAAAACTTGCTGTAGTGCTCCAAATACTTGCATTAAAGCCAGTAATGATTAATCCTGAAAAAGTTATACTGACTAAGCAAAAAATAGGGATGAATGCATTAAGCCAATGATTATTGCTTTTAAGGTCGGTTGAAAGTAAATCATTTTTATCACCTGAGTTTACATTTTTCATATGCTTTTGCCTTTGTTCTACACTATGCATTTTACCATAATCTTTTCCGGATATGATTAGTACAAAAATGAAAATGAGTGTTAAAATGGGATAAAACATATATTGCAGCGAATTAAAAAATAGATGATAAGCACCTTCTTTAATACCTAATGGCTCGATGGCATCTTGAATATAACCCAACTCTGCTCCGATCCAAGTAGTAATAAATGCAATAGCAGCAACAGGTGCAGCGGTGCTATCAACAATATAAGCTAATTTTTCTCTTGAAATATTGAATTTATCTGTCACAGGCCGCATGGTATTGCCAACTATCAAAGTATTGGCGTAATCATCAAAGAAGATGGCAATACCTAAAAACCAGGTAGTAAGCTGGGCATTTTTTGGAGAGTTGGCAAACCTCGCTAGTTTATCCACCACACCATACATACCGCCATTTTTATTGATGATGCTCACCATTCCTCCAATCAACATAGAAAAAACGATGATCGATAAATGCCCTTTATCGTATAATGCATTGATAATATACTTGTCCAATACGTTAACAAAGCTTATTAGTATTGAATCTGCTGAAAAGCCTTGAGCAATAAATGCCCCTACTAATATGCCTGAAAAAATAGCAACAAAAACTTCTTGAAATATTAACGCAAAAGCAATAGCTATTAATGGTGGAATAATTGACATCCACAACGGGATGTTAGTTAGTGCTGGATGGGTTTTGTCTAATTTTAAATGATATAATTTATAAATATGGTGAGTGGGACTATAAATAAATAACAACCCCTCTTCGTAAAGGTTAGCAGGTATAGTTGCTTCATTATTTTTAAAAAATATATCTTCTTCTTTTCCATTAAAGGAAAGGATTATTATTTGGTCTGATATATTCTTTTTGCTCTTTAGCTTGGCCTTTACAGCCGGTTCACCAGCTGCTTCTGTAATGAAAAGTTCCAGATCATATATATATTTATCATTCTCACAAACAGCCGGTATGGTAACTATTATAAAAAAATAAAGCAATAAGTATTTTATGAAACGGCTCATTATGTCGAAAGATAATATTTTAATAGAAATTTAATAAATAACAGCTTGACCGTGAATCTTTTTTTCTTAATTTGACTTGATTATAGATAGAAATAGTATTATTTTAAGAGTAGTGGAAAACTATTATCAAATATTAAGTGTCCCAAAAGATTGCGATCAACAAAGTTTAAAGCAGTCTTATCGGAAATTGGTTTTAAACCATCATCCCGATCTTAGTACTGCTGCAAATGCACATGAGCAATTTATACGGATCGATAAAGCGTATAAAACGCTGAGTGATTCACGATTGCGCCTAAAATATGATTATCTGCTAGATTCTTACGAGTTAGGCCAAAGGTTATACAATGCTCGAAATAACCCAAGGCCTCATGCTAACAATTATTCAACAACGGTTACAACGGTACAACCTCGTTGGAAAACAAATTATCCTGTTAAGGAGATTATTACAGGTATAGTATTCATTACGATCACACCGAGTTTACTGATCTTTTTGCTTATGTTGGTGTTTGGTGTGCATAATGATGACCTTGTTCGAACATTGACCCAATATGAATGGCTTAATTTTTTATTGGATTAAGATATAATGTTAGTCAGTGATTGATGTGGCTGTTTACAAGTTATTTAATGGTGTTAGCTAGATTAGTATATTCTTTCAGGCTATTACTCATAGCTTGATGCCATTCTTTAATGCTTCTTTAACTATGTGTCCGGGGAGATTTTTTGCATTATTAACTTCTGCTTCACTCTTTATGATTAGATCAACAGGCGCATTAATAGTATTCACAAGAGCTGTTTGGATGTTTTTTAATGAAATAAGTTTTTCCTTTTTAGAAAATTCTTGTTTAGTAATGATCATTAAATCATAATCACTATACTCATGGCTTAGATTGATTGCCCTAGAGCCAAATAGAATACAGTTGCATTTGGAATAAAGTTTTCAATAGTATTTTTTATTATATCAAAAATAATGGTTGACTTCATAAGATATAAAGATACATATAACATCCACCTTAGGTTGCAATAGTAATTTAAATTCATTTAATTCAAAAAAACATTTCTTTATATTTTTCGTTAGATTACAAGTATTCAACTTAACATCAAATAATCAATTATGCCCTCTAAACAAGCGCCTATTACTGCAATGAAGATCATGACGTTGTTCATGGATCATTCTTTAGAGAATAATAAACTGCCTGAGTCGGTTTATCTGTTTTGCAAGTCAGTAAAAATTAAAGAAAAAGATTTTTATCAATTTTTCGGATCATTAGAAGCTTTAGAAAAAGTTATTTTCAAAGAGTTTTTTATAAAAACGATTAACTTATTAGCTGCAAATGAGGATTACCGACAATTTGATTTCAAGGATAAATTATTAAGCTTTTACTTCACGTTTTTTGAAATATTGACAGCCAATAGAAGTTATGTAGCCCTTGCGTTGAAAAAAGATAAAATAAAATTTCAGCAATGGCTTCAACTTTCTGAGTTGCGTAAAGTTTTTAAACAATATATTGAAGAAATAAGCATTGATCACCTTGCAATACAACAAGAAATAATCCAAAAGATCAGGAAAAAAGCCATCGGAGAAGGTGCGTGGTTACAATTATTAATTACATTAAAATTTTGGCTAAATGATGGATCACCAGCTTTTGAAAAAACCGATATATTTATTGAAAAATCTGTTCATACCAGTTTCGAACTTTTAAATACTGCACCGTTAGAAAGCCTTATAGACTTAGGTAAGTTTCTATATAATGAGAAAATAAAATAATGAAAAGTATAGATAGTATTCCCACGTCAAAGATAAGAAGAGCAACAAAGCTGGTAAAAACCGGTATGAAATTAGGTGGAAATTATATTAAATATTATGGTGAAAAGGTTGTCAATCCCGAAAATGCAAAGGCTAATTTTGATAAATCTAATGCAGACGATATTTACGATAGTTTAAAAACTTTAAAAGGAAGTGCTTTAAAGGTTGCTCAAATGTTGAGCATGGAAAAAAACTTGTTGCCACAGGCCTATGTAGAGAAGTTCTCTTTGGCTCAATTTTCTGTTCCTCCTTTGTCTCCTCCACTGGTAATAAAAACATTTAAAAAATATTTTAATCAATCTCCTTACGATTTGTTTGATGAATTTGATTCAACTTCAGTAAATGCTGCCAGTATTGGCCAAGTGCATAAAGCTACTAAAGATGGGAAGAAATTAGCCGTTAAAATTCAATATCCCGGTGTGGCAGACAGTATATCTTCTGATTTAGCCTTGGTTAAGCCTATTGCGATGAGCATGTTTAAAATTCCTAAAAAGGATTCTGATAAGTATTTTAGAGAAGTAGAGACTAAGTTAATGGAAGAAACTGATTATGTGCTGGAATTAAAGCAAAGTAAAGAAGTAGCACGAAAATGCAAGCATATTTATAACTTAAAGTTTCCTCAATATTATGAAGAATATTCTTGTAAGCGAATTATTACGATGGATTGGATGGATGGCGTACATTTATCGGAATTTTGTGAACAAATACAAGATCAGAATTTGAGAAATAAAGTAGGACAAGCACTTTGGCAATTTTATATGTATCAGTTATATGAGCTAAAAAAAGTTCATGCTGACCCACATCCGGGCAATTTTTTAGTAGATAAGGAAGGTAACCTCATTGTGATTGATTTTGGATGCATGAAACATATTCCCGACGAATTTCATACACCTTATTTTAAGTTAATGTGCCCGGATACATTAAATAATAAAAAACTATTTAATGAAATATTGTATGAATTGGAAATATTAAAGCCGAATGACACTGAAGCTGAAATACAATTTTTTACGAACATGTTTTATGAAATGTTGAGCTTATTTACCCAGCCGTTTCATCATGATGAGTTTGACTTTTCGGATGAAGAGTTTTTTGGAAGCATAACCAAATTAGCCGAAAAATATGCGAAAGATACAGAGCTAAGGAAAATGAGCAGGAGAAATGGCAATAGAGGATCGAAGCATTTTATATATATGAATCGTACTTTTTTGGGATTATATAATTTGATGCATGCACTGGGATCAACTGTGCAAATTAATTAAGTTTATAAAAATATTTTATCTAGCTAATAAGGCTGCTTGTTTAAAGACACAGCCCAATCATCCCAATAAATTTCTAACCCATATCCTCCCGATTTCATATGATTTACTACTTCGTCTGAAGTATACCATTTTAAAGGTTGTATGTGTGTATATCCATCAGGGCATTCTTCTGTTGGATGTTGAGTAAGTTTTGTGAGATCAAAAACTACTTTTTTAGAATTACTATTTTCAGGCAAGACTGCTAAATATATTCGTCCTTCATCTTCGTTTCCCTCTTTAATGTATAGCTCAATATTTAACCAAACCCCAAATGGAATAGGTATATCATAAGCTTTTTCAGACCAAAGAGCTTCATACTTCCCTTCACTAATAGATTTGTCAGCTTTGACTTTAAATATAAAGTTCTCATTCAAACCTCTTTCTTTATAAAGACCTACAGTAACTCTAAAAGGAGTACTTTTATCAGTCCAGCTAACATCATTCCAGAATTCGAAAATCGATAACCACGAAATTTTTTTCTCATATTTCTGAAGATGCTCCATGTTTGCTTTTGGGAAAAAGATTTTACAAGTTTGATAATATTCTTTGGCACATTTAGTTTTATGCAATTCCATTTGTATTCTTGCCTTATAAGGGATGCCCCCTTGATAAACATTTGGGCTCATAATATTGTAATGAAGCACTTTATTATTTGCGTTTTTGGGGTCATTAACGATTTCAGCAATTCTTTCTGAAATTACACCATCTTGGTAACTAATTCTTATTTTGCCTTTTTGAAAATTATTATCTCTCCAATCAGTCCAATTATTATGATCTGAATATGCTAAATCAATTCCTGAAATATAAGCTTTATCCTCAATTTGGGTTAGTTCTACATTTTCAAACCCAAAGTTAAACAGTAACTCTTCAGTGGAACCACACTCTAATTGACAAGTATCTAGTTGGCAAGTATCCATAGTTGTTCTAGAGATCACATTTTTCTCCACTTCTATACTTTCTTTTTTACAGCATAGAAATGATAATATTATAAGTATTAAAAAGTATAATTTAAGTTGGAGTTCATGCATTTTAACAATTTATTAAATTTAAGTTAAATTAGCAAAAATCCATATTGAAAAAATTTGATTATAAGTAGTACAGAATCTCTAACTGCTTAATGACAGATGATATATCAAATTATCGCAATCATAAAAAGAACCAGTAATCCTCTACAACTTTCTTTTTCCACTCATCTAATTGCTGTTGGATGAGTGCTTTGCCTTCCGGAGAAGCTACAGTGATCAAAATCTGTGGGTTTGTTAAAGTAGGAATGACAATCCAATTTTCTAAAATTATTCCATAGATATCCTTCCCAATCTTCTGATCATTATCACATACCCAATTGAAATTATCACCTGATACCTTAATTTGCTTTGCTAAAGCTTTTCCATTACTGCCTGCTCCCCATATGACTAAAGGCCGGTTCTTAGCTCTGTCAATTTGATAAAAGTACTTTAGCTTTAAATCAAAATATCGATTGTCTTGGTAGCATTCCCAAGTTCGAGATATTCTGTTAGAACGGTCTCTCCAGTAATGGAGTATTTTATCAATCCCAATAACTTTTAATCCTTGCCGATAAAATCGGAAACAAAGATCATAGTCCTCCGGATAAACGTCATTATTAAAAGCTCCAACTGTATCTAAATCATCTTTGTGAATGATCCAACAATGAGAAGGGATGACACATTCTTTGTAAATCTCCTGATAATAGGTGCTGTGTTTAGCTATTTTGTTTAACCATTGTTCATATCTTCTAAATCCTCCACCTACTTCTCCTTCATCTACAAAATGTTCGGTTCCTCCGGCTGCAATATGGCCTTTGCCATATTCTTGCCAAGTTTCTACCAGAACTTGTAGCTTATAAGCAGGCATTTTATCATCAGAATCCATTCTGTTTATTAACGTGCCATTGGCGTGTTTATAGCCTTCCTGTAGTGCCGGAATCAATTTATGGCCGGAGCTGTTAAAAACTTTTATCCTATGGTCTCTCTCTGCATATCTATAGAGTATTTCAAGGCTAGCGTCCGTAGAGTGATCATTGACTGCAAGCAATTCCCAATTTTTATAAGTTTGATTAAGAATAGAGTTAATGCAAGTAGGAAGATAAATTGCAGTATCCTTGACAGCCATAATTATGGATACAAGCGGTTGCTGATCAAGCATGGATTACAGTATGATTAAAAAGAACAAATAGTATCTTTAATAATCTCAATGCATTCCTTCAATTCTTTTTCTGTAATCACTAATGGAGGCGCAAATCTAATGATATGTCCATGTGTAGGCTTAGCTAATAATCCATTTTCAGCAAGCTTGATGCAGACATCCCAAGCAGTTTTGCCGTCTTTGGGTTCTATGATTACCGCGTTTAATAATCCTTTTCCTCTGACAACACTGATCATTTCATGATCAATTTCTTCCATAGCTGTTCTAAACAGCTCTCCTAACTTGGTCGCTTGTTGCGCCAAGTTCTCATCGCTCACCACTTTTAAAGCTGCAGTAGCCACAGCACAAGCTAGTGGATTTCCGCCAAAGGTAGAACCATGCTCTCCCGGTTTGATACAAAGCATAATTTCATCATCTGCTAATACTGCTGATACCGGTAATACACCTCCACTAAGAGCTTTCCCTAAGAGCACGATATCGGGCCTTACATTCTCATAGTCGCAAGCTAATAGCTTCCCTGTCCTGGCAATGCCTGTTTGTATTTCATCAGCAATAAATAGTACATTATTCTTTTTACATACCTCATAAGCTTTTTTCAAGTAACCTTTATCCGGCACATTCACACCGGCTTCACCTTGTATAGGCTCTACTAAAAATGCAGCTACATTTTTATCTTGCACCGCTTTTTCGAGAGCATCCAAGTCATTGTAGTTAATAATTTCATAACCCGGATTATAAGGTCCAAAACCTTTAGTCGCATCAGGATCGGTAGAAAAGGAGATGACTCCGGTTGTCCTTCCATGAAAATTACCTTCACACACAATTATTTTTGCTTGATTTTTTTGAATACCTTTTTTCTCATATCCCCATTTTCTGGCAAGTTTAATACCTGTCTCGACCGCCTCTACGCCGGAGTTCATAGCTAATACTTTATCGTAGCCAAAATAATCAGTTATAAATTTTTCAAAAGGGCCTAATTTATCATTATAAAAGGCACGTGAAGTAAGCGTAAGGCTTTGTGCTTGTTTCGTAAGTGCTTCAATAATCTTTGGGTGGCAGTGGCCTTGGTTAACTGCAGAGTAAGCAGATAAAAAATCAAAGTACTTCTTTCCTTCTACATCCCATAGGTATACCCCTTTTCCTTTTTCCAATACCACAGGAAGTGGCTGATAATTATGAGCTCCATATTGATCTTCCAGGTCAATATATTTTTGTGATTTTGTTTTGGCAGATGTATTCATATGATTTAGTTTTTTGATTTTCCTAATGCTTGTTCAATATCAGCGGTAATATCTTCGATGTGTTCTAATCCTACAGAAATTCGTATTAGCCCGGGAGCGATATTTGCTTCCTTTTTTTCTTGTTCTGTCAACTTGGCGTGTGTAGTAGATGCCGGATGGGTTGCAATAGTTCTTGTATCGCCAAGATTTGCTGTATGAGAAAACATTTGCAAACTATTCAAGAATTTTTTTCCTCGCTCATAGCCACCTTTTACAATAAAAGTCACCATGCCGCCTCCTAATCTCATTTGCTTTTTAGCTAGTTGATGCTGAGGGTGGGAGGGGAGAAAAGGGTATTTAACTGATTCTATTTCGGGATGCAGTTCTAAGTATTTCGCTAATCTCAATGCATTTTCACAATGCCTTTCCATTCTGACGGATAGTGTTTCTAGGCTTTTTGACAATACCCATGCATTGAATGGAGAAATGGCCGGGCCTGTTTTTCTGCAAAAAGCTCTTATCTCTTTGATCAAATCTTTTCTCCCTACTGCAATGCCTCCCAATACGCGTCCTTGTCCATCAATATATTTAGTAGCAGAATGTGTGATCAAATCAGCGCCATAATAACTTGGTTTTTGGATATATGGCGTTGCGAAACAATTGTCTACATTTAAAATAACTTTATGTTCTTTTGCTAATTTCCCGATCCATTCTAAGTCTAGTATCTCTAAGCCCGGGTTAGAAGGTGTTTCGCAAAAAAGCATTTTAGTATTGGACTTTATAGCATTTTTCCACGCTCCCTTATCTGAAATATCAACACAAGTATATTCAATACCCCATTTAGGCAATATTTGTGTGATGATGTGATGAGTAGAAGTGAAAATAGATTTTGAAGAAACGATATGGTCACCTGCTTGTAATAATGCCGCAAAGCTGGCAAAGATAGCCGACATGCCTGAGGAAGTGGAAAATCCATCTTCAGCATCTTCCAAAAGGCACATTTTTTTTTCAAACTCGCTAGCAGTAGGATTTGAAAAACGAGAATAAATATCACCTTCTATTTCATCAGCAAACAATGCTCTTGCATGCTCTGCATCATTGAAAACGAAGCTGGAAGTTAGATATAAAGGAGTACTGTGCTCCCTATTGCTTCTTTCCGTTTGCGTTCTGATCGCATTCGTCTCAAAATGTTTGTATGGATCTTTATGCATGGTTAATTTCAAAGGTATAAGTGATGTCAGCAGTTTTATCAAGCGTTTTGGCTACAGAACAATATTTTTCAACAGATAATTGTATGGCTTTCTCCACTTTTTTCGCGTCTAAATTGCCGGTTAAAGTAAAATGGATATGAATGCTTTTATAAGGCGTTGCAGCTTTTCCATCCATTCGCTCTCCGGTTATCTTCATTACAATATTCTTATAGGGTTGTCTTTTCTTTTTTAAAATACTTACGACATCTATACCGCTACATCCTCCTAATGCCATTAGCATCATTTGCATAGGCCGGACGCCATGTTGTCCACCCACGCCATTTTCCGGGGCGTCCATATCAACTGTTAGCCCGGCAGCATCTGTTGCCCTGAAATGAAAATTATCAACTTTTTTTACAGTTACTTCTACCATGGTAGCTTAGTTTGCACTAAGTTATTGATATTTTTACTCCAATCATAATTCAAAGAGTATAGCAAGATTTGTGTTATGAGTCTTTTATTCATACATTTGTACCGTAAATCAGTCGTTTAGTGGCTTGAATTTATATAGAAGGGTGGAGAGAACAGGCTCTTTGAAACCCTAGCAACCCGTTAAACGAAGGTGCTAATTCCTGATCCCGCCTTGCGGGATGAATATAAATGTAGATGGATGCGTAAAGTTTTTGAATATCAGCATGCTTTTTCTTTAGAGCTGGGAGGAGAACTTCCTAAGTTACAGATTGCTTATCATACGTATGGTAAATTAAATACAGCCAAAGACAATGTTGTATGGGTTTGCCATGCATTGACTGCTAATTCTGATGCTGCAGATTGGTGGAGTGGATTAATAGGATCGAATAAGCTTTTTGATCCTGCCGAATATTATATTGTATGTGCTAATATAGTGGGTTCTTGCTATGGCACTACCGGACCCACTCATGTAGATCCATTTTCTCAAAAGCCTTATTTAAGGTCATTTCCAGCTATTACGGTGAGAGACATAGTAAATGCTCACTTATTACTGAAAGATCATTTAGAAATAGAGAATATTAAAATATTAATAGGTGGCTCATTAGGCGGATTTCAAGCCATTGAATGGGCTGTTCAAAAAAGCGGTATAATTAAAAATTTGATCTTATTAGCCACAAATGCTAGACAATCAGCTTGGGGAAAAGGTATTCATGAGGTTCAGCGAAAAGCTATTGAAAATGATGTTAGTTGGCAAACAGAAAATATTACCATTCCTTCAGTTGGTTTGAAAATTGCTAGGGGAATTGGATTGTTGCATTACAGGCACTATGATGCTTATGAAAATACTCAGCAAGATGAAAATGATGAAACGGATAATTATAAAGTTGGCTCTTATATTAATTATCAAGGAGATAAGTTATTAAAAAGATTTGATCCTTTTACCTATTGGTGTTTGACAAAAGCAATGGATACTCATAATATTAGTAGGGGCAGAAAATCTATTGAAGATATATTGGCAGAAATTAATTCTAAAACTTTAGTTATTGGTATTTCCAGTGACAATCTTTGTCCGCCTCAGGAGCAGCAGCTAATAGCCCAGCATATACCAAATGCAAAATATAAAGAGATAGATTCTATATATGGACATGATGGATTTTTGATCGAATACGATCAAATGACACTTTTAATACAAAATTTTTTAAATGAATGAGATGGAAAAGCGATTAAAAATAGGTTTGTTCGGCTTTGGATGTGTAGGACAAGGCTTATATGATATTTTTGAAAAATCCAATACAATCAATGCAGAGATTGTAAAAATTTGTGTCAAAGACCGTGCTAAGAAACGAAGCCTGCCTATGGACTATTTTACTTTCGAAAAAAATGAGCTATTAAATGATCCAGAAATTAATACCATTGTAGAAGTGATTGACACAGCTGATGAAGCTTTTTTTATCGTGAAAACAGCTATGGAAAAAGGTAAATCAGTTGTTACAGCTAATAAAAAAATGATTGCTGAACACTTTCAAGAATTGATTGATCTTCAAAATAAACATCACGTCTCGCTTTTATATGAAGCTTCCTCATGTGCCAGCATCCCGGTTATCAGAAATTTAGAAGAATACTATGATAATGATCTTTTAAATGCTTTTGAAGGAATATTTAACGGTTCCTCCAATTACATTCTCAGTAAAATGATCAATGAAGGAAAAAATTATGATGATGTTTTAAAAGAAGCACAAGAAATCGGATATGCGGAAACTGATCCTACCTTAGATGTAGGCGGATATGATGCTAAATATAAATTGTGTATTCTTACAGCACATGCTTTTGGAATCATTATAAAACCGGAAGATGTATTTAATTATGGGATACAAACCATCAGTGAATATGAATTAAAGTATGCAAAGGAAAAACAATTGAAAATAAAACTTTTTGCAAGTAGTAAGATAATACATGGCAAATTAGCAACCTGGGTGATGCCTCAATTTTGTGATGATAGATTTCGATTGCATAATGTAGAAAATGAATATAATGGCGTAGTACTAGAAGGCGCTTTTTCAGATGCGCAACAATTCATCGGAAAAGGTGCAGGGAGCCATGCTACAGGATCAGCAGTTATTTCAGATATTTCAGCATTAAGCTATAATTATAAATATGAATATAAGAAACTAAACAGGCCAAACCGGCCGGCCCGTACTGATGATTTCATTATTGAAGTATACTTTCGGTATGCTGATGAAGAGGATATTGCTGCATTGGGATTTGAAAATATTAAACAAAAATTTCAAAGTGATCATCGGAATTATGTAATCGGTGATATTAAGCTTCATAAACTTATTAGAAATCCAATTTTAGCAAAAGAATCTGTATTTATAGCTCAAACACAAATTCCCGCCAGAGAGTTGAATTAGAATATTTATCAGCATTACTGATTTAAATTATTTGATAATCTTATCTTTGTGAGAGATCGGTATTGTAAATGTTTGTAAGATATTCTAAACTTTTTAAGGCTATTCATTTTTTAGGCGATTTATTATTGCTTAATACTGCTCTATTTTTAGCTTATCAAGTAAGGTTTGGCGCTTCTCCGATAACGCATCATCTGGGTGAAAAATACGCACCACTCATTATCGTTTTCAATATTATCTGGGTTCTGGCAGCCTCTATTCTTAATATATACGATTTCTATCGTGTTATAAACATGGAAAACACGATACGCAACTTGATAAAAGCAGTATTGCTACATGCCTTATTAGTTTCTATTTTTATAGTTTCTTCTAAAGGGTATTATTTTTCGAGAAAATTTTTGGTATTTGTATACCTGTACTATGGAATATTGATCGTTGTTTTTAGAGCTGTTTTTTTATTGCTGATCAGATATCTTCGTGCTCATGGATTTAATAGCAGGAATGCCATAATCGTTGGAGCAAACGAATTAGGTATCAATATGCAAAAACATATTGTAGCAAATCCCGAATATGGATTTAATTTTTTAGGATTTTTTGACGATCAAAATAATAATGAAATTGAACCTGAATTATATTTAGGAAGTATAAGTCAATTAAATGATTTTATTCTTACAAAAAAAGTAGATGAACTTTTTTGCGCTATTCCTCTTGCAGATGTAGAAAATATTAGAAAATTAAAAGCGTTTGCAGATAATAATTTGATCCGTTTTAAGATGATTCCTGACTTTCGAGGCTTTTACAACAGGCAAGTAAATGTAGATTTTTATGGCGATATTCCGGTATTACTTATTCGAAAAGAGCCGCTAGAAAATCCTTTCAACGAATTTATTAAAAGGGGTTTTGATATATTATTTTCTTTAACAGTTATCATAACCATCTTATCTTGGCTGATTCCTGTCATTGCAATATGTATAAAAGCTACTTCAAAAGGCCCTGTTTTTTTCAGGCAAAAAAGATCAGGAAAAATTAATCAGGAATTTTGGTGCTTTAAATTTAGGACCATGTATGTGAATAGAGAAGCAGATAATAAGCAAGCTACTAAAGGAGATAAGCGCATTACTCCAATTGGTAAAATCCTAAGACGGACCAGCTTAGATGAACTACCTCAGTTTTTTAATGTATTGATAGGGAACATGTCAGTAGTAGGCCCTCGGCCACATATGTTGAAGCATACAGAAGAATATTCAGGGATAATTGATAAATTTATGGTTCGTCATTTGGTAAAACCCGGTATTACAGGAGCAGCACAAATCAGAGGATTTAGAGGGGAAACTACAGATCCACTGATGATGCAGCAAAGGGTAAAAATAGATGTTTGGTACATTGAAAACTGGAGTTTTCTTTTAGATTTAAAATTGATCTATTATACGATAATTGGTTTGATCCGTGGCGATAACAAAGCATATTAAAAACATGAAGCAAAAAGTAAAATTTGGGGTAGTTGGTTTCGGGAGAATAGGTAAAAGACATGCTGAGATCATAGATAAGCATCCTCATAGTGAATTGTTAGCAATAGTGGATATTGATGACGTTTGCCAAGCAGAAGCTACAGAAAAATATCCCAACATTCCTTTCTTCAAATCTATTGAAGAAATGCTTGCTGCTGATATTAAGATGGATGTAATCAACATTTGTACGCCAAATAATTTACATGCCAACCAATCTATACAAGCCCTTGAAAAAAAGCATCACGTAGTTTGCGAAAAACCGATGGGATTATCGAAAGAGGATTGTGAAAAGGTTATTTACAAATCTTTAAATATGTCTAAGCAATTGTTTTGTGTGATGCAAAACAGATACAGCCCTCCTGCAGTATGGTTAAAGTCATTGATAGATGACAACATGTTAGGGGACATTTATATGGTTCAATTAAACTGTTATTGGAACCGAGACGAACGATATTACAAAAAAGGCGGATGGAAAGGTGTTTTAGAAAAAGATGGCGGTACTTTATTTACTCAATTTAGTCACTTTGTGGATATTATGTACTGGTTGTTTGGAGATATAAAAAATGTACATGCGCGATTTAATAATTTTAATCACCCTAATTCTATTGAGTTTGAAGATTCTGGAATAGTAAATTTTGAATTTATCAATGGGGGCATGGGTTCTATAAACTATTCTACCTCTGTTTTCGGCCAGAATATGGAAAGCAGTATTGCTATAATTGGTGAAAAAGGTAGCGTAAAAGTAAGTGGGCAGTACATGGATGAAGTTGTTCATTGTAACATTGATGGTTACGAAATGCCTAAGCTGGCTCCAAGTAACCCTCCTAATGATTATGGCGAATATAAAGGCAGTGCTGCCAATCATCATTATGTCATTCAAAATGTAATTGACACCTTGTCAGGAAATTCAAATATTACGACTAATGCTTTAGAAGGCCTGAAAGTGGTAGAGATGATTGAACGGATCTATAGTTATCGAACTTTATCATAATTCGAAATTAATGTAAACTCGTGTTACGAAAATTGCCTTTTCTTCGGTCTGAATTCATCATTAACACTGCTAAACTTTCTTCCGGTACCATACTTGCCCAAGTCATACCGTTTCTTGCCGCTATCATCTTAGCCAGGCTTTATACTGCTGAAGATTTTGGTTTATTTGCTATTTATTCATCTATATTCAGCCTATTTGCTATAGTTGTTACGGGGAGGTATGAGCTGTCTATCGTTTTGCCTAAAGATGAAAAAGATGCTTGGCAATTGGTTATTTTATCTTTAGCCATTACTTTTATCGTAAGTTCTTTGGCATTATTGATCGTTTTATTCTTGAGCGACTTGATTATCATTTGGTATCATGCGCCCGAAATAAAAACCTGGTTATACATTATGCCTTTAAGCATATTTTTAGCAGGCATTTATCAAACTCTTAATTATTGGAATACCCGTAGAAAGAAATTTACACATTTATCTATTGCAAAAATATCGGAATCAGGAAGTACTGCTACTTCCAGGATAGGATTAGGGTATTACAATTGGGGAAGTGACGGGTTATTCATAGGGATTTTAGCAGGACAAATAATTGCAGTAGCGATTTTGCTTAAAGATTCACTCCTGAAAATTTTAAAAAGCATAAAAAATATTAAATGGATTGTTCTTTATGAACAAGGCCGGCAATACGGTGATTTCCTGAAAATAAATACCATACATGCATTTTCAGATATGTTGCGCTTATTTTTAATTACCTTTCTTTTGACAGAATATTATGGGACTTTTGTGCTCGGTATCTATGCGTTTTCTATGCGGATTTTAAAAACTCCGGCCGGATTTATCGGCACTTCTATATATCAAGTTTTTTATCCTAAAGTTTCCAAAATGTATGTAGAAAATAATGCAATTAGGCCATTTTTAAATAAAACTGTTAAAACATTATTTTTAATTGGGTTTTTGCCTTTTTTTATTTTGGGCGTATGGGGTGAAGATATTTTTACATTTATTTTCTCTGAAGAATGGAAAGACGCAGGATATTATGCTATGATTTTATCTCCGTGGCTATTTTTTAATTTTATCATCTCGCCCATATCTTGTTTGCCTATTGTATTAGATAAACAAAAGCAATTTTTTATTTATAGCCTTATTGGCCATATTATTGCGGTGCTGATCATTTATGGAGGAGGGAAAGGAGGATTCGATATTGAATATACTTTAATTGTGTTCTCCGGTATGCTTAGTTTACACACTATATTTATCCTAATTTGGATATACAACATAACAAAACGTAAGTGAAAGTTTTAATTATCGGATTGCCATATTTCGCTAAAAAACTAGCTTCCGACCTCAGAGCATTTGATCCGGAAAATACCTACACAGGCTTTGATGTATATTATTCCAAAAAAGATTTAATTAAATATTTACTTAATTTACTTACTGCCGATATTGTTTATTCTATAAACGGAACATTGGAAAATAGCGGTACACTTGCTGTTGCTAAATTTTTTAAAAAGAAAATCATGATGCAGTGGGTAGGAACGGATGTGTTAAAATCCTTAAAAAATCATAAAAAGGGGGTGCGGTCAACGGTTGTAGATTACGCCACACATTATACCGAAGTGCCATGGATAAAAGAAGAGTTACAAGAAATCAATATCCAAGCAGAAATATTACTTTTTACGGTAATTGAAAATTTTATAGTAAAAAAGCCAATCGAAAAAATTTCTATTTTATCTTATATCGGCGAAGGGAGAGAGCAGTTTTATGGAATAAACTGCTTAATAACTTTAGCTAATCGTTTCCCCCATCTTACTATCAATATTGTAGGAATAGATAAATATTCCTGCTCTCTTCCGAAAAACATTAAACTTTTAGGTTGGGTTAATAATATGGGTCAAGAATATAAAAAACATGCTGTCTTTTTAAGATTAGCAGAACATGATGGGTTGCCTAATACTATTTTAGAAGCATTGGCACATCAACTTTATGTTGGATTTACTTTTGAATTTCCCCATACGCAATTAGTTAAAACGGACAAGCAATTATTTGATTTTATAAATAATTTATATAAACAAGTACAAGATAAAATGCTGCCTCCAAATCAAGCAGGAAGCAAGTTTGTCAAAAGCACTTATAATAATGATATTATTTTAACTAATTTGATTAAACAGTTTAAATCGTTGGTTCACTAATTGCATATATTATTTATTACATATTATTTTGGCGATACCGGTTTAGTTGCTGCCAGCAGAGTTACTTATTGGGCAAAACAAATCCATTCCCTTCATCCGGAGATTACTTGTGATGTGTTGACTGCAACTTCTCCTGGTAAGCACGAAGATACTCGGTATATTAAAAATATATATGTTGTAGGAGATAATTATAAAAGTATTTGGCCTTTTTTATCAAAAGATGCAGGCATCACATGGTCTAAAGCTATTCTTGATTTTTTTAATAACGAAAAGGATATTGAAAGTTATGACTACATATTACTGACCGGGAGTCCTTTTCTACATTTTGGTATAGCGTCAAGAATTAAAAAAATGTTGAACGCTAAAATTATTCTTGATTTTAGGGATCCATTTGCCAAAAATCCAAGATTTAATACTAACATATTTTCTCAATATGTAAAGCAAATATTAGAAAGAAAATATATTAAGCAGGCAGATATCGTATTAACAGTAAATGAATATTGTAAAAATCTATTAACTGTATCGAACAGCGGCCTAAAGAAAGTTTTCATTATTGATAATGGGTATAATGATCAAATAATAGATAATTTAGAAATATCTTATGATAATGAAGATAAGTACATTGATTTGTTTTATTCAGGCTCAATTTTACCTGATAGAAATCCCGAAAATTTATTAAATGTTATCAAACAGGGTAAAATGTCTGATATTTTTACATTTTACCATATCGGTAACCCCTCTTCTACTATTCAAGAATATAATTCGTATAGCAATATTTATGGGTCGGGTATGTTGAGTTATAAAGCTTCTATTCAGGAGGCACAACAAAGAGATATTGGCTTAATATTTACATCAGGTAAGGAGTTTGAGTCGACAACTAAAATTTTTGATTATATAGGGTTAAATAAACCGATTCTAATTATTACGGCCGGCGACTTAAGAAAAGGATCTTTACATGAAATAACAAAAACATATCCGTATGTTTATTGGGCTAAAAATAATTCTGTTGAGATAGAAGCTGTTTTGCACCAAATAATTATTGATAAAAATAAATGGAATAACATTTCATTTGCTGACAGAGAAAAATACAGCAGAAAGGCCGGGCTAGAAAAATTGATCAATATACTGACTCAATATGCTGAGTAATAAATTACAAGATGATTTTGCTTTCGGGTTATTACTTTTAGCATTGATATCGGCCTGCTTTATTCCTAACGACTATTTTAATACCCGGCCTGAAAACTACTTGTTACCATTTATTGCAGCGGTATTGATTTTCAGGCAAAAGCTTCTTGTCGATGTTCCCTTTAGTATAATCATACTAGCTTGGTTTGCTACTTCTTGTTTCTCAGTTTTTATTAATCAGTTGGATCATTATTATTTGGGCTATAGTTATAGGATCATAAAGTATTTGCTTTTTTTCTTATTAGGGCTAAACATTTTAGGTTCACCACCTTATAAGCGGATCTTTGTGTTTTTGGTAGAGATGATGGTATTATTAATATTACTAATTACTATTATAGAACATTTTAATCCGTATGGACTAGGAGATAAACTATTTGCTTTTTATACTCATCACATACCGGATAAGTTTTATAAAAATAACAGTATTAGGCATATTGGAACAATGATGAATCCTAATGATAATGGAGCTTTATTGTTATGCCTTACTTGTTTTTTTGTGGCTTTGTATTATCAGGCAGCTAAATGGAAATATTTAATTTATATCTTAATCACTGTCATTTTAATTCTTTTGGCTCAGTCTCGCACTGCTTTACTAGCATTAATAGTTGTGGCTATTGTTTATGTACTATTATTTCTATCTAAAAAAAAGGCAATCTTATATTTATTTGTAGGTTTGGGATCATTAGCCTTAGGTATATATTTTTTAAAGTTAGATTATATAGGCCAATTATTTTCTAAAAATATTACAGATATACCAGAACTTAAATCAAGATATGCAGATTGGCAAATACAATATGATTTGTGGAAAACAAATCCATGGTTTGGTATAGGACATATTACTGATTACTCCATCTTTAAGTTTGCTGCAGATAGCGAATACTTGTTTATCTTGGCTACTAAAGGAATTATTGGTTTGCTAAATGTAGCATTATTGATAGTATATCCTATTATTTTGCTTATTCGAAACAAAAAAGAGGTTAGATACAAACCTATGCTTATTCTACTACCTGTTGCAATATTAGTCATAGCTATGACTAATTTCTTCTTATTAAATGTCAGATTAAGTTCATGCTACTTTATATTATTAGCATTGCCTTTCAGTAGCCTGATTAATAAAAATCGATTTATTCAAATTTCTATGTTAAAGCATTATTTCAGGAAAAGTTGAAAGTATTATTTTTAGCAGATATTAATTCACCACATATCCAAAAGTGGGTTGCTGGGCTGTCGCCTCATTTAGATAAAATAGGGATCTTTAGCTTCTCAACTCCCTTATCTAAATGGTATTTAAATCATAAAAATGTAAGTATTGTATACGAGGGATTAATAACAGATTATAGTGATTTCAATAGCATCTCTGGGATAAATAAATTGAAATATTTATCTGCTTTGAAGTTTCTCAAGCGGTCAATTGATACTTTTAAACCCGATGTCCTGCATGCCCACTATGCTAGCAGTTATGGCTTGTTAGGCGCTTTAAGTGGTTTTCATCCTTATATTATTTCTGTATGGGGAAGTGATATTTTTGAATTTCCTTATAAAAGTTTTATCCATAAAACCATAATAAAATTTAATCTTAAAAAAGCTGATATGATATGCTCGACCGGACATGTTATGGCTGAAAAAATTAGAAAATACACTACTAAAGAACCGGAAATCCTTGCTTTTGGAATAAATACTGATGTTTTTAAAAAAAGTGAGCCTAAACTTTTATTTAAAAATGATGATTTAGTAATAGGTAGCATTAAATCATTAGAAAAAATTTATGGAATAGATGTTTTAATAAAAGCATTTAAAATTGTTAAAGAAAAGCTTTCCGATAGATCTTTGAAATTACTGATAGTAGGAGAGGGCACACAAAGGAATGAATTGGAAAGGTTGGTTGATAAACTAACTTTAAGAGATCGGGTTTTATTTATCGGAAGAGTTAATTATGATGATATCGTAGCATATCATAATAGGATAGATATTTTTGCCATGTTATCTCATATGGAAAGCTTTGGTGTGGCTGCTCTTGAAGCTTCTGCTTGTCAAAAGCCTGTTGTAGCGACAAACGTTGGCGGCATCCCTGAAGTAGTTGAAAATGAAGTAACCGGATTTTTAATAGAGCCTAATAATATTATTAAAGCTGCTAAAAAAATTCAAAAATTGATTGTAAATGAAGATTTAAGAATAGAAATGGGTAAAAAGGGGAGAGAAAAAGTGATTAGACAATACAATCTAAATAAAAATGTAGAACATATGTTAGCAGTATATAAAATGGTTTTACATACCCACTGATTCCATTAAGTCTTTCAACTTGTTATCAAACTCTGCTTTACTAATAACTTCATAATCGCCATCAACAACAAATTCATCATCATCAATAGCTTCTTTAATTACTTCCTTAGCGGTTAAATACATATTCATATTCATCTGTTCATAATAATATTCCATCAAACAAGCTTCCATAGCGCGATAGGGGCTATGCCAATTAATGCTATTTGCCCCTAATTCATCTGAGTAGTAAATATCAAATTCTTTATTATGTGTTTTATCAATAACGTGTGCCTTTTTGCAATTCCATCCCGCTATCTCTTTTCCTTCCGCACCTATGTTGGTTAATTTATAGTTGGGCATTTCGGATTGTTCTATTTTAAGGTCTTTCCCTTCTGCCTTACATATATACTTATTTCCCCATACTTCCATGATGTGGGTTACAACTTGCTTGTCAGCATCAGCAAGAAAAGTAAGTTTGACTGTACCCATGCCTATGCTTAAAAATATTTTTGTTTTAGGCCCTTTAAAAACTGTCTGCATTTTTTTAGGGAGTAGCATAGCTAATGGTGTTCCTCGTTGTATATTAGGAAAAGAGACTTTATAGATAATGCGCCCCTCATCCACCGCTTTCGGTTTGTCTTTACATGCAGAAAATAATAGGGTGGCAGATAAAATTAAAAAAAGTAGTGAGGCTCTTATAATAGGCATATGTGTGTGGGTATATTAACTTTATTTAGCGTATTGTAAAATCTAGTTAATACCTTATCAAATATATAAAAAATAAATCAAAGTAAACGTTACCACACAAGTTTTTCCTTAGCGAGAAAAGAATGAATTCCCTTTTTACAATCTATAGTAGATCTTGCTTGTGCATTCATCTCTGCTGCATAAGATAATGCCTGCTCTAGAGTTTTTTCTTGCACTTGGCCAATCATAGTTTTAGTTAATTTTAATGATTCGCCCGATGCTTCTTTGCATAAATTGTCAGCAAAGTTCTTAACAAAATCACCAATTATTTTTTTATCGACTATTTCATTGATCAAGTTAACTTTCAATGCCTCTGATGATTTAATTAATTTACCAGTTAACAAAAGTTCTTTTGCTTTTGCTTCACCTATTTTTCTTATAAGAAAAACCAATACAATAGCGGGAATGAAACCGATTTTCACTTCGGTATAGCCAAATAAAGCCTCCTCCGTCGAAAAGCAAAAATCACAAACAGTAGCCAAGCCACACCCACCTGCAATGGCATGGCCCTCTATTTGAGCAATGATGATTTTGTCATGTGTATATATTTGATAAAATAAATCCTTTAAATGACCGGAATCTTCTAAATTTTCTTCATAAGAGTTTGTTTGTAATTGCTGAAGGTAACTTAGATCTGCTCCGGCACTGAAAACATTGCCGTTAGCTTTTAATACAATTATTTTTACTTCATCTGTTGTTCCGAATGCAGTAAAAGCTTTTTTAAGTTCAGACACAAATTCGTAATTTAAAGCATTCCGCTTTTCTGGCCTGTTAAGTGTTATATAACCAATTCTTCCTTTTACTTCTGTGCGTATAAATTGATAATCCATATCTTCTAATTTAGTAAATAGTTACCAGATTTATATATCCATAACAAAAGCTCCGCTAGATAAATCATGTAATTTATCACAAAGTTGATTAAGCTTTTGTGTATATTTTATTTTACTCCATAAAGGAATTGTATTGTCAACTATAATAGTTTTAATAGTAAAATTTTGCTGTATATAGTTTATTAAATGTTTATCTATTTTGTTTTTAATAATTAATACATCTATTGGCATACATGAGTCGTGTGTGACACCTTTGAAAGCAGTTTGCTTATCTATAATTACAATACGTTGATTCATAAATTGCAGGTAATTATCTGATTTTAAAAAATTTAGATAATTATATTTGAGCATCTTAGACGATAAGTTTCTTACACTTCTTTTTTCAATTCCTAGAGCATCTTTGTTAATGTTGTAATCTGCAGTGCCTGTTGAAGTAAGATATAGCGAACGATTGCCATTAATAAATTCTATGGCGCTTTGCCTCTTTAAAGAATATACAATAATTTTTTTCTGCTGAGCAACAACATAGGTATTATAAGAATGTATAGATAATATTACTAACAGGCTTAATAAGAAAAATTTAATCAGATAATATCTTTTGTTAGTTAAGATTTCAGTTATTATTATAATCATTAAAAATGAAAGAATAAGAATATATTTACTTGAATAGTAAATATTTATGGTGTGATACGGTATTGTATTAAGCCAGTCGGACATTTTAGAAATATATAAAACAGCGTATTTAGCTAGATATATAAAAATATCGGCGACAGGTTCAACGATTTTAAATAATATAACAGCAACTATTCCGCCATACACGGCAATCGTAACTAATGGAATTGCAGTTACATTAGCCAATAAAAAATAAGTAGGAAACTGGTGAAAATAAAAAACAGTAAGTGGAGCGGTAACTAATTGTGCAGCTACAGTAACAGATAACAGCATTAAAATCTTATTATTCCATTTGTTTTTTTGTTTAACGACAGCGTATATTTTAGGTTGTAGATAAATAATTCCGAGAACAGCGATATATGATAGCTGAAATCCTACATCAAAAAGCATTTTAGGATTGATAATAAGTTGAAAAAATGCAGAGGCTGCAATGATGTTATAAATATTTGTATCCTTATTAAATAGTTTCCCGGCAATAAGAAAGCTCAACATTGAAGTTGCTCTAACTACTGAAGGGGATAGGCCGGTAAAAAAAGCATATAGCCATAAGATTATTAAAAGTAATAACTGCTTGATGATATTGCCATTTCTGATGTTTTTAAGTAAATAAAATAACTGGCTAAATATCAAATATATAATACCTACATGAAGGCCTGAAACTGCCAGAATATGAATGATGCCTGTATTAGAAAAACCGGTTTTTGTTTCTTTGCTTAATAAATTTTTATTACCGGTTAATAAAGCTGCAAGTATCGAAGAGAGGTTCTTATTATCAATTTTTCTATTTACCCAAGAATTAAAAGCTGATCGATAATTATTTAGCCAATATTTTGTTGATGTTGTTGTATTACTTAAGTAAATCCAATCTTTATTTGTCAAGTATACAGAATGATAAATATTATTTAGTGCATAATATTTTGAAAAATCAAACTGATTAGGATTGAGTGGAGGTGATATGAATTTCGGTTTAGCCTGGCAAAAAATTACATCTCCTGTTCGTAGTTGAAGATTCTTTTGATGTTGATTAAAATAAATCAAGCATTTATTAGTAGAGCTTGAATGATGGTTAATAGGTGATACATAACCCACGCTACTATATGCATTAACAGTTCTTTTTATTGGTTCCTGAATCTCAATAATATATTCAACATGATCTTTATTGGGAGAGACAATATTTTTAGTATTATGAATACGTATAAAAATTCCGAGCAAAATGAACGTGCAGGTACCTAATATCCCAAAAGCTACTGTGTTTTTCCAAATACTTTTATACAGCGCAATAGTAGTTAAAATGAAACCTGCAAATAGGATATAGAGAAAATTAGAAATCGGTGAAATAAAATTATACCTATCCTGAACATATATCCCTATGCAGAAAGGAATCAGTAGTCGAAAATAAGGATAGCGATGCCAAATATTGATCATACTCGGCAGTAAAAATAAAAAGCCTTCTCGAGAGGAGAAGGCTTTTTACAAAATATTAATGAACATTAATTAAAATAAAGTAACTTTTTTAGTTGTAACTTCATTATTATATTCTAATTCAATAAAATAAACACCTGAATTAAAACCATTTAAATTAAGATTTAATGAACGTGATGATTTTAAAATATCATAACCACTGATCTCTTTACCTACCATGTCCAATACTTTAATGTTTACATCTGCAGCAGAGAGTTTTCCTAAATTGATATTCACAATTCCTTCAGTAGGATTAGGAAATGTAGTAATGTCGCTTAAAACACTGCGATCTTCAATGCCAACCTTAACAATTGTGATCATTTCACAATAAGTATCTTCTGCCATATGAGACTGGCCGGTAAGTAAGTTAGTATAATTGTTGTTAACAGTTAAACAAACTTCGTAAGTACCATTTTCGTCAAAATCATAATCACCAATATCTTGTCCTTCTTTGGTTTTTCCGTCTCCAAAATCCCAGCTCCAGTTATGAGGAAAGTTAGTAGAAGAATCTTGGAATTCTACTTCACCGCCATATCCCGGATATTCATAGGTGAAAAATGCAGTAGGTTCAACTGGCTCAAATGCTGAAAAATCAAAATCGTGATATACGATTTCGTTATCAACGATAGGTCCTGTTGGAGGGCTACCTTGTAATGCATGTCCTGCTGAAGAGTTATCTCTCTGCCATACTACATGTACTTTATCTTCATAAGTATCGCGTAAAACAGATGGGAAAACATTCGCATAGAATTCGGATGCACTGTTAGTTAAATTAACCGGTAAAGACCATGTTGCTCCACTATCTTTAGTGTACATACCATATAAATCCCGGTATGAAAGAGAAGTAGATAGACTTGGATCTTCTGCTTCATCGGTAAACTCAACTTCTGCAACATATACTAAGTAAAGATCTCCGGTAGAAGGGTCAATAGCCGCTGCAGGCATTGATGCAATACCGGTATTTCCATAAAAGTTAGTACCGGTATTAGTTCCTTGGCCAATTCCGTCAAAGTTGTCACTTCCGTTTAGGTCCACTACAGCTGTAATAGCGTTAAAGGAATCTGCGCCCATATTTTCATTCCAATATAGAATTGCATTTCCTATAGCAGAAGTAGCTATGCCGGTATCTCCATCAGCAGTCAACCCAGCTACTCCGGTTCTTGCGCCAGACCATGCATGTATAGTACCATCTTCTTGAATTATGACTTCTATAGCACCATCGCTCAAATATGTTGCAACTGTATCAAAAGTAGGCCTAATATCGGCTCTAATGCTTATACGGGTAAAGCTGTCTCCATTATCAGTAGATTTCCATAATGCCCATCCGCTAAATCTGTCGCCTATAGAAATCGCCACAATGCTATCTTGTACATCAATAGCATAAATATCTCCGGTAAGCAATTCATACCCACTAGCACTATCAATTCCTGGTAATACTACGCCAGGAATATCCCAAGTAGACCCACCATCTGGAGATCTCCAGTACTGTGTGTAACCATTACAAAAAGCTTCGGCATCCGGGCCTGTGCCATTAATGCCACAATAGTTTGAATTAACCATATGGATCGTGTCGCCGTTTCCTTTTGCTGTCCTGGGCCAAATACCGTTTAAACGTACATTTGTTGAAACTTGACTCCAAGCGCCTGATCCTACTTGGTCTCTTCTATATACAACAAGCGTATCTCCATTGTCGAAATTCCCCATAGCATCTGCAGGATTATGTGCTACAAAAACTTCAAAATTTTCTAAAATTAAATTAGTTGGCCAGCCTGTACGAAGGTTTTCAATTCTTACCTGTGGTGCATCTCCCCAAGTACTACCGTCGTAAAAGTTGTAAAATGTGCCACGATCAGTAAAGGCAAGGTCATTTTCTAATGAGCCGGTCCAGGTAACAGCAAGTTTGCCGTCATCAGTTCTTTGGATTCTTCCCGGTGTAGAAGAGTTACTTTGCAGGTCATAGGTAGTGTTACCAATAACTGTCCCTTTTAACTCATCAAAATTTTCATTCGTTTTTGATGCTTTTAAATATTCAGAAGATTGGGTTGCGTACGGGATTTGTATATCATTTGGATAATTATGATATATATTAACCGGCTCGCCAACACTATTGCCGTATAGCTTTTGCAAGCTGGCAAGATTACTTTGTGCAAACGATGCGACACAAAGTGTGGAAATGGAAAAAAAGAGTACTGTTTTTTTCATAATATAGATTTTATATGGTGTATAATATTAAGTTAAGTATCACAAATTTATATAATATTTGTGATATTTTATATTCTGATGTTGCTAAATATAAAGATAAGTAGGGAATATTAGTTTATTTAATACAGATTTTTGCATCTGTGGATGAATAGCATTGACATAAAGATATGCCTATCGTTTTCTTTTGTTTTTTGCTTGTTGTGTTTTGGCTATATCTTCAAGCTTTTTTTGGAATTTTGATTTCTTAACAGGCTTCTTTTTATTTTCTTCTATTCTTCTTCTAATAGCTTCATCATTAACCATAAATTTTTTAATCACCTGTTGTTGAATAAACGTTATTACATTCGATAAAAAATAATAGTAAGTCAATCCGGCAGGAAAATTATTAAATAGGGGTAAAAAAATAACCGGCATGACATATTGCATCACTTTCATCTGTGGATTACCCGCACTCATTTGACTATTTGCCTGCATACTTAAAAAAGTCGTTAAAGTCATTAAAATGGTAAATAAACTCACATGGTCTCCATAATATGGAATATTAAACGGTAATTGTAAGATAGAATCATAGGTAGAAAGATCATTAGCCCAAAGAAAGCTTTCTTGCCTTAATTCTATAGAAGAAGGGAAAAAGCTATACATTGCAATCAAAATGGGCATTTGAAGCAACATAGGCAAACAGCCGCCTAAAGGATTTACACCTGCGCTTCTAAAGAGTTTCATCTGCTCAGTATTCATTTTTTGAGCATCATTTCCGTATTTTTCTTTAAGTACATTGACTTCCGGCTGAATGACCTTCATCTTGGCGGTTGATAAATAAGATTTATAGGTAAAAGGAAATAATAGAAGCTTTATTAATACCGTAAGAATCAAAATGATCAATCCGTAGTTACCTATTAAGTTATTTAAAATATCAAATACTGGTATAATTAGAAATTTATTTACCCATCGAAATATTCCCCATCCTAATGGGACAATTTTTCCTAAGTCAATATCAAATGATTTGAGTGTTTGGTAATCATTTGGGCCTAAATAAAACTGCATCGGAAAATTTAAATTCCCTGTCGCAGAAAAGGGTATAATTAAATCTGCTTGTAGCTTTTTTACGTACTCATCAGTTGGTGGTACAGTAGCTGCAACGCTTCCCTCATCAAAGGCAGTTTCAGCTATTAATGTAGCATTAAAGAACTGTTGTTTAAAAGATATCCAACGGATAGGAGTGCTGAGTTTTTCTGCTTCTTGTTCTCCTCTTTCTGATAAATAATCAGGGTCATCATTAGTGTATTTATAATATACAGTGGTAGCCTCGCGTTCATTTTTTAAGCTTTGTTCCTGGTTAATGATTTGAGCCTCCCAATTAAGGCTGACATAATTATTGCTAGCAGACACAATATTTTCGAAGCCCGCCCAATTGAAAGAGTAATCTACAAGGTAACTGTTGCTTTTTAAAGAATAGATTTGTTCAATATAAGCAGTTTCGGATACTTTTGACCTGATTATGATGTTATTTCCATCTCCATTTTCTTTACTAAAGAAAATATCTTGAGTATTTACCACTCGATTATTAGCAAAAAATTGATAATTAAATATTGTATTCTTAGGAGTGATAAGCATTAAAGGTAAAGAATCGTGTGTTTTATAGTTTTTTAATTCAACACTTGCTATTGATCCTCCTTTGCTGGAAATGCCGATTTTGAGCACTTCATTTTCGATGTACATTACCTCTTCCTTGCCTGAAGCTACTTTGCTAAATATTCCATACTTTTTCTCAGCTTCTGAATTTGCTAAAGAATCGAAAATGTTTTCTTCAATTAAACCAGCAGTATCTTGGTTTACAGAAAATTCAGCTTGTTTTTTATCGGGAGTAGGAGATTGTTGTGTAGAAGTAGTCAGATTTAAAGAATCTTCTCTTCTTTTATTTGCTTGAACTTCTTCAGGAGATGGTTGATTATATAAACTATAACCGATAATCAATAATCCAATTAAAAATAGGCCTATGAGCGAGTTTCTATCCATTCATTAAATATTCAAGCTGCAAACTTACTTCCAATGATTGATAAAAAAAAATTTATGCTGATTTATTGGCTAGGGCTCTATTTGTTTTTGCCTTTATCAGAAGCATATTTAATACCTGCCTTTACGAATCCGACAAATAAGGGATGAGGATTGGCTACCGTGCTTTTAAGTTCAGGATGAAACTGTACACCAATAAAATAAGGATGATCCGGTACTTCTACGATTTCGACTAAATTATTTTCAGGGTTAATACCTGATGCAATCATTCCCGCCTTTTTATATTGTTCTAAATATGTATTATTAAATTCATAGCGATGGCGGTGGCGCTCTGAAATATTGCTTTTCCCATATGCGTGGTAAGCAAAAGTACCTTTTTCTATTTTACATGGATAAGCACCAAGCCGCATGGTACCGCCCATATCTTTTACATCTTTTTGTTCCTCCATCAAACTAATTACAGGATCACTGGTGTTGGGATTTGATTCTAAAGAATGCGCCTTTTTTAATTTTAAAACATTTCTGGCAAATTCTATAACAGCACATTGCATGCCCAAACAAATTCCAAAGAAAGGCAAGCCGGTTTCTCTGGCATATTTTATTGCAGTGATTTTACCTTCTACTCCTCTTTCTCCAAAACCGGGAGCTACTAAAATGCCACACAGCCCCTTAAATTTCTCTCCAACGTTCTCTTTTGATAATTCTTCTGAATGTATACTAATAAGGTTTACTTTGCATTCATTCACTGCTCCGGCATGAATAAAAGATTCATGAATAGATTTATAAGCATCTTGCAGCTCAACATATTTTCCGATGATTCCGATTTTGATTTCAGAAGTAGGATTTTTTAATTTCCCTAAAAATGTTTTCCAATGCTCTAAATCAGGTTCTTTTTTAGAAGAAAGCTTAAGTTTTGACAGGGAGATTTTATCCAGTTTCTCTTTAAACATCTGCAAAGGCACATCATAAATAGTACTGGCATCTAATGATTCTATAACGGAATTAACGCTTACGTTGCAAAATCTAGCAATTTTTTTTCTAATTTCTTTATTTATAGGATATTCTGAACGGCAGACTAAAATATCAGGCTGCACGCCATTTTCCAATAATTCCTTTACCGAATGTTGCGTAGGTTTGGTCTTAAGTTCTTTAGCAGCGCTAAGATATGGCACAAGAGTTAAATGAATCACCAAATGATTGGAATTGCCTAAGTCCCACAGTAGCTGGCGAATGGCCTCAACATAAGGCAATGATTCAATATCACCCACTGTTCCACCTATTTCTGTAATAACGATATCATATTTTTTAGATTCGCCTAATAGCAGCATCCTTCGCTTGATCTCATCTGTAATATGTGGGACAATTTGTACCGTTTTACCTAAAAATTCACCGGCTCTTTCTTTATTAATTACAGATTGATATATGCGGCCGGTGGTGACGTTGTTTGCTTGTGAAGTAGGAACATTTAAAAATCTTTCGTAATGGCCGAGGTCTAAATCAGTTTCAGCCCCATCTTCCGTAACATAACACTCTCCATGTTCATAAGGGTTGAGCGTTCCCGGATCAATATTAATATAGGGATCAAATTTTTGAATGGTAACCGAATAACCTCTTGCTTGCAGTAGTTTTGCTAATGATGCAGAAATAATTCCTTTTCCTAAGGAGGACGTAACCCCACCCGTTACGAAGACAAATTTTGTCATTAATTAAGTTCTTTTGTATTGTTGTTTAGGCGGAATCAAAGGTACAATTTTTATCGTAGCTCTTCTAACAAACTTTGCAAATCTTCGGGGGTATCTATAGATTTTGTGTCATACTTTGTAAGCAGTGCTTTAATAGGAATGTGGTGCTCAAGCCAGCGCAGTTGTTCTAATGACTCTGCCATTTCTAAAGGAGTAGGAGAGAGTGCGGTAATTTTTTTTAACGTATGAAAAGTATATCCATAAATCCCGATATGGCTGTAATAAGTATGATTTTTGATCCATGCTGATTTTGGCGCGTTTTTTTGATAGGGAATAGCATGCCTGCTGAAATAAATAGCCTGTTGCTGTTGAGATAAAACAACTTTAGGCTTGTTTTCGTTATTTAATATGTCATTTGAGTCTATTTCTTTCACTAAAGTAGCGATAGAAGGTTCATCTAAGTTTTTGTTTTTAAAATAATTGCAAAGTTTCTCAATTTGCTCCGGAGCAATAAAAGGCTCATCTCCTTGAATGTTAATGATAACATCTTCATCTTGCAACTTTTCCTTATCGGCTGCTTCTCTGCATCTGTCTGTACCGCTTTGATGATCACTACCGGTGAACATTGCATTTCCTTTAAATGATTCTACATGTTCATAAATACGTTTATCATCTGTGGCGACCATTACTTTATGAAGGGCCTTGACTTTTAATGTTTGCTCGTATACTCGTTGGATCATTGTTTTACCTTGAATATTTATCAATGGTTTTCCGGGAAAACGAGAAGATTCATATCGGGCAGGTATAATTCCGACTATTCGCATAAGTTATGCTTTTACGATAAGGACATTATTAGATATTCTTTTTACAACAACAGCAGTATTTCTGTCAATATGTTCTCCATCTGTAGAAGCTTCCTGTATTTCATTATTTATTATAATCTTGCCCACCGGCTTTAAGTCTGTTAAACTCTTGCCTGTCAAGCCAATCAATAAATCATACTCTTTAATTTTAGTGGTGTATCCCGCTTCATTTGAAGTGGATTCTGTCAGCATGATTTTTTTAAATAATCTGCTGTTGATAAACTTATGATTCAACATCAGCGGAAGCGTAAATATAAATATGATCACTATTGAAATTCTCAGTAAAGCACTACTAATGTTGCCGGGAGGAGTAAAAGTAAAATCAAAATAATTGTTGCCGATCATGCTGAGTGTGAGCCCAGTTAAAGCCATCAATACACCTAAAATACCTATTGCACCCACACCGGGAATGATGAAAATCTCCACGCTAATAAGTATGAGGCCTGCAATAAATAATAAGATCTCCCAATTTGCTGCCAACCCTTCTAAGTATAATGGCGCAAAATATAATATAGCTGCAACAGCAGAGGCAATAATGGGAAAACCGACTCCGGGAGATTGTAACTCGAAATAAATTCCGCCAATTATGATCAATAATAGTATTCCATTTAAAGTGGGGCTTAACAAAACTTGAATGATTTTTTCTACAGAAGAAAGTTCATATTGAGTAATAGCATAATTTTCTATGCCGGCTAACTGCAGAACTTCCTTTATGTTAGCAGCTTCACCGTCACAAAATCCATGTTGCATCGCTTCTGTAGTAGTAAATGTCAATACTTTTCCGGAATCAATAACACCGGGAATATATATTCTGTCATCGACCATAGCTTCGGCAATAATAGGATCACGGCCTTTAGATTCTGCTGTAGCACGCATGATCCCACGCATATACGATTGGTATTTATCAGGCATTGCTTCGCCGGTTTGATTTACTACGGTAGCAGCTCCTATGGTTGCACTTTTTACCATATATATCTTATCGCACGCAATTGAGATCAATGCGCCGGCTGACGCAGCATTGTTATCTATAAATACAATAGTTGGAATATTGCTGTTCAAAAATTTAGTTCTGATAGAATCTGCTATGTCCAGCGCTCCACCGTATGTATTTAATCTCAATAAAATATAATCTGCTTGCATTTCTTTAGCTTGCGCAAAGGCTTTCTGAGTGATTCTCCAGGCACCGGGCATTATTTCTTGTCCGATAGAAAATTGCAAAACCTTATTAAGAGTAGAATCTGCTTGAGAAAAAACTGTTTGAGTAGTTAATAAAAATATAAAAGTTAGGCACAACAAGGACTTTACTATTAAACTACGCATCAGCATTGATCGTTTTATGTAAATGTTAAGATACAAGCTTTTATTTATGTCCTCAATAAGAAAGTTGGAATAAAAATTAGTTATTTTTACCGAAGATAAACATTTCTGAATTAGGAAAAATCCAAATCTTATCTACTAAATATGACTAAAAAAATAATATTTAATTTTTTCTTTTTATGCTTCACTGTCTTATTAGCAGAAGCGCAAGATTCCCTTGGCACCATAGCAATTAAAGAAAAGGTATACACCTTGCACCATGTTTCAAAAAAGGAAACATTGTATAGCCTTTCAAAAAAATATAAGATCAGTATTGATGATATAATTAAATATAACCCTTCGGCAAAAGACAGCGTCATATTACCGGGAGAGATATTAAAAGTGCCCGAATGGTTGAGAGCTGAAGAAATAGTGTCGGTAACTATACCTCAATATATTGTAAAAAAAACGGACACCATATTTCACGTGATCAAAAAAGGTGAAACGCTATACAGCATTAAAAGAAAATATCCTGTTAACAATTTAGATAGCTTAAGGATATGGAATGATTTACAAGCTGATGCAATCAAGCTCGAACAACGATTAATTGTAGGATGGGTATATGATACCACAAGAGTAGATTCCAACCTTATTTTTTTTCGGAAAAATGATGATTCCATTCCAATGAATGCCAGTAATTTAATGACAGATTCACTACATAAATTAAAAGCGGCTACTAAATCTTATGTTGAGCTATATAAAACACTTAACGCAGACGAAAAAATGATCGTAAAACGCCAAAAAGGTTTAGCGACTTGGTTAAATAGTAAGGATTCGCCGAAAGGATTTTATGCATTACATAGTACTTTACCTAGAGAGACTGTGATAAGAGTGAGTAATTTAATGAATAATGAAGTAATTTACGTAAAGGTTATTGGTACCTTGCCTGCCACACAGGAAAATAATAAGATTTTATTAAAACTCTCTTATGATGCAGCACGCTATTTAGGTGTGTTGGATAGGAGATTTTTAGCTGAAATAAATTATCACGAGCAAAAGTAGTATATGTATTATAAAAATATTGTTGAAGCAATCGGAAACACACCCATGATAAAGCTAAATAACATTGTAAAAGATGTTAAAGCTACAGTATTAGGGAAAGTAGAATATTTTAATCCCGGACATTCAGTAAAAGATAGAATGGCAGTGAAAATGGTAGAAGATGCAGAAAAAATGGGTTTATTAAAACCCGGTGGTACAATCATTGAAGGTACTTCAGGCAATACCGGCATGGGCTTAGCTTTGGCAGCTATCGTTAAAGGTTATAAATGTATTTTTACTACAAATGATAAACAGTCTAAAGAGAAAGTAGACATCTTAAAAGCAATGGGAGCAGAAGTAATTGTATGTCCCACTGCTGTGGCAGCTGATGATCCCCGGTCATATTATTCTG